>NZ_RZTX01000018.1:0-110831 GCF_004005385.1 Agrobacterium sp. CNPSo 2736 | reverse complement strand
GTGCGCGATGCCCTCTATATGGCGGCGCTGGTGGCCTACCGGCTAAAGTCGCCCTTCGCCCGCATGGTTCAAGCCATGCAGGCCAAAGGCAAACCGTTCAAGGTCATGATCATCGCCATCGCCCGCAAACTGCTCGTCATTGCAAATGCCATTCTCAGGGATAAAACCACATTCGAAGCAGCTTAAAACAACATGCATTAATACAGTTGCCAGCCGACGCGCGTCTGCGCGGCGAGACGACTCTTTTCAGCCCAAGGACTTGGGCTGGCTGGATACCGGCTCGAGGCCGGTATGACGGTAGAAACTGAGTACGGCGCAAGAAACGGGTGGAGACGAAGTCGCTTTAATGGTTTTCTCCTACCCGTTAGGAGATTTGCGATGAACGCCAATATTACGCTGAACGAAGATATCACCCCCATCGGATCGGATTACGACACGGTGCGCGGGGTTATCGAGCTTTTGACGCTGGATTATCGCGAGCAGCCCTCCCTCGAAGCCATTGCTGCAGAGCTCGGCCAGTCGCCGACGCAATTGCAGAAGACTTTCACCCGCTGGGCCGGCCTTTCACCCAAGGCATTCCTGCAGGCCGTAACGCTCGATCATGCCAAAAGGCTGTTGCGCGAGGAGGATTTGCCGCTGCTGGAAACCTCTATCGAGGTCGGCATGTCGGGGCCGGGACGCCTGCACGATCTGTTCGTCACCCATGAGGCCATGTCGCCCGGCGAATGGAAGGCCAAGGGCGGCGGGCTGACGATCCGTTACGGTTTCCACACCTCGCCCTTCGGGCTTGCGCTGGTCATGGTGACAGATCGTGGCCTTGCCGGCTGCGCCTTTGCCGATCCGGGTGAGGAAAGGGCCTGCTTCGAGGACATGGCCGGCCGCTGGCCGAATGCGGAATATCTCGAGGATCGCGAAGCGACGGCACCCTACGCCGCCCGCATCTTCGATCCGTCCATGTGGTCGGCGGACAGGCCGCTGCGCGTGGTTCTGCTCGGCACGGATTTTCAGGTGCGGGTCTGGGAAAGCCTCCTGAAAATCCCGATGGGCCGCGCTGTTACCTATTCGCACATCGCCTGCGATATCGGCCAGCCTACCGCGTCGCGTGCGGTTGGTGCGGCGGTCGGCGCCAACCCGGTGTCCTTCGTCGTTCCCTGCCATCGCGCCGTGGGGAAAAGCGGGGCTCTGACGGGCTACCACTGGGGCCTGACCCGCAAGCGGGCGATGCTCGGCTGGGAAACGGGGAAGGTGTGAGGCGAGGCTTGGATTGTCTTTGCCGATCTGCCCAGGATCGGTTATTCTTGGCCCATGAAAAGCACGATTGAACTTCCCGACGATCTTAAACACCGGCTGGATATCTTGGCCGAGCGCTCGAACTCGACTCCAAGCCGCATCATAGAAGATGCGCTTTCTCATGGACGTTCTCTGGCATGGCAGGAGAAATGGACGAGCGGCGTGAGGGCAGGGTTGGCGGAGGCCGAGGCCGGGGAGTTTGTTACTGAAGAAGAGATCGACGTCGTTCTGAATAAATATGCCAAGGCCTGAAACGCGTGCGGTTGGTTTGGACGCGGCGTTCTCTCCGGGAGCTTGATGCTATAGGCGACTATATCGCCGAACGTAATCCGCGTGCGGCAGTAAAAGTCGTTAGGGCAATTCACCAGACGACGGCACGTCTTTTATCTGATAATCCTCATTTAGGACGCAGTGGCGAAATCGAAGGGACCAGGGAGCTGGTTATTTCCGGCCTGCCCTACATTGTCGCCTATCGCGTGACGGAGCAACAGGTCGAAATCCTGTTCGTGCAACATGCCGCCCGCCAATGGCCCGGCGAGACCTAAACCAGTTCCATCAACGCCCGCGCCGCCGCCTCGTCTGTTATCAGCGTATTGCACCCGATCCGCTTGATCGTGGCGCGGATGGCGATGGCGCGGTGGGCGCCGCCGGAGGCCAGCACGATGTGTTTGGCCTTGCGCAGCGTATCGAGATCGATTGCCATGGCGCGCTGATTGATCGGGTGATCGACCGAGCGGCCTTCGGCATCGATGAAATTGAACATGGTGTCGCAGACGCAGCCGGCATCGATGAGTTCCTGCAGCGTCGCCTTGGAAATGAAACCTTCCGACAGCGATGTCGAATGCGGGCCGATATCTCCGCAGGAGACGATGGCGAGATCGAGCGTTTCGGCGAGATCGTAAAGCGTCGCGAGCCCGCATTTTTCAATCAGCGCCCGTTTCGTCTCAACCGAATCCACCAGGAGCGGCGCAAGGAACATGTAACATTCCGCCCCGAGCGCGCTCGCCAGCCGCCAGGTGTAATCCAGCGGGTTGGTCTGGTGCACGGCGACGATGCCGCCGAGCAGCGAGACGACCTTGCAGTTTTCCCGGCGCGGCGGGCGGAAGCTGGAAAGCGAGGCGGTCATGGTGCGGCCCCAGCCGACGCCGATGGTGGCCTCGTTCGGCACCGCTTCGGAGAGGAACTGCCCGAGCGCCAGCCCGACTGCCTTGGCCGTGCCTTCGGCGTTCGCCTTGTCCGGGGATGGGCCGGGGGAAGGGATGATCACGGCCTCGTCCAGCCCGTAAGCCGCCTCCAGCTGGCCGGCCAGCTCGACGAAATCCTCGATGCCCTCGTTGATCCATATCTGCACTTCGGAGCGCTTCATCGCCTCGTCCAGAAGGCGGATGACGGTGGAGCGGCTGATGCCGAGTTTTTCCGCGACGTCTTTCTGCGTCATACCCTGATTATAATAGAGCCATGCGGCGCGTAGCCTCAGCGAAGCCGCTTCCGAATAGGCCGTATGGGTTTCTCTTCTCAGTTTCGCCACGGTTTCCGCCATTCTTTATTAGCGACCGAGTATCGCAGGCGTGAAACTTATGTCAATTGCGATGCGCAAATGTCTTGACTTTCGCGCCTTCGACTTGCGATAGTTGGAACCGACGAAACCGCGATTTCGGCCTTGGGCGCACCCCCGGTGCGGGAACGAAATGACGGCAGAGCAAGTTTTCAAGAGATCATGAAGGATCATCAGATATGACATCCAAACTCGAACAACTTCGCGCCATCACCACGGTCGTTGCCGATACCGGCGATATCGAGGCGGTTGCGCGCCTGAAGCCGGTGGATTGCACCACCAACCCGACCATCGTTCTGAAGGCGCTCGGCACACCGGCCTTTGCGGATGCGGTGAAGGAAGCCGTCGCATGGGGCAAGAAGCAGGGCGGCCAGTCCGACGCCGTGGTTGCCGCCGTTGCCGACCGTCTGGCCATTTCCGTGGGCGCGGCCCTTGCCGGCCTCGTTCCCGGCCGCGTGTCGACCGAAGTCGATGCCGACCTTTCCTTCGATACGCAGGCCTCCATCACCAAGGCGCGCCACATCATCGCCGCCTATAAGGAGCGCGGCATCGAGCGTGAACGCATCCTCATCAAGCTGGCCTCCACCTGGGAAGGCATCAAGGCTGCCGAGGTTCTCCAGTCCGAAGGCATCGACTGCAACCTGACGCTGCTCTTCTCGCAGGCCCAGGCGATTGCCTGCGCCGAAGCCAAGGTCTTTCTCATCTCGCCCTTCGTCGGCCGTATTCTCGACTGGTACAAGAAGTCCACCGGTGAGAACTACACCGCCGAGACCGATCCGGGCGTCGTTTCGGTGCGCAGCATCTACAATTATTACAAGGCCAACGGCATCGGCACCGTCGTCATGGGCGCCTCCTTCCGCAATGTCGGCGAAATCGAAGCACTTGCCGGTTGCGACCGCCTGACGATCAGCCCGGCGCTGCTGGAAGAACTGGACAAGGACGGCGGCAAGCTGGAGCGCAAGCTTTCGCCTGACAATGTCAAGGCAGAGCCGCTGCAGTCGCTCGACGAGAAGGCCTTCCGCTGGGCGCTCAACGAGGACGCGATGGCCACCGAGAAGCTTTCGGAAGGCATCCGCCTGTTCGCCAAGGATCTGGTGACGCTGCGCGAGATGGTCCGCAAGGAACTGACGCTGGCTGCGGCCTGATACAAAAAGGGGGAACCATCCACGTTCCCCCTGCGTTTAAGAGATATAAATCTCCAGTCACTCAAAACGCGATCGGGTCCCTGCCGGTCGCGTTTTTTTGTGCGTCTCAGGAATTTCCGTTTCCCGTCGCCACTTCGGAAATCCGTTTTGCCGCCTCGCGGATCAAGGCTTCACAGGCCTCGCGTGTCGGGGCCTTGCCGCCGAGCGGGGTAATATAGGGGCAGGTGATGACGGCAAGCGCCGTGCCGTCGAGCGTCAGCACCGGGGCGGAAATATTGCGCACGCCGGCGGTCTGAAGGCTGTCCATGGATTCGAAACCGTTTTTGCGCACGTCCGTCAGCCGCCCGGCAAGGTCCGGCGGTACGGTTTCGCCGCTGCCGCGCACCTGTTCGGTTATCATGATCTGGCGCTGCGCCTCGGTCTGGAAGGCCAGAAGCACATGGCCGGAGCCGGTGTGGAACAGGCTCATCTGCGCGCCGACCCGCATGGACATGGCCCAGTAAGTGGACGATTCCTGCTGGGCGATGACGACCACGCTGCCGCGATCATAAACCGCCAGATGACAGGCCTGCTCGGCGCTCGCGGAAAAATCGCGCATAACCGGTGCGGCAAAGGAGACCAGACGGCGGATCGGCGCGTGGAAATGCGCCAGCCCGAACATCTTCAGCGTCAATGAGAAACGGTCGCCGTCAAGCCGCTGCACATAGCCGCGGCGCACCAGCCGGTCCAGCATGCGATAAAGCTCGTTCGGGCTCTTGCCGATAGACTTGGCGATCTCGATCTGCGTCAGCCCGCCATCGGTGCGGGCCAGAAGTTCGAGAATGTCCAGACCCTTGTCGAGGGCGGGAGCGCGATATCTTTCGCTGTCGTCGTCGGTCATCTGGCCTCGATGGTGTTTTGTGCGGTCGCCGGCTGGGCAGCCTGAAAATATGGTTGCCCGAGAGCCGCCATCCGCGCAAGTTTGCTTGACGCCATATGAATACCGCGTTTACATATGAATTGTCGATCCATATTTGAGATCATCGAAATTCAGCGGTCCGGTGCCCGAAGGGCGGGCGGGCCTTAGCGGGAGGCTATTCATGGTGCAGGATTTTAACGGCCGGACAGTGGTGATTACCGCCGCTGGCCAAGGTATCGGCCGGGCGGCGGCGGAGCGGTTCGTCTCGCTCGGCGCGCGCGTCATCGCCACCGATATCAACGAGCAGGCGCTTTTGACGCTGAAAGGTGCGGAAACGAGGGTTCTGAACGTGCTGGATGGCGATGGCGTCAAGGATTTCGCCGCCGATATCGGCCATGCCGACGTGCTGTTCAACTGCGCCGGCTTCGTTCATTCCGGAACCATCCTCGAATGCGAAGAGAAGGACTGGGATTTCTCCTTCGATCTCAACGCCAAGGCCATGTACCGCACCTGCCGCGCCTTCCTGCCCGGCATGCTGGAAAAGGGCAAGGGCGCAATCGTCAACATGTCCTCCGTCGCTTCCAGTGTGAAGGGCGTGCCGAACCGTTTCGCCTACACCGCCTCCAAGGCGGCCGTGGTGGGTCTGACCAAGGCGATTGCGGCTGATTTCGTCACCAGGGGCATTCGCTGCAACGCCATCTGCCCCGGCACGGTCGATAGCCCGTCCCTGCATGACCGCCTGCGCGCCACCGGCAATTACGAACAGGCGCTGGCCGATTTCATCGCCCGCCAGCCGATGGGCCGCATCGCCACGCCGGAAGAAATCGCAGCACTCGTTACCTATCTCGCTTCGGACGAGGCAGGTTTCACCACCGGCCAGATTCACGTCATTGACGGCGGCTGGACGGGCTGAATCTTTTTAAGGGAGAAAGGAGAGGCGACCGGCGTGAAAAACGGTCGCCTTTTTCATTCAGACGACGGCGCTTCCGGCCATCAGTGCAAGCACGAGGAAGACCAGGAAGATCACCACGGCGATGAAGAACAGGATTCGGGCCACGCCCGCCGCCGCCGCGGAAATGCCGGTGAAGCCGAATACGCCTGCGATCAAAGAAATAACGAAGAAAATAAGAGCCCACTTCAGCATGGCGCTTCCCCTTTTGCGTAATTTGCCGAGCCCGCCGCCCCGCGACAGGCTCGGTAAAATGACGCGCAAAAGGCGAAAATGTTCCATACGCCCGCAAAAATCGTTGTTTTAGAGTGTTTTCGCTTTTCTTCGAATTGCGAAAACACTCCAACTCTTTGTTTTGGCGCATTTCCGGACGGAAAACCGGGGGCCACTTTTCGTGGAAATGCTCTAGAAGCCTGTTTCACGCGCCGCATCGATCCGGCGGGCATTCCAGATGGTGCGGATGAAGGTGGCGACGAAAGCAAGGCTCATGAACATGACGATGGTGGGAGCCGGCGCGCTGTCGATGAGGAAGCTCAGCCATATGCCTGCCAGCGATGAGGTTATCGCCACCGCAATGGCCACCAGCAGCATGGCGGAAAAACGCCGGGTCAGCAGGAAGGCGATTGCCCCCGGCGCGACCAGCATGGCGACCGAGAGGATGATGCCCACTGCCTTCAGCGCCCCGACGACGGTGAGCGACAGAACCATCAACAGGCCATAATGCAGGATACGCACCGGCAGGCCGATGGCTTTCGCATGCTGCGCGTCGAAAGCGTTGACCAGCAGATCCTTGCGCAGAATGCCGAGAAACAGCGTGGCGAAAAGCGCGATCAGGCCCGTCTCCAGCATGTCCGAAGGCGCAATGCCCAGCATGTCGCCGAAGAGGATATGGTCGAGATGCACGTCGCTCTGCACCTTCACATAAAGCACCAGCCCCAGCCCGAACATGCCGGAAAAGACGATGCCAAGCACCGTATCTTCCTTGATGCGGCTGTTTTCCTTGATGAAGCCGGTGCCGAGCGCGCAGATCATGCCGGCGATGAAAGCGCCGATCGAAAGCGGGATGTTGACGATATAGGCCAGCACCACACCGGGCAGCACGGCGTGCGAAACCGCATCCCCCATCAGCGACCAGCCCTTCAACACCAGAAGACAGGAGAGCATCGCCATCGGCACCGCGATCATCAGCGTGATCACGAAGGCATATTGCATAAAGGGCAGCTGAAACGGCAGGATGGCGAGTTCGAGATATTCGCTCATGGCGTTTCCCCCAGCGCCTTGCGGGCCTTGGCCCGGGATGCGAGAAGCCCATGCTTGGGCGCAAATACGAAGGCGGCAAGGAAGATCGCCGTTTGCAGCACGACGATGACGCCGCCGGTCGCGCCATCGAGGAAATAGCTGAGATAAGCGCCGACGAAGCTGGTGGCCGCGCCGATGATGAGGCTCATCAGGATCAGCCGCTCGAAACGGTCGGTCAGCAGATAGGCGGTGGCGCCGGGCGTCACCACCATGGCGACGACAAGGAAGGCCCCTACAGTCTGAAGGGCGGCAACCGTGGAAGCGGCAAGCAGGGTGAAGAAGATCACTTTCAGCACTTCCGGCTTCAGCCCCACGGTGCGGGCGTGGTTTTCATCGAAGAACACCACCATGAAGTCGCGCCATTTCAGCGCCAGTACCAGCAGGCTGATACCGCCGATCAGCGCCAGCTGGATGGTGTCTTCGGCGGTGATCGCCAGAATATTGCCGAGCACGATGGTCTGGATATTGACCGAGGTGGGCGAGAGCGACACCATGAACAGGCCAAGCCCGAAAAACGAGGTGAAGATCAGCCCGATGATCGCGTCTTCCTTCAGCCGCGTCTTCTGGTTCAGGAACAGCATGGAACCGGCCGCAAGCCCGCCGGAAAGGAATGCACCGAGCGAAAAGGGCAGGCCCAGCATATAGGCGCCGGCCACACCGGGAACGATGGCGTGGGAAAGCGCATCGCCGATCAGCGACCAGCCCTTCAGCATCAGATAGGCCGAGAGAAAGCCGCAGACGCCGCCCACCAGTGCGCTGACCCAGATGGCGTTCAGCATGTAACCATAAGTGAAGGGCTCAAGAAGGCTGTTTATCATCGACTTTTTCTTTCGGAGCCTCAGGATCGCGCCCGTTCTGGCCATTCTTGCCGTAGATCACGAAAGGCCGCTCGTCATCGGTAATGACCTTCACCCGGCGCGGATCGGCGTCGTTATGCAGGTCTGCCCCGCCAAGCACGAAGTGGCGCAGGCTGCCGCCGAAGGCTTTTTGCAGGTTCTCCTCGTTGAAGGTATCCGCCGTCTTGCCCGATGCCAGCACCGTGCCCTTGACGAAGACGGCGCGGTCACAGAATTCCGGCACGCTGCCGAGATTATGGGTGGAGACCAGCATGACGCGTCCCTCGTCGCGCAGCGCCTTCAAAAGTGCGACTATCTGCTCTTCCGTCGTTACGTCGACACCGGTGAAAGGCTCGTCCAGCAGGATGACCTGACCCTCCTGCGCCAGCGCGCGGGCCAGAAACACCCGCTTCTTCTGCCCGCCGGAGAGTTCGCCGATCTGGCGCTTGCGATAGTCCAGCATATTGACACGTTTCAGCGCCTCTTCGACCATGTGATGGTCGCGTTTCGAGGGAATGCGCAGGAAATTCATGTGGCCGTAGCGGCCCATCATCACCACATCCTCCACCAGCACCGGAAAGCTCCAGTCCACCTCCTCGGCCTGCGGCACATAAGCGACGAGGTTTTTCCGGAGCGCTTCCTTCACCGGCAGGTCGAAAATGGAGACGGAACCGGCCGCCAGCGGCACGAAACCCATGATCGCCTTGAAAATCGTGGACTTGCCGGCGCCATTGACGCCGACAAGTGCAGTGATCGTTCCGCGGGGGATGGAAAAGCTGGCATTTCTTAATGCGGTGTGGCCGTTTCGATAGGTCACTGTCGCATTTTGAACCGTCAGGCCGCCGCCTGATTTTTTACTGCCCATTCTCATGAAGACAGCCCCTTGGCGATGGTTTCGCTGGTCACGCGCAAAAGGTCCAGATAGGTCGGAACCGGGCCGTCCGCCTCGCTCAGCGAGTCCACATAGAGGATGCCACCATAGGCCGCGCCGGTTTCCTTGGCCACCTGCTGGGCGGGATCGGCGGAAACCGTGCTTTCGCTGAAGATGACCTGGATATTGTGCTCGCGCATGGCGTCGATCACGCCACGCACCTGCTGCGGCGTGCCCTGGCTGTCGGCATTGACCGGCCACAGGAACAGTTCCTTCAGGCCGAAATCGCGGGCGAGATAAGAAAACGCACCTTCGCTCGTTACCAACCAGCGCTTGTTTTCAGGCAGAACGGAAAGCGTGTCGCGGATCGGCTGCACGGTGGCTCTGATCTTGTCCGAATAGGCCTTGGCATTGGCGGCATAGACATCGGCATGGGCGGGGTCGATATCGGTCAGGCCCTTGCGGATATTTTCCACGTAGATCAAGGCGTTATCGGGCGACATCCAGGCGTGCGGATTGGGTTTGCCCTGATAGGCGCCGCCGCTGATCGCCATGGGTTCCACGCCTTCGCTCACCGTCACGCTCGGCACGCCGGAGAGGTTGGCCAGGAACTTTTCGAACCACAATTCCAGATTGAGGCCATTGCGAAGCACGAGATCGGCCTTGCGGGCTTTAAGAATATCGCGCGGCGTCGGCTGGTAGTTGTGAATTTCAGCTCCCGGCTTGGTAATGCTTTCCACTTCGGCCGCATCGCCCGCCACATTGCGCGCCATGTCGGCGATGATGGTGAAGGTCGTCACGACGGTCGGCTTTTCCTGAGCAAGGGCAGCGCCGGGAAGAAAAAGCGAAAAAGCGAAAATGGCGTGGCGGATTTTATGGAAGTTCACGGGGCTCACCAGATTTTGTTGCGATTAATTCGCAATACCATCTGTTATAAAATCACGCTTGTCAACGCTATTGCAAATCATTCGCAAATTAGTGCGTTTTGCAAATGTCCGAAAATGGCGCGTTTTTGCCGGTGTTGCGCCGGCGGGATTAAACTTTTTTCAATGAGAAAGCGGCACTATCGCAAGGCTCGGACAGCGTGGTCCGAAGCTTGTCCCGCGTGTGTTCCTCATCCTTCGAGCCACGTTTTGGGGTGAGGGCGAGAGGCGGGGTACTTGATGTCAGGATGTTGCGGGTGAAAGCTGTATTCGGACGAATGCGGTTTTCGCGCAAGCTCGTTATGATTGGAGGCGGGATCCTGCTTTTGGCGGGTGCGACCGGCTCTGCTGCCGTGTTTATCGGCAGCGAGCGGCTGCTCGGCCCATCCTATGCCTCCACCAACGGGCTTTCCTGCGACGCGGTCCAGACGGTCAATATCCGCAAGAACGGTTCCTTATGGGTCCGCAAATTCATTCGCACCCAGGGCGGTGACGGCACAGAGCGGCTGAAGACTGCGCTTCGTGTGGCAAGGGCGGTCTACGACAAGCAGAAACCCGATCTGGTTCAGGTCTCCGTGCTCGATAAAAACGGTCCGCAGTTGCGCTCGGAAATGCGTGGCCGTGCGATTGCCGCACAGGTGGTTTTCATTCCCGATCCGGCAAAAATTCCCGAAGGCGCGGATGCCCATCGTTATTCGGCCTTTTATTATGATGGCGCCGCCAATGCCAGCGGCCAGTTTTACGGCCTGCGCATCGATCTGCCGCTGGAAGATGCCGAGGCGCTGGCGGCAAGCCTCAACGATTCGGCCGATTGCGCCACCCCGGCTCTGGATGCCGGTTCTGAAGGCCATGAAGCAAAACCCGCGAAAAGTGCGACGGGACACGGCGAAACCAAAGATGACGGCGCGGGTGGCCACGGCGGCGCGCCGGCGGAAGCCAACGAAGGCGGGGCTGCCCATGGCGAAACCCCGTCTCCCGAAGCGCATGGCGAACCGGCTGCCGACGAACTTCTGACCTCGACGCCGGAAGTCGATGGCGGCAGCATCTTCAGCCTGTCTTATCTGAAATCGCTGATCTTCGGCAAAGGCTCGACGACCGCACAGGCGGCGGAAGAAAAGCCGGCGGCCGAAAATGCGCCGGCGGAAGAACCCGGTGCGGAGAAAAAGGCCGCGAGCCACTAAGCGGGTGAGGGCGGTTTCTCTCCCCGAATCCTTCCGGGGCTCGCATCTGACGTGTCAGATATCCGGCCCGATCCGCAGGCGGCCAGCCGGATTTGGAAATTTCTTCCGTTTGTTGACGATTGCCGGAGAGAAACTCTGCGACAGGGCGGCAAAGGCGGCAATGCGGGCGATCAGCTTTTCCCGATCACCCTTTGTCACCGCTTCGTAGCTCTCGATCTTGTCGATATAGCCCGTCAGCCAGTCTTGATATTTGCCTTCGTTCCACAGGCGCTCGGTCGCAAACACCGTGTCTTCCAGCCGATCATAGGCAACGAGCGTCCGTCGCCAGCGATGCTCGTCGAAATCCAGCGCGCCATTGGCGAAGAGCGATCCGACCTCGAGGCCGTAGCTCATCAGCTTCGCAGAGCGTTCCGGCGGCATGGTGAGGTTCAGCCCGCCTTCCTCCTCGTTGAGGAAAACGCGGGCGATGCGTTCTCTCTGGCCCGGCATGGTGGCGAGCGACTGATCCTGCCAGTCCTTCGCCGAGCTGAGGATGCTGCCGAGAAAGCCGCTCATTTTTTCCATCTTGTGAACGGGCACGCCGATCCCTTCGCCCGCCGCCTGCGGGATCGTGACGCGCTTGCCGCTACTTGCGATGGATTTCGGCAATTCATCGAGGCTAAGCGCGAAAGTGGGACGCGACGGAAGCAGGGCATCGAAAAGATGAATGGGGAAGTTGCTGCTGATGCCGCCATCGGAGAACCAGATTTTCGCCTTCATGACGGGCCGCGCTTTGCCACCGAGACGCTGCACGATATCCAGCGTGCCGCGATCGTTGGTATAGGCCGGAATGGCCTTGAACAGCACCGGAAAGCTCAGGCTCATGCGCGTTGCGATGATGACCGGCAACTGGGCGGGCTCCGGAAAAGCCTTGAGTTCGGGAAAGGGGCCGCCCGGTGTTGCGATCTGCTTCAGCCAGTTCATCACGGCCGCGGGAAAGAGCTGGCTCCATTCCGTCGGGTCGTAAGCCACCATGAGACTGGTGGTCGGAAGCGTGTGCGGCCGCCGCATCGACAGGTTCGTCGTGACCATCTTCAGGTTGATGACCGGCTTCTCCGGCTCCGCACCGATGAGATCGCCGAAGGTCAGCGGTGGCGCGGTTGCGGCGTCGCTGCCGAAAGCGATGTCCTGGATCGATGCATGAAGCCATTCCGTCAGGCCCGGAACCTCGGCATCGGAAACCGTCAGTCCCGAGCAGAAACCGAAGCCGTCCCTTGGCAACCGGTAGAAAACCAGCCACAGGATCTGGCCGAGGATGCCGGCCAGCATCCCCACCAACCCGCCGAGAACCGACCCGGCCCAACCGCCGCCCAGAACCCACAGGGCGCCGGTGCCGATGACAATGCCGGCTATGGCTGCCAGCGGAAAAGCCAGAAGCAGGCCCAAAACCTTGCCCGGCCAGCCGCCGGCCTGCGCCCACAGCAGGTAACGCATCAGCGGGCGAAAACGGCGCTGCGGCTGGAAAAGCCTGTCCAGAATGGTGGGTATCGTATCGCAATGAGCCTGCAGGCGGGTGAAACCATCCGGATCGTTTCTGACCGTGCGGGAATATTCCGCTGCCGCCGCAAAGGCGGCGGCAATCGCCCCGGCCGATGTGCCGCCTATCGAGCGGAAGCGATACCGGCGCGCCAGTTCCAGAACCGCATAGGGATAAACGACACCGGAGGTGATGCCGCCTTTCATCACCACGTCGCATTCCTTTTCAGGTGCGGCGAACATATCGGGCTGGTATCTGGGAAGCTCATTCTCGGGCATGCGTATCTCCCCCGGCGGCCCTTGATCGAAAGCCGTCAAACACAATGCGAATGATGGGGAATGGGTATCACAAGTTGAGGCGATATCGCCAGTATATTCTACTGAAAGTTAAATAAACTGACGCGATCCGTTCACTGAAAGCCGGATAATTACTTGCGAGCGTCTATGTATGGAGAGGAAAACCGACAGACGAACGGGGCGAAACCTCGCCACACTCGCCGACGTCAAGAAAATGCGCCCCTTCGCCACTGGCGAGAGAATCGGGGCGCGGAAGGCGGCCGCGAGGCCGCCCCCGGGTTTCGTCCGATCAGTCCGCCTTGTTACGGCGGGCCGGGAAGAGGATGACGTCGCGGATCGACGGGGCATTGGTCAGAAGCATGATCAGGCGGTCGACGCCGATGCCGAGGCCGCCGGCGGGCGGCATGCCCTGGTCGATGGCGTCGAGGAACTCGTCATCCAGCTGCTTGTCTTTTTCGCCGCGGGCGTGCGCCTGTTCCAGCTGCTCCACCATGCGGCGGCGCTGTTCTTCCGGATCGTTGAGTTCGGAGAAAGCGTTGCCCACTTCCCAGGCGTTGCAATAGCTTTCGAAACGCTCGACGAGGCGCGGTTCGCCAGGCACTTCCTTGGCGAAGGGCGAGATGTCCTTCGGGAAATGCGTGACGTGGCTCGGCTGGATAAGCGTGCCTTCCACCTTCTCTTCGAAGATGAAGGCAAGGCATTCGCCCCAGGTCCAGTCCTTCTCGACGGCAAAACCGGCGGCCTTGGCGGCGGCGCGGGCTTCTTCGTCGGTCTTGAGGCCAAGGAAATCGATACCGGTGGCTTCCTTCACCGCGTCGGGCATCGGCACGCGCTTGAACGGACCCTTGAAGGAGATCGTCTGGCCCTGGAATTCAACTTCGGTCGTGCCGTGCAGGGCAATCGCCAGCGTCTCGAACAGCCGTTCCACGAGACCCATGATGTCTTCGTAGTCGGCATAGGCCCAGTAGCACTCCATCATGGTGAATTCAGGATTGTGCCGCGTGGAGACGCCTTCGTTGCGGAAGTTGCGGTTGATTTCGAAGACCTTGTCGGTCAGGCCCGAAACCAGCGTGCGCTTCAGGAACAGTTCCGGCGCGATGCGCAGATACATGTCCATCTTCAGCGTGTTGTGGAAGGTCTTGAACGGATCGGCCGTCGCGCCGCCATAGATGGTCTGCAGCATTGGCGTTTCCACCTCGAGGAAGCCTTCGGCCTCCATGAAGCGGCGGATGCCGGAAAGAATCTTCGAGCGCTGCAGGAAGCGTAGCTTGGATTCCTCGTTGGAGAGGATATCGAGGTGGCGCTTGCGGTAACGCAGCTCGATGTCGGAGACGCCGTGCCACTTTTCCGGCATCGGCAGCAGCGACTTCGTCAGCATGGTGATTTCTTCGGCGTTGATCGTCAGCTCGCCGCGCTTGGTACGGCGTACCTTGCCGGTCACGCCGATGATGTCGCCGATATCGATCATCGGCAAAAGGTTACGCGCCGCTTCCGGTGTCGTATCCTTGTGGGAGAAGATCTGCACCTTGCCCGAGGCGTCATGAATATCCATGAACATGCCGGAATTGCGCGAGGAATAAACGCGGCCGGCCACCGTCACCGTATCGCCGGTTTCGACGTCGGCTTCGATATCGGCATATTTTTCCGCGAGCTCCGCATTGGTCAGCGTGCGGTGGAAATGCGCCGGATAGACATCGCCGATCTGTTCGCGCAGCAGCGCAAGTTTCTGGCGGCGCACTTCTGTCGCGTCGGAGGAGAGGGCGGTGGTTTCGGTCGTCTTGTCGTTCATCGTATTCGCCTTCAGCGGCCTTGTTCGTTGCGGTTACCCTGTGCGCTCCGGGCTTACCCCCCTCTGTCCTGCCGGACACCTCCCCCTCAAGGGGGGAGATCAGATGCCGCGCCCACCCGTTCCATGGGCAAGGTGTCAGCCGCTTGTCGATCTCCCCCCTTGAGGGGGAGATGCCCGGCAGGGCAGAGGGGGGTAAGCCCCAAGCAGAGGGCGTATTCTAGGATGCCGGCGTCACCGCCAGCACGTCATCATCAGCTTCCGCTGCCCACCATCGTGGCCACAACGGCAATCGCCATCTTCAGCCGCTGGCGCACCACGGAGCGGCCAAGCAGCGCCATCGAGTCAAACAGCGGCAGCGAGCGCGAGGAACCGGACATGGCCACGAAGAGCGGCGGCGTCACGACGCGCAGCTTCTTGCCGGTGCGTTCGGCAACATCGCGCAGCTCGGCCTCGATCGCTTCCACGTTCCAGTCCGGCATCTTCTCGAGGTCGGCGGCAACCGTGGTGAGGATCTCGTGGATTTCCTCCGGTTTGCTCTTCAGCCCGGCAAAGGAGGCCGGCGTCAGGCCGACATCGCTTGCCAGCAGGAAGCCGGCAAGGTTCGGCAACTCGCCGAGTCTCGAAATGCGGCTCTGGGCAAGCTTCAGCCCTTCGGTCAGGCGGGCATTTTCCATCGCCCATTCCAGCGTGCGGGCAATGAACTCCTCCGGCGAAAGCTTTTCGCGCAGCCAGCGGCCGTTCAGCCAGTCCAGCTTCTGGATGTCGAAGATGGCGCCGGCCTTGGACAGCGCTTCCGGATCGAACTTCGCCGCCAGTTCTTCCATGGTCAGAAGTTCTTCGCCTTCGGCGATCTGGATGAAGAACAGGCCAAGGAAGTTCATCAGCGCTTCCGGCAGGTAACCCAGCGCGGAATAATAGGAGATCGAGGTCGGGTTCTTGCGCTTGGAAAGCTTCGACTTGTCGGCGTTGCGCATCAGCGAGAGATGCATGAACACCGGCTGGTCCCAGCCGAAATAACGGTAAAGCAGAATGTGCTTGGGCACGGATGCCAGCCACTCTTCGCCGCGCGCCACATGGGTGATCTTCATCAGATGGTCGTCGATGACGTTGGCCATGTGATAGGTCGGCATGCCGTCGGCCTTGATCAGCACCTGCATGTCGACCGAATCCCAGGGGATCGAGACATCGCCATAAACGCCGTCATGGAAATCGCACGAACCTTCGGTCGGGATTTTCATGCGCACGACGTTGGGCTCGCCGGCGGCGACGCGGGCGGTGACTTCCTCGGCCTTGAGGTTAAGGCAGTGGCCATCATATTTCGGCGGCTTGCCGGCGGCGCGCTGGGCTTCGCGCATTTCTTCCAGCCGCTCGGGCGTGCAGAAACAGCGGAAGGCATGGCCTTTTTCCAGAAGCTCTTCGGCATAGGGCCAGTACATGGCCTTGCGCTCGGACTGGCGATAGGGACCGTAAGGGCCGCCGACATCCGGGCCTTCCGACCACGTGAGGCCGGTCCAGCGCAGGGCTTCCAGCACCTTCTGCTCATATTCGAGGGTCGAGCGGGTGGCGTCGGTATCCTCGATGCGCAAGATGAACTCGCCACCGTGTTTCTTGGCGAAGAGATAGTTGAACAGCGCGATATAGGCGGTGCCGACATGCGGCTCGCCGGTGGGGGAAGGTGCGATGCGGACGCGAACGCCGGAAGTGGTCATGAAATTCACTCGTCGTGACGTGGCAGTGACATCGGGGCGGTTTCACCCTTCTGTCACGATGTTTTCGTTTGGATGCGGCAGGAAATCATGTTGGAAGACGCAATGAAAGCGCCTTTTGCACATTCCCGTTCGGCTTCGGCTTAGGCCATATTCTGCCGCAGGCGTCAAGGAAATACGAAGCCCGCGCTGGTTCGGCGTCCTAGCTGAGAGTCCTAGCTCACTGGCCAGACGTAAAGCAGCATGGGAATGCTGGCGATGACGATCATGATCGACAGCGGCAGGCCGAGGCGCGGATAGTCGCTGAAGCGATAACCGCCGGGGCCCATGACCAGCGTGTTGCACTGGTGGCCGATGGGGGTGAGGAAATCGCAGCCCGCGCCGATCGCCACCGCCATCAGGAATGCCTCCGGCCGGAAACCGAGCGTGGTGGCGAAGCCGGCGGCGATGGGGGCCATGACCAGCACGGTGGCGGCATTGTTGAGAAAGGGCGTCACTGCCATCGCGGTGAGCAGGATCATGCCGAGCGCCGCAAAGGGCGGCAATCCCTGCGCGGCTTGGCCGAGCCATGCGGCGATCAGTTCGCTTGCCCCGCTGGTGCGGAGCGAGTCGCTGACGGGAATGAGGGCGGCGAGCATGACGAGGATCGGCCCGTCGATGGATTTATAGACTTCGGTGAGCGGGATGGCGCCGACGACGATCATCATGAAGGCGGCGGTGAAAAAGGCGACGGAGACCGGCACCAGCCCGCTGCCGGCGGCGATCATGGCGGCGGCGAGCACGATGACGGGCAAAAGCGCGCGGCGCTGCACGCCCAGCAGGATTTCCCGCTGCGCCAGCGGCAAGAGTGAAAATTCCTGCAGCACCTGCGGCAGGTTCTTGCGGCTGCCCTGCAAAAGAATGACGTCGCCCGCCTGCAATGTCAGCTCGGAGAGCCGCTGGCTGACGCGCTGGCCGCGCCGGCTCACCGCGATCAGATTGACGCCGCGCGTATAGGAGAGCGAAAGCTCACGCGCGGAAATGCCGCTCAGCACCGATTCATTGCTGATGACCGCTTCCATGGAAATGAGATCGGCGGTTTTTTGGCCATTTTCCATCAGCGGCTTGCCGGAAAGCAGAAGCTTCGCCTGCGAGACGATGCGGTCCAGCCCCTCCGGACTGCCTTCGAGGAGAATCGTGTCACCCGCCTTCAGCGTCACGTCGGGGAAGGGGGAGATGCGCCGCGGTCCGCGGAGGATGGTGCTGGCGATCACATCGCCGTCGGCCTGTTTCAGTAATTCGCGCAGCGGCTTCTCCGCATGGGTGCTGTCGGCGGGCAGGGTGGCTTCGGCGGTATAGGCGGACTGGTCGAGAATATCCTCCACCGATGCCTGCTGGCGGTTGCGCACCGGCAGCAGCCGGTAACCGAAGGTCAGGAAGATGATGCCGATGACGGTCAGCCCCGCGCCGACGGGGGTGAAGTCGAACATCGAAAAACTCTGTCCCGTCATCTCCTCGCGCAGCCGCGAGACGACGATGTTGGGCGAGGTGCCGATCTGCGTCATCAGACCGCCCAGCAGGGCGGCGAAGGCCATGGGCATCAGATAATAGGAGACCGGGCTGCCGGATTTGCGGGCGAACTGGAAGGCGACCGGCATCATGATGGCGAGCGCGCCGATATTCTTGATGAAGGCCGACATGACGGCGACGACGATCATCAGGAAGGCAAGCTGCAGGCTCTTGGAGTGCATTTCGGGAAAATATTTCTTGATCGTCATATCGACGATGCCCGACCGCGCCACCGCCGAACTGACCACCAGCGCGCTGCCGACGATGATGACGATATCGTCCGAAAAACCGGAAAAAGCTTTTTCGAAAGGCACGACGCCGAGCGCGACGGCCACGAGCAGCGCACTGCAGGCGACGACATCGTAACGCAGCCTGTCCCAGATGAACGCGACCATCATGCCGGCGATGACGGTGAAGGCGAGGATCTGGTCTGTCGTCATGCTGGCTTATGCTTTCGAAGGAGAGACGGCGGGAATGACTCTATCGATGAGGATATCGAAGAACGCAAGCCGGGGTGAAGCGGTTCCGGGCTGGGGATCTCATTCCTGTCTCTTCGTCATGCCGGCCGTGAGCCGGTATCCAGCCGCCGCAGCCCTCACGTGACGAGAAGAGTTTTTCAGCCCAAGGACTTGGGCTGGCTGGATGCCGGATCAAGTCCGGCATGACGGAGCGCAGGCATCGTCAGAGAAGAAAATGGGCAATGTCGTCCCAGGCTGGATTGAGATCTTCAATCAACTTGATCTTCCATGCCCGCGGCCAGTTTTTTATCGTCTTTTCTCTCGCAATTGCGTCCGTAACGAGATCGTATGTTTCAAACCACACAAGCGTCTTAACGCCATAACGGGTTGTGAATCCGGGCGTCAGGTTGTTCTGATGTTCATATAAACGGTGAGAAAGGTCGCTTGTTACGCCAGTATAGAGCGTACCGTTTCTTTTGGATGCAAGAATATAAACGTAACCTTGGCGCATGAGAAAAGCATGCGCAAAGGTCATTGTTTTGGCAAGAGGTGAAATTATTTCCGTCATACCGGACTTGATCCGGTATCCAGCCGCCGCGCGTCTGCGCGGCGAGAAGAGTTTTTTCAGCCCAAGGACTTGGGCTGACTGGATGCCGGATCAAGTCCGGCACGACGGAAGGAAGTGCGGTCAATGCGCCTCTTCCGCACTCGCCTTCTTCCGACGCCTCGCATTGCGGGCCAGCATGTTGAGCAGTTCCACCAGCGCCGAGAACGCCATGGCGGCATAGACGTAGCCCTTCGGAACATGGAAGCCCATGCCTTCGGCGATCAGCGTCGTGCCGATCATCATCAGGAAGGCGAGCGCCAGCATGACGATGGTGGGGTTGCGCTCGATGAAGTTGGCGAGCGGCGTTGCGGCCAGCAGCATGACGGTGACGGCCACGATGACCGCGACGATCATGATCGGCAGATGCGGCGTCATGCCGACGGCGGTGATGATGCTGTCCACCGAGAAGACGAGGTCGAGCAGCAGGATCTGGCCGATGGCGGCACCGAAATTCATGCCGACAGGGCCGCCCACCATGTCTTCCTTGTGGTCTTCCGGGTCGACATTGTGATGGATTTCCTTGGTGGCCTTCCACATCAGGAAGAGACCGCCGGCTATAAGGATCATGTCCTTCCAGGAGAAGGCGTGGCCGAAGAGTTCGAAGACCGGCGTGGTGAGCTGCACGATCCACGCGACGGTGCCGAGCAGGCCGAGACGCATGATGAGCGCAAGGCCTATACCGATCTTGCGGGCTTTTTCGCGCTGTTCGGGCGGCAGCTTGTTGGTGAGGATGGAGATGAAGATCAGGTTGTCGATGCCGAGCACGACCTCCATGACGATCAGCGTGACGAGCGCCACCCAGGCGGCGGGGTCAGATAGAAGAGGGAGAATGGACTCCATCAGGTAGGTTTTCCTTTCAGCAACAAGGCCAGCCGAAACATTCGGTGGGTGGAATTTATAGCGCAATACGCGAGAAACAAGGAGTTGATGGCTCCAGGGCGCAAGATTTCATCGAAATTTCGCGCAGACCGCGTATTGGCGTTCACGCCGTTGCGAGTGCATTTCCAGGAAAAGTGGCCCCCGGTTTTCCGTCCGGGAATGCTCCGAAACAAAGAGCTGGAGTGTTTTCGCGATTCGGAGAAAAGCGAAAAAACTCTAAATGATCTCAGGCCTTGTCGGTTCCGTAGGCGGCCATGAATACCTTGATGGCGCTGGCGATCACCCGGTCCAGTTCTTCTTCCGGAACCGGGCCTTCGATCTCTCCGAACAGGCGCAGCTTGAAGAAGGTGCCGGTGGAAAGCTCGATATATTGCCGGGCGGCCAGTTCCACGTCATCGACCTTCAGATGGCCGAGCGCGACATGGTGCTCGATGAAATCCTGAAGCACGGTGCGGACATTGTTGGGTGCGGCGATGAAGAAGCGCTGCGCCAGCTTCGGCATGCGGTCGATGACGCCGATGACCGAGCGCATGGCCGGGACCATGTCCGAGCAGATCATCTTGTTGGCGAAGGCCTTGCCGAATTGTTTCAGCCCGTCGCGCACCTCTTCGGTGCCGGCCAGAATATTGCGCATGGAGGTGGCGAATTCCTGCCGGTGCTGGTCGACCAGCGCCGCGAACAGATCCTCCTTGTTGGAGAAATAGACATAGATCGTGCCCTTGGAAACGCCCGCTTCACGCGTGATGTCGTTCATGCTGGCCGCATCGAAACCCTTGCGCTTGAACACACGCCAGGCGCCCGCCAGAATCTGCTCGCGTTTGGCCGGGTCTTCACCCGCCGCAAAACGCCCGGCGGCATTGCCCGGACAGCCCGTTTCCGTTTCCGTCTCCATATCCCTGTCTTCACCTGCCATCGCTACCCGCCTCTTAGCATCGCAATGGCGTAAAAAAAATTAACCGAACGTCGAACCAATCGGTTCGATAACACTTGATATGTGTCAGGAAAGAGATTATGTCAATCGAACCGAACGGTTCAGTTCGAAAAACTTTCTTCAATTTATCACGGTAAGCTCCCATGTCGGCCCAGAAGAATAGCGCGGTTCGCGCCGTCAACGATGCGGAAGAGGCGGATATCTCCGCCAAGGCCGAGACCTCTCCGGCAAAGCCGGCTGAGGCCGCGCCGCCGCAGCAGCCCCAGACCATCGCGGCGCCGAAGCAGAAGAAGCGTTCGAAGCTTCTGCCGGTCATCGCCGTTGCCCTTCTCGCCGGCGCCGGCTGGTACGGTTACAACTGGTGGGTCGACGGCCGCTTCATGGTCTCGACGGACGACGCCTATATAGAAGGCGATATCGCCGTCATCGCACCGAAGGTTTCGGGCTATGTCGCCAAGGTGAACGTGGTCGAGAACCAGGAAGTCAAGGCGGGCGATCCGCTGGTGACGCTGGACGATGGCGATTATCGCATCGCGCTCGATCAGGCCGAAGCCCAGATCCGCACCGAAGAACTGTCGCTGAAGCGCATCGATGCGCAGATCGTCGGCGGCGAAGCTTCGCTGGAACAGGCTGTCGCCCAGAAGGGCGCGCTGGATGCTGCCCTTCGCGGTGCCGAAATTACCCAGAAGCGCGCCAGCGAGCTGCAGGCGAAGGATGTCGGCACGGTTGCCGCTTCCGACAATGCGCAGGTCGCGCTCGATCAGGCCAGGGCGAATGTCGTGGCCGGCGATGCCGCCATCTCCTCGGCCAAGGCCAATGTGGAACTCCTGCGCGCCCAGCGCGAGGAAGCCGAAAGCACGATCCGTTCGCTGCAGCTTTCCCGCGACAAGGCCGCCCGCGATCTCTCCTTCACGGTTCTGAAGGCGCCCTATGACGGCGTCATCGGCAATCTGGCGGTTCAGAACGGCGATCTGGTTTCGGTGGGCAAGCGTCTGGCTTCGCTGGTGCCGATGAACGAGCTTTATATCGACGCCAATTTCAAGGAAACGCAGCTTGCCCGCGTCGTGCCCGGTTCGAAGGTGCGCGTGCATGTCGACGCCTTTGACGATGCGACGATCGAGGGCACGGTGCAGTCGATTTCGCCCGGCTCGGGCTCGGTCTTCTCCATGCTGCCGCCGGAAAATGCGACCGGCAACTTCACCAAGGTCATCCAGCGCGTGCCGGTGCGCATTGTCTTCTCGAAGGAAGACCTCGCCAGGCACAATCTGCGCGCCGGCCTCAGCGTCGTTGTCGATGTCGATACCCGCACGGCGCCGGAAACCACGAAAACCGCGCAAGTTAACCCGGAAGCCAAGTAAGGCGCATCGCTGATGCGCCGTTGAGGTCAAGATCATGGCGGCTACGGTTGTCGGTACGGGCGGGGCGTCCATCCCCGCCGATCCCCCGATGGACAGGCGCAGGCTCATCGCGTTCTTCGCGATGGTCTTCGGCATGTTCATGTCCATCCTCGACATTCAGATCGTCTCCGCGTCGCTCGCGGAAATCCAGGCGGGTCTCGGCGCGGGTTCCGATGAGATCGCCTGGGTGCAGACGTCCTATCTGATCGCCGAAGTCATCATGATCCCGCTGTCGGGCACGCTGGCGCGCATTCTCTCCACGCGCGTGCTCTTCGCCACCTGCGCGGCCGGTTTCACCATATCGAGCGCGCTCTGCGCCACAGCCACCAATATCGACCAGATGATCGTCTACCGCGCGATCCAGGGCTTTATCGGCGGCGGCATGATCCCCTCCGTTTTCGCCGCCGCCTTCACGATCTTCCCGCCCTCGAAGCGTTCGGTCGTCTCGCCGATCATCGGTCTCGTCGCCACGCTTGCGCCCACCATCGGCCCGACGGTCGGCGGTTATCTCTCCAATGCCTTTTCCTGGCACTGGCTGTTCCTCGTCAACATCATCCCCGGCATCATCGTCACCATCCTCACCTGGAGCCTGATCGATTTCGACAAGCCGGAAAAGTCGCTCTGGAAGAAGTTCGACTGGTGGGGGCTGATCTCCATGGCCGTCTTCCTCGGCTCGCTGGAATATGTGCTGGAAGAGGGCAACAACAAGGACTGGTTCAACGACGAGCATATCGTCATGGGAACGGTCGCCATGGTCATCGGCGCGGTCGTGTTCTTCTGGCGCGCCTTCAAGGTGGAATTCCCGGTCGTCGATATCCGCGCCTTCGCCGACCGCAACTTCTCCATCGGCTCGCTGTTTTCCTTCGTCATGGGCATCGGGCTTTACGGGCTGACCTATCTTTACCCGCTCTATCTCGGACGGGTGCGCGGTTACGATGCGCTGATGATCGGCGAGACCATGTTCGTCTCCGGTCTAGCCATGTTCTTCACCGCGCCGATTGCCGGCAAGGTCTCCACCAAGCTCGATCCGCGGGCGATGATGGCCATCGGCTTCATCAGCTTCGGCTGCGGCACATGGATCATGACGCATGTGACGACCGACTGGGATTTCTACGAGCTGCTGATCCCGCAGATCCTGCGCGGTTTCGGCCTGATGATGTGCATGGTGCCGATCAACAACATCGCGCTCGGCACCCTGCCGCCGGCCCGCATCCGCAATGCGTCCGGCCTGTTCAACCTCACCCGTAACCTCGGCGGCGCGGTCGGCCTTGCCATCATCAACACCATGCTGTCGCAGCGCACGGACGACCATTATGTACGGCTGGCCGAACATGTGAGCTATTCCAACCCGCAGGCGCTGGAATGGCTGAACAGCGTCGGCGCCAACTACGATTCCTACGGGCTGGACGGCGCGTCCGTCGCCGTCAAGAAACTGGTCGGCATGGTCTCGCAGCAGGCATGGATATTGGCCTTCGCGGATGTGTTCTTCGCGCTGACGCTGTTGTTCTCGAGCCTGATCTTCATGACCGTACTGATCCAGAAACCCAAGGCAGCGCCGCCGCCAGACGCGGCGCACTAACAAGAATCCCCTCCCATCCACCGCAGAGCTGGGGCCGTCGGAAATGACGGCCCCTTTTTTGTTTTGAATACGGAGCGAGCGAGGGCGGCATATTTCTTCTCCCCGCCGGGGAGAAGGTCGCGGCAGCGGGATGAGGGCGCGCGCTCTCGGTCTATCGCTGGGTTGCCCCCTCATCCGACCCTTCGGGCCACCTTCTCCCCGTCGGGGAGAAGAAACGCGCGGCACCGTTTCGCGAAGAGCCGCCAACCCGATACCGCCTTTCCGTGAAATATGAGGTACGTACATCATTTTTCAGTTTACCTCGACTGCAAAGCTGGATATGCAAGGGGAGGGAGGAGCCATGAAGCCGACAGTTCACGATATCGCCGAGCGGGCGGGCGTCAGTCTCGCCACCATCGACCGGGTGCTGAACATGCGCCCCGGCGTGCATGCGGCAACGCGGGCACGGGTGGAGGCGGCCATTGCCGAGCTTGGTTACGTGCGCGATATCGCGGCCGCCAATCTGGCCAAGGGCCGCAATTATTCGCTGGTCTTCATCCTGCCGGGCAATGACAATTCCTTCATGGCAACATTGCGCGCCGAAGTGCGGGCCGCAGCGGCACGGGCGCATCTGGAGCGCACGGCGATCCGCGTTATCGAGGTGCCGCCGTTCAATGCCACGGCGCTGACGGAGGCTCTGGAAGTCGCGCGGCGGGAAAAGCCCTCGGGCGTCGCCTTCGTCGCCACCGATTCCGAAGATGTGGCCGAAGCCGCCGACCGGCTGGCCGAAGACGGCATCGCCACGGTGACGCTGGTGTCCGATCTTTCCGGTTCGCGGCGGGATCATTATGCCGGTGTGGACAACGTCGCGGCCGGGCGCACGGCGGCGAGCCTGATGGGACGTTTTCTCTCCGGGCGCGGCGGCGATGTCGCGGTTGTCGCCGGCTCCATGCTGGTGCGCGACCATCGCGAACGTCTGGAAGGATTTCGCGCCGTCATCGAATCCGAATTTCCGCAATTGCGGCTGCTGCCGGTGCTGGAGGGCAGGGACGATCCGCTGACCGTCGAGACGCTGGTGCGCAAGGCGCTCGGCAATGCCGCGCTCTCCGGCATCTACAGCCTCGGCGCGGGCAATCGCGGCCTCATCCGGGCGCTTGGCGCGGCAGAGGACGAAAGAGCGCTTTCGGTCATCGCCCATGAGCTGACGGAAAACACCGCCAATGCGCTGCGGGAAGGGCTGCTGGATGCCGTACTCAACCAGGATGCCGGCCATGAGGTGCGCAGCGCCATCCGCGTTTTGAAGGCGCGGGCCGACGGTCTGCCCGTCATCGCCGCGCAGGAACGTATCCGTATCGACATATTCCTCAGGGACAATCTTCCCTGATGAGAGCATTTCCAGGAAAAGTGGCCGCCGGTTTTCCGTCCGGAAATGCGGTGACACCTAAAACCGCTGAAAGCGGCGCATGGCGCGCCGGAATGGAGAAATACATGTATCTCGGTCTCGATCTTGGCACATCCGGCGTCAAAGCCCTGCTGATGGACGGCGATCAGAAAATCATCGGCTCAGCCAACGGCTCGCTGGAGGTTTCGCGCCCGCATCACGGCTGGTCCGAACAGGACCCGGCCGACTGGATTGCCGCGACGAAAACCGCCGTTGCCGGCCTGAAGCAGAAGTTTCCGAAGGAGCTTGCCGCCGTCAAGGGCATCGGCCTTTCCGGCCAGATGCACGGCGCAACGCTGATCGATGCGGCCGGCAAGGTGCTGCGCCCCTGCATCCTGTGGAACGACACGCGCTCTTATGCCGAGGCCGCCGCGCTGGATGCCGATCCGCGTTTCCGCAAGATCACCGGCAATATCGTTTTCCCCGGTTTCACGGCGCCGAAACTTGCCTGGGTGGCGAAGAACGAACCTGAAATCTTCGCGAAAGTGGCCAAGGTGCTGCTGCCGAAGGATTATCTGCGTCTGTGGCTGACGGGCGAATACATCTCCGAAATGTCGGATTCCGCCGGCACCTCCTGGCTCGATACCGGCGCGCGCAAATGGTCTTCCGAACTTCTCGCCGCCACCGGGCTGGATGAAAAACACATGCCCTCGCTGGTGGAAGGCACGGATGAGGCGGGCGTGCTGCGCGCCGAACTTGGCTCCGAATGGGGCATTTCCGGCCGCACCGTCGTTGCCGGCGGCGCGGGCGACAATGCCGCTTCCGCCTGCGGCATGGGCACGGTGAGGCAAGGCCATGCCTTCGTGTCGCTTGGCACATCCGGCGTGCTTTTTGCCGCCAATGCATCTTACCTGCCG
Source organism: Agrobacterium sp. CNPSo 2736 (assembly GCF_004005385.1). NCBI lineage: Bacteria > Pseudomonadati > Pseudomonadota > Alphaproteobacteria > Hyphomicrobiales > Rhizobiaceae > Agrobacterium > Agrobacterium sp. CNPSo 2736. The sequence continues at coordinate 84,901 of NZ_RZTX01000018.1, read as the reverse complement.
AAGCCGGAAAGCGCCGTGCACGCCTTCTGCCATGCGCTGCCCAATACCTGGCACCAGATGGGCGTCATCCTCTCCGCCACCGATGCGCTGAACTGGTATTCGCGCCTCACCGGCCAATCCGCCGCTGATCTGACCGGCGAGCTGGGCGAGACGCTGCTTGCACCGACCGGGGTGACCTTCGCGCCCTATCTTTCTGGCGAGCGCACCCCGCACAACGACGCCGCCATTCGCGGCTCCTTCATCGGCCTTTCGCATGAAAGCGACCGCAAGGCGCTGACTCAGGCGGTGCTGGAAGGCGTGACTTTCGCGATCAGGGACAATCTGGAAGCGCTGAAGTCGGCTGGCACGTCCATCTCCCGCGTCACGGCCATCGGCGGCGGTTCGCGCTCGGCCTATTGGCTGGCCTCCATCGCCACCTCGCTCGGCGTGCCCGTCGATATTCCAGCCGAGGGCGATTTCGGCGCCGCCTTCGGTGCGGCCCGCCTCGGCCTCATCGCCGCGACCGGGGCCGATCCGGTGGCGGTCTGCTCGCAGCCGGAAACGGCGCGGACCATCGAGCCGGTGGCGGCGCTGGCCGGCGCCTATGAGGAGGCTTACCGGCGCTATCATGCGCTTTATCCGGCTATTCGGGCGCTTTCGCATTGAGACACGGCGTGTGCGGCTTCACCCCCCTCTGCCCTGCCGGGCATCTCCCCCTCAAGGGGGGAGATCAGCAGGACGCTATCTATCGCTCCATGCTCAGCCTCGCATGAGGACGAGATGTAGCCGCTTGTCGATCTCCCCCCTTGAGGGGGAGATGCCCGGCAGGGCAGAGGGGGGTGAGCCACACCCTCCAACCTATACCGCACACCATCTAAACCCACCCCAAGAGGAGGATCACCATGAGCACAGGTTTCTTCGGCGATATCGCCAAGATCAAATATGAAGGCCCCGACAGCACCAACCCGCTGGCCTTCCGTCATTACAACCCCGACGAAATCGTCGCCGGCAAGCGCATGGAAGATCACCTGCGCTTCGCGGTGGCCTATTGGCACACCTTCACCTGGCCGGGCGGCGACCCCTTCGGCGGCCAGACCTTCCTGCGCCCATGGTTCGAAGATACGATGCAGGCGGCGAAACTGAAGGCGGATGTGGCTTTCGAATTCTTCTCGCTGCTCGGTTCGCCGTTCTACTGCTTCCACGACGCCGATGTGCGCCCGGAGGGCCGGAACTTCGCGGAGAATACGAAGAACCTCAACGAGATCGTTGATTATTTTGCCCAAAAGCAGGCCGATACCGGCGTGAAGCTCCTTTGGGGCACGGCGAACCTCTTCTCCAACCGCCGTTTCATGTCGGGTGCGGCGACCAATCCGGACCCGGATGTTTTCGCTTTCTCCGCTGCAACGGTGAAGACCTGCATGGACGCCACCAAGAAGCTCGGCGGCGCCAACTATGTTCTCTGGGGCGGCCGTGAAGGTTACGAGACCCTGCTCAACACCGATCTGTCGCGTGAACTCGACCAGCTCGGCCGCTTCCTCAATCTGGTGGTGGAGTATAAATACAAGATCGGTTTCGAAGGCACGATCCTGATCGAGCCGAAGCCGCAGGAGCCGACCAAGCACCAGTATGACTACGACGTCGCCACCGTTTACGCCTTCCTGCAGAAGAACGGTCTGGAAAAGGAAGTGAAGGTCAATATCGAGCAGGGCCATGCCATTCTCGCCGGCCATTCCTTCGAGCACGAACTGGCCATGGCCAATGCCTTCGGCATTTTCGGCTCCATCGACATGAACCGCAACGACTACCAGTCCGGCTGGGATACCGACCAGTTCCCCAACAACGTGCCGGAAATGGCGCTGGCTTATTACCATGTTCTGGCCGGTGGCGGTTTCAAGAACGGCGGCACCAACTTCGATTCCAAGCTGCGTCGTCAGTCGCTCGATCCGCAGGACCTGCTGATCGGCCATATCGGCGGCATGGATTGCTGCGCCCGCGGCCTGAAGGCGGCGGCGAAGATGATCGAGGACGGTGCGCTTTCGAAGCCGCTTGCGGAGCGTTACGCCAGGTGGGATTCGGCTGAAGCCCAGAAGATGCTGCGCGGCGAACTGAAGCTGGAAGAGATTGCCGCCCTGGTGGAGCGCGAGGATATCAATCCCGAGCCGAAGTCCGGCCGTCAGGAATATCTCGAAAACGTGGTCAATCGTTACGTTTGACGCGATGGAGGGGGCGATGGCAACGTCGCCCCCTCATCGCCTCGCTACGCTCCGGCACTTCTCCCCGGCGGGGAGAAGAACAAGCGGGGTGCTCTTTGCCCAAAGCGACCTCTCCTGAGAAGATGCTGCGGTCACTGCACATTTCTTCTCCCCGGCCGGGGAGAAGGTGGCCCGAAGGGCCGGATGAGGAGCCTGCTCGCCATCTCTTCCCAAAGGCGAGGACAATTCCACACCGCCACTCCTTCCTTTTCAGCCACTTCCGAAAAAATCCTTCCCCTGCCATCCCCATCTCCCCATTTGGCCGCATCATTCCTCCCGCAACCGGAACGGAAGGGCGATACGCGCGGCGTCTTTCGCGAACCGGAGGCCGGCATCGACAAGCATGGTTCTGGCAGACCGTGTTTCGGAAAGGCATTCCGCCGGGCCAGAGGCGGGAAGGACCGATCCGATAGGTGCCGTGAAAAGGCTGTGACCGATGGGCTGCCCAGGCGGCCCTGATGATGCGGCCCGGTGAATGCAACGACTTCCACCACCTCCCATCTCCCACCCGCATTCGCCGGGTCGATGCCTTGCGCCGCCGGCAAACCGCTGCGGCGGCACGCCCGCATGCAAAGCGCTTTGGACTTGTTAACTGCGCATCCTGAAACGTTGTAGATTCCTGCCGCCCACGACTGTACCTGCCGGCCGACATGGTCTAAACCGCTGCTGATCTTTTCACGCTCGATGGACAGAGAAGGGCCTCGTAGATGACCGATCCCAAAACGCTAGCCGCCCGTTTCCCCGGCGATTTCCTGTTCGGTGTCGCGACCGCCTCCTTCCAGATCGAAGGCTCCACGAAGGCAGATGGCCGCAAGCCCTCCATCTGGGACGCCTTCTGCAACATGCCGGGCCACGTCTTCGAGCGTCACAATGGCGATATTGCCTGCGATCATTATAATCGCTGGGAGCAGGATCTCGATCTCATCAAGGACATGGGTGTCGAGGCCTATCGGTTCTCCATCGCCTGGCCGCGCATCATTCCGGATGGTTTCGGTCCGATCAACGAGAAGGGGCTGGATTTCTACGACCGCCTCGTCGATGGCTGCAAGGCGCGCGGCATCAAGACCTATGCGACGCTTTACCATTGGGATTTGCCGCTGACGCTGATGGGCGACGGCGGCTGGGCCTCGCGCTCCACCGCGCACGCCTTCCAGCGATACGCCAAGACCGTGATGGCCCGTTTGGGCGACCGGCTGGATGCGGTGGCGACCTTCAACGAACCCTGGTGCGCGGTGTGGCTCAGCCATCTTTATGGCATTCATGCGCCGGGCGAGCGCAATATGGAGGCAGCCCTTGCCGCCATGCATCACATCAATCTCGCCCATGGTTTCGGCGTGGAAGCCTCCCGCCATGTCGCGCCGAAGGTGCCGGTGGGGCTGGTGCTGAACGCCCATTCCGTCATCCCGGCTTCCGATAGCGAGGCCGATCTCAAGGCCGCCGAACGGGCCTTCCAGTTCCACAACGGCGCGTTTTTCGATCCGGTCTTCAAGGGCGAATATCCGGCTGAGATGATGGAAGCGCTGGGAAGCCGCATGCCGGTGGTGGAGGCGGAAGACCTTGCCATCATCAGCCAGAAGCTAGACTGGTGGGGCCTGAATTATTACACGCCGATGCGCGTTGCCGACGATGCGACACCGGGCGCGGAATTCCCCGCGACCATACCGGCCCCGGCCGTCAGCGATGTGAAGACAGATATCGGCTGGGAGGTCTATGCCCCGGCGCTGCAGTCGCTGGTCGAGACGCTCTACAAGCGTTACGACCTGCCGGAATGCTACATCACCGAAAACGGCGCCTGCTATAATATGGGCATCGAAAACGGTGAGGTGGATGACCAGCCGCGGCTCGACTATTACGCCGAACATCTCGGCATCGTCGCCGATCTCATCCGCGAGGGTTATCCGATGCGCGGTTATTTCGCCTGGAGCCTGATGGATAATTTCGAATGGGCCGAGGGCTATCGCATGCGCTTCGGTCTCGTGCATGTGGATTACGACACACAGGTGCGCACGCTGAAGAACAGCGGTAAGTGGTATAGCGCGCTGGCTTCGGGCTTTCCCAAGGGGAACCATGATGTGACGAAGGGGTGATACCTCTCCTCGTCACCATCAATGCAAGGCTCAAAGACAGAGTTGATGACGTCGCGTTGGGAGAGGCTTCCGATAACCTCAACGCGCCGCCCAGTTCGCGCCGCGGCGGAACATGGTCTTCATCTGCGGCACGGAAAACTCCTTGGCCTGATGGCCGAGCGCCGAATAGAAGACGCGGCCCTTGCCGTATTTGCGTTTCCAGACCACCGGCATCACCACGCCGTCGATCCACCATGCGTGGTCGCCTGTAAACTTCGTCGTCGCCAGCACCTCGTTGGAGGGGTCGACATGCATGTAATATTGCTCCGACGTATAGGGGAAATCGGAAATCCCCTCCATCAGCGGATCGTCGGGGCGGGTGATGTTGACATGGTAGTCGATGATATTGCCGGGATGGGCAACCCACTGGCCGCCGATCATGAACTGATATTCGACGCATTCGCGGAAACTGTCGCCCGCGCCACCGTGAAAACCGGCAATTCCGACGCCGTTTTCCACGGCGGCCGTCAGGTTCTTGATCTCTTCCTTTTCGATCTTCGACATAGTGACGATGGGCACGACGAGGCTGAGATCATGCACTGAAGGATCGGCGAAGGCCTCCGTGCTGTGCTCGACATAGACCTTGAAACCGTCCTCTTCCAGCATGTCCTTTACGATGGTGGCGCATTCCTGCGGTTCGTGGCCGCTCCAGCCGCCCCAGACGATGAGTGCTTCGCGCATTTATTTCCTCCTCAGGATTATTTGCCGAGCTGGCCGTCGACCAGCGATGTTTCAAGCGGGGCAGGGCGCTCCGCCTTGGTGGTGATGGAAACGGCGGCGCCGCTGTCCGATGCCGTCTGGAAGGCTTCCATCACCTCCAGCACATGCAGGGCAAGATCGCCATTGGCGCGATGCGGGCGGTTTTCGCGGATCGCATGGGCCATATCCGCGACGCCTATCGAGCGGTAATTGCCGTCCGCATAGGGGGATGACAGCGCCTGCGGCTCGAACTGGCCGCCCTTCTTCAGCAATTGCACTTCGCCGCCGAAATGGTTTGGATCGGGAACGATCAGCGTGCCTTCAGTGCCATAGAGTTCCAGCGGCACATGTTTGTGGCCCGCCACATCGAAGCTCATGCCCACCTGCACCACAGCGCCGTTCTCAAAAGCCAGCACGCCGGACACATGTGTGGCGACATGGACAGGGATTTTTTCACCGTTCTTCGGTTCGCTGGTGATGAGGCGTTCATTGCGCGGCGCGATGGCGAAACCCGCCACCCTGGCGACCGGGCCGAACAGGTTGACGAGATCGGTGATGTAATAGGGTCCCATATCCAGCATCGGCCCGCCGCCAACTTCGTAATAGAAGGCGGGGTTGGGGTGCCAGCGCTCGTGGCCGGGGCACATGAAGGTGGCCGTGCCGCCGACCGGCTGGCCCAACACGCCCTCATCGATCAGCCGGCGTGCGGTCTGGTGCCCGCCGCCGAGGAAGGTATCCGGGGCCGAGCCGATGCGCAGGCCCTTTGCCTTTGCCGCATCGGCAAGGCGTTTTCCCTCGGCGAAATTGATGCCGAGCGGCTTTTCGGAATAGGCGTGCTTGCCGGCGTCCAGCGCGCGCAGCCCCACCTCCACATGCGCCTTGGGAATGGTCAGATTGACGATGATCTCCACGGAGGGATCGGAGAGAAGTGCGTCGATGCTTTTTGCCTGGAGGTTGAATTCATCGGCGCGGGCCTTCGCGGCCGCCTCATTCATATCCGCGAGACCGCGAATGTCGAGAATGGGAAACGACGCCATGGCCTTGAGATAGGCGCTGGAAATGTTGCCGCAGCCGATGATGCCGATACCGACCCTGTTCATGTGATTTCCTCCCGTAAATCAGAAATGCCGAAGCCCGTGCTCAACCTTGCTGGTCAGAGTGCCGGCCCCGTGGTGTTCCATGGCGATTCGTAAAGCTCGTAAAGCGCGACGGCCGCTGCCCCCTGCGCCCATAATTCGTCGCTCGCAATATCGAAAACCAGCTCGGCGACGCCGGCCAGCGAAGGCGGCACGGCGGCGTTGTAGCTGTCGCGGATGCTGGCGATGAAGGGTTCTCCGAGCTCGAGGCTGGAGCCGGTGATGATGACTCGCGGCGGCGCAAACAGCGTGACGATATTGGCAAGTGTCAGGCCCAGCGCCGCGCCGGCGCGCAAAGCGGCCGCGATGAGATCGTGGTCTTCCGCCGCGATCAATGCATGGGCATGCTGCATGCCACGGCCGAGCCGGATCGCCTCGGCAAAGCGCCCATCCGCAGGGCGTGAGCCCAGAATGGCGTTTTCACCCGCCTGACTCGCCAGCCGCACAGTGCCCTCATTGGCAAGGCCGATGACAAGATCGCCGAGATTGTGGCTGAGACCGCCGGCGCCGCGAAACAGCTGGTTCTGATGCAGCACGCCAAGCCCGAGCGTCTGTTCGAGCGAAATCAGCACCATGTCTTCCAGATCGCGCGCATGGCCGAACCAGTGGTGGGCGAGCGTGATGGCGTGGGCGTCGCTTTCGATGATGGTCGGCGAATTCAGCCGTGCGGTCATTTCCTCGGCGAAATTGACGTTTACTTCCCGCAAAATCGGGCTGCTGCGGATTTTCCCGGTGCGATGTTCGATGACGCCGGGCAGGCCGAGGCAGACCATGTCCACATCTTCCAGCGAAAGACCGGCATCGACCACGCAGCGCCGCACCCCGTCCTCCACCAGATCGGCGATGACGCCGATGGGCTGGCGGTCGACACGGATCGGCAGGGCAAGCGTCGAAAGCACGTTGCCGCAGAAATCGGTGACGACGAAGACCATGCGGCTCGCGGCGATCTTCGCGCCCACCACGCGGGCGGCATCCGGGTTCAGTTCCAGCATCACGCGCGGCCTGCCGCGTGCGCCTTCGGTGCGGATATCGCCGATATGGCGGGTGAGAATCAGCCCGTCATCGAGCAGCGAGGCGGTGATCGCCGAAACGGTGGTGGTGGAGAGCTGCGTTCTTTCGCTGATTTCCACCCGCGAGATCGGCCCATGGCGGCGGATGCTGTCCAGCACGCTCAGCCTGTTGATCGCGCGCATTAATTCGGGGTCTGCGGTCTTCATGGGGTCCTGCTGCGATCGGGTTCGATCTAAAACGAATTTATATCGGATTGCGGATTAAATAACGTCTGCCGGGAGGGGTGTGTCAAGCCGTCAGGGTAAAAAATCAGCAACCCGCCTTGACATTGGGCAGGGTGTGGGGTGAATTAATCCGCATTGGGGAATAAATGGTGAGGAACCCCAGGGAGGATCACGAACATGACCTATTGGCACGCAGGCGCAAGCCTGAGCGGCAGGCGGATCGCCTTTGCCGCAACGACAAGCATAGCCCTGATGCTCGGCGCGGCCAGCGCCTCGGCGGCGACCGTCGTTAAATGGATGCATGTGGAATTGGACCCGAAATCCGTGGCTGTCTGGGAGGAGATCGCCAAGGAATACGAGGCCAAGCATCCCGATGTCGATATTCAGCTGCAGTTCCTCGAAAACGAGGCTTTCAAGGCAAAATTGCCGACGCTGCTGCAATCCAACGACGTGCCGGATTTTTTCTATAGCTGGGGTGGCGGCGTTCTTGAGGAACAGTCCAAGACCGGCGCACTGAAGGACCTGACCGAGGTTTTCGACGCCGATGGCGGCAAGCTGCGTCAGGCCTACAATGCATCCGCAATCGACGGCCTGTCTTTCGATGGCAAGGTCTGGGCCGTGCCCTACAAGGTCAGCCTCGTCAGCTTCTTCTATAACAAGGAGCTGTTTGCCAAGGCCGGCGTGAAGGCGGAAGACATCAAGACCTGGGACGATCTCGGCACCACGGTCAAGAAGATCAAGGAAGCGGGCATCGTCCCGATCGCCGGTGGCGGCGGTGAAAAATGGCCGATCCATTTCTACTGGAGCTATCTCGTCATGCGCGTTGGCGGGCAGGCCGTGTTCGATGCCGCCCGCAAGGGCGAAGGTGAAGGTTTCATGGATCCGGCCATCATCAAGGCTGGCGAGCAGCTGGCCGAATTCGGCAAGCTGGAACCCTTCCAGCCCGGTTATCTCGGCTCCACCTGGCCGCAGGCGCTCGGTGTCTTCGGTGACGGCAAGGCAGCGATTATTCTCGGTTTCGACAATACGGAAGCCAACCAGCGCAAGAATGCCGGTGACGGCAAGGGGCTGGCCGCAGACAATATCGGCCGCTTCGCCTTCCCGGTCGTCGAGGGCGGCGCGGGCAAGGCCACCGATACACTGGGCGGTCTGAACGGCTGGGCAGTCACGAAAAATGCATCCAAGGAAGCCATTGATTTTGCGACATTCCTGACCAGCAAGGAAAGCGAAGAAAAGATGGCGGCTGCCGGCATGATCCTGCCGGTTGCGAGCGGGGCGGACGGCGCGGTCAAGAACCCGCTGCTGGCGGATTCGGCCAAACAGCTTGCCGGCTCCACCTGGCACCAGAACTTCTTCGACCAGACGCTGGGGGCCGCCGTCGGCCGTGTCGTCAACGACGTCTCCGTCGAGATCGTTTCCGGCCAGATGAGCGCGGAAGAGGGCGCCAAACAAATTCAGGACGCTTTCGAGCTTCGCTGATTTGTGTTCCATGACGGCGCCGCGCGGGATGCGGCGCCGCAATTATCTGCCTCCATGAAAGCGGATAGAGATGACGGATATTTCCATGACTTCTGCGTCGATACCGGCGCGCGGCGCGGCAAAGCCGAAGCGCAAGCAAAGTTCGGTTGCGCATGACCGGGCGCTGACCCTTCTGGTCTTCCTGCCGCCCGCACTGCTGCTCTTTACCCTGTTCGTCATCCTGCCCATGGGCGAGGCGGCGTGGTACAGCCTTTATCGCTGGAACGGCTATGGCACGCCGACGGATTTCGTGGGCTTAAGGAATTTTCAGGTCCTGTTCGGCAACGCCGCCTTCTCGCAGGCCCTGCTCAATAACGGCCTCATCATCCTGATCTCGGTTCTGATCCAGATCCCGCTGGCGATCTGGCTTGCGATGATGCTGGCGCACCGTATTCCCGGCGTCGTCGCCTTCCGGCTGGTTTTCTTCCTGCCCTATGTGCTGGCGGATGTCGCAGCCGGTCTGATCTGGCGTTTCGTTTATGACGGCGATTACGGCCTCTTCGCCGCCATTTCCAATTTCTTCGGCTTCGCCAATCCTTACGTGCTGGCCGACAAGGATGTGGCGATCTATGCCGTGCTTGGCGTCATCGTCTGGAAATATTTCGGCTTTCACATGATGCTGTTCATCGCCGGACTTCAATCCGTCGACAAGAATGTGCTGGAAGCCGCCGAAATCGATGGCGCTTCCGGCTGGCAGAAGTTCCGTTATGTCACCCTGCCGATGCTCGGCTCAACCGTTCGCCTTTCCGTCTTCTTTGCGGTGATCGGCTCATTGCAGCTCTTCGACATGATCATGCCGCTCACCGGCGGCGGGCCATCCAACTCCACGCAGACCATGGTCACGTTCCTCTACACTTACGGTGTCATGCGCATGCAGGTGGGGCTTGGCAGTGCGGTCGGCGTCGTTCTTTTCGTCATCTGCGTGACGCTCGCCTTCGGTTACAAAAGGATTTTCATGCGCCATGACTGACACATCCACCTCCGTCCGCATGCCGCTGCAAACGAAGCTCTACCTTTACATTTCGCTGAGCCTGATCGCGGCCATCGTGCTCATCCCGTTGCTCACCACCGCGCTTGGCGGCTTCAAGACGCTGGGCGACCTGCGCGTCAACCCGTTCGGCATTCCTGCCGAATGGCAATGGGCCAATTATGGCGATATTCTCTTCGGCAAACGTTACTGGCTGCAAATCTTCAATTCGCTTGTGATCGCGCTGTTGACGGTGTTCCTGACGCTGACCGTTTCGGCCATGGCCGCCTTCACCTTCGCGCATGTGAAGTTCTTCGGCTCGTCATTCCTGCTGAATTATTTCCTGCTAGGGCTGATGTTCCCGGCGGCCACCGCCATCCTGCCGTTGTTCATCCGCATCCGCGATCTCGGCCTGCTTGACACCTATTGGGGCGTGGTGCTGCCGCAGGTGGCCTTCGGGCTGGGCATGAGCATTCTCCTGTTCCGCAATTATTTCCGCAATCTGCCGGAGGAGCTGTTTCAGGCCGCCTTCGTGGATGGCTGCGGGTATCTGCGGTTCTTCTGGCACATTTCCGTGCCGCTTTCGCGGCCGATTGTGGCGACCGTCGGCATCGTCTCCTTCGTCGGCAGCTGGAACAGCTACATCCTGCCGCTGATCATGCTGAACTCGGAATCGAAATATCCCTGGCCGCTCGGCATCATGGTGTATCGCGGCGAATTCGGCACCGAATGGCAGCTCGTTCTCGCCTTCATCACGCTGACGATCCTGCCGACCGTCATCGTTTTCTTCCTCGCACAGAAACATATCATCGCGGGCCTGACGGCCGGTGCCGTCAAATCGTGACTTGAAAGGAGCAAAACATGGCTTCCGTCGAACTCAGGGATATCGCCAAGTCCTACGCCGCGCTCGATGTCATTCACGGCATCTCGCTTGATATAGCGGATGGTGAATTCATCGCGCTGGTCGGGCCTTCCGGCTGCGGCAAGTCCACGCTTTTGCGTATGATCGCCGGGCTGGAGGAAATCACCGATGGGGATATTCTCATCGGCGACAAGGTGGTCAATGGTATGACCCCGCGTGAGCGCAACATCGCCATGGTGTTCCAGTCCTATGCGCTTTATCCGCACATGACGGTGGCAGAAAATATGGGCTTCAACCTGAAGCTCGCCGGCCAGCCGAAAAACGTCATCGAGGAGCGCGTGGCGGAAGCCGCCCGCATGCTCGACCTCGGCAAGCTTCTCGACCGCAAGCCCTCGCAGCTTTCCGGCGGGCAGCGCCAGCGTGTCGCCATGGGCCGGGCCGTGGTGCGCAACCCGGCGGTCTTCCTGTTCGATGAGCCGCTGTCAAACCTGGACGCCAAGCTGCGCGTGCAGATGCGCAGTGAAATCAAGGCGCTGCACCAGAAAGTTGGAACGACGTCCATCTATGTCACCCATGACCAGATCGAGGCGATGACACTGGCGGACCGGGTTGTGGTGCTCAATCACGGCCGCATCGAACAGCAGGGCACGTCGCTTGAACTTTACAAGACGCCCGCCAATCTCTTCGTCGCGGCCTTCATCGGCTCGCCGGCCATGAACCTCATCGAATGCGTGGTCGATGGTGAGGGCGATCAGCCCGCCGCCCGGCTGAAGGACGGCACCGCGATCCGCATTGCCACCTCCCGAAAGGTCAAACGCGGCCAGCCGGTAACGATTGGCTTGAGGCCGGAACATATCGGCTCGGCCATCGGCGGTGATGTGTCTCTCTCCGGCCGGACGCTGCTGGTGGAGCCGACAGGCGCACAGACCCATGTGATCTTCGAACTGGCGGGCGATCATGTGACGGCGGTGGTGGATGGCGAGCAGCCGGTCAAGGTCAACACTCCCTTTGCCGCCACCGTGCACCATGAGCGTGTGCACGTCTTCGACAGGGCGAGCGGACTGGCGCTTTAAGCGCCTTCCGCATTTTCAACGAAATGCGGAAATTCTCTCGTCCCTCCGTTTTTGGGGCTTGTTTGAAAATCATGAGCGGTTAGCTTGGCGCTTGGGAAAAAGCGGATTACCGCGAAACTGCATCGATACAGGAGGAGATTTTTATGAGAACGATCAAGGGGCCGGGTCTTTTTCTCGGCCAGTTTGCCGGCGATGCCGCACCCTTCAACAGCTGGGACGGCATTACCAAATGGGCGGCGGAAAAAGGCTACCTCGGCGTGCAGGTGCCGACCTGGGCCGGGCAGCTGATCGATCTCAAAAAAGCAGCGGAATCGAAGGATTATTGCGACGAGTTCGCCGGTGTCGCGCGCCAGAACGGCGTGGAAGTGACCGAGCTTTCCACCCATCTGCAGGGTCAGCTCGTCGCCGTTCATCCCGCCTATGACGAGGCCTTTGACGGTTTTGCCGCACCGGAAGTGCGCGGCAACCCCAAGGCGCGTCAGCAATGGGCGGTGGAGCAGGTGAAGCTGGCGCTGAAGGCGTCGAAAAATCTCGGAATCAAGGCGCATGCCACATTTTCCGGTGCGCTTGCCTGGCCCTTCGTCTACCCGTGGCCACAGCGCCCGGCCGGTCTGGTGGAAACGGCCTTCGATGAGCTGGCGAAACGCTGGACGCCGATCCTCGATTATGCCGATGAGCAGGGTGTGGATGTCTGCTACGAAATCCATCCGGGCGAAGACCTGCATGACGGCGTGACCTTCGAGATGTTCCTGGAGCGGGTGAAGAACCACAAGCGCGCCAACATGCTCTACGACCCCTCGCATTACATTCTGCAATGCCTCGATTATCTCGACAATATCGACATCTACAAGGACCGCATCAAGATGTTCCACGTCAAGGATGCGGAGTTCAATCCGACCGGACGGCAGGGCGTTTATGGCGGTTATCAGGGCTGGGTCAACCGCGCGGGTCGGTTCCGTTCGCTGGGCGACGGGCAGGTGGATTTCGGTGCGGTCTTCTCCAAGATGGCGGCCAATGATTTCGATGGCTGGGCCGTGGTCGAGTGGGAATGCGCGCTGAAGCACCCTGAAGATGGCGCCCGGGAAGGGGCCGAATTCGTCAAGGCGCATATCATCCGCGTCACGGAAAAAGCCTTTGACGATTTCGCATCGAGCGGCACGGACGATGCGGCCAACCGCCGTATGCTTGGGCTTTGAGAGCATTTCAGGGGAGATATTATGGCTATTGAAGGAAAGACAACCGACAAGGCGAACAAGCGGATTCGCCTTGGCATGGTGGGTGGCGGTTCGGGTGCATTTATCGGCGGCGTTCACCGCATGGCCGCGCGGCTCGACAATCGCTTCGATCTCGTGGCGGGGGCACTGTCCTCGACGCCGGAAAAATCCCTCGCCTCCGGCCGTGAGCTGGGGCTAGATCCCGAGCGTTGCTACGGTTCGTTCGAGGAAATGGCCGAAAAGGAAGCGCTGCGTGAGGATGGCATTGAGGCGGTAGCGATCGTCACCCCCAACCATGTGCATTATCCGGCCGCCAAGGCGTTTCTGGAGCGCGGCATCCATGTCATCTGCGACAAGCCGCTGACCTCCAACCTGGAAGACGCCAAAAAGCTGAAGCAGGTGGCCGACAAGGCCGATGCCCTGTTCATCCTCACGCATAATTATACCGGCTATCCCATGGTGCGGCAGGCGCGAGAACTGGTGGAGGCCGGTGAACTCGGCACCATCCGTCTGGTGCAGATGGAATATCCGCAGGACTGGCTGACGGAAGCGGTGGAACAGACCGGTGCGAAACAGGCTGTCTGGCGTACCGATCCGGCGCAATCGGGCGTCGGCGGCTCGACCGGCGATATCGGCACACATGCCTATAATCTCGGTTGCTTCATTTCCGGTCTGGAAGCGGATGAGCTGGCGGCGGATGTGCACACCTTTGTCGAAGGCCGCCGGCTGGACGACAACGCGCATGTGATGCTGCGCTTCAAGCAAAAGGGCGGCAAGCAGGCGGCCAAGGGGCTACTCTGGTGCAGCCAGGTTGCCGTCGGTCACGAAAACGGGCTGAAGGTTCGTGTTTATGGCGACAAGGCCGGCATCGAGTGGACGCAGGCCGACCCGAACTATCTCTGGTTCACGAAGCTTGGCGAGCCCAAGCAGTTGATCACCCGTGGCGGCGCCGGGGCAGGGGCTGCGGCAGCACGCGTCACCCGCATTCCGTCCGGCCACCCGGAAGGTTATCTCGAAGCCTTCGCCACCATCTATACCGAGGCGGCGCATGCCATCGAAGCCCGCCGCACCGGCTCGGCGCTCGACGCGGCGGTGATTTACCCGACCGTGGATGACGGGGTTAAAGGTGTCGCTTTCGTCACGGCCTGCATCGAGTCCGGCAAGAAGAATGGCGGCTGGGTGAAGCTATAAGATTGCGCACGGGGGCGCGGCAAGCTTCTTCTCCCCGCCGGGGAGAAAGGTGGCCCGAAGGGTCGGATGAGGGGGCAACGTTGCCGAATATCTCGATCCTTGCCCCCTCATCCCGCTGCCGCGGACTTCTCCCCGGCGGGGAGAAGAAACAAGTGGCATGCGCTCGCGTCATCGCTTGGCTCTTGGTTCAGGATTATTTGTCGGAACCGGAAGGATGAAGGCTGTGGCGATACGCGGCTGCGATGCAGAGCTTGGCCTGCCTCCACCCAACGCCATCAATTGACTCGGCTTGACTGCGTCTGCGCCCGTTCCGTTATGGGGCAACCGTCCTCAATCTTTGTCCAGGACGAAACGTTGAGCTTCATCTCGCAGCGCGCGAGATAAGAGCCGCCATCGACCTTCAGGCAGGATGTCTGGCCGAGCTGGAACATGACGCCGCGATTTCGGCATTTGCAATTGTGGGCATCCGCCAAACTTGGAATAAGGGCCATGATCAGGCCAAGTATGAGCACTCCAGGACGCATGGCTGAAGCTCCAAAGGATATCCCTCCAGATTACTCCTGTCCGAGGGCATAGTCAAAACGTCTTCCCTCCACGACGCCCACGCCTGAAGGCCGGTAATCCCTGCGAAATCCCCCCGCTATCACCCGATCAAAATCGCGCGGATATCATTCACATTCGTCAGCGTCGGCCCCGTCACGACAAGGTCTCCTGCTGCCCTGAAAGCGGTGTAGCTGTCGTGGCCCACGAGCGATTGGCGCGGATCGATACCGGCTTCGCGCATGCGGGCAAGCGTGTCCGGTGTCACCACCGCACCCGCCGCATCCTCCACGCCGTCTATGCCGTCGCTATCGCCGGCAATGGCCCAGATGCCGTCCGCACCTTTGAGCGTCAGCGCGAGGCTCAGCAGGAATTCCGTGTTGCGGCCGCCCTTGCCGGCCGGCCCCTTGCCGCCAACGCCCCTGTTCAGCGTGACCGTGGTTTCGCCGCCGGAAAGCAGCACGGCCGGGCCTTTGACCGGCAGGCCCTTGCGGCTGGCGGAAAGGGCGATGCCGGCCATGACGGCGCCGACATCTTTTGACTCGCCTTCCAGCGAATCTCCGAGGATGAGCGGCGTAAGTCCAAGTTTCACCGCCTTATCCGCTGCCGCCTGCAGGGCGAGCGAGGGGGCGGCGATGAGCCGGATATCTTCCTCGATATCGCCCGCCTTCGGGGTTTCCTCGCCTTTTTCCAGCACCTTGCGCACGTTTTCGGGAAGATCGAGCGCATAACGGGAGACGATTTCCCGCACGGTTTCGATGTCGCTTGGGTCGGCAACCGTCGGGCCGGAGGCGATCTCGGAGGGGTCGTCTCCGGGCACGTCGGAAATCAGCAGTGAAACGACCCTGGCCGGTTTGGCGGCCAGCGCCAGCCGTCCGCCCTTGATGCGGGAGAGGTGCTTGCGCACGGCGTTCATTTCCGAGATCGTCGCGCCGCTGGCCAAAAGGGCACGGTTGACGGCCATCTTGTCCGCAAGCGTCATGCCTTCAGCGGGGGCGACCATCAGCGCCGAACCGCCGCCGGAGATCAGCGCGATCACCATGTCCTCGGCGGTCAGGCCTTCAACGGCGGCGAGAATGCGTTTGGCCGCCTCCGCACTTTTGTCATCAGGCACGGGATGCGAGGCCTCGATGATCTCGATGCGGCCGGCCGGAACGGCATGACCGTAACGCGTCACCACCACACCGGAAAGATCGACATGCGGCCATGCCGCTTCGAGCGCTGCGGCCATGGCGGCCGAGGCCTTGCCCGCCCCCACCACCACGCAGCGGCCTTTGGGCGGGGAGGGAAGGTGGTGTTGCAGCACCTTCGCCGGATCGGCGCTTGCGACTGCCGCCATGAAAATCCGGTTGAGGGCGTCTTTGGCGCGGCGGTCATTCCATGCGGTCATCGTTCACACTCCAATCCAGAGCGCGCCAAGCGCCAAAAGGGCGGGCAGCGCCTGAATGAACAGGATCTTCATGGTATTGGCGGTAACCGCGCCGAAAATACCGGCCACCAGAACGCAGGTGAGGAAGAAGACCTTGAAGCTCAGCCCGGTATCGCCCTGCATGAGCCCATAGATCAGCCCGGCTGCCAGAAACCCGTTATAAAGCCCCTGATTGGCGGCCAGCACTTTCGTCTGCCGGGCGAAATCCGCCGAGAGACCAAAGGCCTTGCGGCCGGCCGGTTTTTCCCACAGCAGCATTTCCAGAATGACGATGTAAATGTGGATGGCCGCAACCACGGCAATCAGAATGCTGGCGATCATCGGCGGTTTCCTCCAAAACGCTGATGTCCGTGGTGCATCGGTTCTCGTGAGAAGAACGGCAACGAACGGACAATTCCGTTTTAACGGCGGGACGAAGCGCTGCAAGGGCTTAATCCTCTCTTCCCGTGCAAACTGTTGATGAGCGACAGCCTGTTGCTTGACTCTTTGCTGAAATGGGAACAAAACAAGAACAGCAAGATTGAAAATCCGGAATTGAAAACCGTCATGCCATGCAAAAGCGCGCGGACCAGTTGCTCGTTGTCGAAGAGCTGCGTGAAAGGCTGGAAAGGATCGGTAACGGCCCTGAGCGGCTGCACGAGACCCTGCCTTTCGGCGTGGATGCCATCGACCATCACCTGCCGGGAGGCGGGCTGAAGCTCGGTTGCCTGCATGAGCTGAGCGGCGGCGGCAATGGCGCTGCCGATGGGGCAGCGGCAGCGCTGTTTGCTGCCGGTGTGGCGGCACGGCTTTCCGGCAAGGTTTTATGGTGTGTCACCCGGCGGGATCTGTTCATGCCGGGCCTGACGCAGGCCGGCCTGTCGCAGAACCGGCTCATCATCGTTGAATGCCGCGATGAGAAAGGCGTGCTCGACTGTTTCGAGGAGGGCTTGCGCTGCAATGGTTTCGGCGCGGTGATGGGTGAAGTGGCGAAACTGCCGATGACCGCCTCGCGGCGGCTGCAGCTGGCGGCGGAAACCTCTGGAGTTACCGGCATCGCCATCCGCCGCTTCCGGCGTCAAGCCGATGCGGCGCTGTTCGGGGAGCCGACGGCGGCGGTGACCCGCTGGCGCATTTCCGTGCGGCCTTCATCCCCCCTGCCGGTGCCGGGGGTGGGCAGGCCGCGCTGGTTTCTGGAGCTCTTGCGGTGTCGCGGCGGCGAAAGTGCCGAATTTGAAGTGGAAGCCTGTGATGCAAAGGGTCGTCTCGCTCTACCTGCCGACATGGCCGACGGATCGTTTCCGGCGTCTTTCGGGCAAGAACGCGCCGCCGGTTGAAAAGCCGCTGGTCATGATTGGTCGTCAGGGCAGCCGCCGGCTTGTGCTGGCGCTCGACAAGGCGGCAAAGGCGGCGGGCATCCGCCCCGGCACACCGGTCAGCAAGGCGCAGGCGCTGGTGCCGGGTCTTCTCGTTGAAGATCTGGATGCGGCTGATGATGCCCGCGCCCTGCAGCAGCTGGCCTTTCATTTCCTGCGCATCTATGCCCCGATCGTCGCCGCCGACCCACCCGACGGGCTGGTGCTGGACACGGCGGGTGCGGACCATCTGCACGGCAATGAGACGCTGATGCTGAGCGGCATGGTCAACCGCCTGCATGCCGCCGGCTTTGCCGCCCGCGCCGCCATTGCCGATAGCTGGGGTGCGGCCCATGCGCTGGCGCGCTTTGGCCGTGACGCGATCAGCATCGTGCCGCCGGGCGGGCAGCGTGTCGCGATCAGCGGCTTGCCGCTTGCTGCGCTCAGGCTGGAGGAGCGTATCGTTTCCGGGCTGAAGGTGCTCGGTTTCCGCAGCATCGGCGAGCTTGCCGAAGCCCCGCGCGCGCCGCTGACCCTGCGTTTCGGCCCCGAGCTCGTTCGCCGTCTTTCCCAGGCGCTCGGGGAGATCGGCGAACCCATCGAACCGGTGCGGGTGGCCGAACTGGTGGAGGTGCGGCGCGCCTTTCCCGAACCCATCGCAGCGGCGGAAACGATTGCCCGTTATACGCAAAAACTGGTTGCCGAACTTTGCGTCGCGCTGGAAAAACGCGGCCTCGGCGCGCGCCGGGTCGATCTGGTGCTGCACCGGGTGGATAGCGGTCTGCAGGCCATACGGGCCGGCACATCCAGACCGGTGCGCGATGTCAAACAGCTTGTCCGGCTTTTGACTGACCGCATCGACACCATCGATCCCGGCTTCGGCATCGAGATGATGGTGCTGACCGCCACCCATGCCGAGCCGCTTGTCGCCGCGCAGGCCCGTTCTTCGCTTCTGGAGGAAGGCCGTGCGGAAATCGCCGATACGGTCGATGTCATCCTCAATCGCGGCCACCGGGTCTATCGTTATGCGGCGGTGGCAAGCGATGTGCCGGAACGCTCCCTTACTTCAGTTGCGGCGCTGGCGGCGGAGGATACGCTCGGCTGGCCCGGCCACTGGCCGCGTCCGGTCAGGCTTTTTGCAAGGCCTGAACCCATCGAGACGCTGGCGCTGTTGCCCGACCATCCGCCGCGTTATTTCCTCTGGAAAGGCGTGCGCCATAATGTCAGGCGGGCCGACGGGCCGGAACGGGTGTTCGGCGAATGGTGGAAACGCGACCGGGAAAAGGCCGCCGTGCGCGATTATTTCATGGTGGAAAACGAAGGCGGCGAGCGCTTCTGGATTTTCCGCTCCGGTGATGGCGAACATGCCGAAACGGGCTCACAGGGCTGGTTCATTCACGGGGTCTTCGCATGAATACGCCCCGTT
Source organism: Agrobacterium sp. CNPSo 2736 (assembly GCF_004005385.1). Lineage (NCBI taxonomy): Bacteria > Pseudomonadati > Pseudomonadota > Alphaproteobacteria > Hyphomicrobiales > Rhizobiaceae > Agrobacterium > Agrobacterium sp. CNPSo 2736. Next base: position 65,920 of record NZ_RZTX01000018.1, on the reverse strand, counting down.
ATGCCGAGCTGCAGGTGACCACGCATTTTTCCTTCCTGCGTGGGGCAAGCTCCTGCGAGGAGCTTTTCGAACAGGCCAAAAATCTCGGTATTGAGGCGCTGGGTATTGTCGACCGCAACAGTCTTGCGGGCATTCCCCGCGCTTATGAAGCCGCCAATAATCATGGCATCCGCCTCATCATCGGCTGCCGGCTCGATCTGGATGACGATCTTTCCGTGCTTGTTTACCCCATGGATCGCCCGGCTTACGGGCGGCTTTGCCGGCTGCTTTCCGTCGGCAAGAAAAGAGGCGGCAAGGGCAAATGCCGGCTGGCTTGGGACGATCTCGTTGCCTATGGCGAAGGCCTGATCGTCGTGCTGCTCGCTGACCTCGCGGATGATCTCTGCGCGCTTCGCCTGCGGCGGCTCAAAGCCGCCTTTGCCGACCGGGCCTATATGGCACTCAGCCTCAGAAGACGCCCCAACGACCAGATGCGGCTTTTCGAGCTATCGGAGATGGCGCAGGTCGCAGGTGTGCCGACCGTGGTGACTAATGACGTGCTCTTTCATGTGCCGGAGCGGCGAATGCTACAGGATGTCGTCACCTGCATAAGGCACAATTGCACCATCGATGAGGCCGGTTTTCGCCGCGAACGCCACGCCGACCGTTACATGAAACCGCCGGAAGAGATGCACCGGCTGTTTGCCCGTTACCCTGAAGCGCTTGCCCGCAGTCTCGAAATTGCGAAACGCTGTAAATTTTCGCTGAAGGAACTGGTCTATCAATATCCCGAGGAGCGCAGCCTGCCGGGGCTGACGGCGCAGCAGGCGCTGGAGAAGATGGTCTGGGAAGCGGTGCCGGGGCGGTATCCGAAAGGTTTGCCTGAGAAGGTGGAAAAGGCGTTGCATCATGAGCTTGGCCTGATCGGCAAGCTGGAATACGCCCCTTATTTCCTGACGGTGAATGCCATCGTCCAATTCGCGCGGGGGAAGGATATTCTCTGTCAGGGACGCGGCTCGGCGGCCAATTCGGTGGTGTGTTACGTGCTTGGCATCACCGCCATTGATCCCCTCAAGGTTGACCTCCTGTTCGAACGTTTCGTTTCGGAAGAACGGCGCGAACCGCCTGATATCGACGTAGATTTTGAACATCAGCGGCGCGAGGAGGTCATCCAGTGGGTCTATGATACCTATGGTCGCGACAAGGCCGCACTGTGTTCGGTCGTCACCCGTTATCGCGGGCGCGGGGCGTTGCGCGATGTCGGCAAGGTTCTGGGCCTGCCCGAAGATTTGACGAAACTCCTGTCCTCACAGGTCTGGCGCTGGAGCGAAGGGGTGGACGAGAAGCAGGTGAAGGAGCTGAACCTCAATATGGAGGACCGTCGTCTGAAGCTTGCCCTTGAATTGGCCAACCAGCTTGTAGGCACGCCGCGCCACCATAGCCAGCATCCGGGCGGCTTTGTTCTGACCCATGACCGATTGGACGAGTTGGTGCCGATAGAACCCGCCGCCATGGATGATCGCCAGATCATCGAATGGGACAAGGACGATATCGATGTCGTGAAGTTCATGAAGATGGATTGCCTGGCGCTCGGCATGCTCTCCTGCATGAAGCGCGGCTTCGATATGCTTGAGGAGCGGTATGGGGAGAAGTACGATCTCACTTCCATGCCGGATGATGATCTCGCAACCTTCAAAATGATCCAGAAGGCCGATACGCTTGGCACCTTCCAGATTGAAAGCCGGGCGCAGATGTCGATGCTGCCGCGCCTGAAACCGGCAAAATTCTACGACCTTGTCATTCAGGTCGCCATTGTTCGTCCCGGCCCCATTCAGGGAGATATGGTGCATCCGTATCTGCGTCGCCGAGATGGAAAGGAAAAAGAGGATTATCCGAAGCCGGAGCTTAAAAATGTGCTGGGCAAGACGCTCGGCGTACCCCTTTTCCAGGAACAGGCGATGCGCGTCGCCATCGAATGCGCCGGGTTTTCACCCGGTAAGGCGGATCAGTTGCGCCGCGCCATGGCCACCTTCAAGAATGTCGGCACCATCTCCAAATTCAGGCAGGATCTGATCGATGGCATGGTAGAGCGCGGTTATGAGCAGGAATTCGCCGAACGCATCTTCAAGCAGCTCGAAGGTTTCGGCAGTTATGGTTTCCCCGAAAGCCACGCGGCCTCTTTTGCGCTGATTGCCTATGCTTCCTCATGGCTGAAGTGCCATCATCCCGATATTTTCTGTACGGCGCTTCTCAATTCGCAGCCCATGGGTTTTTACGCCCCGGCGCAGATCGTGCGCGATGCGCGCGACCATGGCGTGGAGGTGCGCCCGGTCTGCGTCAATAACAGCCGTTTCGATTGCACGCTGGAACCGACGGGTGAAAAGGATGCGAAGGGAGGGGAACGTTATGCCGTGCGGCTCGGCATGCGTCTGGTGAAGGGGCTTTCCAACAATCATGCTGCCGATATCGTCGCCGGCCGGCAGGACCGGGCGTTTGCCTCAGTGGATGACCTCTGGCGACGGGCGGGCGTTCCCGCCGCTGCCCTCGTCTGTCTTGCCGAAGCCGATGCCTTTCTGCCGTCGCTTTCGCTTGCCAGACGCGAAGCGCTCTGGGCCATCAAGGCTTTGCGGGATGAGCCGCTGCCGCTTTTTGCCGCCGCCGCCAGCCGGGAAAATGCTGTCGTGGACGAACTTCAGGAACCCGCCGTCGCGCTCCGGCCCATGACTGATGGTGGCGAGGTGGTGCAGGATTACGGTCATGTGGGGCTGACGCTGCGCGAACATCCCATGACCTTCCTGCGGCGCGATCTTTCCCGCCGGCGCATCGTTACCTGCGCGGAGGCGGTGCGCGTCCGTGACGGCATATGGCTGGAAACGGCGGGCCTGGTGCTGGTGCGCCAGCGTCCCGGCTCGGCCAAGGGCGTGATTTTCATGACGCTGGAGGACGAGACCGGCATTGCCAATGCGGTACTGTGGGTCAAGACCTTCGAAAAATACCGGCGCGTGGTGTTGTCCGCCGGCATGGTCGGCATTTACGGCAAGATCCAGCGGGAAGGCGAGGTGGTGCATCTGGTCGCCCACCGGCTGACCGATCTGTCAGAGGCGCTGGCAAGTGTGGGCGAGCGCAACCGCGCTTTTCCCCTGCCGCATGGGCGGGGCGATGAGTTCCACCGCGGCATGCCGCCGGAAGATCATCGCACTATCAGGAAACACGCGCCGGCTATGGTCGATGATGACGATGAGGTGGAGCGGATAAAGGTCATTTCCCGCAATTTTCATTGAGACACATTCCTATGCCGCATCCTCCAGCCCGGCCGTGTCCTTCCTGCGGAACTGGCTGGGCGGCGCACCAAGCACACGTTTGAAGGCGCGGCTGAAGGAGGCTTCGGAATCGTAACCGAGCTTTTCCGCCGCCACTGTCACGCGCATGCCTTCGCGCAGCCACAGCCGCGCCTGATGCATGCGCACGCGCACCACATAACGGGCCGGGCTTTCGCCCACCACGCGGGTGAAACGTTCCGCGAAACTGGAGCGGGATGCGCCCATCAGCGAGGCAAGCTCCTCCACGCTCCAGTCCTTTTCGGGGTTGAGGTGGATGGCGGCCAGCACCCGCCCGAGTTCGGGATTGCGCACGGCGGCCAGCCAGCCGCTGGAATCGCCGCAGCCATATTCCACCCATGTGCGGATCAAGGTTGCCGTCAGCACATCGGCAAGCCTTGCCAGAATGCCGCCCGCACCGACGCGGTTCAGTTCCACCTCGCGCGTCATGGCTTCAAGCAGATGGGGGATGGCCGGGTCGCTTTTAGCCAGATCGCTGGTCAGCATCACATCCGGCATCAGCTGCAGCAGCGGGTGCAGATTGTCCATGTTGAACCGCATGGAAGCGGTAAAGGCCACGGTATCGCCGCCGGCGCTGGCGCATTGCAAGTCGAAAACGCCCTGGCACACTTCCTTCTTGCCGAAACGGTCGAAGGGGGAAGGCGTCACATTTTCGCCGCTGCCCAGCACATGGGCGTGGCCACGGGGCAGAAGCACGGCGTCGCCGCAGGTCAGCGTCAGCCATTCCCCGGAAGGTTTCTGCAATTTCGCCTGACCGACGCCGATGAAATGAAACCGCGCGGCTTCCTGTTCGGGAAAGGCTGTCGCCCAGGGTGTGGCCATGCGGCACCGGCCGTATTCGACACCATCGAGCCTCAGGCCACGCAACATTTCGGTCAGGGCATCATTCATGGCGCTCTCGCAAATTCGGATGTTTGGTTAAGGAATATGGATTTTCTAGCATGGAAACGCCGGGATGTCACGCATAGCTTATGTGCATCGATTTGCGGTTGTTGAACCAGGCTCCCACCGGTTTCACCACGTCGCCTTTCCGTTTCAGGACGCATTCCGGGAATGCGCATCAGGAGATTTTCATGAACAACCGGACCATTAACGAGCTTGAATATGTGCCGCGCAAGACAGAGCCGGATGCGAAATGGGCGGCCGTGGTTTCGCTTTCGCTCGGCGTTTTCGGGCTGGTGACGGCGGAATTCCTGCCGGTCAGCCTTCTCACGCCGCTTTCGGCCGATCTCGCCGTCAGCTCCGGCATCGCCGGTCAATCCATCACCGTTACGGCGCTGGTCGCGGCGGTCGCCGGCCCCGGCGTCGTCATCGGCACACGCAGCATCGACCGCCGCTGGACATTGCTTGGGCTGACCACGCTGCTGATCATTTCCAGCACGCTGGCCGCCTTCGCCAACGGTCTTTTCATGCTGTTCGCCTCGCGCGTCCTGCTCGGCATCGGCCTTGGCGGCTTTTGGGCCATGTCGGCGGCGCTGGCGCTGAGGCTGGTGCCGCTTGAGAAGACGCCGCGCGCCATGGCCATCATCCTGACAGGGGTTTCGGTCGCCACCGTCTGTGCAGCGCCGGTGGGCGCGTGGATCGGCGCGACGTTTGGCTGGCGCTCGGCCTTTGTGGTTGCGGGGGCGCTCGGTGTCATCGCACTTTTAGTGCAATTGCTCACCGTTCCGTCGCTGCCGCCGGCTGGCGCACCCGGTCTTTCCACCATGTTCCGCCTGTTGCAGCGGCCGCAGGTGCGGATCGGCCTTCTGACGACGCTGTTCATCGTTGCGGGTCATTTTGCCGGCTTCACCTATGTCCGTCCGTTCCTGGAAGATGTGACGCTTCTTGGCGTCGAGGCGATTTCCCTCGTCCTTCTGGTTTATGGTGTCGGCGGCTTTTTCGGCAATCTTTTCGGCGGTTTCCTCTCCGAGAAAAACACGGCATGGGCGGTGACGTTCGCCGCGACTCTCATCGCGGCATCGGCCTCCGTTCTGGTCGTGGCGGGTGCGTCGCCCCTGATTGCCGGCCTTGCCATCGCCTCCTGGGGCTTCGCCTTCGGTGCGCTTCCGGTCAGTGTGCAGAGCTTCATCACGCGCGCCGCTTCCGATGAAGCGGAAAGCGCCGGTGCGCTGCTGCTCACCACGTTCCAGATCGCCATTTCCAGTGGTGCGGTTCTGGGCGGCCTGCTGATCGATCTTCAGGGGGCGACGATGGTCTTCGTCTTCGTGGCGATTACCGCCCTTCTCGGCGCATCGCTGATGGCGTCGCGCCGTGGCGTGGTGCCGCAGGTCGAGGCATCGCAGGGGTAATTGGTTGGAGAAGACGGACCCGCATTCCTGCGGGCCCTCCTCCTCAAACCGTCTTGATCGCATTCTGCGTCCGGTCTTTACCGACCTCGATCACGTGGCGCATGGCTTTCACCGCCGCATCCGCGTCACGCGCTGCAATGGCGTGGACTATGCGCAGATGATTGGACGCGATTTCGGCGATGGTACCAGGCGAAGCGGCCGGCGACGAGAGCTGGAAGGAAATGGCAAGTGCTGCTTCGATCAGCCCGCTTGCCGAGCGCATGAAGGGGTTGCCGGACATATGCGCCACGGCGAGGTGGAATTCGAGATCGACCTTGGCGATGCTTTCCGGCGTATGTTTCGGATTGTCGAACTTTGCAGCGATGACGTAAAGCGAAACGATATCGTCATTGGAGGCCTGCAGGGCCGCTGCTGCTGCCGCTGCCGGCTCCAGCGCCAGACGGATCTCCGCCAGATGCGTGACGAATTCCTGGTCTATGCCGGCCTCGCAGCGCCAGCCCAGCACATCCGGATCGAAGAAGTTCCAGCTCGAGCGGTCGAGAACGCGGGTGCCCACTTTCGCCTTGGGCTCCACCAGCCGCTTGGCCGCCAGCGTCTTCATGGTTTCGCGCAGCACGGTGCGCGAGACGCCGAAGCGCATGGAGAGTTCCGCGTCATTGGGCAACAGGGAGCCTTCCGCAATTCTGCCCGAGACGATGGCGCTGCCGAGTTCGGAGACCACATGGGCGTGGCTGTTCCGGCGTTTTCGCCCGCTTATCGTCGTTTCGAGCAGCCCCAAGCAAGCCTCCCTTGGTGGTTATGCCGGGTGTGGCCCGGCCAGTCTCCTGTTTGAATACCAGATGATTGCGCGCTGCAACACGATGAAGACGAAAAGCAGCACACCGATGACGATTTTCGTCCACCAGGAGGAAAGCGTCCCGTCAAAAACGATGTAGGTCTGGATCAAGCCCTGGATCAGAAGGCCGATAAAGGTTCCCGCCACCAGCCCCGTGCCGCCGGTCAGAAGCGTGCCGCCGATCACGACCGCGGCGATGGCGTCGAGTTCAACGCCCACCGTCGCCAGCGAATAGCCCGACGAGGTGTAGAGCGTATAGACGATGCCGGCGAGGCCGGAGAGAAAGCCGGACAGCGCATAGATGCCGATGGTCGTCGCGCCGATCGGTACGCCCATCAGCTCGGCCGATTGCGGGTTGCCGCCGAGCGCATAGACATTGGCGCCGAAGCGGGTGCGGCTGGCGATCAGCATGCCGGCGGCAAAGACGAGAAGCATCAGCATGGCGAGCGCCGTCAGCCTGCCGCCGCCGGGGAAGCGGTAATAAAAGCCCTGTATCGCATCGATGAACGGATGCGAGATCGGCACTGACTGGGTGGAGATAAGGTAAGCCGCGCCACGCGCCAAAAACATGCCGGCCAGCGTAACCACGAAGGGCGGGATGGACAGGAAACGGATCATCGCACCCATCAGGCAGCCGAACAGCGTCGAGACCACCAGCACGATGGCGAAGGCCAGCAGCGGATGGATATTATAGGTGCCGACCATGACGGCGACGAAGACGCTGGTGAAGGCGATGACCGAACCAATGGAAAGATCGATGCCGCCCGACAGGATGACGAAGGTCATGCCGACGGCCGCGATGCCGAGGAAGGCATTGTCGGTCAGAAGGTTGCCGATCACCCGTGTCGACAGGATCGCCGGATATTGCAGCACGCAGAGAAGATAGGCGATCACGAAGATCGTCAACGTGGTGAGGAAGGGCAGGTTGCGGCTGTGGATCATCGCGCGGTTCCTTCCTTGGTCATGCCATTGGTGGCCGCCGGTTTTGCATGCGGCTTCGGCGCTTTCACGAAACCGAGGACGGCCATGATCGCCGGTGATTGCAGCGTCAACACCACCATGATGATGCCGGCCTTGATGATGAGGTTGAATTCCGGCGGGAAGCCCGAGACGAGAATGCCGGTATTGATGGTCTGGATGATCAGCGCGCCGATCAGCGAGGCGGTGATGGAAAAGCGCCCGCCATTCAGCGAGGTGCCGCCGATGACCACCGCAAGGATCGCGTCCAGCTCCAGCCACAGCCCGGCATTGTTAGCATCCGCGCCGCGAATATCGGCGGTGACGATCATGCCGGCGATGGCCGCGCAGAGGCCGGAAACTGCATAGACGAAAAACAGCAGGAAGCGGGCTCGCACCCCGGCCAGTGCTGCGGCACGGCGATTGATGCCGGTGGCCTCGATCAGGAAACCGAGCGCGCTCTTGCGCACTAGAAGGCCGATCGTGAGCGCCGCCGCAACCCAGATGATGACCGGCAGCGGAATGCCTGCGAACGAGCCGGAACCGATGGCGGAAAAGCTGTCGTTGTTGAAGGTGAGAATGACGCCTTCAGTGATGAGCTGGGCGATGCCGCGACCCGCCACCATCAGGATCAGCGTGGCGATGATCGGCTGTATGTCGAGAAGGGCGACCAGCACGCCGTTCCACAACCCGCAGGCAATGCCCACCGCAAGCGAGATGACGATGACCGAGGGAATGGAATGGCCATTGCTGATGAGCGTGGCCGCGACCGCGCCGCAGATGGCGATGACGGCGCCGATGGACAGATCGATGCCCTTGGTGGCGATAACCAGCGTCATGCCGATGGTCAAAAGCGCGACCGGTGCGGCACGCACCAGAATATCCACCAGACTGCCATAGAGCCTGCCGTTCTGGAACGAGACATGCAGGAAACCCGGCGAAAGGATTGTTATCGCTGCCAGAATGATAAAGAGCGCGGCAAGCTGGGGAGCAAGCCTTTTCAGGCGTCGTGTCACTGCTGCCATCATGCCGCCTCCGTTTTTGCCGCGTCGGCAATCGCCCGCATGATGTTGTCGGCGGTCACGTCGCCGCCCTTCAACTCGCTGACATGACGGCGGTCTGAAAGCACCACGACACGGTGTGCGACGGCGGTGAGTTCTTCCAGTTCGGAGGAAATGACGACGAGCGACATGCCTTCGCTGCAGAGTTTTTCGATCATTTTCAGGATTTCCGCATGCGCGCCGATATCGATGCCGCGTGTCGGCTCGTCGAGGATCAGCAGCCGGGGGTGGGTGGCGAGCCAGCGCGCCAGAATGGCCTTCTGCTGATTGCCGCCGGACAGGAATTTGATCGGCCGGTTGGGATCGGCCGGGCGGATATCCAGCGACTTGATGAAGCTTTCGGCCAGTTCCACTTTCTGCCGGCGCGACAGCGGCCGGGCCCAGCCCTGCCGGGCCTGAAGCGCCAGCGCGATATTATCGGTGACGGAAAAGTCGCCGATGATGCCGTCCGTCTTGCGTTCCTCCGGGCAGAAGCCGAACCCGGCGGTAATGGCGGCTTCCGGCGAAGAAATCGCCACCGTCTGGCCGTCGATGACAGCCTTTCCGGTATCCGGCCGGTCGATGCCGAACAGCAGGAAGGCTGTTTCCGTCCGGCCAGAACCCAGCAGCCCGGCGACACCGACGATTTCGCCGGGGCGGATGCCGAGATCGAAGGGGGCGATGCTGCCGCGTTTGCCGTAACCTTCGAACCGGATCGGCGGCTCGCCCTCGGCAACCGTATCTTCGGTCGCCTGATGTTCATGGGTGATGTGCTGAAGCTCGCGGCCGAGCATCATCGAGATCAGTTCGGAACGGGGCAGGCTGCCGATATCGCGGGTGCCGACGAGGCGGCCGTTGCGCAGCACCGTCACCCGGTCGGCTATATCATAGACCTGATTGAGGAAGTGGGTGATGATGACGATGCCGATGCCGCGTGCGCGCAGGTTTTTCAAGACGCCGAACAGCATCTCGACTTCATGGGCATCAAGGCTGGCGGTCGGTTCGTCCAGCACCAGCACCTTGCCGGAAAGATCGACGGCGCGGGCAATGGCGATGATCTGGCGGATGGCGACGGAATAGCTGGAGAGAAGCGCGTTGACGTCGATGGACAACCCGTACTGGGCAAGCAGCGCCTGTGATTTTTTCTGCATCGCGCTGCGGTCGATCAGCCCGAAGCGGCGCGGCTGGCGGCCGAGAAACAGGTTTTCGGCAACCGTCAGGTTTTCGAGAAGGTTCACCTCCTGATAGACAGTGCCGATGCCCAGCGCCTGCGCCTCGCCGACATTGGTGGGCGAGATTTCGCTACCTTCCAGAAAGATCGAACCGCTGTCGCGGTGATAAACGCCGGTGAGAATTTTGATCAGCGTCGATTTGCCCGCACCGTTTTCGCCGAGCAATGCGTGGATTTCACCGCGCCCGAGCGAAAAATCGACGCCATCAAGCGCCGTAATCCCGAGAAAGGATTTGCCGATGGCGCGTGCTTCCAGAAGTGGTGCCGTTTCGGACATTGAGCAGGTTCCGCATGAAGAATGCCATGATGGAGCGGCACGAACGACGCGCCGCTCCTTCCGAAGAATGGGTTGTCAGTAACCCAGACCCTTCTTCGCCTCGTAGACCTTCATCGGGTCGTCGGATGCCGTATAGAGCTTGGATTCCGTCTGGATCCACTTCGGCGGGGCCTTCTTGTCCTTCAGATAGGCTTCGAGCGCGTCGAAGGCGGGGCCGGCCATGTCGGGTGTCAGTTCGACGGTGGCGTTGGCTTCGCCGGCTGCCATGGCCTTGAAGATATCAGGCACGGCATCGATGGAAACGACCTTGATGTCGGTTCCGGGTTTCAGACCGGCTTCCTTGATCGCCTGGATCGCGCCGACGGCCATGTCGTCATTGTGAGCGTAGACCGCACAGATATCCTTGCCGCCGCCTTCGGCCTTGATGAAGCTTTCCATCACTTCCTTGCCCTTGGTGCGGGTGAAGTCACCCGTCTGCGAGCGCGCGATCTTGATGTTCTTGTGCGAGGCAATAGCCTCTTCGAAGCCCTTCTTGCGGTTGATGGCGGGCGAAGAGCCGGTTGTGCCCTGCAATTCAACGACCTTGCAGTCCTTGGAGCCGACATCCTTGACCAGCCAGTCGCCGGCAACCTTGCCTTCATGAACCTGATCGGAGGTTACGGCGGTGAGGTAAAGATCGTCCGAAGCCTCGATCTGGCGGTCGAGCAGGATGACAGGGATTTTTTCTTCCTTGGCTTCCTTCAGCACGGCGTCCCAACCGGTTGCGACAACCGGAGCGATCAGGATCGCGTCGACGCCCTGCGCGATGAAGCCGCGAACGGCCTTGATCTGGTTTTCCTGCTTCTGCTGCGCGTCGGCGAATTTCAGCGTGACGCCGCGCTTCTCCGCCTGCTGCTTGGTGACGGTGGTTTCAGCCGCGCGCCAGCCGGATTCCGAACCGATCTGCGAGAAGCCGACGGTAAGCGATTGTGCGGAAACACTGGATGCAAGGCATGCGGAAACGGCGACAGTGAATGCCGCAAGAGCTTTTCTCATCTTATCCTCCCAGAGATGATGTCAGCGTGACGGCGACACTATGAGCATATAGTAATACTCTTGAAAAGTGGTTTTTTGGCCTTTTCGCAATTTGGCTTTCGCCAGTTACGGCGAAATTTTGTCATAAAATATAATGAATCAATGGTTTGTGCGGAAATCAATAGCACTCTTTTCCTGTCTGAACATGCCGAAAATGGCCCATGACGTGGCTTGACAGGCAATGATGGCATCTAATAGTAATACAAATAAAGAGATCGGACTGAGGCGGAGTGCCGGGCCATCGGGCCAGCCGCATTCCGGCAAGGCAGGGAGGAAGAGGCCGTTGCGCGACACCGGTATCATCGTAAATGCCGAAAAATATTCGGCTAAAGCCGAAGAACAGCTCCAAATCACTCGTCTGGGGCTGCTCTGTCGGTTATGCGTGATCTCCGAAAGCTGATTCCATTTTCCTTGCGCACAACATAAGCTTGTCGCATTTCGTAATATTTTACCGTTGGCCACTTCCGGCTGGAGACCCGCATCATGACTACATCCGACAATCTTCCCGCAACCCAGGGCAAGGGAGGCAAGCTTCGCTCGCGCGCGTGGTTCGACAATCCCGCCAATGCGGATATGACAGCGCTTTATCTCGAGCGTTACATGAACTTCGGTCTGAGCCAGGCCGAGCTTCAGTCCGATCGCCCGATCATCGGCATTGCCCAGACCGGTTCGGATCTTTCGCCCTGCAACCGTCACCATCTGGAACTGGCAAACCGCCTGCGTGAAGGCATCCGTGAAGCCGGCGGCATCGCCATCGAATTCCCGGTCCATCCGATCCAGGAAACCGGCAAGCGTCCGACGGCCGGTCTCGACCGCAATCTTGCCTATCTCGGCCTCGTGGAAGTGCTTTATGGCTATCCGCTTGATGGCGTCGTGCTGACCATCGGCTGCGACAAGACCACGCCTGCCTGTCTTATGGCGGCGGCCACCGTCAACATTCCGGCCATCGCCCTTTCCGTCGGCCCCATGCTGAACGGCTGGTTCCGTGGTGAACGCACCGGCTCCGGCACCATCGTCTGGAAGGCGCGCGAATTGCTGGCGAAGGGCGAGATCGACTATCAGGGCTTCGTCAAGCTCGTCGCCTCGTCGGCGCCGTCCACCGGCTATTGCAACACCATGGGCACGGCGACGACCATGAACTCGCTGGCTGAAGCGCTCGGCATGCAGCTTCCGGGCTCCGCCGCCATTCCGGCTCCTTACCGCGACCGTCAGGAAGTCTCCTACCTGACCGGCCTGCGCATCGTCGAAATGGTCAAGGAAGACCTGAAGCCTTCCGACATCATGACCAAGGATGCCTTCATCAACGCCATCCGCGTCAATTCGGCCATCGGCGGCTCCACCAATGCGCCGATCCATCTGAACGGCCTCGCACGTCACGTCGGCGTCGAGCTGACGGTGGATGACTGGCAGACCTATGGTGAAGACGTGCCGCTGCTCGTCAACCTGCAGCCGGCAGGCGAATATCTCGGCGAGGATTATTACCATGCCGGCGGCGTGCCCGCAGTCGTCAACCAGCTGATGAACCAGGGACTGATCATGGAGGACGCCATGACCGTCAACGGCAAGACCATCGGCGAAAACTGCCGTGGCGCGATCATCGAGGACGAGAAGGTCATCCGCCCCTATGAGCAGCCGCTCAAGGAGCGCGCCGGCTTCCGCGTGCTGCGCGGCAACCTGTTCTCCTCCGCCATCATGAAGACCAGCGTGATTTCGGAAGAGTTCCGCAACCGTTACCTCTCCAACCCGAACGATCCGGAGGCCTTCGAAGGCCGCGCCGTGGTGTTCGATGGTCCGGAAGATTACCATCACCGCATCGACGATCCGTCGCTGAAGATTGACGCCAACACCATCCTCTTCATGCGCGGCGCAGGCCCCATCGGTTATCCGGGTGCCGCGGAAGTGGTGAACATGCGCGCGCCGGATTATCTCCTGAAGGAAGGCGTCAATTCGCTGCCCTGCATCGGCGATGGTCGTCAGTCCGGCACGTCGGGCAGCCCGTCCATCCTCAACGCTTCCCCGGAAGCAGCGGCGGGCGGCGGTCTTGCCATCCTGCAGACCGGCGACCGTGTCCGCATCGATGTGGGCCGCGGCAAGGCGGATATCCTGATTTCAGGTGAAGAACTGGCCAAACGTTACGAGGCGCTGTCGGCTGAGGGCGGTTACAAGTTCCCCGATCACCAGACGCCATGGCAGGAAATCCAGCGCGGCATCGTCAGCCAGATGGAGACCGGCGCGGTTCTGGAACCGGCGGTCAAGTACCAGCGCATTGCCCAGACCAAGGGCCTGCCGCGCGACAACCACTAAAGGCAAGGCCGTTTCGGCCGGCCGCTTTTAAAAATCAGCTAAAAATCAGCCCCGGGCGTCGTCCCGGGGCTGAAATATTTTCAGGCATCGATGAAGCGCCGGTCTTCAAAACCGCCGCAATGTTCCCGATGTGTGAGGCATACAGCGCCTCGTTGCCCGCCCGCCTACTCCTTCGAGGGGGAGAGCGGCTTTCCCAGATAAGGCAGGAAGAACATGTAGAGCCCGCTGCCGATAAGCAAGGTCAGCGGAATGAGCGGGGCATAAACGATCACCGGTGGTGTCGGGCCGAAAGCCATCGAAGCGAAGTTCGCCAGAATGGTAACGGTCAGCAGAATGCCCAGCCACCGATGGCTCTGCCTTATCCATTTTTGCAAGATCAAAGTCGCCCCCGAGAAAAAGCATCCATGATGGAATGTGACACACGGTTGCCTCAACGGGCCTGAACGAGCTTCCAGCCATTGCCGGAAGGGTCGCGGAAACTCGCATCCACTGATCCATAGCGGGCGATTGGTTCCTGGGTGAATTCGACGCCGCGTTTGTGCATGGCGTCAAAGGCCTTCTGGCAATCCTCGACCACCAGAACCAAAGGCGGCATGGCGCCCTTGGCCACGGCTTCGTTCAGATCCTGCGCCGTTGCCTCGTCAACGGTCGGTGCCTGCGGCCGAAACAGGCCGAGCTGGAAATCCGGCTGGTCCGGATGCTGCACGGTCAACCAGCGATAGTCGCCGTTGCGTGCGTCCGTATGCACACGAAATCCAAGTTTTTCGACATAAAATTGCAGCGCCTCGTCCTGGTCATGAACGTAAAGCCCGACGACTTGAACACCATTTTTCATGAGCTATCTCCCTTTCACTCACCGTGCCTACCGCTTTCCGTTCGCCGGCGCTTCTCCGAAACTGCGATTGTGAGATGGGGGCGATGCGCGGCGCTGACGAAGCAATGGGGAACCTGCGCAAGGTCGGCAGGCAAAAGCCGCATCCTGCGCCGCAATTCACTCGGGTTTTCCCCCGTCACGTCGCGGAAAACACGGCCGAACGTGCCGATGCTGTTCCAGCCGGTTTGCAGCGCGATCTCGATGACCGGAAGATCCGTGTCACGCAACAGCGCCACGGCGCGCTCCACCCGGCGGGTCAGCAGATAGCGGTGAGGGGGTATGCCGAAAGCATCGCGAAACGATCTCGCGAAGTGTGCCTGCGAGGCGCCGCTGACGCTTGCAAGGCGTGAAACAGGCCACGCCTCGTGGGGCGCCGCGTCCATATGATCCTTGGCCCGCAGAAGGCGGCGCAGCAGTTTCAAGTCTCTGTTTGCAGAGTTCTTTTCATTTCCGGACCGGCGCATGCGGCAATCATTGAATGAACCGGCGGTCCTTGGCAAGGCTCATGGCTGCAAGCCGCCGGGAGTGGTTCAGATCACCGGGTAAAGCGACCAGAAGAACAGTTCATATTCCTGATCGCGGTCGTCGTCGTGCGACTCGTCGTCGGGTCTGCGCGGTGTTTTGTCCTGAAACTCGGTCTCCACCCGCTCATTGACGACGGGCATCCTTCGGCCGATGCCAAAGAGGTCAAAGGAGAGCATGTTGAACCCTGCTACCATGGCCATTTCCCTTCTTCACGCGAGTTAACGGTGTGTTAAGTTTCGCGCGTTGCCATGATTTCGTCAAGATTGGCCGAGGAATTTGTCTACCATTTTTAACAACAATGTCGTGACTGACATTCCACCGCTGCCGGATTTGGCGAAATGAACGTTTATCGGAGCGGTCAAACGTCGTTCGCGGGGGCGTCAGAATAGGCTTTTTCAGTCGCTTCCAGTGCGGAATCGGTATCCGCGGCATGGCCGAGGCTTTTCAGGGCGCTGGAGAAGGCCGCGATATTGGCTTTCACCGCCTCCGGATGCGCCCTCCGACCGGTGTGATTGAGCCTTATCAGCCGTTCCGCGCCGGGGCCGACACCGGCGGAAAGATCCGCGCCCTGCTTTTGGGATGCAGCGGCGAGGAACGCCTTGGCTTCCATGGTATCCGGCAGGATCGCCGTGGAAACGAGGGCGGAGGCGTGCGCCTCTTCCACCCAGGTCGGTATACCGAGCGCCCTGATGCCGTTCCGGGTGGCTGCCGCCGCTCTTTCATGGCGTTCATTGGCGGATGCCAGGCCTTCCGCCTCTATCCGGTCGAGGGCGGCCTCCAGCGCGTAGAATTCCAGCGGAGCGGGTGTTCCGGGCAGCGCGCCGCGGCCGGCATCGAGCCAGAGTTTCTTCTGGTCCAGAAGCGAGAGCATGGAGTTTTCCGTCGCCTCGCCGTGGGAAAGAAGCTCCCACGCTTTTTCGCTGACGGAAATGGCGGAAACCCCGGCCGGGCCGGCCAGCGCCTTTTGCGGTCCGATGACGGCGATATCGATGCCCAGCCGGTCGACCTCGAAGGCATGGCCGCCGATGGAGGCGACGGCATCGACGAGCGTGACGATACCCTTTTCCCGAGCGAGCGCGGCAATGGCGGGCAGGGGGTTGAGAATGCCGCTTGCCGATTCCGCATGGACGATGGCGAGAAGATCGAAGCCCGGCCCCTCGTTCAGCGCCCGCTCCACCTCCTCCAGCGTGACCGGCTTCGCCGGGCTGGCGGCCAGGTTGCGCACCGTCGCGCCGCCTCTATTGAGCCAGCCGCCGAACCATGCGCCATAGGGGCTGGTGACGATGTTGAGCGCTCTAAGACCCGGTCGGGCAAGGCTCATCGCCGCCGCTTCGAGTGCCAGTACGGCTTCCGCCTGTATGAGAAGGACGTCGTTCCCCGTGCCCATCAACGCTGCCAGCCGGTCAGCCAGAGTGGCGTAACGCTCCGCGGGAAAAGCGGGTGGGTCGAGCAGCAATGCATAGTCCGGAACGGGCATGTCTTTTCCTTACGTGGCAATGGTCAGGCGCGGTGCGGCGTCGATCAGGGTTCTGGCGGTCGAGGATTGCGGCGCCGAGACGATATTTCCCGTCCTGCCGATTTCAACGATCCGCCCCGTTTCCATGATGGCGACGCGGTGGCAGACGGCTCGGATGACCGCGAGATCATGGGAAACGAAAATACAGGAAACGGCCGTCTCGCGCTGTATTTCCACCAGCAGTTCGAGGATTTGCCGGCGAACCGAAACATCGAGCGCGGAGACGGCTTCGTCCAGAATGAGAAGCGACGGTTTGAGCGCAATGGCCCGTGCAATCGCGACACGCTGTCTTTGGCCGCCGGAAAGCTCGAAGACCGAGCGGCCGGCATAGCTGGCGGGCAGGCCCACACGCTCGAGAAGGCGGTGTATTTCCGCCGCACGTTCGCGTCTTTTGACCATGCGATGGATGCGCAACGGTTCGCCGATGGCATCCTCGACGCTGGCGCGCGGATTGAAGGCGCCATGCGTATCCTGAAACACCATCTGCATGTGCCGGCGGGCGGCGCGAAGCTTGCCGCCGTCAAGCGCCAGCCAGTCACGGCCTTTGAAATGGATCGTGCCTTCATCGGCCGGGATCAGCCGCATCAGAATGCGCGCCAGCGTCGATTTCCCGCAGCCGGAGGGACCCGCAAGCCCCAGGGTCTCGCCGGGCTGAAGCGAAAAGGAGATGTCGGAAAGCGCCGCCACCGTTCTTGCGCCGGTGCGATAGGTTTTCGACAGTCCATCGACGCTCAGAAGGGCTTCGTTCATGACGCGGCCTCGCTGATGAGCGGCGGGGTGGAGAGATCGAGATAATCGGCAAGCAGCGCACGCGTATAGTCATGGGCGGGTGTAGAGAGCACCCGCCGCGTCGGGCCGTGTTCCACCAGCAGCCCCGCGCGCAGAACCGCGATCTCGTCGGCAAGGCTGGAAGCAAGGCCGATATCATGGGTGATGAACACCAGCGTCTTGTTTTCCTGCCGCACCAGATCGTCCAGCAGCGTGGCGATGGCGGCCTGGCTGACCGTATCGAGCGCGCTCGTGGCCTCGTCGGCAATCAGGACCGAAGGACTGGCGGCAATGGCGGCCGCAATTGCCACGCGCTGCCTTTGGCCGCCGGAAAGCTGGTGCGGATAGGCGGTGAGCAGATGGGAGGGGTGGGGCAGCCGCACCCGCTCCAGAAGATCGCGGGCAAGATCGCGCGCTTGCCTCCATGACAGGCCGAGATGCCGCACGGCGCCTTCGGCCACCTGTTCGCCGATGGTGAGAACCGGGTTGAGTGTCGCGCCGGTATCCTGAAAGATCGTGCCGATATCGCGTCCGGGCTGTGGCCTGCCGTGAAACAGGCCGCTATCTCGGCTCCAGGAAATATCGCCGGAAACCCGCGCATTGCCGGGAAGAAGCCCGGCAATGGCTTTGCCGAGCGTGGATTTTCCCGAACCGCTTTCGCCGATGATCGCCAGCCTCTGCTCCTGCCGGATCGTCAGCGAGACATTCTGCAATGCCGGCGTATCGCCCGCGGCATAAAGAACGCTGAGATCGTCGATGCGGCACAGCGCATTTCCGCTCATGGCGCTTCTCTCCTCGTCGCCATCGCCCTGTTGATGCCTTCTGCGAGAAGATAAACGCCGAGAACCGTAAACAGAAGGCCGATGCCGGGGATGACGGATAAAAACGCGGCCGAGCGCAGGACGTTGCGTCCTTCGGCGATCATTGAGCCCCAGGTGACGATGTTCGGATCGCCAAGTCCGAGGAAGGACAGTGCCGCTTCGGTGAGGATGGCTGCCGCGACGATGATGGCGGCCAGCGCCAGAACCGGCGGCAAAGCGTTGGGCAGGATCTGCCGGAAGGCGATCTCCAGCGGGTGCATGCCGATGGCGCGGGCGGATTGAACATAATCGCGCTCGCGTATGCTCAACACCTGCGCCCGCATCAGCCGCGCCGGATCCGCCCATGCGCCGAGCGCAATGGCAAGAATGACGATGGGCATTGAGGGGCCGATGGTGCTGACGAAGGCGAGCGCGAGCAGGAAATTCGGCACGATCTGGAAGGCGTCGGTGACGCGCATCAATGCTTCATCCACGAGGCCGCCGGCAAATCCGGCGATCGTGCCGATAACGGTGCCGATAACCAATGCGGCGGCGGCAGCACCCATGCCGACGAGCAGGGAGGCCTGCGCGCCATGGGCAAGCTCGGCCAGCACATCGCGGCCCAGCCGGTCGGTGCCCAGCGGCAGGGCGGCATCCGTAAAGGGTGCGATCAGCGGCTCGCCGACGATGGCCAGCGGGTCGCCCGGAAAGAAGAGGGGGGCGGCAAGCGCCGTCATGGCAAGCGCCACCAGAATGATGGTGCCCGTGGCGCCTTCGAAACTGCGCAGCAGCCGGAGAGCGAAACTCATGCCTGTCGCTCCCCGCTGCCGATGCGCGGATCGAGAACGGCATAGACAATATCGACAGCGAGATTGACGAGGATGACGAAGACGGCGCTTGTCAGAATAATGCCCATCAAAAGCGGCGTGTCGCGGCCGCTGACGGCCTCCTGCGCCAGTCGGCCGAAACCGGGAATCGCAAAGACGCTTTCGATCACCACGCTGCCGCCCAGCATGGTGGCGGCTTGCAGGCCAAGCACGGTGACAAGCGGAAGAGCGGCGTTGCGCGCGACATGGCGCAGCACGATCCTCCGTTTGGAAAGTCCCTTGGATTGAGCAAAAAGCACGAAATCCAGCGGCCAGACCGCAGCCATGGCGGTGCGCATGACGCGCAGGAAAAGCGCGAGATAAATAAGGCCGAGGCTGGCGACCGGCAGCACGAGATGGCGGGCAATATCGAGCGCCCTTGCAAATCCCTGCTTGCCCGAGGCGATGGTTTCGATGCCTGAGGTGGGCAGCCATTTGAGTTGAACGGCAAAGACGATGGCCAGCACGAGGCCGAGCCAGAAGCCGGGCGTGGCGTAAAGCGCCAGCGAAAGCGTTGAAAGCACGCGGTCCGTCAGCCCTCCGGGACGCGCGCCGGCCACGATGCCAAGCCCGGTGCCGAGGATGAAGGCGAGTGCGGTGGCGCTGCTCATCAGGAGAAGCGTGTTCGGCAGTCGCTCGAGGATCAGCCCCAGCACCGGCCGGTCGAAGGCAAGCGACCAGCCGAGATCGAGCCGCAGCACCGAGCTGGCATAGAGCCAGAAACGGGCGAATACCGAACCGTTCAGGCCATATTGCTCGCGCAACACATCCCTGAGCGCGGCATCGCCGCCGCCGATGGAGACGAGATAGGCGTCTACCGCATCTCCAGATGCATTTTCAAGCAGTACGAAAGTGAAGACGAGAACAATCAGCAGCACCGGAATGGCGCTGACTGCCCTTCGCTTCAGCAATGTTACTGCACGCTTCACGATGCGTCCTTACGTATCGACCGCCGTATCCGCCCAGTTGGAAACGGGCCAGCGGGGATTGCTGGCGACATGTTTGACCGTATCGCGCGCCACCGTGATGAAGCCCCATTCGGCAACGTTGATCAGCGGCAGATCGGCGGCGACCTGCTTCTGGAAATCCTTGTAAAGCGCCGTGCGTGCGGCGGTATCGACCGTTATCGCCGCCTTGTCGATCAATTCGTCCAGCGTCTTGTTCTCGTAACCGCCCTGGTTGGAGAAACCTACGCCCGCCGGAATGCCGGAACGCACGAGAATGGTGGTGGAAATTGCCGGGTCGCCGCGGAAGACCGGCGGCGCGATGGCGAGATCGAAGGCATGATCGGTGTAGACCGCCTTCTGGTGAGCAGCTGAATCATTATTGACCAACTCGGCATCGATGCCGATTTCCTGCAACGCCTGACGAAGATAGGCGCCGAACTGCCTGGTTTCGTTGAAATAGGGCGCCGGCAGAAGTTTCAGCGAGAAACGTGTTCCGTTCGGGCCGCGCGCATAACCCGCCTCGTCCAGCAGGGCATTGGCCTTGGCCACATCGAAATCATAGGTCTCGACATCGTCGGTGTAGAATTCAGGGGCGTTCTTCGGCACCGGGCCTGTGGATGCCGTGGCGTAACCTAGGAAGACCTTGTCGATGACGAATTTTTTGTCGATGGCGTGGGCGATGGCCTTTCTGACCTTGAGATCGGCCAGTTCCTTGCGGCGATGGTTGATTTCGACTACCAGCTGATAGGTCAGCGCCTCGTAGCCATCGGCAATGACCTTGATGCCAGGCACCTTCGAGATGCGGTCGAGATCGGCCAGAGGCACGGCGGAGAAGGCGGCGAGCTGGATTTCCTCTGCTTCGAGCGCGGAAGCTGCACCCGCCCGGTCCGGCAGGACGCGGTAGATGATTTCTTCGAGCTGCGGTTCGTCCTTGCCCCAGTAATTGGGATTGCGGGTCAGGCGATAATATTCGCCGGGCTTGTATTCGGCAAAGACGAAAGGCCCGGTGCCGACCGGTTTGGTATTGGCCGGGTTGGTGGCGATATCGGTGCCTTCATAAAGATGTTTCGGCACGACGCTGGTAACGACCGGCAGCGCGTTGCGGATGAGCTGGAAGGGCGTGGGCTTGGAGAAGCGGAAGATCGCCGTATGTTCATCCGGCGTGTCCACCTTCTCGAGATTGGCGAAGACCAGCCGCCCGAGATTCTGCAAGGGTTTCCAGATGGAGAGCGCCGAAAAGGCCACATCCGCCGAGGTGAACGGCTTGCCGTCATGCCAGGTCACGCCTTCGCGCAGCTTGAAAGTGGCGCTGAGCCCGTCATCCGATCCCTGCCATTCGGTCGCAAGCCGCGGCGTGAGCCCGTCCTTGCCATCGAAGGAGGCTTCGGCCAGCGGCTCGATAATCTTGCTGGCGATATAAAACACGCCGTTTGAGGCGACGATTGCCGGGTTGAGGTTCTTCGGCTCCGAATCGGCCGCGACGATCAGCCTTCCGCCGGGTGCCGCCTGCTGCGCGGCGGCGATGCCCGCCAAACCCGTGGTTGCGGCAAGAAGGAGTGACGTCTTGAGAAGCGAGCGGCGGGACAGGTGGACAGGCGACATGATTCACTCCGGAAATGAGGACTGGGCGGGCCTTTCCGCTTGGTCCGCGGCGGCCGATCTTAAGACTGCAACCTCGGCAGTGTCCACGTTAATTCGCGGGCTTTACAGCAATGATTTTACGTTGCGCGGGCCTTTGCGGAAACAATATGCTTTCTGGCGGCAATACGCTTTTCTCCTGTTGCGGTCCTGCCTGCGGCCATGCTCCGGAAATTTGATTTAACGCAATGAAATTAGGTGGTTGGGACGCCGATGCTTCGGCCGTGTGTGCCCCGTTGCGCCTGTGGACGGAGCGAAAATCTGCCGCGATGACCCCGTTTGGAAAGGGGTAATTAACCTTTATTTTCTATTTCAGGGAGACCGAAATATGTACGTTTATGATGAGTGTGCACGCTGCCATGAGTTTCTCCCGATCCAGATTCCAGAATTCGTCCAATAGCGTAGGGGAGGGGAGCGTGAAGGCTCGTCATGCCGGCGGCCAGTCGGTTGCCGGTCAGCAGACGGCGGGAATGAAGGCCGGCGCGGCATCCTGGCCGAATGCCGACGTCAGCGCAGCCGACGCCATTGAAGGCCGCGCCGAGATGCCCGGCTGGCAGAATGCTTTCGTGCTTGGCCCGAATGTGCGTTTCACCCGCACGCCGGAAAGCGCCTTTGCCCGGCGCATGCCGGTCGAGACACCCAATATTCCGGAAGAGGAAGTCCAGGCTGCCGCTCCCCCTGAAACGGTGGAGCAGGAAGCGGTGCCGCAGCAGCAGGCTGTGCAGCAGGAGGTTTCTGCCCCTCAACACGTCATGAAGCCTGTGGAGCAGCGCGTGCCGCCGCAGCGCATGCCATTTCTGCCGCAGCCGCCGGAGGCCCGGGGCGCCAGAGCGCTGACTTACAAATTGCGGCTGGAGCTTGCCCGCAAGCAGGCGGAAGAGGCGGCTGCCGCTGCCCAGATGCCGGTTCAGGAGGGTATCTCCGTAGCCGTGGAAGCGCCTGTGCCGCAGATATTCCCGTCGGTTCAGCCGCAATCCGTCGCGCCTGCTGTCGAGGCCGCTCAAGCCGTCATTCCTGCTTTCGCGGCCCATCTGCCGGATGAGCTTTTCTGGGAAGTGATGACGCTCGATCTGCCGGGCAGTGCCGGCGAGGGCGTTTCCGCGTCCACGCGCGCTGTTCTTGCAAATTCGGTCGTCACGGCGCCAGCGATAGTCGCGCCGGTCGCTGTCGTATCGCCGGCAGCCGCTGCGATCGTGCTTTCGTCCGAACCTCCGGTCGTCACCGTGCCGGGCGGTTCGGCAATCCGGCTTTACCGCGAGATCGGCGTGCGTCAGTCCGTCGTTCCTGCCGCCCTTCCAGTCGTGGAACAGGAAGTCGCGCCGCCGCCCGTCACGGAAGCGCCGATGGTTGTCGAGACGCCGCGACCTGTGGAGCAGGTTCAGCCGGTTGAGAGAATTGCGGCCGAGCCGCGCTTCACGCCACGTGCGCCCATCCAGGCCTCGCAGCCGATGTTCCGCGAAGCGCCTGTCTTCGCCGAGGGGGAATATGAATACCCCTCCATCGATCTTCTGCAGGAGGCCCGCGTCCAGCAGACGACGACCATGACGCCGGAAGCGCTGGAGCAGAGCGCCGGGCTTCTCGAAAGCGTGCTGGAGGATTTCGGCATCAAGGGCGAGATCATCGATGTCCGCCCCGGCCCGGTCGTCACTCTGTATGAGTTCGAACCGGCTCCTGGCGTCAAGTCCTCGCGCGTCATTGGTCTCTCGGACGATATCGCCCGCTCCATGTCGGCACTCTCGGCCCGTGTCGCCGTCGTGCCCGGCCGCAATGTCATCGGCATCGAACTGCCGAACCCGGTGCGCGAGACGGTTTATCTTCGCGAATTGATCGAAGCGACCGACTACGCCGAGACCCGCCAGAAGCTCGCGCTTTGCCTCGGCAAGACGATTGGCGGCGAACCTGTCATCGCCGAACTGGCGAAGATGCCGCATCTGCTGGTCGCCGGCACCACCGGCTCCGGCAAGTCGGTCGCCATCAACACCATGATCCTGTCGCTGCTCTATCGTCTGAAGCCGGAAGAGTGCCGCCTCATCATGGTCGATCCCAAGATGCTCGAGCTTTCCGTTTATGACGGTATTCCGCATCTGTTGACGCCTGTCGTCACTGATCCGAAAAAAGCGGTCATGGCGTTGAAATGGGCCGTGCGCGAAATGGAAGACCGTTATCGCAAGATGTCGCGTCTCGGCGTGCGCAATATCGACGGCTACAATGCAAGGGCCGCTGCCGCCCGCGCCAAGGGCGAAACGGTGTTCTGCAACGTGCAGAGCGGCTTCGACCGCGCCACCGGCGAGGCGGTCTACGAGCAGGAGGAAATGGACCTCACGGCCATGCCTTATATCGTCGTCATCGTCGACGAAATGGCCGACCTGATGATGGTCGCTGGCAAGGAAATCGAAGGCGCGATCCAGCGCCTGGCGCAGATGGCGCGTGCTGCCGGCATCCATCTCATCATGGCAACCCAGCGCCCGTCGGTCGATGTCATCACCGGTACGATCAAGGCGAATTTCCCGACCCGTATCTCCTTCCAGGTGACCTCGAAGATCGACAGCCGCACCATCCTTGGCGAACAGGGCGCGGAACATCTGCTCGGTCAGGGCGATATGCTGCACATGATGGGCGGCGGCCGCATCGCCCGTGTCCACGGTCCCTTCGTTTCGGATGAGGAAGTAGAAAAGGTGGTCGCGCATCTGAAGACGCAGGGCCGTCCGGAATATCTCGGCACCGTTACCGAAGACGCCGACGAAAACGACGAAGAGGTGGAAGAGGAAGCGGCCGTTTTCGACAAGACCGCCATGGGTGAGGACGATAGCGACGATCTCTATGAAAAGGCCGTCAAGGTGGTGATGCGCGACAAGAAGTGCTCCACATCCTATATCCAGCGCCGCCTGTCCGTCGGTTATAACCGTGCAGCTTCGCTGGTCGAGCGCATGGAACAGGAAGGCATTGTCGGGCCTGCCAACCATGTCGGCAAACGCGCGATTATTGCCGGCGAACGCTCTTCTTACGATGCCATGGGAGCGGAAGACTGATTGAGCCTTCGGCGCGTGCGATATTCGATTGCAAAAACGCGCCCCGTGAATAGCTTGTGCGGCATGGATTCTGGAATTGGGAGGATTCCCTCATGGCGCACAGCAATGAAAAAGCCACCGTTCTGGCGAGTCTGGATGAGCTGGAGCGGTTTTGCCGCGCCGTTTTCCTGGCCGCCGGCACCGATGACGAAACGGCCGATGCGGCGACGCGCGCCATGATGCATGGCACAAGGCTTGGTGTGGACAGCCACGGCGTCCGTCTGCTAGCCCATTATATCACCGCGCTCGAAGGCGGGCGTCTCAATCGGCGGCCGCAGATCCGCCGCGTTTCGGGCTTCGGCGCGGTGGAGACGATCGACGCCGACCACGCCCATGGCGCCCGCGCCACCTATGCGGCGATGGACAGCGCCATGGCGCTCGCGGAAAAATTCGGCATTGGCGCAGTGGCGATCCGCAACTCATCGCATTTCGGTCCGGCCGGCGCTTATGCGCTGGAAGCGGCGCGGCAGGGCTATATCGGCCTCACCTTCTGCAATTCCGACAGTTTCGTGCGCCTGCACGATGGCGCCATGCGTTTCCACGGCACCAATCCCATCGCCATCGGTGTGCCGGCAGCGGATGCCATGCCCTGGCTGCTGGATATGGCCACCAGCGCGGTGCCCTATAACCGTGTCCTGCTTTACCGGAGCCTTGGCCAGCAATTGCCGCAAGGTGTGGCCTCGGATGGTGATGGTGTCGATACGCGCGATCCGCATGCCGTTGAAATGCTTGCCCCGGTCGGCGGCGAGTTCGGTTTCAAGGGTGCGGCGCTTGCGGGAATGGTTGAGATTTTCAGCGCCGTTCTCACGGGCATGAAACTCAGCTTCGATATCGCTCCCATGGGCGGGCCGGATTTTTCCACGCCGCGCGGGCTTGGGGCCTTCGTTCTGGCGCTGAAGCCGGAAGCATTCCTGGAGCGCGAGGTGTTCGACGAGGGCATGAAACGTTATCTCGAGGTCCTGCGTGGATCCCCCGTGCGGGAAGACTGCAAGGTCATGGCGCCGGGTGACCGGGAGTGGGCGGTGGCAGCAAGACGGGAGAGGGAAGGGGCTCCTGTCGATCCCGTGACGCGGGCGGCCTTCTCGGAACTTGCTGCAAAATTCTCGGTCATCCCGCCGGCCTATCATTAAAGCAGCCCGCGGGATGACGGCGGCGTTCCGCCGTCATCCCATGATCAGGCGGGTCGCAGCAGCATGTTCGGGCGCGGATAGGGCGCTGCCGCCGCGCCCAGCCTTTCGGCCCCGATCGGGCGGCCGATATAATAACCCTGCGCGTAGTCGATCTCCATCTGACGCACGAGCCTCAGCTGTTCCTCGGTTTCGACGCCTTCGATCAGGATCTTGTGGCCGCGATTGCGGATGAGGCGGATCATGTCCTGCAGCATCGCCCGGCCACGCGGGGTCTTGCTGTCGTGCAGGAAGGAGCGGTCGATCTTGACGGTATCGAAATCCGTCATGCGCAGCCACGAAAGGCCGGCAAAACCCGTTCCGAAATCATCCAGCCAGATATTGATGCCGAGCGTTTTCAGGTCGTTCAGACAACGCAGCACGTCCGAATGCATTTCCATGTCGACGCCTTCAGTGATTTCGAAGGCAAGCCTGTTGCCGGCAATTCCCGCTTCCACGAGAATGGCGGCCACCGAGGTGGCGAACCCCGGATTTTTCAACTGCATCGGCGATACGTTGACACTGACGACCGCCACCTTGTCATCGGCCAGTATCTGCTTGCAGACGGTCTTGATGGTCCACAGGCCCAGTTCCATGATCGTTCCGGTGCGTTCGGCAATCGGAATGAAAATACCGGGTGCGACTGGATTGCCATCCAGCAGGCGAAGCCGCATCAGCGCTTCGACCCCCGCGGTCTCGTTGGTCGAAACGTTGAGAATAGGTTGATAGACGAGGGAAACGAGATCTTCCGCGACGGCGATTTTCAGCAGGGCGGCAATATTCTCCGTCTCGTCGCTGGTCTGCGGATCGTCCGGATCGAACAGCTTCATGCAGTTGCGGCCATTGCCCTTTGCTATATAGAGCGCGCGGTCGGCCTCGTTGATGATCTTTTCCAGCTTGCCGTCCGCATTGGGACGGGTGAAGGACGCACCGATGCTGACGGTGACGATGAAGGTGCCATCCCGGCGCTGGTCATGCGCCAGCGACAGGTTTTCAACGGTGTGGCGGATCGTCTCGGCAAGCTCGCCCACCTGCTGCTTGGACTTGAACGGCGCCAGCACGATGAACTCCTCGCCGCCATAGCGGCCGATGGAGGCGCCGTGTTCGGTGATCGCATCCCGCAGGGCGGTGCCCACCGTCACCAGGCATTTGTCGCCTTCCTGGTGGCCGTAACGGTCGTTGTATTTCTTGAAGAAGTCGACGTCGATCAGGAAAACGGCAAAGCCTTCTTCCTTCCTGATCCAATTGTCCCACAGCAGGCGCAGATGGTGGTCGATGGCGCGGCGGTTCTGCAGGCCGGTCAGGGAGTCGGTATTGGAAAGCCGCAGCAGCGCCTGGCCACGTTCGTCCGCTGCCTTTTGCTGCGCCTTCGCTTCCAGCCCGTTGACGAAGACGTGGTAACGCTCCCGGTTCAGGTTCCAGTTCACGTAAGAGGTGAAAACGAAGCAGGATATGTAGAAGGTGCCGAAGGCGAACTTGTAGAAGCTGTCCTCAGGAAACTGCGTTGCCGCCAGAAAATAGGTAACGAGAATGATGCCTGAAGACACCAGCGACAGATGGAAGCGGAAGGTGAAAAACAGATTGGCGCCCATCATGAAGATCGCGCCGAAAACCATGTAATAGGACATGTTTTCGGTATTGTCGGTCAGCAGCGAGGGCAACAGCCAGCCGATATATCCCATGACGAGAGCGGTCGCACAGGTAAGGTCGAGCGCTGCGGTGCTGGCGCCCCTGTGCAGCTGGATTTCCAGCGTCAGAAGGGATGACAGGACGACCGCGAAGCGTGCGACAATGGTGTAAAAAGCGACGTCGGGTATCAGAATGATGTCGGTTGCGGCAAACAGCATATAGATGAAGACAGCGGTCCACAGGCCCCGCCGGATCGAACCGCGGCGGCTGCGCTCACCTTCCTGCTGGTAAAGGGCAAGAAGTTCATCAGAAAACCGGGAGTCCGGCCGCCGATAGTCTTGCTGTCCACTCACCTCTCCCAATGTGTGCTTCATGCACTTTCCCATAGTGTTGCGTATACTTTATTAAGTAACTGCTTATTCCACTTTTCCGTGTGCTGTCGCACCCAGTGCGGGTTCCCGTCGATCTCTGCCGATGTGTGCGGAGAACATGGAAAGGAAGAACGCATCATACGTTCGCAACATTAAGTTTCACTAAACCGCGTATCTGCTTTCTCCCGTCCTCACGAGTGTGACCAAAAAAATACGCTAATCTACTAATGTATCCCTACACCGCTCAAAAATCGAAAGCGAGTGGCCTTCCGCCTCCCAGAAACGTATAGTTAACAATGTGTTAATACTGGAGGCTGAAGTGGTGCGGGTAAAGAAGAAAAATCTTGACGGGGCAAGTCTGATTACCCCGGATACTGTCGCAAAAGAGATTTTTGCACGCAGAACGGAAACATTCGATGAGCAGTTCGCAGTTGCGAAAGCAGAGGTGGCGCTCATTCTCGAATTGGCACAACAGCAATTCGACAATCGTGTTTCAGCACGTGAGATAATACATCGGACGGCGGGTGCACTTCACGGTCTGCGAGAAAAGCTCCACTCAAGCGTGTGGGCTGAACTGATTCCGCTTGTACAGAATCACCCTGTTTCCGCCCATTTTCTGGAGGACCCCTTCACGCGCTGGTCTTTCGAAAAGCCACGGGGTTATTCGGGCGATGCGCAGCTGCTCGATTTCATTTATGGCCACGACAGTGTTGCCGAACTGGTGAACAAGGCCACGCCGCTCGGTGCAGCCCTTTACGATTACACCAAGGATGCCAGCTCCTCGGTTGCCGTGCGTGAGCGGCGCGACTTGCTGACGCGGTTCGTCGATGAGGCCGCGGCCCGGCATGGCAATGAGACGGAAATCCTCACCATCGCTTCCGGCCATCTGCGCGAGGCGGATGCCTCCGTGGCTCTGAAAGAGGGCAAAATCAAGCGCTGGGTGGCGCTCGATCAGGACCCCTTGAGCGTCGGTTCCGTCGCCCGCGATTTCAACGGCAGCTGCATCGAGGCGATCGACGGTTCCGTGCGCGATATCGTCCTGCGCACGCAGGAACTCGGCACTTTCGACCTGATCTACGCGGCCGGTCTCTACGATTATCTGAACGACCGCGTGGCGATCAAACTCACGCGGCGCTGCATGGAAATGCTGAAGCCCGGCGGCATGTTCCTTTTCGCCAACTTCTCGGAGGACATCGTCGTCGACGGTTACATGGAAACCTTCATGAACTGGGCGCTGCTGTTGCGTTCGAAAGCGGATATGTGGCGGATCGTCAACGCCAGCGCCGATCCTGCAGGCATCGAGGCGGATGTGTTCTTCGGCGAGAACCACAATATCGTCTACGCCACGATGCGTAAGAAGGCGTGACGTTCTTCGGGCCAGTCTCTGCTTTCCAATAACCATTTGATTAAACCTCGGCGCGGGCCTAAGAATCCGCGCCGAATGCGTTGCAGAATGGAATGGCTGAAATGAAGAGATATTATTCGGATATGGGTGGTCTGCCGGGACAGACGGAACTTCTGTCGAGCAAGGCGGTGTTCAAGACCGCCTATGCGGTCATCCCCAAAACCGTCATGTCCGATATCGTGACGAGCGTGCTGCCGCACTGGACCGGCACCCGGGCCTGGATCATCGCCCGGCCGATGACGGGTTTTTCCGAAACCTTTGCGCAATATATTGTCGAGGTTCAGCCCGGCGGCGGCAGCGACCGGCCGGAACCGGACGCGCGGGCCGAAGCGGCGATCTTCGTCGTTGACGGCGAAATGACCGTGGAATTCGAGGGCGTGCAGCATGCGTTGCGGGAGGGCTCCTTCGCCTTCCTGCCGGCCGGTACCCGCTGGCAGCTTCGCAATTCGGGCAAGGCGCCCGTCAAGTTCCACTGGGTCCGCAAAGCGTTCCAGGCGGTCGACGGGCTGGAGCCGCCGCCGGCGATCTTTTCGCATGAGGATGAGCACGCTTTGTCGGCCATGCCGGACACGGACGGCAAATGGGCGACGACCCGCTTCATCGATCCGGAAGACGTGCGTTACGACATGCATCTCAATATCGTCACCTTCGAGCCGGGCGCGACCATTCCCTTCATGGAAACCCATGTGATGGAACACGGCCTTTATGTGCTGGAAGGCAAGGCCGTCTACCGGCTGAACGAGGACTGGGTGGAAGTGCAGGCGGGTGACTTCATGTGGTTGCGCGCCTATTGCCCGCAGGCCTGCTATGCGGGTGGGCCGGGCCGCTTCCGTTACCTGCTTTACAAGGATGTGAACCGGCACGTGAAGCTCTGGTAACGGGCGTCATATCCGCAAAACCCATGAATTATCGCGCAATCCGGCGGTTTGCGCGATAAATGCTTGCGTTAAATCGAATATCACTAATAAATCCGGTTATGCGGACGGCTATCGCTGTGCCGCACCGTTTCGGCATTCGCCTGCTATCCTTGAGAAGACCTCCCGTATGAATGAGATAATCGATACCAATGTCTTCAATCTTGCCCCCGTGGCGATGTGGATCGAGGATTTCAGCGAGGTGAAAAGCCAGTTCGATATCTGGCGATCGCAGGGCGTCGAGGATATCCGGGCGTTTCTTCTGGAAGATTTATCGAGGGTGGCGGCCTGCTCGCAGAAAATCCGCGTGATCAAGGTCAACGCCAGGACGCTGGAACTGTTCGAGGCCCGCGATCAGGCCCATCTCGTCGACAATCTGCATCGGATTTTTCGCGACGACATGCTGGAGAGCCATGTGAACGAGCTTTCCGAACTCTGGGCGGGCAAGACGGAATTCACCAGCAACGCAGTCAATTATTCGATCGGCGGCAAGCGGCTGGATATCCAGTTGCGCGGCGCGGTCATACCCGGCCACGAAGAAACCCTCGGACGGCTGCTTTTGACCACCGAGGATGTGACGGAGCGGGAGGAGGCTCGCCGCAAGGAGCTTCTCAACCGCCGTTACGCCGAAGGCATGTTCAAACATTCGCCCGTTTCCCTGTGGGTGGAGGATTTCAGCCGGGTGCGGCGGCTGATCGAGGAGGTCAGGGACCGCGGCATCGTCGATTTCCGCGTGTTCATGGATGTGCATCCCGAATTCGTGCGGCAATGCATGAGCGAAATCCGCGTCATCGACGTCAACCGCGCGACGCTCGACCTGTTCTGCGCGCCGGATCGGCAGGTTCTGTTGCAGCGGCTTGGCGATATTTTTCGCGGCGAGATGGAAAAACCGTTCCGGGAACAGCTGATGGAGCTTTGGAACGGCAATCTCACCCACCATCGCGAGGTGGTGAATTACGCGCTTGACGGGTCGGAGCGGCATGTGCTCCTGCATTTTTCGGTTTTCCCCGGCCATGAGCGCGACTGGTCGCTGGTGCAGGTGGCGCTGACGGACATTACCGCGCGCAAGAAGGCGGAAGCCTATCTCGAATATCTCGGCAAGCACGATGTGCTGACGAAGCTCCACAACCGCGCCTTCTATTCGGATGAGCTGAACCGGCTGGAGCGTAGCGCGCTCAGGCCGGTTTCCGCCATCGTCATCGATCTCAACGGTCTAAAGGACGCCAATGACAGGCTGGGGCACGATGCCGGCGACGCATTGTTGCGGCGTGTGGGCGAGGTGTTGAACGGCGTGGTGACCGCGCCGAACCATGCCGCGCGCATCGGCGGCGACGAATTCGCCATCCTTCTTCCGGGCGCCGACAAACAGATTGCCGCCGCCATGGTCGAGACCGTTTATGAGCTGCTGAAGATCAACAACCAGTTCTATTCCAGCGCGCCGCTCAGCCTGTCGCTGGGTGTGGCCACCAGCGAGGCCGGCGAGACGATGGAATCGCTGGTGCGTCGCGCCGATATGAATATGTACGAGCAGAAGAACGCCTATTATGCGGCGCTGCGCAACAGATCCGCAGACAATAACGATACGACGAAACCCGGCCCGCAGTCGGAAGCTTCCTCGCTGAAGCGTTTGTCCTAGAGTGAGCGAGGGCGTCGTGGGACATTCCCTCAGCCCCGACGTCAGCCTCGGCCCCGTGCCGAGGATCTAATCACGTCGAATAAAATCAATCGGTTGCAGATCCTCGGAACAGGCCCGAGGATGACGTCGAGAGAATGCTCACCTTCGGAATTAAAACCGCAAGCTGTGGCTTGGGCCTGACGGAAGCAGCAGAAAGCTTCATTCGTCCGACTGTCGCCTCCAGCTCGTCGCGATATGTCCTGCCTTGAACGCCAGTTAATCCTCCCTTCGCAATCACAGCGGCCGATGGAAGCCGTCTCACACGCCTTCACAAGCGCGTGAGACGGCTTTTGCATTGCAACAATTCCGTTGCCGAAATTTTACATACGTCTTAGTATGTATGTAAATGTGACCTTTTTTATGGATTCGGAGCGCAGTATGGCGAAGAGACTGGGGCAGATCGCGGCGGTGTTGTTGACGGGCATCGTTTTGGTCGGATGTAGCGATGAGCAGGCGTCTGCGCCCGGCGCGCCGCCGCCCGGTGCGGTGAAGATCGTGACGGTGAGCCAGGAAGAGCTGCCCATCACCAACGAATTGCCGGGGCGCATCGCGCCGACGCGGCTTGCCGAAGTGCGCCCGCGTGTTTCCGGCATCATCGTGGAGCGGGTGTTCGAGCAGGGCTCGCTGGTGAAGGAGGGCGACGTTCTCTACCGGATCGATCCCGCGCCGTTTCAGGTGCGCGTCGACAGCGCCGAAGGCACCTTGCGCCGGGCGCAGGCCGCGCAGCTTCAGGCGCGGCAGACGGCCGACCGGCAGCAGCAGCTTCGCCGCTCCAATGTCGGTTCGCAACAGGAATTCGACAATGCCATCGCCCAGCTGGCGCAGGCCGATGCCGAGGTGGCCGTGGCCGAAGCAGGCGTCGCGGAAGCGAAGCTCAATCTGCAATATGCCGATGTCAAAGCCCCGATCAGCGGCCGCATCGGTCGCGCGCGTATTACGGAAGGCGCACTCGTCAGCGCAACCGGCTCGGAAAATCTGGCGACGATCCAGCAGCTCGATCCGATCTATGCCGACTTCACCCAGCCGGCGGCCGATCTTATCCGCCTGCGCAAGGCCCTGCAGGATGGCCAGCTGATGACCGGCCCGAACGAAGCCGAAGTCAACCTGCTGTTCGATGACGGCAGCCGTTACCCGCTGCCCGGCCGCCTGCTGTTTTCCGAAGCGGCGGTGGATGAAACCACCGGTCAGGTGACGCTGCGCGGTGAGTTCCCGAACCCGAGCGGCGATCTGCTGCCGGGCATGTATGTCCGCGTGCAGATCCAGCAGGGTATCCAGAAAGCGGCCTTCGCCGTGCCGCAGCAGGCGGTGCAGCGCGATGCGGGCGGGCAGGCGAGCGTGCTTGTCGTTAATGCCGAAGACACGGTCGAGCAGCGGCGCGTCAGCGTCGGCCGCTCCATCGGCGACCGCTGGGTGATTTCGGAAGGCCTGAAGGATGGCGACCGCGTTGTGGCCGAAGGTTTCCAGAAGACCGCCCCGGGCGCCAAGGTAAAGCCTGAACCATGGTCTGCGGAGCCCGACGCCACTGCCGCCGCCGGCAGCGAGAACGCGGGTTCGGCCGAGACCTCGTCTGAGCCCCCGGCCGCGAAGCAATAAGGACCGATTTCCATGGCACGTTTTTTCATCGATCGGCCCATTTTTGCCTGGGTCGTCGCCATCTTCATCATGCTGGCGGGCCTGCTCGCCATTCCGATGCTGCCGATTGCGCAATATCCGAATGTGGCGCCGCCGCAGATTTCGATTGCGACCACCTATCCCGGTGCCGCGCCCGAGGACATTTACCAGAGCGTCACGCGTCCCATCGAGGAAGAGCTGAACGGGGTTCCGGGTCTTCTCTATTTCGAATCGACTTCCGAATCCTCCGGCAGCATTTCCATCAACGTCACCTTCGCGCCGGGCACCAATATCGGCGAGGCGCAGGTCGAGGTGCAGAACCGCATCGCCCGCGTTCAGCCGCGTCTGCCGCAGGCGGTCACGCAGCAGGGCCTGCGCGTCGAGCAGGCGGGCACCTCGTTCCTGATGATGGTGGCGCTCACCTCCGTTGACGGCAATACCGACGCCATCGGCCTCGGCGATTATCTCAGCCGTAACGTGGTCGGTGAATTGCGCCGCGTGCCGGGCGTCGGCAGCGCGCAACTGTTCGCCACCCAGCGCTCCATGCGCATCTGGATGGACCCGGACAAGATGCTGGGCCTCAGCCTCACCTCGTCCGACGTTATCGGCGCCATTCAGGCGCAGAACTCGCAGGTTGCGGCTGGCCGCATCGGCGCATCGCCCAACCCCATCGGCCAGCAGATTTCGGCCACCGTCAACGTCCAGGGCCAGCTGACGACGCCGGAGGAGTTCGGCTCCATCGTGCTGCGCGCCAATCCGGACGGTTCGTCCGTTCGGCTGCGGGATGTGGCGCGGGTGGAAGTTGGCGGCGAAAGCTACGCCTTTTCCAGCCGCCTGAACGGCAAACCCAGTGCGGCCATCGGCGTGCAGCTGTCGCCCACCGGCAATGCGCTGCAGACTTCCGATGGCGTGCGCGCCACCATGGAGGAACTGTCGCGGTATTTCCCGCCGGGTCTGGAATATGAAATTCCCTACGACACCAGCCCCTTCGTGAAAATATCGATCCAGAAGGTGATCAACACGCTGGTGGAGGCGATCATTCTCGTCTTCGTGGTGATGTTCGTCTTCCTGCAGAACATCCGCTACACCATCATTCCAACACTGGTGGTCCCCGTGGCGCTGCTTGGCACCTGCGCCATCATGTATGTCTCGGGTTTCTCCATCAACGTTCTCACCATGTTCGCCATGGTTCTCGCCATCGGCATTCTTGTCGATGACGCGATTGTCGTGGTGGAAAATGTCGAACGCATCATGGCGGAAGAGCATCTGTCGCCGAAGGAGGCGACCCGCAAGGCGATGGGCCAGATTTCCGGCGCCATCATCGGCATCACGCTGGTTCTGACGGCGGTGTTCGTGCCCATGGCCTTCTTCCCCGGCGCCGTCGGCATCATCTACCAGCAGTTCAGCCTGACCATGGTGGTTTCCATCCTGTTTTCCGGCTTCCTTGCGCTGTCGCTCACGCCGGCGCTCTGCGCATCGTTCCTGAAACCGATCAAGGCCGGGCACCATGAAAAGAAGGGCTTCTTCGGCTGGTTCAACCGCGGCTTCGACAAGGCCTCGCATAAATACTCCTCGTCGGTCGGCAGCATCATCAAGCGTTCCGGCCGCTTCATGGTCATCTATGCGGCGCTGCTTGCCGGTCTCGGCTGGGCCTATATGCAATTGCCCAGCTCCTTCCTGCCAAACGAGGATCAGGGTTACCTGATCGTCGACATTCAGGCGCCGGCGGAAGCCAGCAGCGAACGCACCCTGCAATCCATCCAGGAGATCGAAAAGATCTTCCTGGCGGAGCCGGCGGTCGATCGCGTGATTGCGGTTTCGGGCTTCTCCTTCTCCGGTTCCGGCCAGAATGCCGGTCTCGCCTTCGCGACGCTGAAGGACTGGAGCGAGCGTGGGCCGGAGGATTCCGCATCCGCCATCGCTCAACGCATCAACGGCAAGCTCTGGGGCCTGCCGGGTTCGATGTCCTTCACGCTATCGCCGCCGCCCATTCAGGGTCTCGGCAATTCCAGCGGCTTCACCTTCCGCCTGCAGGATCGCGGGGGTGCCGGACAGACGGCGCTTAGCGCCGCCGGTGCACAGCTGATGGCGGCAGCGCAGAAAAGCCCCATTCTGGCCGGCCTGCGCGTGGAAGGCATGCCGGACTCTCCGCAGGTCAACCTCATCATCGACCGTGAGAAGGCCAACACCTTCGGCGTGACCTTCAGCGACATCAATGCCACCATCTCGGCCAATATGGGCTCGTCCTACGTCAACGACTTCCCCAATGCCGGCCGCATGCAGCGCGTGACGGTGCAGGCGGAGCAGGGCCAGCGCATGAAGACCGAGGATCTTTTGAACCTCAATGTCCGCAATGCCAATGGCGGCATGGTGCCGGTAAGCTCCTTCGCCACCGTGGAATGGGTGCGCGGCCCGTCGCAGGTGGTGGGTTACAACGGCTATCCGGCGATCCGTATCGGTGGCCAGTCGGCACCCGGCTACTCCTCGGGTGATGCGATTGCCGAAATGGAGCGTCTGGCGGGCGAATTGCCAAGCGGCTTCGGTTTCGAATGGACCGGCCAGTCGCTGCAGGAAATCCAGTCGGGTTCGCAGGCGCCGGCGCTTATCGGCCTCAGCGTGCTGTTCGTCTTCCTGCTTCTGGCGGCGCTTTATGAAAGCTGGTCCATCCCGCTCTCCGTCATGCTGGTGGTGCCGCTTGGCGTCATCGGTTCGGTGGCGGCGGTGATGCTGCGTGGCATGCCGAACGACGTCTACTTCCTGGTTGGCCTTGTCGCCATCATCGGGCTTTCGGCCAAGAATGCGATCCTGATCATCGAATTTGCCAAGGATCTGCGGGCGGAGGGCAAATCCACCTATGATGCGACGGTGGAGGCGGCCCACCTGCGCTTCCGGCCAATCCTGATGACCTCGCTTGCCTTCTCGCTCGGCGTGTTGCCGATGGCAATTGCGTCGGGTGCCAGTGCGGCCAGCCAGAACGCCATCGGCACCGGCGTGCTCGGCGGCATGATCTCGGCGACGATCCTTGCGATCTTCTTCGTTCCCGTCTTCTTCGTATTTGTCATGAAGTTTTTCGGGGATCGGAAGAAGGAGAATGAGATTGCTGCTGACGCGGTATCGCCGGCGGAATAAAACGGGTGTGACGGCTGGGCGAAAAGTCACGTGAATGCGTTCATCTGACTGACAGCCCGGCACCGCAAACAAGGCACGGTGCGAAAGCGCCGTGTCACGACTGGAAGGAGACATCAGCATGCGCCGTACCAAGGCCGAGGCAGAAGAGACGCGTCAGGCGATCCTTGCCGCTGCCGAGCGGGTGTTCTTCAAGAAGGGCGTGGCCAACAGCTCTCTGGATGAGGTGGCGGCTGCGGCCGGCGTTACGCGCGGAGCGATCTACTGGCATTTTTCCAGCAAGAGCGATCTTTTCATCGGCCTTTACGAATCGGTCGCGTTGCCTGAGTCGGATTTGCTGGACTTTGCCGATCCGGACCTTAAGGGTGCGGCGCTGCTGGAAAAGATCGAGGAGGCGACGTGCAAGTGGCTTGCGCTTCTGGCTGAAGACGAACAGCGCCAGCGCATCATGACGATTAGCCTGCGCACCAATTATTCCGACGAATTCGCCCCCGTCCTGCATGCGCAGGAAGAGCTGGACCGTTACCACAAGGAGCGGCTGGAGGCGGCTTTCGAGCGAGCGCAGGCCGAGGGCATCTTCAACGACAACTGGACGGCGGAATCGGCGCTCGGTGCGCTCTACTGGCTGATCAAAGGTATCGTCTACGATTGGCTGCTGTTCGGGAAACGTTTCGATCTGGTCAAGGAAGGCGCCGAGGCCATGCATCGTCTCATGAAGGGGTTCCAGCGTCCCCCGGCGTCATGACCGAAGGCGGCCTGCATCGTCCGTGCAATACGGTTCGAATTTAAGAGTATTCCAGAAGACCAGCGAAATTTGCTTTACGTACCTCAAAACGGAGGTTAGCTTCTTCCTCGAGCTTTGGGAGGAGTTCGCAGATGGTCGTTTCAGATAAAATCAAGGGGCAAGCGCCGTCCGTTCACGCCGGATACCGGTGACGGCACATGGCTTTTGCTGACGAATCTCCAGACCACGCCCTTATCCGGACGGTTGGGCTGTCCAAGTCCTTCGGGCCGGTACAGGTTCTCAAGGATATAGAGATCGCGGTGCGCGCCGGTGAGGTCCATGCGATCATTGGCGAGAATGGCGCCGGCAAGTCGACGCTGATGAAGCTGCTGGCCGGCAATGAAAAGCCGTCGGGCGGCGAAATCCGCATCGACGGCGAAGCCGTTACGCTGAGCGGTCCGGTGGATGCCGAACATCGCGGCATCGTTCTCGTGCATCAGGAAATATTGCTGGCCCCGGATTTGACGGTGGCGCAGAACATCTATCTCGGCCGCGAAGTGCGCCGGGGCGCCATGGTGGACGACCGCGCCATGCGCGCCGGCGCCCGCAAGGCAATCGCCGATCTCGGCGGTACGATCGATCCGGACGCCATTGTCGGCAGCCTGTCGATTGCCCAGCGGCAACTGGTGCAGATCGCCCGCGTGCTGCTGGTGCCGCACCGCGTGGTGATTTTCGACGAGCCGACGGCGAGCCTGACGCCCATCGAAACGGATGCGCTGCTGAATGTCATCAGGGACATCCGGGCGAAGGGCGTGGCCGTGCTTTATATTTCGCACCGTCTGCCTGAAGTGAAGGAAATCGCCGACCGGGTGACGGTTCTGCGAGACGGCAGGCTGGTCGCCTCCCATCCGGCATCGGCGCTGGAGCCTGCCGATATGGCGCGGCTGATGGTGGGGCGCGATGTCGCCAAGCTTTATCCGGACCGCGCCGCCGGCGGCGAGCACGAGCCGGTTCTGCAGGTGGAGCATTTTACCGTTCCGGGTTACGCGGAGGATGCCGGTTTCAGCCTGCGAAAGGGCGAAATCCTCGGTTTTGCCGGTCTGGTCGGCGCGGGCAGAACGGAACTCATGGAAGGAATGCTCGGCCTGCGCGCCGGGCGGGGAACCGTGCGGCATCATGGCAGGCCGGTGCATTTCGCAAAGGCGGAAGACGGCCTGAAGGCCGGCATCGTTTATCTGAGCGAGGACCGCAAGGGCAAGGGCCTGCTGCTTACCAAGGATTTGCGTGTCAATCTTACGCTTGCTTCGCTGAAGAAATTCAGCCGGCTGTTCCAGATCGATACCCGCCGGGAAACGGCGGCGCTCGATGATGCGGTCCGGGATTTCGACATCCGCACCGGCCGCAAGGATTTGCTGGCGGGCCAGCTTTCCGGCGGCAACCAGCAGAAGCTGCTGCTGGCGAAGATGATGCTGCTCGATCCCTCCATCGTCATCATCGACGAACCGACGCGCGGCATCGATATCGGCACCAAGGAACAGATCTACCGCTTCATCGCCAGGCTTGCGGATGAGGGGCGCTCGATCATCGTCGTTTCCTCGGAAATGCCGGAGCTGATCGGCATCTGCGACCGCATTCTGGTGATGCGGTCGGGCCGGATCGTCGGTGAGGTGACCGGCGAGCGCATGACCGAAAACGACATCGTGGCGCTGGCGACGGGTGTTCATACGCAGGAACCCGCCTGAGCGCCCATGTGCCGGGAAACATGGCCTGACAAAAGAGACTGAGGGGAAACATGACTGAGGCCGCATTTGACAACGGCAAAACGCCGAAGACCTCGAAGGACTGGGACCTGCGCGCCGTCGCGCCTTTCGTGGCGCTGGCCCTGCTGCTGGTTCTCGGCACCATCGCCAATCCCAATTTCATCGGCATCGACAATCTCCTGAATGTCGTCACCCGCAGCGCATTCATCGCCATCATCGCTCTTGGCGCGACCTACGTCATCACCTCGGGCGGGCTCGATCTTTCGGTTGGCGCGATGGTGGCTTTCGTCGCCAGCCTGATGATCCTGTTCATGAATAGCGGCGTCATCGCCAGTCCGCTTTTGATGCTGCTCACCGCCATGGCGCTGGCGCTCGCCATCGGGGCTGCCTGCGGGCTGACGAACGGCCTCATCACCACAATCGGCCGCATCGAACCCTTCATCGCCACGCTCGGCACCATGGGCATCTATCGCGGCTTGACCACATGGCTGTCGCAGGGCGGGGCGATCACGCTGCGCAACCCGGAAATCCAGACGCTTTATCGTCCGGTCTATTTCGGCAATGTCTTTGGCGTGCCGGTGCCGGTCATCGTCATCTTCGTCACCGCTGCGATAGCCGCCTTCGTGCTTTACCGCACCCGTTACGGGCGGCATCTGACCGCGGTAGGGTCGAGCGAGGATGTGGCGCGTTATTCCGGCATTTCGGTCGCGCGGGTGCGCACCATCGCTTATGTGGTGCAGGGGCTGTGTGTCGCCGTTGCGGTGCTGCTTTACGTGCCGCGCCTCGCTTCCACTTCGGCCACCACAGGCATGTTGTGGGAGTTGCAGGCCATCACCGCCGTCGTTGTCGGCGGCACGGCGCTGAGAGGCGGGGTAGGGCGCATCTGGGGCACGATCTGCGGCGCCTTCATTCTGGAGATCGTCGGCAACATCATGATCCTGTCGAACTTCGTCAGCGAATATCTGATCGGCGCCATTCAGGGGGCCATCATCATCATCGCCATGCTGGTGCAGCGTTCGCTCAGCCGCAGGTGAGGTATCACGCCGCGCCATGTGGGGCAGGCGCGGTCGAAGGAGGAACGCCCCGGTCTTGGGAGGAAAGAGACTATGCGTAGTAAATTCATCGGCGTGGCCTTTGCCGCGCTGGCCACGGTGCTTGCCGCTTCAGCGCATGCGCAGGACAAGAAAGTCACCATCGGCGTATCCATTCCAGCGGCCGACCATGGCTGGACGGCGGGCGTCGTCTATCATGCCGAGCGCGTGGCGAAGCTTTTGATGCAGGAGCATCCGGGGCTCAATGTGATCGTCAAGACATCGCCGGACGCCGCCAATCAGGCCAATGCGCTGCAGGACCTTGCCGTGCAGGGGCTCGATGCGCTGGTCGTGCTGCCGTCCGATCCCGATCCGCTGGTCAACGCCATCAAGGAGATCAAGGACAAGGGCACCTTCGTCGCGCTGGTCGACCGCGCGCCGAGCGTCAACGACAATTCGATCCGCGATCTCTATGTTGCCGGCAACAACCCCGCACTTGGCCAGGTGGCCGGCGAATACATCAAGAAGACGACGCCGGATGCCGAAGTCGTGGTCATTCGCGGTCTGCCGATCCCGATCGACCAGCAGCGTCAGGATGGTTTCGACAAGGGTATCGCCGGTTCCAGCGTCAAGGTTCTCGACCGCCAGTACGGCAACTGGAACCGCGACGACGCCTTCCGCGTGATGCAGGACTATCTGACCAAATACAAGAAGATCGACGTGGTCTGGTGTCAGGATGACGACATGGCGATTGGCGTGCTGGAAGCCATCCAGCAGGCGAAACGCACCGATATCCAGTATATCGTCGCGGGCGCCGGTTCCAAGGACATGATCAAGAAGGTCATGGACGGGGACAAGCTGGTGCCGGTCGACGTGCTCTACCCGCCGGCGATGGTGGCGACAGCCATGCAGCTGACGGCCGGGCATTTCTACGATCAGGTGCCGGTCGCGGGTGAATATATCCTCGATGCGACGCTCATCACCAAGGACAATGCCGAGCAGTTCTACTTCCCGGATTCGCCGTTCTGACGAGCTGGCTTCTGCCAAGCGACGCCCGCTGAAACGCGGGCGTCGATGCTGCTAAAAGTTTTGCCGAGGTTTGGATTTGACGAGACGGCTGCATCCCCACTCCGTCACCCCGGACTTGATCCGGGGTCCAGGGCGATCAAGTACTTGATCGCGGGAGAGTCCTTTCACGGCGCAGACGCGCCGTGGCTGGATGCCGGATCAAGTCCGGCATGACGGAAGGACGCTCGGCGAATGCCGCCCGGCCCTTCATCCATTCTTCCTGAACCACGCCGAGAGATAATCCACGAAGCTGCGCACCTTGGCCGGCAGGTAGCGGCGATGCGGATAGACCGCATAAATGCCCCTGTCCTTGGAGATATAATCGTCGAACAGCGTCACCAGCTCGCCGGACTGGATATAGGGCCGGGCGATGAAATCCGGCACCATGGCGATGCCGAGGCCGGCGCGGGCGGCGCGCAGCGTCGCCTGTGGGCTGTTGACCTCGATAGGCCCGCTGATGGTGACCGAATTCGAGCCGCCATCCGGCTCGAGATAGCGCACCGTATTGTGAAAACGCGTATTGGTGTCGATGATGAAGGGGACGCGGGAGAAATCCTGCGGTCCGTCGAGCGGCCCGTGCTGCGCCACGAAATCCGCCGTCGCCACCGCATAGACCCGGAAATCGGAAAGCTTGCGGGCGATGAGACCGGAATCTTCCAGCCGGGTTATCCGAACCGCGAGATCGAAACCCTCCTCGATCAGGTCGACGAACCGGTCTTCCGCGACGATTTCCAGCGACAGTTCCGGATTTTCCTTGGCGAAGTCGATCAGGCTCTGGCCGACATCGGCATCGATGAAGGTGCGGGGAACGGAAATCCTGAGCTTGCCCTTCAGATCGGCATTCTTTTCGCGCACCAGATCGGCAAGGTTATCAATCTCCTTCAAAATATCCGAAGCGGTGCGGTAATAGGTGTGCCCGGCCTCCGTCAGCGAGAACTGCCGGGTGGTGCGATTGAGGAGCAGCGCGCCGAGATCGTCCTCCAGTTCCCGCACATATTTGGACAGAAGCGCCTTGGAACGCCCCGTCTTGCGCGCCGCGGCGGAAAAACCCTCCGCTTCGACGACATCGATAAAGGCGCGGATGCGGGTCAGCGTGTCCATGAAAATCCTCCGGTTCGTTCCACATAATTGAACGCTGGAAGGCTACTGTTCAACCTTAAAATTGATGCCGAAAAAATCCGCGATATGATGAAAAATTCCTCTTGATTATGACGGCGAATATTCTTATTTCCCGTGCTGCCCAAAGTCGCACGTGCCCATGTGTGTCCGCCGATTCCTCGATGTGGTGAGGATTTAGGTAAGGTACCTGGAACTAACCCCTCCAGTCGCTATTCCGGCCAACCGGAAAATGCGAGGACATACGAAGCAACGACGGTGCGGGCCTTTCTGGTTCTCTGCCGGCTTTCCATCAGCCGGGGTACTAAAGAGGCACACCATCATTGCCTGAAGTGCGGTCGGGTCATTCCCTCCAATCCATGGCAGACAAAGCCGAATGATGCTCTGGCAGGGCGTCGTTCACATTCGCGCCTTGAGCGTATGCTATCGATTCTGCGCCTCCACCGGCTGATTCGAATGCATATCTCGAGCGTCCTTTGTCCTTCGGATTTTTCCGGAGCCGGTTTAACAGGGAATACATCGATGACGACTGCACGCATTCTCGACTTCATCAAGACCCGACGTCCCGAAGGCCCTTGCCTCGTGGTTGATCTCGACGTCGTGCGCGACAATTTCAACGCTTTCCGGCACTCCCTGCCGAACAGCGCGATCTATTATGCCGTCAAGGCAAATCCGGCTCCCGAAATCCTGAAGCTGCTCGCTTCGCTCGGCTCCAACTTCGATTGCGCCTCCGTGGCTGAAATCCAGATGGCGCTCGATGCCGGCGCGACGGCCGACCGTATTTCCTTCGGCAACACCATCAAGAAGGAACGCGATGTTGCGCGCGCCCATGCGCTCGGCATCGATCTCTTCGCGGTGGACAGCCACGAGGAAGTCGAGAAGGTTGCCCGTGCCGCTCCCGGCGCGCGCGTCTTCTGCCGCGTG
Organism: Agrobacterium sp. CNPSo 2736; assembly: GCF_004005385.1. NCBI lineage: Bacteria > Pseudomonadati > Pseudomonadota > Alphaproteobacteria > Hyphomicrobiales > Rhizobiaceae > Agrobacterium > Agrobacterium sp. CNPSo 2736. The sequence goes on along the minus strand of NZ_RZTX01000018.1, from coordinate 23,072 downwards.
CTGACGGATGGCGAAGGTGCGGAATGGCCGCTGTCGCGCAAGTTCGGCTGCGTTCCGCAGATGGCTGTCGACGTTCTCGTCTACGCGCATCAGCTCGGCCTCGAATCCTACGGCGTATCCTTCCATGTCGGTTCGCAGATGATGAATCTCGACGCATGGGATGCGGCGCTGGCCGATGCCAAGCGCGTCTTCGCTTCGCTTGCCAAGCAGGGCATCCACCTGCAGATGGTCAATATGGGCGGTGGTTTCCCGACCAAGTACCTGCGCGACGTTCCGGCTGCCGAAGAATACGGTCAGGCGATCGACACGGCGCTGCGCAAGCACTTCGGCAACCAGATCCCGAAGACGATCATCGAGCCGGGCCGCGGCATGGTCGGCAATGCCGGCGTCATCAAGGCGGAAGTCGTTCTTGTGTCGCGCAAGTCCGACAATGACAACCACCGCTGGGTGTTCCTCGACATCGGCAAATTCGGCGGTCTCGCCGAGACGATGGACGAGGCTATCCGTTACCCGATCCGCACCGAGCGTGATCAGGACGAGATGGAGCCCTGCGTTCTGGCCGGCCCGACCTGCGACAGCGCCGATGTGCTGTATGAAAAGAACATGTACCCGCTGCCGGTCTCGCTGACCATCGGCGACGAAGTTCTGATCGAAGGCACGGGCGCTTACACGACCACCTATTCGGCGGTCGCGTTCAACGGTTTCGAGCCGCTGAAGGCCTACGTCATCTGATCCGAGCGCCGTCCGCTGAAAAGGGCGGCGTCTCGACCAAGCTTCCGTTCCGGCCCTGCCGATTGTGCTGTTGCGCAAATCCCTGCTTGCTGCACCTCTTCCAGCCGAGGAAAGCGTGTCGGCGGGCCGGAACGGCTCCACCAATTTTCATCAAGGGCCGCGTGTGGGCGGTAGTGTGACGGGAGGCCAAGGATGGCCGCTCTTTTGAATTCGGTACGGGCATTTTTCACGCCGCAGACATTTCATGTCGATCAGGAAAATCCGGGCGATGTCGTCGCCCGTGAGAACCTTCTGGACCGCGCCATGGGCGCCGGCCGCCGCCGCAAGTCTTCCGAAAAACTGCGCGCCGGCCGCATTCCGGCCGAAGGCCTCGCGCTCGTCGCCCGCGATGAGGATGGCCATGTCATCGGCACGGTGCGCCTGTGGAACGTCGAGGCCGGCATCTCGCGCGAAGGCCGCGCCGTCGAAGCGCTGCTGCTCGGCCCGCTGGCCGTCGATGCTGCCCATGAGGGCAAGGGCATCGGCTCGGCGCTGATGCGCGCCGCCATTGCCGAGGCCACCAAGCGTGGCCACGGCGCCGTTCTTCTGGTGGGCGATGCACCCTATTACGAGCGCTTCGGCTTTTTCGCCGACAAGGCCCAGCACCTCATCATGCCCGGCCCGTTCGAGCGCAGCCGTTTCCTGGCGCTGGAACTGAAATCCGGCTGGCTTGAAGGCGCTGCCGGCCTGCTGGTGGCAAGCGGCCGCAGGCTCTCGGCCTGAGACGGGTCTCGCTGCTGATATCAAACCCCGGCCCAAAGCCGGGGTTTATTGTTTTTGCTCTATGGCCATGGGTTCGGGCGTTGCCCGCCGATAATTTCTCGGAGCGTCTCTTGCGCGCAGAAATTTACGGGTATATACCCGAGACAAATGCCAAACGATAGTTGCCATTGCATTCTGTTGCGCAAAGCATCCCGCAAGGTTTCGTCCTATTATGACGAGGCCCTGGCGCCGCTTGGCGTGAATATCGGTCAGTTCAGCCTGTTGCGGAACATCAATCGCACCGCGCCGGTCTCGCTGACCGATCTCGCCGCGAGGGTGGAGCTGGATCGCTCCACCGTCGGCCGTAACGCCAGGGTGCTGGCTCGCATGGGTCTGGTCGCCATCGGTCACGGGGAGGATCAGCGGGAAGCGATGCTGACGGTGACGAAGGAAGGCCACGCGATCCTGAAAGCGGGCGCCCCGCTCTGGGATGGGGTGCAGGATGAAATCGAGGCCCGGCTTGGGCCTGAGAAGACAGCACAATTGCAGGAACTGCTCGCAGCCCTGTGAATTTTGGGGATATGCGGGTATCTGCCCGCAATGCAGGGTATATACCCGCAAAATATCGGCCGCGGCCGCTGGAAAGGGAATTTGAACATGCTCTCCACACGCCTCGCCAGCTGGATGGCCGGCAGAAATCTGCATTACGGCTGGCTCGTTGCCGCAACCACCTTTTTGACCATGCTGGCCACCGCCGGTGCCATGGGGTCCGCCGGGGTGATGATCCAGCCGCTGCATCAGGAATTCGGCTGGGATATCGCCGATATTTCCTCCGCAATGGCCGTCAGGCTGGTGCTTTTTGGCCTGCTCGGGCCTTTTGCCGCCGCCTTCATGAATCATTTCGGCGTCCGGCAGGTGGTGTCCACCGCGCTTGCCCTGATCATGGGCGGCATCGTCGCCTCCTTCTTCATGACCGAGGTATGGCAATTGCTGCTGCTCTGGGGCGTGGTGATCGGCGTCGGCACCGGCATGACCGCGCTGGTATTGGGCGCCACCGTGGCGACACGCTGGTTTTCCAAGCGTCGCGGACTGGTAATCGGCCTCATGACGGCGAGCAACGCCACCGGCCAGCTTGTTTTCCTGCCGCTGCTGGCGGCGCTGACGGAAGCCTATGGCTGGCGAACCGCCCTGACCCTGTCCGTTGCGGTGATCGCCACCGCCATGGTCCTTGTCCTGCTTTTGATGCGTGACCATCCCGCCGATGTCGGCCTGCCGGCCTATGGCGAGACGGCGGTGGCAAAGCCGGTCAGGCAGGATCACAATCTTCTGGCCACGCTGGTATCGCCACTGGTGACCCTGAAGAGCGTATCGGGCAACCCGGTCTTCTGGGTGCTTTTCGGCACCTTCTTTGTCTGCGGACTTTCGACCAACGGTCTCATCCAGACACACTGGATTTCGATCTGCGGCGATTTCGGCATGGCGGCGGTGACGGCGGCGGGCACGCTGGCGGTGATCGGCATTTTCGACTTCTTCGGCACCATCTTCGCCGGCTGGCTTTCCGACCGGTTCGACAATCGCTTCCTGCTGTTCTGGTTCTACGGTCTGCGTGGGCTGTCCCTGCTTTATCTCTCATTCTCGGGGTTCAGCTTCGTGGAGCTTTCGGTCTTCGCCGTCTTTTACGGTCTGGATTGGGTGGCGACCGTGCCGCCGACGGTGAAGCTCGCTGCCGAGAATTTCGGCCGCGAAAAGGCCGGTCTCGTTTTCGGCTGGGTGTTTGCCGGCCATCAGCTGGGAGCCGCCACCGCCGCCTTTGGCGCCGGATTTTTCAAGAGCGACTTTAATACCTATATGCCCGCGCTGCAGATTGCCGGTCTGATGTGCATGATCGCGGCCGTCTCGGTTCTGCTTCTGCGCAAGCCGGGTTCAGCAACCCTGACGCCGCAGGCCGCGTGATAGAGGTGGTGCATTGGAAAAAGGCCTGCAAATGCGGGCCTTTTTCGTATTTTTCCGGCATCTGCCCGGCGCGTTGTGCATCCGCTTCCCAATAACCGCATGGCATTTGTTGCGTAATTGTCACAATGCTTGCCGGTTAATCGCTCCGATCCATGATCGGCGTCCCGGTTTGATCCATCTCAATCGGCCCGCCTCTGCCTTCGTCATAGTGGCCCCAAGCGGTTGCGGCAGGCGAAGATTCGCGAAAGCCCGCCGTCATCAGCCGGTTCCGGGGACTTGCCCGGCTGCGGTGCGCTATAGGAGAGATGGAATGACGAACAGAAACAAAAAAACCGCCTTGCTTGCCAGTGTCGCGGTTGGTGTTGCGACCATGCTGGTATCCGCCAATGCCATGGCCGCCGATCTGGCCCCGGCAGCGCCGGCCCCTACCGCCGAAGAGGCGATTGCAGCGGCAAGCCCGTGGATGCTGCGCGTGCGCGGCCTCGGCGTCATCACCCATGATAGCGGCAGCGTCGACGGTTTGCCGGGAGCGGGCCTGTCCTATTCGGACACCGTGATCCCGGAACTCGACATCAGCTATTTCTTCACCGAAAACTTCGCCGCGGAGCTTATCCTCGGCACCACCTATGCCAAGATCAACGGCGAGGGTGTGCTGGCCGGCACGCCGGTCGGCAAGACGTGGCTGCTGCCGCCGACGCTGACGCTGCAATATCACTTCACCGATTTCGGCGCTTTCAAGCCTTATATCGGCGCGGGCGTGAACTATTCGCTGTTCTATGACCAGACGGAAAAGCCCGGCTTCACCAATCTCGACGTCAAGAACAAGGTCGGCGCAGCCGTGCAGGTCGGTTTCGACTATATGCTGGACGAGCATTGGGGCGTGAACTTCGACGTGAAGAAGATCTTCCTCAAGACCGACTGGACGGCGGAACTCGGCGGCGCGCCGATCAGCGGCAAGGCCAAGCTCGATCCATGGCTGATCGGCGCGGGTATCACCTATCGCTTCTGATCTCGGGACGCGCTTCAGCGCGGCCTTTGACGGGCGGCCCGTTCTGAGTTATACGGACGGCTACGGGCAAAGAGCCCCGGCCGTCCGCAGGCATTTATGCCCCTGGTGAAGCTCTTATCCTTGATAACGGTCATCCCATGTTTTGCATGTCGTCGATGGCAACGCGGACCCCCTTCGGAACATTCGGCATGCGTATGTTGGAGAACCGTTATGAACGTGTCCAAACCGCTTCCCGCACTTGAGGGGCTGAAAGAACAGGCGAAACGCCTGCGCGCCGCCCTTGAGGATCAGGGGCAGGCAATCACCCATTCGAAAGCGCTGGAACTCATCGCCGCGCAATATGGCTTCCGCGACTGGAACACCCTCCACGCATCGGCCGGCAACCGCCCCGCCTTCAACCCCTATCTTCTGGGTTCAAGAGTGGAAGGTTTTTACCTCGGCCAGCCTTTCGTGGCCTCCGTTCTGGGCGTGCAGGCGCTCGGCGGAGATCCCGAACGCTACCGGCTGACCCTGCATCTCGACGATCCGGTGGATGTGGTGACTTTCGAAAGCTTTTCCGCTTTCCGGCAGCGCGTTCATTGCAACGTCGATACGTCCGGCCGCACCGTGGAGAAAACCTCCAATGGCCGGCCGCAGGTGGAACTCGTCTGGTAAGGAGCTGCCGGAGATTCTTGCAATAGTGCGAGCACCCGCCGAATGGCGGGTGTCTCTTTTTCGTCGGCAGGCTTAGATTCTCTTCCCCGCCGCATCGAACAGGTGAAAATCCTTCGCCTGTGCGGCGATCTTCAGCGTTTCGCCGATGCGAAGCTGAGAGCGGCCGTGGACGCGGAAGACGATTGTTGTGCCGTCTGCGAAGGAGCCGTGCACATAGCTTTCCGCACCCACCAGCTCCACGGCGTCCACCTGCACGGTGCCGGTGAAGGCGGCGTCCGCGGGGGCTTCATCGGCGAGGGTAATGTCTTCGGGGCGGATGCCGAGCGTGGCGACGCCCTGCGGCAGTGCCGCGGTTGCCTGCACCGACCAGCCGGAAGAGCCGTTTGCCGATGTCGCGCCATGGTTCAACAGGTTCATGGAAGGCGAGCCGATGAAGGTGGCGACGAAAGTGGTGGCCGGTTTTTCGTAAAGCTCGATCGGCGTGCCCATCTGCTCGATGCGGCCGGCATTCAGCACCACCAGCCGGTCGGCCAGCGTCATGGCCTCCATCTGGTCATGGGTCACATACACGCTTGTCGTGGCGAGCGAGCGTTGCAGGCGGCGGATTTCCACACGCATCTGCACGCGCAGCTTGGCATCGAGGTTGGAGAGCGGCTCGTCGAACAGGAAGGCCGCGGGCTTGCGCACAATGGCGCGGCCCATGGCCACGCGCTGGCGCTGGCCGCCGGAAAGCTGGCGCGGCTTGCGCTCCAGGAACTGTTCGATTTCCAGCGCCTTGGCCGCCTCGGTGATGCGCCGTTCGATCTCCTCCTTCGGCGTGTTGCGGTTCTTCAGGCCATAGGCAAGGTTCTGGCGCACCGTCATATGCGGATAAAGCGCATAGTTCTGGAACACCATGGCGATATCGCGGTCGGAGGGCTCCAGATCGTTGACGACACGGTCGCCGATGACGATCTGGCCGCCCGAAATGCCTTCCAGCCCGGCGATCATGCGCAGCAGGGTGGATTTTCCGCAGCCGGAGGGGCCGACGAGCACGATCATTTCGCCGTCGGCGATATCCATCGATACCCCCTTGATGGCCTCGACATTGCCGCCATAAACCTTGCGGACGTCTTTCAGCGCAATTTTTGCCATTACTTCTCGGTCTCCACCAAACCTTTGACGAACCAGCGCTGCATCAGCACCACAACGATAATCGGGGGGATGATGGCGAGGATCGCCGTCACCATCACGTAATTCCAGGGCGTCGAAGCGTCGGTGAAATCCACCATGCGCTTCAGGCCGATGATGATCGTGTTCATCTTGGCGTCGTTGGTCACGAGCAGCGGCCAGAGATACTGGGTCCAGCCATAGATGAACAGGATCACGAAAAGGGCGGCGATATTGGTTCTCGACAGCGGCAGCAGAATATCCCGCATGAAACGGAACGGACCAGCATTGTCGATGCGCGCCGCCTCGACCAGCTCGCCGGGAATGGTCAGGAAGAACTGCCGGAACAGGAAGGTCGCGGTCGCCGACGCCATCAGCGGCAGCGTCAGCCCCGCATAGGTGTCGATCAGGCCCAAATCAACGATGACCTTGTAAGTGGGCAGGATGCGCACTTCCACCGGCAGCATGAGCGTGATGAAGATCATCCAGAAAAAGCCCATGCGGAAGGGAAAGCGGAAGAAGACGATGGCGAAGGCCGACAGGAACGAAATGACGATCTTGCCGATGGCGATGGCGAGCGCCACGACGAAGCTGTTGAACAGCAGCCGCTCGAGGCTGACGCCGACCACTCTTTCGACACCGCCAGCCATGGCCTCGGTGTAATTGGCGCCAAGATGATCGCCGGGCAAAAGCGACATGGGCGGGCGGATGATATCCGTCGATGTCATGGAGGAGGCGACGAAGGTGTAATAGATCGGGAAGGCCACGATGATGATGCCGAGAACGAGCATCAGATGGGCGATCACGCGGGCGACCGGGCGATTTTCAATCATTGTGAAATCCTCAGCCGTAATGCACGCGCTTCTCGACGAAGCGGAACTGGAAGGCGGTGAGCGCGATGACGATCACCATCAGGATCACGGATTGCGCGGCGGAAGAGCCGAGATTGAGGTTCACGAAACCATCATTATAGACCTTGTAGACCAGCGTTTCCGTCGCCTTGGCCGGGCCGCCGCCGGTCACCGCATGGATGATGCCGAAGGTGTCGAAGAAGGCGTAGACCGTGTTGACGACCAGAAGGAAGAAGGTTGTCGGCGCAAGCAGCGGGAAAACGATGGTCCAGAAGCGCCGCGAACCGCGCGCGCCATCGATGGAGGCCGCCTCCAGCAATGATTTAGGAATTGCCTGCAAACCTGCGACAAAAAACAGGAAATTGTAACTGATCTGCTTCCACGCAGCAGCCGCGACGACGAGCAGCATGGCCTGATCGCCGTTGAGCAGCGGGTCCCACATGATGCCGTTGCGGCGCAGGATGTAGGAGAAGGTGCCCATGGCCGGGTTGAACATGAAGAGCCACAACATGCCGGCCACCGCAGGGGCGACGGCATAGGGCATGATCATCATGGTGCGGTAAAAACCCTTGCCGCGCACCACGCGGTCTGCCGCCGTCGCCAGAAGCAGCGCCAGCCCCATGGAGACGAGCGCGGTCAGGATGCTGAAGATGACCGTGACCTGCAGCGAGTTCAGATAGCTTTCATCCGAGAGCACGGCCGAAAAATTCGCCAGCCCGACGAAATTGCTGTTCAGCCCGAAGGCGTCCTCGCGCATGGTCGACTGATAAAGCGCCTGGCTTGCCGGCCAGAAGAAAAAGATCACCGTGAGGATGATCTGCGGCGCAACCAGCAGATAGGGCAGGATCTTGTTGGGGAATACGACGCTTTGCACGGCGATCTCCTGATGAGATGGGAATGCCGCCCGCACCCTGTCGAGGATGCGGGCGGGGCAGGGGATCTCCTAGTTGCCGGCAGCCTGTTTGATGGCCGCATCGCCGCGCTCGACGATCTTGTCGAGCGCCGCTTTCGCGTCCTGCTTGCCGGCCAGCATCGCCTCGAACTCTTCATTCATGATGTCGCGCACCTGCGGCAGGTTCACGAGACGCACGCCCTTGGAGTTTTCTGTCGGCGGCTTGCCCATCATCTGCAAGAGCGGCGTTTCACGGGCGGGGTTCTTGTCATAGAAGCCGGATTTCTTGGTTTCCTCATAGGCCGCGATGGTCACGGGCATATAGCCGGAGACCTGATGCAGGCGCGCCTGGATCTTGGTCTGGGAGAGGAAGTGGAAGAATTCGGCCACGCCCTTATATTCGGCGTCGCTCTTGCCGCCGAAGACCCAGAGGCTGGCGCCGCCGGGAATGGTGTTCTGCGGACCATGGCCCTCATAATAGGGCAGCTGGCCGATGCCGTAATTCATGCCGGTCTTGACGATATCGCCAAGGCCGCCGGAGGATTCGGTCAGGATGCCGCATTCGCCGGACATGAACAGCTGCTTGGCTTCCGAGGTGCGGCCGCCATAACGGAAGGTGCCGTCTTTCGCGAGATCGGCAATCGCCTGGAAATGCTCGACGAAGAGCGGCGCATTGACCGCAAGCTTCACATCCGTGCCGCCAAGGCCGTTTTCATTGCTGCCGTAGGATACGTTGTTCCAGGCGGCGAAGTTTTCGGTCTGGATCCAGGTGAGCCAGGTGGAGGTGAAGCCGCACTGGGCCGCACCGCTGGTCTTGATCTTCTTGGCGGCTTCGAAAACTTCCGGCCAGGTCTTCGGCGGGTTGGCGGCATCAAGGCCGGCCTTCTGGAAGACATCCTTGTTGTAATAAAGGATCGGCGAGGACGAATTGTAAGGGAAGGACAGCATGGTGCCGTCAGGCTTGGAATAATAGGCGACGATGCCGGCCAGATACTCATCCTTGTTAAAGGTGTAGCCGCCTTCCTTCAGCACGTCCGCCACCGGCTTGATGGCGCCGGCAGCCCCCATCATCACGCCCGAACCGGCATCGAAGACCTGAATGATCGCCGGCGGCTGCTTGGCGCGGAACGCCGCAATGCCGGCATTCAGCGTTTCCGGATAGGTGCCCTTGAAGACGGGCGTGATCTTGTATTCTTTCTGGCTGTCGTTGAACTCTTTGGCAAGCGTATCCACGACCTCGTTATTGGCGCCGGTCATGGCGTGCCACCACTGAATGTCCGTTACTGCATATGCATTCGATGTGACAAAAAACGAAAGCGCGGATGCCGCGGCGAGGCGGTAGCTGAGTTTTTTCAAGGTCATTCCTCCCGTTATGAAAACAGTAAAAGATACAGCCCCTTATTGCAGCCTATCCTCCTCGATCCGGCTGCGGGCGATCTTTTCTGTATTAGCGATCTGATTAAAAGCGAACTCTAACGAAAATGCAAGAGAACGTGGAACGATTAAAACGAAAGTGAAGGAAACGGATTTATTATTCCATTTCCTTCGTTCCATGGTTTTTTCATGCGCCCTGCCGTTGGCGGCGTGCGGGCGCGAGATTGACTCCCGCCGAAATCCAACAATCGCCATTGATATGTTATTACATTACGTATTATGGTGCGTTGAATTTATGGATGTCGAAGGTGCGGATGTGTTCGGAATGAAGCGGAAAAAGGCGGTCGATTCCAGGCAGGATTCGGCCGTCGCGCCACCTGTCCGCACGGTGCCGGTTACCCTGCTGACCGGTTTTCTGGGGGCGGGCAAGACGACGTTGCTGAACGCGCTTCTGACTGAGCCGGCCATGCGCGATGCCGCGGTCATCGTCAATGAATTCGGCTCGGTGCCCATCGATCACGGTCTGGTGCGAACGGGTTCTGAACGATATTTCAGAACGACGACGGGCTGCATCTGCTGCACGGCCACCAGCGATATCCGCACCTCGCTTTACGAGCTGCATCAGGCCTTTCTGGAAGGGATGATGCCGGAAGTATCGCGGGTCGTCATCGAAACCACCGGCCTTGCCGATCCCGCGCCGATCATCAACAGCCTGATCGCCGGCGGCACGCCGGCTCTTGGCCTGCGCGATCACATCGTGGCCCGGCATTTCCACCTTTCAGGCGTGGTCACGGTTTTCGACGTTGTCTCCGGCCCCGCGATGCTCGACAGCTTTATCGAAGGCTGGAAACAGCTTGCCTTTGCCGACCATATCGTTCTGACGAAAACCGATCTTGTCGATGCTGCGGCCGTGGACCGCGAAAGCCTCGCCGATCTCAATCCTGCGGCCTCGTTCCATGATCGCAATGCGGCCGACTTCGACTTGATGTCGTTATTTGCAGCCGCGGATTATTCGCTGCGCGGCAAGCCGGAGGATGCGCCGGGGTGGCTTGCGGCCGACAGGCTGAGCCTTCATGCCACCCATCGGCACGATATCAATCGCCATGGCGTCGGGGTCGAGGCTTTCGATCTTACCTTTGACGGCGCTTTCGATCCGCAGGCGATTGTCACTTTTCTGGAGCTCGTCACCAGCAATGTGCATTCCGGCCTGCTGCGGCTCAAGGGAGTTTTCGACGCGACCGATGACCCGGAGCGGCCGGTTGTCGCGCACGCGGTGCAGCATCGGCTTTATCCATTGACCCGGCTGGAGCGCTGGCCGGATGGCAATCGTTCCACGCGCATCGTGCTGATCGGCATGGATATGCCGCAGCAGCCGATCCGCGCTCTCTTCGACACATTGGCCGCGCAGGCGGGGCGAAAGGTATTCCGATGACGCTAAAAACGAATCCGCTTGCGCGCAGCGGCTCTGCGATCGTCTCGCAGGCCCGCATCATGAAGGACTGGACGCGGGAACTGCTGTTTCTTTCAGAAGACGACATTGTTTCCGTCCACGAGATCGCCTGCGCGTTGCCGAATTGCCCGCCGAAGGAAACCGTGATCCTCATTCTGTCCGCATCCGGCAGTACCCGGCAATTGTCGGTTCACAAGGCGCTGCTGGATGTAGCCCGCCATGATATCCTCGGGGCCATTGCCGCCGATGTGCCGTAAGGCCGTGTGAAATATCGCCCGCTTGACGGCAAGAGCGTCTTCCGGCACTTCGGCAAGACCGTGAGATTCGCGGATGATAAAGGGCGGGCAATGGCCGATCTGGCGGTATATGCGGGTTTGTTCCTGACGGCGTTTATCGCGGCGACCATTCTGCCCATGCAGTCGGAGGCCGCACTGGCTGGCCTCATTCTTCTGAAATCACAGCCCGTCTGGCTGCTGGTCGCCGTGGCCAGCGCCGGCAATGTCGCCGGCTCCTTCGTCAACTGGCTGCTCGGCTGCGGCATCGAGCGCTTTCGGCATGAACGCTGGTTTCCGGTCGGGGAGGCGGCGCTGGAGCGCGCCCAGAACTGGTATCGGCACTATGGCAAATGGTCCCTGCTGCTCAGCTGGGCGCCGCTGATCGGCGATCCGCTGACGGTCGCGGCCGGCATCATGAAGGAACCGCTGCCGGTCTTCCTGCTGCTGGTCACCATCGCCAAGGTGGGGCGTTATCTCGTTCTGGCGCTGGTGACGCTGAATTTTCTATAAAGCCTCTCCTCCGTCATGCCGGACTGGATCCGGCATCCAGCCACGGCGCGTCTGCGCCGTGAAAAGAGTCTCTCGCGATCAAAGACTTGATCGCGCTGGACCCCGGACCTAGTCCGGGGTGACGGTTTACATATGCTTCGCATCGGTAGCTATCGATCAAGCCGCCTGCCTGTCCCAGCTTGCGAAAGGATCGGGCAGGTGCCGCCATGCATCCGGTGTGAATGCCTCGGTATCGATCAGGCAGGCGTCAAGCTGGGCGCGGATGCGCGCCTCGTTCATCGGATCGGAGCCGATGAAGACGATTTCCTGCCGGCGGTCGCCGAAAACCGGATCGAGATATGGCTTCATCATATCGAGGAACTGCTTTTCGCGCGGCCATTGCTCCTTCGGCACGGCGGACCACCACAGGCCCATCTTGCCGGTGCGCACCAACGCGCCGGCCTGGCTGATCTCGCCGACATAACGCGGACGCGTCGCCAGCCAGAAAAAGCCCTTGGCGCGCACCACGCCTGGCCAGGCGCGGTCGATGAAGCGCTGGAACAGCACGGGGTCGAAGGGTTTTTGGGCGCGGTAAACGAAGGAGCGGATGCCATATTCCTCGGTTTCGGGAATGTGGTCCTTGAAGCCGTGCAATTCCTTGAACCACAGGGGGTGTTCTTCGGCCCTGGCGAAATCGAAACGGCCGGTGCCGAGAACCTCATTCAGCGCCACCTTGCCGAAATCGGCCTCGATGAGTTTCGCATCCGGGTTCAGCCCGACGATGATCTTGCGGGCGGCGTCCCGCTCCTCCGGCGTCGCGGTGCCGATCTTGTTGAGGACGACGACATCGGCAAATTCGATCTGCTCCACCAGAAGGTCGACGATGGTGCGGTTGTCGCCATCGCCCGCCGTTTCGCCCCGGTCGGCCAGAAAATCGGACGAGCCGTAATCGTTGAGAAGATTGGCGGCATCCACCACCGTCACCATGGTGTCGAGACGCGCGACATCGGAAAGGCTGCGGCCGTTTTCATCGCGAAAATCGAAGGTCGCGGCCACCGGAAGCGGCTCGGCGATGCCGGTGGATTCGATCAGCAGGTAATCGAAGCGGCCCTGTTCGGCCAGCGCCCGCACCTCCGTCAGGAGGTCGTCGCGCAGCGTGCAACAGATGCAGCCATTGGTCATTTCCACCAATTGCTCTTCCGTGCGGGAGAGATTGGCGCCGCCATCGCGCACCAGTGCGGCGTCGATATTGATCTCGCTCATGTCATTGACGATCAACGCCACGCGCAGGCCATCGCGATTGGCGAGAATATGGTTGAGAAGCGTCGTCTTGCCGGCGCCGAGAAAGCCGGAAAGCACGGTGACGGGAAGTTTTTGCGACATATGGACCTCGTTCTTTGGCAAAGCTCGCGTGGACCTCATGGCGGCCACGCACACGATCTGGAAATGACGGGTTCGGTGCTGCCCCATCTTTGTTTTGTAACGTAATAACATTACATATTGACCGCCTGTCAACGGGCGACAGAAAAAAACGTCCCGCAATGCGGGAGCGGCGGCCTTATGCGAAGCGCAACGTATCTTTCCGATAGTTAATGTTATTTCATTACATATTCGTTTGACGAATGTAATAACATTACATATCAAGGGCCATCGAATGACATCCTGCCCCGGAGGGATCGATGAGCGATCCGTGCCTCGCCTTCAAAAACCTGACGCTTGGATATGCCGGCCGCGCGGCCGTGCATCATCTGAATGGCGATATCGCCAGAGGCTCGCTCACTGCGGTGGTCGGCGCCAATGGCTCTGGAAAATCGACGTTGATGAAAGGCATTGCCGGCATTTTGAAGCCGCTCGGCGGCGAATGCCGGGTAAGCCCAGATCTGTCCGTCGCTTATCTGCCGCAGCAATCGGAACTCGACCGCTCCTTTCCGGCGCAGGTGCGGGATCTGGTGGCGCTTGGTCTCTGGCCGAAACGCGGCCTGCTTGGCCGCCACCGTCCCGAAGACCGGGCGGCGATGGGCCGCGTGATGGAGGCGGTCGGGCTTTCCGGTTTTGAAAGGCGCAATATCGACTCGCTGTCCGGCGGGCAGATGCAGCGCGCCCTTTTTGCCCGCGCCATGTTGCAGGATGCGCAGCTGATCCTGCTCGACGAACCCTTCAACGCCGTCGACGAGCGCACCGTTTCCGACCTTATGGTCCTGATCAAATCATGGGTGGCGGAAGGACGCACGGTTCTGGCCGTCCTTCATGATTTCCAGCTCGTGCGGCAGCATTTTCCGGAGACCCTGTTCCTTGCCCGAAAGCTTGTCGGCCTTGGTCCCACGGCCGAAGTTCTGAAGGCGGAGAACATCCGGCAGGCGCGGCATTTCCACGAGGCGTGGGAGGAAAATGCGCCCTGGTGCGAGCCGGCCGAAGCGCCTTCGCTGCAGACCGTCGGAGCAAATCCGCAAGCGGCATCCGCCCATTCCCATGCTCACTCCCACGCGAATTCGAATGTCCATGGCTGATATCTTCATCCAACCCTTCGTCCAGTATGTCTTCATGCAGCGTGCACTTGCCGGTGCGCTGATCCTTGCCGTCAGCTGTGGCCCGGTCGGTGTGTTTCTGATGCTGCGCCGCATGAGCCTGACGGGCGACGCCATGTCTCACGCCATCCTGCCGGGGGCAGCGGTCGGGTTTCTGTTCTACGGGTTGGAAATCCTGCCCATGACCATTGGCGGGCTGGCCGTCGGCCTTCTGGTCGCGCTGGGTGCAGGCGCTGTGTCACGCTTCACGATCCAGAAGGAAGATGCGTCGCTTGCGGCCTTTTATCTTATCTCGCTGGCGCTCGGCGTGCTGCTCGTCTCATGGCGCGGTTCCAGCGTCGATCTGATGCATGTGCTGTTCGGCACCGTGCTGGCGCTGAACAATGAGGCGCTCGGCCTGATCGGCGGCATCTGCATCGTGACGCTTCTGGTGATGATGACCTTCTGGCGGGCGCTGCTGGCGGAATGCCTCGACCCCCTGTTCCTGCGCTCGGTCAGCAACTGGGGCAGCCCGGTGCATTTCCTCTTCCTTGCCATCGTCGTGCTCAATCTGGTCGGCGGCTTTCAGGCGCTGGGAACGTTGCTCTCCGTCGGGCTGATGATGCTGCCCGCCGCCGCCAGCCGCTTCTGGTCCAACCGTGTCGCACCCATGTGCTTCATTTCCATCGGGATCGGCATGGTGTCCTGCTTTACCGGCCTGCTTTTGTCCTATCACGCGTCGCTACCATCCGGCCCGGCGATCATCCTTTCCGCGGGCGTCATTTATGCGCTCTCCATCCTCATCGGCACGCGCGGCGTGCTCAGCGATCTTCTCGGTTCCGGCCGTCACAGGACGGCCTGAAAACAGCGTTCGAAAAAGGAGAACCTTCATGTTCAAAACCCTCCGTCTGGCCACCGGCGTCAGCCTTCTTTCCCTCTCCCCGGTTCTGATGGCTCAGGCGTCCGCCGCCGAACTCAAGGTCGTTGCCAGTTTCTCGATCATCGCCGATTTCGCGAAAAACGTCGGCGGCGACCGTGTCGAAATCACCACGCTGGTCGGGCCGGATGGCGACGCCCATGTCTATGAACCCCGCCCGGCCGATGCCGTCGCCGTCAGCAAGGCGGATGTGGTGCTGGTCAACGGTCTGGAATTCGAAGGCTTCCTGAAGCGGCTGATCGACACCAGCGGCACCAAGGCGCCGGTGGTGGAACTGACCAAGGATGTGGAGCCGCTCAAGCTTTCCGAAGAGCCGGCCGGTCACGCCCATCCGGAAGCCGAGGAAGAGGAAGGTCATGACCACAAGGCAGAAGAAGCCGGCCACAGCCATGAGACCGCCGAGGCCCATGATCACGACCACGGCCATGAAGGACATCACCATCATGGTGAATTCGACCCGCATGCCTGGCAGTCGATCAGGAACGCGGAAATCTATGTGAAGAATATTGCCGGCGCATTTTGCGAGGTCGACAAGGCCGGTTGCGCCACATACACTGCCAATTCGGAAGCCTATATCGCCAAGCTTGCCGCTCTGAACGAGAAGGTGAAGACCGAGATTGCCGCCATCCCGCCGGAAAAGCGCGTCATCATCACCTCGCATGACGCCTTCGGTTATTTCGAGCATGCCTATGGCCTGAATTTCCTCGCACCTGAAGGCGTTTCGACGGAATCCGAAGCCTCGGCCGCCGATGTCGCCAAGCTGGTGGATCAGGTGAAGCACGATAAGGCCTCGGCGATCTTCGTCGAAAACATCACGGACAAGCGGCTGATCGACCAGATCGCCAGCGAAACCGGCCTGAAGGTTGGCGGCACGCTCTATTCCGACGCGCTTTCGACCGCTGACGGCCCGGCTGCGACCTATATCGACATGATCAACCACAATATCGAGACGATCACGGCGGCTGTGCTCGGCCAGTAAGTTTGACCATATCGCTGCGAGTTCGGGGAGGGTGGCCTGTGCCGCCCTCTCTGCTTTTGTGTTAATGCAACGGCCCTGGAACTCCTCCTTTAGCGATTTCCATATTGGTGCTAAAACGCCTCCTCATGTCCGATGCGCTTCACATCTTCACTGACGGCTCCTTCGACGATGCCTCCGGATCCGGAGGATGGGCGTTCGTGGTTCATGAAGCGGGCCACCAAGTCCATTCCGCTTCAGGCAGGACTGTCGGCGCATCCAACAATACTTTCGAAGTCCTCGCCGTCCTCAATGCAATGTCGTGGGTCGTCGCCGAAGCGCCAACGCGGTCAGTCACGCTCTGGACGGATGCCGTTCATGTCATCGAAGGCTGCCGCCGATACAGGGCGATCTGGCGCAACAACGGCTGGAAGCGGATCACGCCCAACCAGCGCACCCGTCGAAGACCGATCCCCGACAGGGAAATCTGGCAGCAGCTCGACAGCCTGCTGGAGCGGCATCCCCATGTGGTTGTAGAATGGTGCAAAGGGCATTCCGGCACTGCCGGCAACGAGCATGCCGATGCTTTGGCGCGTGGAGTGGCCCGCGCGAAGGTACTTTAGCCGGCGGCCGTCCGTCGCCGTGACTCGGCGCGTCAATCCCTTCACTTCAGCCATCCCCGTCTGGACCTTTTTCCGTATCGAGCGGTTGCGCCGGTACTCTTTCGCGACTCCAGCCGAATGGTGCGCAGGCACGGCCGCCTTGCCGGTTGACAATTGACATCCCGTTTGAAATGGTAAGATGTCAGACCAATTTAGAGGGTACGTCTTGGACAGGTCCAGCCGGGAACTCATGCAGCCGATTCCGCCGAGCGACCGCGTGCGCCAGGTCGAGGCAGCGCTTTCCGACTATGTCGAGAGGGCAGGGCTGAAGGCCGGAGACCGGCTTCCCGCTGAACGCGAACTGATGGTGGCTCTGGGTGTTGGCCGCTCAACCATTCGCGAAGTCATCCGCAAGTTTCAGGCGCTCGGTGTCATCGACAGCCGCAAGGGCAGCGGCAATTACCTGCTGAAGCCAATTTCCGCCGCCACCGTGCATATGCCGATTTCCATCGATGCCGAAAGCCTGCGCGATGCGCTGCTGATGACGCTGGAAGTGCGGCGCGGCATAGAGGTGGAAGCCTCCATGGCGGCTGCGCGCCGCCGCACGGCAGACGATATCGCCACGATGGAAGCGCGGCTTGACGAGATGGAGCGGGTGCATCTGGCCGAGGGAACCTCCGGCAAGGCCGACCTTGCCTTCCATCTGTCGATCTACGACGCGACCCATAATACGCTGTTCAAGCAGCTTCTGGAGCAGATGCGCGAAGGTTTCGAACGCTTCTGGTCGAAGCCGTTCGACCGCCCGGATTTCGCCGGTCGCTCCTTTCCCTTTCACCGCACGCTGTTCAATGCCATCGCCGCCGGTGATGCCGAGACCGCCCGTGAAGAAACACTGAAAATCCTCGCCGTCGTCGAGGAGGATATCAAGGACATGTCGAAATGAACCATGGCAACGATCTCTTCGATCCCGCCTCATTTATCGTTGCGCATGACGAGGCCCACGCCTTCGAAGCCGTGGTGCCGCCCATCGTACAGACCTCGCTTTTCACCTTTTCCAGCTATGACGAGATGGTCTCCACCTATCGCGGCGAAAAGGTGCGGCCGGTCTATACGCGCGGGCTGAACCCCACCGTGCGGCTGTTTGAGGAGATGCTGGCGAAGCTGGAAGGTGCCGAAGATGCGCTCGGTTTTGCAAGCGGCATGTCGGCCATTTCCTCCACCGTGCTGTCCTTCGTTTCGCCGGGCGACCGGATCGTCGCCGTGCGCCATGTCTATCCCGATGCATTCCGCCTGTTCGGCACCTTCATGCAGCGCATGAATATCGAAGTGACCTATGTCGACGGCCGCGATGAGGCGGCGGTTGAAAAGGCGATGCCGGGCGCAAAGCTGTTTTACATGGAAAGCCCGACGAGCTGGGTGATGGAAGCCCATGATGTCGGTGCGCTGGCCGCCATCGGCAAGCGGCATGGCGCCGTCACCGTCATCGACAATTCCTGGGCAAGCCCGGTCTTCCAGCAGCCGATCTCGCTCGGCGTCGATCTCGTCGTGCATTCGGCCTCGAAATATCTCGGCGGTCACAGCGATGTGGTCTCCGGCGTGGTGGCCGGTTCGAAGGCGATGATCGACCGCATCCGGGCGGAAACCTATCCCTATCTCGGCGGCAAGATGTCGCCCTTCGATGCCTGGCTGCTCATTCGCGGGCTTCGCACCCTGCCGTTGCGCATGAAGGCGCATCAGGCCTCGGCGCTTGAGATCGCTACCCGCCTGCAGGCGCTGGATGTGGTGGAGAAGGTCTGCCATCCGGGGCTGGCGAACCGCCTGCCGCCCGGCCTTCACGGCACCTCGGGCCTGTTTTCCTTCATCTTTAGGGAAGGGGTGGATGTGCGAGCTTTTGCCGACCGCCTCAAGCT
Source organism: Agrobacterium sp. CNPSo 2736 (assembly GCF_004005385.1). Classification (NCBI taxonomy): domain Bacteria; kingdom Pseudomonadati; phylum Pseudomonadota; class Alphaproteobacteria; order Hyphomicrobiales; family Rhizobiaceae; genus Agrobacterium; species Agrobacterium sp. CNPSo 2736. Next base: position 4,595 of record NZ_RZTX01000018.1, on the reverse strand, counting down.
TTTCAAACTGGGTGTTTCCTGGGGCGGGCATGAAAGCCTGATCGTCCCCGGCGAAGTGGTGCTCGAACAGAAGGCGCAGCCAAACTCCGCCCACACCTTCGGCATCAGCGCGCGTTCGGTGCGCCTGCATGTCGGGCTGGAGGGCACGGAAGCCCTCTGGAACGATCTCGAACCCGCGATCAAGGCGGCCTCCGCCGCCTGACGCGTCTTTAAACTGACGACAAAAAAGGGGAGAACGACATGAAAAAACTGGTAACAGCAGCAATCTTCACCGCCCTGATGACCGGAACGGCGCTGGCGGACACGACCTTGAAACTGGTCGAGGTCATCACAAGTCCCGAGCGGACGGAAACGCTGAAGGGCATCGTCTCGAAATTCGAGGCTGCCAATCCCGGCACCAAGGTGGAAATCATCTCCCTGCCGTGGAGCGAAGCCTTCCAGAAATTCGCCACCATGGTCTCGGCCGGCGATGTGCCTGACGTGATGGAAATGCCCGACACATGGCTGTCGCTTTATGCCAATAACGGCATGCTGGAGAGCCTTGAGCCCTATCTTGCCAAATGGGAGCACACCGCGGGCCTGAGCGAGCGCACGCTCGAACTCGGCCGCGATGTCAAGGACACGGCCTATATGCTGCCCTATGGTTTCTACCTGCGCGCCATGTTCTACAACAAGAAACTGCTGGCCGAAGCCGGCGTGAAGGAGCCGCCGAAGACCCTCGAGGAATTTGCCGATGCGTCCAAGAAGGTCGCAGCCCTTCCCGGCAAATCCGGCTACTGCCTGCGCGGCGGCCCGGGCGGCCTTAACGGCTGGGTCATGTTCGGCGCATCCATGGCCGGTTCGAACGAGTTCTTCACCAAGGACGGCACCTCCACCTTCGACAGCCCCGGCTGGGTGAAGGGCCTGACCTATGTGATCGATCTCTACAAGAACGGTTACGCGCCGAAGGACAGCGTCAACTGGGGCTTCAACGAGATCGTCGCTGGCTTTTATTCCGGCACCTGCGCTTTCCTCGATCAGGACCCGGATGCGCTGATCGCCATTGCCCAGCGCATGAAGCCGGAAGATTTCGGCGTCATGACCATGCCCAAGGGACCTGACGGCAAGACCTTCCCGACGATCGGCTTCGCCGGCTGGTCGATGATGTCGAAATCCGAAAACAAGGACCTTTCCTGGAAGCTGATCGAGACGCTTGAAGGGCCGGAAGGCAATATCGAGTGGAACAAGAAGACCGGTGCGCTGCCGGTGCACAAGTCGGCGGAGAAGGACCCCTTCTATGCCAGCGAGCAGTTCAAGGGCTGGTTCGACGAACTGGCCGACAAGAACGCCGTGCCGACGACGATGCCGACCTATCTTGAGGAATTCGCCTTCTTCAAGGATTCGCTTGTGATCAAGACATCGCAGGAAGCGCTGCTCGGCGACATCACGCCGGAAGACCTTGCCAAGCAATGGGCTGATTACATGACCAAGGCGCAGCAGAAGTTCCTGGCCTCGAAGTAACGACATTGACCGGCTGCGCGGGCGCAAATGCCCGTGCGGCGGGTCTTGCCGGCCTTCACTGCGACAGGCCTTTTCCTCGCAATTTTTCGGATCGGTAAGCCGGGAGGCTGGAAAACCTGTCCGTTCCATCGTCCGATCAGGGAGCGATACAATGTCCTATGCCCATGGCGCCGGGCCGGTGGCTGCGCGCAAACCGGCCGGCAAGCCTGCGATTCGGCGGTTTGCCGATTGGGCCGAACCGTGGCTTTACAGCGCGCCCGTGCTGGTGCTCATCGTCGCCGTCATGCTGGTGCCGCTGGTGCTTGGCCTTTCCTATGCCTTTCGCGATGTGCAGCTGCTCAATCCGTTTTCCGGCGGTTTTGTTGGCCTCAAACATCTGGAGGCGCTGTCGCAGGATGCGGCCTTTTACCGGGCGCTGAAAAATACGCTGTGGTGGACCGGCGCTTCGGTTTTCCTGCAATTCTTCTTCGGCCTCATTCTGGCGCTGCTGCTGGATAAGCCCTTTGCGGGCAGGGGGCTGGCGCAGGCGCTGGTGTTCCTGCCATGGGCCGTGCCGACCTTCCTTGCCGGTCTCAACTGGGCCTGGCTGTTCAACCCGGTCATCGGGCCGCTGCCGCACTGGATGGTCTCGCTCGGGCTGTTATCGGCGCCCAACAATATCCTCGCCGATCCGCAGCTTGCCATGTGGGGGCCGATCATCGCCAATGTCTGGTGGGGCATTCCCTTCTTCGCCATCACTTTGCTTGCGGCACTTCAGGCCATCCCGCGCGATCTTTACGAGGCGGCGGAAATCGACGGGGCAAACCCGCTGCAGCGCTTCACCTCCATCACCCTGCCGTTTCTGGCGCCCACCATCGCCATCACCATCCTGCTGCGCACCGTCTGGATCGCCAATTTCGCCGATCTCATCATCGTCATGACCAATGGCGGGCCGGCGGACCGCACGCAGATCGTCGCCAGCTACATCTTCACCCAGGCCTTCCGGCGTCTGGATTTCGGTTATGCCTCGGCCATCGCGCTGGTGCTGCTGGTGCTGCTGCTTGCCTATTCCATGCTGATCGTGCTGCTGCGCCAGCGCCTGATCGAGAAGGACTGACCGATGACCTCAAGGATATTTCTCACCCTTGCCCATCGTCTGGCGATCCTTGCCTATATCGCCTTTGCACTGTTCCCACTGTTCTGGCTGCTCAAGGTGTCCGTGACGCCGAATGATCTGCTCTATAGCGAAGGTGTGAGGATGTGGCCATCGCATGCGACATTGGATCATTATCGTTTCGTCATTGAAAACAGTGCCTTACCGACGTTTTTTAAGAACAGCGTCATCGTCGCGGGCTCCACGGCAATTGCCGTGACGATACTTTCTTCGCTCTCGGGTTACGCGCTGTCGCGCTTCCGTTTCAAGGGCAAATACTGGATCGTGGCGCTGATGCTGATCACCCAGATGTTCCCGCTGGTCATGCTGGTCGCGCCGATCTTCAAGATGCTGTCGCCCCTCGGCCTCACCAACAGCCTGACGGGCCTCGTCATCGTCTACACCGCCTTCAACGTGCCTTTTGCCACCTTCCTGATGCAGTCGTTCTTCGATGGCATTCCGAAGGATCTGGAAGAGGCGGCGATGATCGACGGGGCAAGCCGGTTTACGGCCTTCCGCCAGATCATCCTGCCGCTGACGCTGCCGGGCATCGCCGCGACGCTCGGTTTCGTCTTCACCGCCGCGTGGAGCGAGCTTCTGTTTGCGCTGATGCTGATTTCCGGCAACCAGAGCGCCACCTTCCCGGTTGGCCTTCTGACCTTCGTTTCGAAATTCTCCGTCGATTTCGGGCAGATGATGGCGGCGGGCGTTCTGGCGCTCATTCCGGCCTGCCTCTTCTTCCTGCTCATTCAACGTTATCTCGTGCAGGGCCTGACGGCCGGCGCGGTGAAAGGATAATCCCATGGCTTCCATCGAGCTGAAGAATGTCGGCAAGACCTATGGCGACCTCGCCGTGCTGCATGGCGTCGATCTTGATATCAGGGATGGCGAGTTCATCGTCCTCGTCGGCCCCTCCGGCTGCGGAAAATCGACGCTGCTGCGCATGATCGCCGGCCTTGAAGAGATAACATCCGGCGACCTGTCCATCGACGGTGAACGTGTCAATGATCGCCGGCCGAAGGATCGCGATATCGCCATGGTGTTCCAGTCCTATGCGCTCTATCCGCATATGAGCGTCGCCGACAATATGAGCTATAGCCTGCGCCTGCGCCGCAGCCCGAAAGAAACCATCGCTACGGCGGTGGCCGGTGCTTCCGCGAAACTTGGCCTCGATCCCTATCTCGCCCGCCGCCCGAAGGCGCTCTCCGGTGGCCAGCGCCAGCGCGTCGCCATGGGCCGCGCCATCGTGCGCCAGCCAAAGGCCTTCCTGTTCGATGAGCCGCTGTCCAACCTCGATGCCCGGCTGCGCGAGCAGATGCGGGCCGAGATCAAACGCATGCATGCCGATCTTGGCGCAACCTCGGTTTACGTCACCCATGACCAGATCGAGGCGATGACGCTTGCCTCGCGTATCGTCGCCATGAATGCCGGCCATGTGCAGCAGATCGGCGCGCCGCTCGATCTTTACGACCGCCCCGCCAATCTCTTCGTTGCCGGCTTCATCGGTTCGCCCGGCATGAATTTCCTCGAAGGACGGCTCGTGCAGGAGAATGGCGGCAGTTTCGTCGTGCTGGGTGACGGCACGCGTCTGGCGCTTGGCCGGGAAGTGGACCTCGCTGATGGCGAGCCGGTCACGCTCGGCATCCGCCCGGAACATGTCACTGTTGCGCCGGCTGAAGGCGGTGTGGAAGCGACGGTCGATCTGGTCGAGCCGACCGGCCTCGGCGTCATCCTGCACCTCACCGTGCATGGATTGCCCTTCAAGCTGTTTTCATCAGACCGGGCATTGTTGCAGCCAGGCAAGTCCCTGCGGGTCGGTTTCCCGCAGGAAAGGCTGCATGTCTTTGATCGGAATGGCGTGAGGATCGGGGAGGCGTGAGGTTCGGCATAGTACCCAGGAATATTTCCTGGGCGGTCGCACACCCACCTCCGTCATTCCGGCCTTACCCCCCTCTGCCCTGCC
>NZ_RZTX01000017.1:0-123111 GCF_004005385.1 Agrobacterium sp. CNPSo 2736 | reverse complement strand
CAGATTTGTATAAGCGACAGGCTCTTGCCGCTCTTGAAGATTCTGACAAGAAGATCGGTGAAGACGCGATCCGCGAGCTGATGGCTGCGGTTGACGCCTACATCCCGACGCCTGAGCGTCCGATCGACCAGCCGTTCCTGATGCCGATCGAAGACGTGTTCTCGATCTCGGGCCGTGGTACGGTTGTGACGGGTCGCGTTGAGCGCGGTATCGTCAAGGTTGGTGAAGAAGTCGAAATCGTCGGCATCCGTCCGACCTCGAAGACGACTGTTACCGGCGTTGAAATGTTCCGCAAGCTGCTCGACCAGGGCCAGGCCGGCGACAACATCGGCGCACTGGTTCGCGGTGTTAACCGTGACGGCGTCGAGCGTGGTCAGATCCTGTGCAAGCCGGGTTCTGTGAAGCCGCACAAGAAGTTCAAGGCCGAAGCCTACATCCTGACGAAGGAAGAAGGCGGCCGTCATACGCCGTTCTTCACGAACTACCGTCCGCAGTTCTACTTCCGCACGACGGACGTAACGGGCATCGTTACGCTTCCGGAAGGCACGGAAATGGTTATGCCTGGCGACAACGTCACCGTTGATGTCGAGCTGATCGTTCCGATCGCGATGGAAGAAAAGCTGCGCTTCGCTATCCGCGAAGGCGGCCGTACCGTCGGCGCCGGCATCGTTGCCTCGATCGTCGAGTAATTTCGACCTTTGAAATTCTGACTGGCGGCGGTGTGAATAACACCGCCGCCGGACTTTTGGTAAAAAGCCTGGCGGCGTTGCATTTTTAGTGCTTGAAAAATTCGGTGAAAGCGCGTAAACGCGCACTCACACTCACCGCTGGATTCGCAAGCGATTGCGAAACGCGGTGTTTTAGCAATACAGACAACTGAAATGATTGGGATGCGACAGCGCATTTCTCTCGATTTTTGAAAATCTGCGGCGCCACGATCAATAGAAGTTCATGTGTTTCCGCGTGCGGAAACGAATAACAAAGAACAAGGACAAGACGAATGAACGGCCAGAATATCCGTATCCGCCTCAAGGCGTTCGATCACCGGATCCTCGATGCCTCTACCCGTGAAATCGTGTCGACCGCAAAGCGCACCGGCGCCAGCGTTCGCGGCCCGGTTCCGCTCCCCACCCGCATCGAAAAGTTTACCGTCAACCGCTCTCCTCACGTTGACAAGAAGAGCCGTGAACAGTTCGAAATGCGGACGCACAAGCGTCTTCTCGATATCGTTGACCCCACCCCGCAGACTGTCGATGCTCTGATGAAGCTCGACCTCGCTGCTGGCGTTGACGTGGAAATCAAGCTCTGAGACCCGGCCCGATCCGTTAAAGGTGAGGGCTGAAGTAACAAGGCCGGACCTCACTTTTGGGTGAGGGCCAATAACAAGGAAGGTACGTGGAGTAATCCAACGACTTCCAAACCGGAGACCGGAAACATCGTGAGATGTCGAAGGGCACTCCTTAACAAAGGCCAGAGAGGGTTTTCCCTTCAAGGCTCGCAAGAGGATGAACCAATGCGTTCAGGTGTGATTGCACAGAAAGTGGGTATGACACGCGTCTATAACGACGCAGGTGAACATATCCCCGTAACAGTATTGCGACTGGATAACGTACAAGTCGTTGCCCAGCGCACGGAAGACAAGAATGGCTATACCGCAGTTCAGCTCGGTGCCGGCCAGTCCAAGGTCAAGAACACGACTAAGGCGCTTCGCGGTCATTTTGCCGCTGCCAATGTCGAACCGAAAGCCAAGCTCGTCGAGTTCCGGGTTTCCCCCGAGAACCTGATCGACATCGGTGCAACACTGACCGCAAATCATTTTCAGTCCGGCCAGCTGGTCGACGTCACTGGAACCACGATCGGTAAAGGTTTTGCCGGTGCTATGAAGCGTCACAACTTCGGTGGTGGCCGCGCTTCGCACGGTAACTCCGTATCGCACCGTGCACACGGTTCGACCGGTAACAACCAGGATCCGGGCCGCGTCTGGAAGGGCAAGCGCATGGCTGGTCATATGGGCCAGACGCGCGTTACGACCCAGAACCTCGAAGTCGTTTCGACCGATGAAGACCGTGGCCTCATCCTCGTGAAGGGTGCAGTTCCCGGCTCGAAGGGTTCCTGGATCATCGTCCGCGACGCCGTCAAGTCGGCTGCGAAGTAAGGGAGCCTTATCATGGAATTGAACGTCAAGACCCTCGAGGGAAAAGACGCCGGCAAGGTTTCTCTGTCGGATGAGATCTTCGGCCTCGACCCCCGCCAGGACATCCTGGCCCGCATGGTTCGCTGGCAGCTTGCAAAGAAGCAGCAGGGAACCCACAAGTCCAAGAACCGGTCGGAAGTTTCCCGCACCGGCGCGAAGATGTACAAGCAGAAGGGTACGGGCCGCGCTCGTCACCATTCGGCTCGCGCACCGCAGTTCCGCGGCGGCGGCAAGGCCCACGGCCCGGTCGTTCGCAGCCATGCACACGATCTTCCGAAGAAGGTTCGTGCGCTCGCTCTGCGTCACGCCCTGTCTGCAAAGCTGAAGGCTGAAGAACTGATCATCGTCGATCAGCTCGTCGCGTCCGAAGCAAAGACCAAGGCTCTGCTGGGAAGCTTCGCTTCGCTTGGCCTGACCAACGCTCTCGTTATCGGCGGCGCCGAACTTGATGGCAACTTCAAGCTCGCTGCTCAGAACATCCCGAATGTGGACGTTCTGCCGGTTCAGGGCATCAATGTTTACGACATCCTGCGCCGTGGCAAGCTGGTGCTTTCCAAGGCTGCTGTAGAGGCTCTGGAGGAGCGGTTCAAATGACGGATCTTCGCCACTACGATGTGATCGTATCTCCTTCGATCACGGAAAAGTCGACGCTGGTATCCGAACAGAACCAGGTCGTATTCAACGTCGCCAAGAATGCTTCCAAGCCTGAAATCAAGGCTGCCGTGGAAGCTCTCTTCGGCGTCAAAGTCACGGCTGTGAACACGCTTATCCGCAAGGGTAAGACCCGTCGTTTCCGTGGATTCGCCGGTAAGCTGAAGGACGTCAAGAAAGCCGTCGTCACGCTCGCCGAAGGTCAATCCATCGACGTGTCCACCGGACTCTAAAGGTTAGGCCCAAGCGGGCAAAGACCCAAAAGGGAACAAGAAAATGGCATTGAAAAGTTTCAATCCGACCACGCCGAGCCAGCGCCAGCTGGTTATCGTGGACCGCGCTTCGCTCTACAAGGGCAAGCCGGTAAAGGCTCTCACCCAGGGCCTCAGCTCCAAGGGTGGCCGTAACAACCAGGGCCGGATCACCGTCCGTTTCCAGGGTGGCGGTCACAAGCGGACCTACCGTCTGGTTGACTTCAAGCGTCGCAAGTTCGACGTAGAAGGCACCGTTGAGCGTCTGGAATACGACCCCAACCGCACCGCGTTCATCGCGCTGGTTACGTATACCGACGGCGAACAGGCTTACATTCTCGCGCCACAGCGTCTCGCTGCCGGTGACAAGGTGATCGCCTCCGACAAGGCAGTGGACGTGAAGCCCGGCAACACCATGCCGCTTCAGTACATTCCGGTCGGTTCGATCATCCATAACGTCGAGATGAAGCCGGGCAAGGGCGGTCAGATCGCCCGCTCCGCCGGTACGTATGTCCAGCTCGTCGGCCGCGATGCCGGCATGGCCATCCTGCGTCTCAACTCGGGCGAACAGCGTCTGGTGCACGGCTCCTGCCTCGCATCGATCGGTGCTGTTTCGAACTCGGACCACGCCAACATCAACGACGGCAAGGCCGGTCGTTCCCGTTGGCGCGGCAAGCGTCCGCACGTTCGCGGCGTCGTCATGAACCCGGTCGACCACCCGCACGGTGGTGGTGAAGGTCGCACGTCGGGTGGTCGCCACCCGGTTACTCCGTGGGGCAAGCCCACGAAGGGCAAGCGCACCCGTTCGAACAAGTCGACCGACAAGTTCATCATGCGCTCGCGCCATCAGCGTAAGAAGTAAGAGAGGTAGTCACTAATGGCTCGTTCAGTATGGAAAGGTCCGTTTGTTGACGGCTATCTTCTCACCAAGGCTGAGAAGGTGCGCGAGAGCGGACGTAACGAAGTAATCAAGATCTGGAGCCGTCGCTCCACGATCCTGCCGCAGTTCGTTGGTCTGACCTTCGGCGTCTACAACGGCAGCAAGCATGTGCCCGTCTCCGTCAACGAAGACATGGTCGGACACAAGTTCGGTGAATTCTCTCCGACCCGTACCTATTACGGTCACGGCGCGGACAAGAAGGCAAAGAGGAAGTAATCATGGCGAAGGCTAAGACCGAACGCCGGCTGAAGGACAACGAGGCTCAGGCCGTTGCCCGTACGCTCCGCGTCAGCCCCCAGAAACTGAACCTGGTTGCCGCTCTTATCCGTGGCAAGAAGGTTGATCGCGCTCTCGCCGAGCTCGAATTCTCCCGCAAGCGCATTGCAGGCACCGTCAAGAAGACGCTCGAATCTGCAATTGCCAATGCGGAAAACAACCACGACCTCGACGTCGACGCTCTCGTCGTCGCCGAGGCCTATGTTGGCAAGTCCATCACCATGAAGCGTTTCCACGCTCGTGGCCGTGGTCGTGCTTCCCGCATCGAAAAGCCGTTCGCTCACCTCACGATCGTTGTTCGTGAAGTTGAGGAAAAAGGGGAGGCCGCATAATGGGTCAGAAAATCAATCCGATCGGCTTCCGCCTCGGCATCAACCGTACCTGGGATAGCCGCTGGTACGCTGACACCGCAGAATACGGCAAGCTGCTGCATGAAGACCTGAAGATCCGGGCTTACCTGATCAAGGAACTCAAGCAGGCCGGTATCGCCAAGGTCGTCATCGAGCGTCCGCACAAGAAGTGCCGCGTCACGATCCACTCGGCTCGTCCGGGTCTGATCATCGGCAAGAAGGGTGCGGACATCGAGAAGCTTCGCAAGAAGCTTTCCGAGATGACCAACTCCGAAACGCACCTCAACATCGTTGAAGTGCGCAAGCCGGAAATCGACGCGACGCTGGTTGCCCAGTCGATCGCTCAGCAGCTCGAGCGCCGCGTGGCTTTCCGCCGTGCGATGAAGCGTGCTGTTCAGTCCGCAATGCGTCTTGGCGCCGAAGGCATCAAGATCACCTGCGGCGGCCGTCTCGGCGGTGCTGAAATCGCTCGTACCGAATGGTACCGCGAAGGTCGCGTTCCGCTGCACACGCTGCGTGCGGACATCGACTACGGCACGGCTGAAGCTGAAACCGCATTCGGCATTTGCGGCATCAAGGTCTGGATCTTCAAGGGCGAAATCCTTGAGCACGATCCGATGGCTTCTGAGCGTCGCGGTCTCGAAGGCGACGCACAGGGCCCTGCAAGCCGTGAGCGTGGCGATCGTGGCGATCGTCGTCGCGAAAACGCTTGATTGACGCTGGCGAAAGATAAGCTCGGAGAAGTAAGAAAATGTTGCAGCCAAAGCGTACTAAGTACCGTAAGCAGTTCAAGGGACGCATCAAGGGCGTCGCCAAGGGCGGCTTTGACCTGGCATTCGGTGAATTCGGCTTGAAGTCGCAGGAACCGAACCGCGTGAATGCACGCGAGATCGAAGCGGCCCGCCGCGCGATCACGCGTTACATGAAGCGCGCAGGTCGCGTGTGGATCCGCGTATTCCCCGACGTTCCGGTCACGGCCAAGCCGACCGAAGTTCGTATGGGTAAGGGCAAGGGTTCGGTCGATTACTGGGCATGCAAGGTCAAGCCCGGTCGTATGATGTTCGAGATCGACGGTGTGTCCGAGGAGATCGCCCGTGAGGCGCTTCGTCTCGGCGCTGCCAAGCTCTCGGTCAAGACGCGCTTCGTACAGCGCATCGCAGAGTAAGGAGCAAGGCACATGAAAGCCGATGAAGTTCGCGGCCTCAGCGCCGACCAGCTCAAGGACAAGCTCGCCGATCTGAAGAAGGAGCAGTTCAACCTGCGCTTCCAGAAGGCAACTGGTCAGCTGGAGAAGTCCTCGCGCATCAACGAAGTCCGCAAGGATATCGCCCGCGTTAAAACCATTGCCCGCCAGAAGGCGGCAGAAGCCAAGGCCTAAGGAAGAATAATATGCCGAAACGCATTCTGCAGGGCGTCGTTGTGTCCGACAAGAACGAGAAGACTGTCGTAGTTCGCGTTGAGCGTCGATTCGCTCACCCGCTGCTTCAGAAGACCGTTCGTCGTTCGAAGAAGTACAAGGCACACGACGAAAACAATCAGTATAAGGTCGGCGATGTCGTTTCCATCGAGGAATGCGCACCGATCTCCAAGGACAAGCGCTGGACGGTCGTTTCCGCCCAGGCTTAATTTCATCAGAATCGCGCCTTGTGTCTTGCACTTGGCGCGAATTCCTGTATGAAGCAGCGCAAGGACGCTCGTGACCCGAGCGTCTTTTGCTTTGATGCGCACGGAAGGTCCTTCGGGAAACCACCCTGTCACGACGTTTCCGCGCAAAAAAAGAGATATTCATAAGCTGGGGCAGGGGGCTCGCTCGGGAGAGTTTGCCCAACCGTTCCGGTAACAACAAGAAGGCGACCTGACATGATTCAGATGCAAACAAACCTCGACGTGGCGGATAATTCCGGCGCACGTCGTGTCATGTGCATCAAGGTGCTGGGCGGCTCGAAGCGCAAATATGCTTCTGTTGGCGACATTATTGTCGTTTCCATCAAGGAAGCTATTCCGCGCGGCCGCGTCAAGAAGGGCGACGTGATGAAGGCGGTTGTCGTGCGCACCGCCAAGGACATCCGCCGCGCTGACGGCAGCGTCATCCGTTTCGATAACAACGCAGCCGTTCTTATCGACAACAAGAAAGAGCCCATCGGCACCCGTATCTTCGGACCGGTTCCGCGCGAACTTCGCGCCAAGAACCACATGAAGATCATCTCGCTGGCTCCGGAAGTACTGTAAGGAGCGACAAGCGATGCAGAAGATTCGTAAAGGCGACAAGGTTGTCGTATTGACCGGTAAGGACAAGGGCCGTACCGGCGAAGTAATCCAGGTTTTGCCGAAGGAAGATCGGGCCGTTGTGCGTGGCGTTAACATGGTGAAGCGTCACCAGCGCCAGACCCAGGCCCAGGAAGCCGGCATCATCAACAAGGAAGCATCCTTGCACATCTCCAACATCGCCATCGTCGACAAGGATGGCAAGCCGACCCGCGTTGGCTTCTCTGTTGTGGATGGCAAGAAGGTCCGCGTGGCCAAGCGTTCGGGAGAAGTGATCGATGGCTGATAAGTACGAGCCGCGTCTCAAGACGGAATACGTTTCCCGTATCCGTGGCGCCATGCAGGAGAAGTTCTCCTACGCAAACGTCATGATGATCCCGAAGCTTGAAAAGATCGTGATCAACATGGGTGTTGGCGAAGCAACTGCCGACTCCAAGAAGCCCACGATTGCTGCCGGTGACCTGGCTGCGATTGCCGGCCAGAAGCCGGTCGTTACCCGCGCTCGCAACTCGATCGCTGGTTTCAAGGTTCGCGAAGGCATGCCGATCGGTGCGAAGGTTACCCTTCGTGGCGCCCGCATGTACGAATTCCTTGATCGTCTGGTCAACATCGCGCTGCCGCGCGTTCGCGACTTCCGGGGCCTGAACCCGAAGAGCTTTGACGGCCGTGGCAACTTCGCCATGGGCATCAAGGAACACATTGTGTTCCCTGAGATCAACTACGATAAGGTTGATCAGATGTGGGGCATGGACATCATCGTTTGCACGACGGCGACGTCGGACGACGAAGCTCGGGCTCTGCTGACAGAGTTCAACTTCCCGTTCCGTCACTAACCGTAACGACGAGCGTAGAAAAGGAACTCCGATATGGCGAAAACAAGCGCAGTTGAAAAGAACAAGCGCCGCCGCAAGTCGGTCGCCCAGCAGGCCGCCAAGCGCGCTGCTCTCAAGGCGATCGTTATGAACCAGTCCCTTCCGATCGAAGACCGGTTCAAGGCCACTCTGAAGCTCGCTTCGCTGCCGCGTGACGGCTCGAAGACGCGTATCCGCAACCGCTGCGAAGTAACGGGCCGTCCGCGCGCGTTCTATCGCAAGCTCAAGATGTCGCGTATCGCGCTTCGTGAGCTGGGCAATTCCGGCAAGGTGCCGGGCATTGTCAAGTCGAGCTGGTAAGGAGACGGGCACATGACCATGACTGATCCTTTGGGTGATATGCTCACCCGCATCCGCAATGGTGCTGCTCGCCGTAAGTCTTCGGTAAGCACGCCGGCTTCCAGCCTCCGCGCACGCGTTCTCGACGTGCTGCAGGCTGAAGGCTACATTCGCGGTTATTCCAAGGTCGATTTCGAAAACGGCAAGTCCGAATTCACGATCGAGCTGAAGTACTACGAAGGCGCGTCCGTGATCCGTGAGATCGGCCGCGTTTCCAAGCCGGGCCGCCGGGTTTATGTCTCGGTAAAGTCCATTCCGCAGGTCGCGAACGGCCTCGGCATCACCATCCTTTCGACCCCGAAGGGCGTGATGGCCGATCACCAGGCTCGCGAACAGAACGTTGGTGGCGAGGTTCTTTGCTCGGTCTTCTAAGACCCGAGCAAGGATCTCCATAACGAACAGACAGGATTGAATAATGTCTCGTATCGGTAAAAAGCCCGTTCCGGTTCCAGCAGGTGTGACGGCCAATGTCGACGGCCAGAAGGTTACTGCTAAGGGCCCGAAGGGTGAACTGTTTTTCGTCGCTAACGACGACATTCAGCTGAAGCTCGAAGATAACGGCGTTTCCGTAACGCCGGCTAACGGCACCAAGGAAGCTCGTTCGAAGTGGGGCATGTCCCGCACGATGATCGAGAACATCTTCAAGGGTGTTAAGGACGGCTATGAGCGCAAGCTCGAAATCAACGGCGTCGGTTACCGTGCCGCCATGCAGGGCAAGAACCTGCAGCTGGCTCTCGGCTTCTCGCACGATGTTGTTTACGAGCCTCCGGTCGGCATCACCATTGCCGTTCCGAAGCCGACGGAAATCATCGTTTCCGGCATCAACAAGCAGCAGGTTGGCCAGGTAGCCGCGGAAATCCGCGAATACCGCGGTCCCGAGCCCTACAAGGGCAAGGGCGTGAAGTACGCTGAAGAGCGTATTGTCCGCAAAGAAGGCAAGAAGAAGTAAGGATCACGCGAAATGGCTAGCAGGAAAGAAGCACTTGCACGTCGCGCGAGCCGTGTGCGCCGCCAGATCAAGGCGGTTGCCAACGGCCGCCCGCGCCTGTCGGTTCATCGCTCGTCGAAGAACATCTACGCCCAGATCATCGATGACGTTGCTGGCAAGACGCTTGCGTCTGCCTCCACGCTCGAAGCCGATCTGCGCGGCTCGCTCAAGACCGGCGCCGACGTTGCAGCAGCAACTGTCGTAGGCAAGCTGGTTGCCGAGCGTGGCGTCAAGGCTGGCGTCAAGGATGTCGTATTCGACCGTGGCGCGTTCATCTACCACGGCCGCATCAAGGCCCTGGCAGACGCTGCCCGCGAAGGCGGCCTGAACTTCTGATTTTTTTCCGCCCGGACAACGATCCGGGCGGAATTTCACCGGACCATGCGGATCTCTTCATCGGGACCGCTGGTCTTTTCGTTTGCCGTTCCACCCGTAAAAGAAAAAGGACAAGGACAATGGCACAGGATAAAAGAGGTTCCCGCGAAGAGCGTCAGAACCGCGAAGAGCGCGATAGCGAATTCGTCGACAAGCTGGTCGCGATTAACCGCGTTGCAAAGGTTGTTAAGGGTGGCCGTCGCTTCGGCTTCGCCGCTCTCGTCGTCGTTGGCGACCAGAAGGGCCGCGTTGGCTTCGGTCACGGCAAGGCTCGTGAAGTTCCGGAAGCGATCCGCAAGGCAACTGAAAGCGCAAAGCGCGATCTGATCTTCGTTCCGCTGCGCGATGGCCGCACGCTGCACCACGACGTCAATGGCCGTCACGGCGCAGGCAAGGTTCTGCTGCGTTCGGCCAAGGCCGGTACCGGTATCATCGCCGGTGGTCCGATGCGCGCCGTTTTCGAAACGCTCGGCGTTCATGACGTTGTTGCAAAGTCGACCGGTTCGTCGAACCCGTACAACATGGTTCGCGCTACGTTCGACGCTCTGAAGCATCAGGTTCATCCGAAGGACATCGCTGCACAGCGCGGTCTGAAGTATGCGACCCTTCAGGCTCGTCGTGCCGCTTCCGGCAACGCTTCTGAAGAATAAGGAGCTGGATCATGGCCAAGAAAACTACTGAAGCCAAGAAGACTGTTACGGTCGAACAGATCGGCAGCCCTATTCGCCGCCCGGCAATCCAGCGTCAGACGCTGGTCGGTCTGGGTCTCAACAAGATGCATCGTCAGCGCACCCTGGAAGACACTCCGGCGGTTCGCGGCATGATCCGTGCGGTCCAGCATCTCGTTCGCGTCGTTGACGAGAAGTGAGACGGAGTAACCTATCATGAAACTCAATGAAATCAGAGACAACGAAGGCGCCTCCAAGGATCGTATCCGCGTAGGTCGCGGTATCGGTTCCGGCAAGGGCAAGACCGGTGGTCGCGGTGTGAAGGGCCAGAAGGCTCGTTCGGGCGTCGCCATCAACGGTTTCGAAGGCGGTCAGATGCCCATCTACCGTCGTCTGCCGAAGCGCGGTTTCAACAACATCTTCGCTTCCGAATATGTTGTCGTATCGCTCGGCCGCATTCAGACCGCCATCGACGCCAAGAAGCTTGACGCTTCCGCAACGATCGATGCCGCTGCTCTCAAGGCTGCCGGCGTTATCCGCCGCGCCAAGGACGGCGTACGCATTCTCGCCGACGGCGAGCTGAAGGCCAAGGTCGCTTTCGAAGTTGCCGGCGCTTCCAAGCCCGCAATCGAAAAGATCGAAAAGGCTGGCGGTTCGATCAAGCTTCTCGCAGTTGCAGCAGAAGCCGCCGAGTAATATATAGACTTCAGACGCCCGGGGCTCGTCGCTCCGGGCGTTTGCGCTCCCTGGCCTATGGTGCTTTCGATCTAAATCGATTTATAGAGCATCAGGGCAATCTCTTTGCGGTGTGCTTCCACGGCCCCGCTTGCGGCAGAAAGTGCTGCAGGGAGAGCCTCACAGTTCTTGAACTTCCGTAGGGGAGGGGATAGGACATAAAAAACAGGGTGAGGCATGATGGCGGCTCAGAGCCGCGTTTGTCCGAAGCCCGGTTTTGACCAGTATCTTTTAGACCTTTCCGCATCGGCCGGTTGCGCTGGCTGGCAAGGGTCATTCGGAGAAATTTATGGCTTCAGCAGCGGAACAACTGGCTTCGAACCTGAATTTTTCGACCTTCGCTAAGGCGGAGGATTTGAAAAAGCGTCTCTGGTTTACTCTTGCCGCACTTCTCGTCTACCGTCTCGGCACCCACATTCCGCTTCCGGGCCTGAACCCCGAAGCCTATGCGCAGGCCTTCCGTGGCCAGGCCAACGGTATTCTCGGTCTTTTCAACATGTTTGCGGGTGGCGCCGTCGAGCGCATGGCGATTTTCGCGCTCGGCATCATGCCTTACATCTCCGCTTCGATCATCGTGCAGCTCATGACCTCGGTCGTGCCTTCGCTCGAAGCGTTGAAGAAGGAAGGCGAAGCCGGCCGCAAGATCATCAACCAGTATACGCGCTACGGCACGGTGCTGCTCGGCACGCTGCAGGCCTATGGCATTGCGGTCGGCCTCGAAAGCGGCAACGGTCTCGTGGTCGATCCGGGCTGGTTCTTCCGCATTTCCACCGTCATCACACTGCTCGGCGGCACGATGTTCCTGATGTGGCTCGGCGAGCAGATCACCTCGCGCGGTATCGGCAACGGTATTTCGCTGATCATCTTCGCGGGCATCGCCGCAGGCCTGCCCAAGGCGCTGGCCGGGACGCTGGAACTCGGCCGTACCGGTGCGCTTTCCACCCCGCTCATCCTGACGGTCGTTGTGGTCGCCATCGGCGTCATCGCGCTCATCGTCTTCGTGGAGCGCGCGCAGCGCCGCCTGTTGATCCAATATCCGAAGCGACAGGTCGGCAATCGCATGTTCCAGGGCGATACCTCGCATCTGCCGCTGAAGCTCAACACGGCCGGCGTCATTCCCGCGATCTTCGCATCGTCGCTGCTGCTGCTGCCGGCAACGGCTGCGGGTTTTGCCGGAAACACCAACCTGCCGGGCTGGGCAACCTCGATCATCGCGTCGCTGCAGCACGGACAGCCGCTGTTCATGGCGCTTTACGGCCTGCTGATCGCGTTCTTCGCGTTTTTCTATACGGCGATCGTCTTCAATCCGAAGGACACCGCAGATAACCTCAAGAAGCATGGTGGCTTCATTCCGGGCATCCGTCCGGGCGAGCGCACCGCGGAGTACATCGATTACGTCCTGACCCGCATCACCGTGGTCGGCGCGATTTATCTTGTCTTCGTCTGTATCCTTCCTGAGACACTTATCGCACGCACGGGCATTCCATTAGCCCTTGGTGGTACTTCGCTTTTGATCGTTGTCAGTGTAACTCTGGACACGGTTGCGCAAATTCAGGGCCACCTGATCGCGCAGCAGTATGAAGGGCTGATCAAGAAGTCGAAGTTGCGTGGAGGAAAGAGGGGACGATGAGACTGATATTTTTGGGTCCGCCGGGTGCGGGCAAGGGAACCCAGGCCAAGCGGCTGACGGACAAGTACGGGATCCCGCAGCTTTCCACCGGTGACATGCTTCGCGCTGCGGTCAGCGCGGGCACCGAAATCGGCAAACGCGCCAAGGCCGTCATGGACGCCGGCGGGCTTGTTTCCGACGATATCGTCAATCAGATCGTTTCCGAACGCATCGAAGCACCGGACTGTGCCAAGGGCTTTATTCTCGACGGCTATCCGCGCACCGTTCCGCAGGCCAAGGCGCTTGCTGACAACATGCGCAAGAAGAATCTGGTCCTCGATGCCGTCATCGAACTCAAGGTGGACGAAGAGGCGCTGATTCGCCGAATCGAAAACCGCGTGGCTGAAACCATTGCCGCCGGCGGTACGGTTCGCTCGGACGACAATCCGGAAGCGTTCCGCAAGCGCCTGACGGAATATCGCGAAAAGACCGCGCCGCTGTCCGCCTATTACAGCGAACAGGGCGAGCTCGTGACGCTGGATGGCATGGCTGACGTCGATGCCGTCACCGAGGCTATCGAGCGCGTTCTCGAGAAAGCCTCCGCCTGATTGACGGAGCGGATGGGCGAGGCTGTTGCGCTCTTGCCCATATCTCGCTTGCGCATGGCGGCTGATCCTTTGGATCGTAAAAGAATCTTGGCGGAGCCGGTTGCTTTTTTGCGCTGATTCCGTTAAACACCGCGCCAACTCGCGACATCCCAAGCGACTGGCGCGGATTTCCCTTAGGGAAGGGAGATCCGGGTTCGGTCGTTTTGACTTGTCACGGACACCAATTTGAACTGGCGGTCTTGTCGGCCGCTCGAATGGAATCACCACTTGCCGGATGGCAACTGGAACCAAGGAGAAGAGACGTGGCACGTATCGCTGGCGTCAACATCCCGACCGCGAAGCGCGTTGTTATTGCGCTGACCTACATTCACGGGATCGGTCCGAAATTCGCGCAGGAAATCATGGACAAGGTCGGTCTTCCGGCTGACAAGCGCGTTCATCAGCTGACGGATGCTGAAGTTCTTCAGATCCGCGAAGCCATCGACCGCGACTACCAGGTCGAAGGCGACCTGCGTCGTGAGACCTCGATGAACATCAAGCGTCTGATGGACCTCGGTTGCTACCGCGGCCTGCGTCACCGTCGTGGCCTTCCGGTCCGCGGTCAGCGCACGCACACCAACGCCCGCACCCGCAAGGGTCCGGCGAAGGCTATCGCTGGTAAGAAGAAGTAATTTTCCGGTTCTCCGGAAAGGGGAGGCTGGTGCAGTCCGCGCCAGCCTTTCTGAGTTTGGCGTGAAGCCCCGATGGGGTTGATCGCCGGTGTAGCCGCTGGTGTTACGGCGGTGAAGAGATCAATGAAAGGTATAAAATGGCCAAGGAAGCCGCACGTATTCGCCGTCGCGAACGTAAGAACATCACGTCGGGCGTTGCGCACGTCAACTCGACCTTCAACAACACGATGATCACCATCACCGACGCACAGGGCAATGCTATTGCTTGGTCGTCCGCTGGTGCCAAGGGCTTCAAGGGTTCGCGCAAGTCGACTCCGTTCGCTGCCCAGATCGCTGCTGAAGATTGCGCGAAGAAGGCTCAGGAACACGGCATGAAGTCGCTTGAAGTTGAAGTTTGTGGTCCGGGTTCCGGCCGTGAATCGGCACTTCGCGCCCTGCAGGCTGCCGGTTTCATGATCACTTCCATTCGCGACGTGACGCCGATCCCGCACAACGGTTGCCGTCCGCGCAAGAAGCGCCGCGTCTGACGCGACCGTGGTTCGGAAATTCCGCCTTACCTCAGGTCTGGCGGAATTTTCGTGTATCTGGCGTGTGCGCGTCGATTTCGATCGGCGGACTTGCGCTCAAGAACCCACCGATGAACCGCTGAATTAGGTTCCTCTCGGTGTTTTCATGCTCGGTCCGTCACGATTGGATGGTGGCGGCGAACGGAAGGTTTAAAGATGATTCAGAAGAACTGGCAGGAACTTATCAAGCCGAACAAGGTCGAGTTCACCTCGTCCAGCCGCACCAAGGCAACGCTGGTTGCCGAGCCGCTGGAGCGTGGTTTCGGTCTTACCCTCGGCAACGCGCTGCGTCGCGTTCTGTTGTCTTCTCTGCGTGGCGCCGCTGTGACGGCCGTGCAGATCGACGGTGTCCTGCACGAATTCTCCTCCATCCCCGGCGTTCGGGAAGATGTGACGGATATCGTGCTCAACATCAAGGAAATCGCCATCAAGATGGACGGCGATGATTCCAAGCGCATGGTCGTGCGCAAGCAGGGTCCGGGTGCCGTGACCGCTGGTGACATCCAGACGGTTGGCGATATCGAGATTCTGAACCCCGACCACGTGATCTGCACGCTGGACGATGGCGCTGAAATCCGCATGGAATTCACCGTCAACAACGGCAAGGGTTACGTACCGGCTGAGCGCAACCGCGCGGAAGATGCCCCGATTGGCCTCATTCCGGTGGACAGCCTCTATTCTCCGGTCAAGAAAGTGTCCTACAAGGTGGAAAACACCCGTGAAGGTCAGGTTCTCGACTATGACAAGCTGATCATGACGATCGAGACCAACGGTTCGGTTTCCGGCGAAGACGCCGTTGCCTTCGCCGCTCGCATTCTTCAGGACCAGCTCGGCGTCTTCGTCAACTTCGACGAGCCGCAGAAGGAAGCAGAAGAAGAATCGGTTACCGAACTCGCGTTCAACCCGGCGCTTCTCAAGAAGGTCGACGAGCTCGAGCTGTCCGTTCGTTCGGCAAACTGCCTGAAGAACGACAACATCGTTTATATCGGCGACTTGATCCAGAAGACCGAAGCCGAAATGCTTCGCACGCCGAACTTCGGTCGCAAGTCGCTGAACGAAATCAAGGAAGTTCTCGCTTCCATGGGTCTGCACCTCGGCATGGAAGTGCCGGCATGGCCGCCTGAGAACATCGAAGATCTCGCAAAGCGTTACGAAGACCAGTACTAACAATCAAAAAGGCAGACCCTTTAAAGACTGCCTTTCCCCGTCAAACAGCAGGTAAGTCACCTGCATGTGCCAGGAAACGGCAGGCCTTAGAGAAGGAACCTGCGTAGAAGGAGAATAGCAATGCGCCACGGTAATTCAGGCCGCAAGCTCAATAGAACCGCCAGCCACCGCAAGGCAATGTTTGCCAACATGGCTGCTTCGCTCATCACCCATGAGCAGATCGTAACCACGCTTCCGAAGGCGAAGGAAATTCGCCCCATCGTTGAGAAGCTCGTCACCCTCGGCAAGCGCGGCGACCTGCACGCTCGTCGTCAGGCGATCTCGCAGATCAAGGATCAGGACGCCGTTCGCAAGCTGTTCGACGCGATCGCAGCCCGCTACGCAAACCGCAACGGCGGCTACCTGCGTATCATGAAGGCCGGCTTCCGCCAGGGCGACAATGCCGCTCTCGCCGTCATCGAATTCGTCGAGCGCGACGTTGACGCCAAGGGCGCAGCCGACAAGGCTCGCGTTGCCGCTGAAGCTGCTGCTGCCGAAGCTGCATAAGGTTTGACGCCGTTCAGGCGTCATGAGTTAAAAAAGCCGGGCGAGAGATTGCCCGGCTTTTTTTGTTGCTTCACTTTCCGGATTTAAGGCTGTCGACCCGGCAAGTAGCGGCTGATTTGACGAATAAGGTCAGCAAGTGTGGCTATCAGAACAATGCGGTCCGAAACATGATGCGCGAGCCAGAGCCTTTGCAGGTCTTCTTCTTTAACGTCGTCGTTCTCAATGCGTTCAACAAGCCCTGATAACGCCTGCCGATGAGCACTGTTCAAGGCGCGGCCAATTCGAGCAGGGTCGAAAGCCGCGCCAGTTGCCATTGTGTTGAATATTTCGGAGAGAGCCGTTTGACCGGAAATGGAGATTTCAGGGCGGTGGGCAGTTCGGAGGTTTTGATCGGTCGGCTTCATGATCGTGATGGGCGTTGCAGAGAGTTCCTGTCAGCGCGTCTCCCCCGCTTCCTTGCCATGATCGAGGGCCGCAACGGCCGATAGCCGAGCAATACCACCATCGTGCCGATATAAAACACCGGCTCCAGCGTTATCGACTTTCGCGCCAGCACGAAATGCAGCACGCCGACGATGAGCACGAGATAGACGAGTTTGTGCAGCGTGTTCCAGCGGCTGCCGAGTTTGCGGATCGACCAGCGGTTGGAGGTGAGCGCCAGCGGTATGAGCATGAGAAGGCCGGCCATGCCGAGCATGATATAGGGGCGCTTCAGTATATCGCCGGCGATGGAGCCGAGGATCAGGCCGCGGTCCAGCACCAGATAGACGGTGAAATGCGCAAGCACGTAATAAAAGGCGATCAGCCCCAGCGCGCGGCGATAGGCGATGAGGTTGATGTTGAAGAGATCGCGCAGCGGCGTCACCAGAAGCCCGAGGCAGAGGAAGCGCAGCGCCCAGATGCCGAGCAGGTGCTCGAAATCCTTGACCGGATTGAAGCCGAGGCCGCCGGTTGCCGCGAGATAGAAATACCAGAGGCCCGGACAGAGGCCGATCGCATAAAGCGACCAGATGGCTGCCGGCTGGTAACGCTTCGGCAGCGAAGGAAGAGGCAGGGCGAAGGCCATGGTCAATAATTCGCTTTCAGATCCATGCCGGTATAAAGGCTCGCCACCTCGTCATAGCCGTTGAACATCAGGGTAGGGCGGTTCTGGGTGCCAAAGAAACCGCCTTCGCCGATGCGCTGTTCCGTCGCCTGGCTCCAGCGCGGATGATCGACATTCGGATTGACGTTGGAATAGAAGCCGTATTCGCGGGCGTTGGAGTTTTTCCACGTCGTTTCCGGCTGTTTCTCGACCAGCGAAATGCGGACGATGGATTTGATGCCTTTGAAACCGTATTTCCATGGAACGACGAGGCGGATCGGTGCACCGTTCTGGTTGGGCAGGGTCTCTCCATAAAGGCCGACGGCGAGAATGGTGAGCGGATGGCGCGCTTCGTCGAGGCGAAGCCCCTCGACATAGGGCCAGGAGAGAGGCTGAAAGAGGCCGCTTTGCCCCGGCATTTCGTCCGGCCGCACCACGGTTTCGAAAGCGACATATTTCGCGCTGCCAAGCGGCTCCACCTTGTCGAGAAGGGCGGCGAGCGGGAAGCCGATCCACGGAACGACCATCGACCAGCCCTCGACACAGCGCATGCGGTAAGTGCGCTCTTCGAGGGGATATTTCATCAGCTCTTCGATGCCGAATTCCTGCGGTTTGGAGACGAGGCCATCCACCTTCACCGTCCAGGGGGTAGGCTTGAACTTGCCGGAATTTTCCTTCGGATCGGATTTTCCGACGCCGAATTCGTAGAAATTATTATAGCTGGTGACAGCATCGAGCGGGGTGAGCTTCTCATCCAGCTTGTAGGCGCCGGGTTTTGCGGAAAGCGGCGCGGCAACAGCCTCGCGCCCGGCCAGCCCGATTGCGGCCAGCCCCGCCGCCGTGCCGAGAAAGCCACGTCTGGACAGGTAGATATTCTTCGGCGTGATTTCATTTGCCGAGATGAGGGGCGGACGATAGGCGGGCATTGGAACCTCCACAAAAGCCGGGTACATCGGCGATAAATCGATTATGATAGCCAATACGGCCGCTGCACAGATATGTTTCAGTGCTCTGCGGAAAAACAACGGTGGGGCGGCGGAAATCGCGCATTTGTGATGAAGGCGCGGCCGGATAGCACGATGAAGAGAAAGCGTACCGTACCGAACCGTACTGTTTTGCCCCAAGGTGACAGTGACAGGGCTTGCGGTTTGCGCTAGAAAAACCGCAAAATAGGGCAGAGGCCGTTTTGACCGCGCTGCGGAAGACGCGTCTTCGCCCAAGAGATTGAGGAAAACACCATGCCAGCCTATCGCTCCAGAACGACAACCCACGGCCGCAACATGGCGGGCGCGCGCGGCCTTTGGCGCGCTACCGGCATGAAGGACAGCGATTTCGGCAAGCCGATCATCGCGGTGGTCAATTCCTTCACGCAGTTCGTGCCGGGACATGTGCATCTGAAGGATCTCGGCCAGCTCGTTGCCCGCGAAATCGAGGCGGCCGGCGGTGTGGCCAAGGAATTCAACACCATCGCGGTCGATGACGGTATCGCCATGGGCCATGACGGCATGCTCTATTCGCTGCCGTCGCGCGAGATCATCGCGGATTCGGTGGAATATATGGTCAATGCCCATTGCGCCGATGCAATGGTGTGCATTTCCAACTGCGACAAGATCACCCCCGGCATGCTGAATGCGGCGATGCGCCTCAACATCCCCGCAGTCTTCGTTTCCGGCGGTCCGATGGAGGCCGGCAAGGTCGTCCTGCACGGTAAGACGGTGGCGCTCGATCTGGTCGACGCCATGGTCGCGGCTGCAGACGACAAGATTTCCGACGAGGATGTGAAGGTCATCGAGCGTTCGGCCTGCCCGACCTGCGGTTCCTGTTCCGGCATGTTCACGGCCAATTCCATGAACTGTCTGACCGAGGCGCTGGGTCTGTCGCTGCCCGGCAACGGTTCGACGCTTGCCACCCATTCCGATCGCAAGCGGCTGTTCGTCGAAGCCGGTCACCTGATCGTCGATCTGGCGCGCCGTTATTATGAGCAGGAGGACGAAACCGTCCTGCCGCGCACCATCGCCAACAAGGCGGCGTTCGAAAACGCCATGTCGCTGGATATCGCCATGGGCGGTTCCACCAACACGGTGCTGCATATTCTGGCGGCGGCGCATGAGGGCGGCGTCGATTTCGGCATGGAAGACATCGACCGTCTTTCCCGCAAGGTTCCCTGCCTTTCCAAGGTCGCGCCCGCCAAGCAGGACGTGCATATGGAAGACGTTCACCGCGCCGGCGGCATCATGCGTATTCTCGGCGAGCTGGAACGCGGTGGGCTCATCAATCGCGATACCTATACCGTTCATGAGGCGACGCTGGGCGACGCCATCGACCGCTGGGACATCACCCGCACCAACAGCGAGACGGTGCGCCAGTTCTTCAAGGCCGCCCCCGGCGGCGTGCCGACGCAGGTGGCCTTCAGCCAGTCCTCGCGCTGGGACGATCTGGATACGGACGGCGAAAACGGCGTCATCCGCTCGGTCGAGAAGCCTTTCTCCAAGGATGGCGGTCTGGCCGTGCTTTACGGCAACATCGCGCTTGACGGCTGCATCGTGAAGACGGCGGGCGTCGATGAATCCATCCTGAAATTCACCGGCCCGGCAGTGGTTTACGAAAGTCAGGATGCGGCGGTGAAGGGCATTCTCGGCAACGAGGTCAAGGCGGGCGACGTCGTCGTCATCCGTTACGAAGGGCCGAAGGGCGGGCCGGGCATGCAGGAAATGCTCTATCCGACCAGTTACCTGAAATCCAAGGGCCTCGGCAAAGCCTGTGCGCTGATTACCGACGGCCGTTTCTCCGGCGGCACCTCCGGCCTTTCCATCGGTCACGCCTCGCCGGAAGCGGCGCAGGGCGGCGCCATCGGCCTCGTGCGTCAGGGCGATCTGATCGAGATCGACATTCCGAACCGCACCATCAACCTGAAGGTCACCGATGCAGAGCTGGCTTCGCGCCGCGCCGAGCAGGAAGAACTGGGCTGGAAGCCGGAAGCGCCACGCAAGCGCAATGTCACGACGGCGCTGAAGGCCTATGCGGCCTTTGCTTCCAGCGCGGACAAGGGTGCAGTGCGGATTCTGCCGGAGTAATTTCCGGATTTGCGAGATGATAAAAAGCCGCCGTTGATAAACGGCGGCTTTTTTGTGCCGATCACTCTTTGTCGAGCCGATAAGGTCGAAGCGGCACGATTTTCCGCCGTTGCCTGCAAAAGGCATTTGCACGGCCGGTCGCAACAAAGCCCAGCTTGTCCATCATTTTAAAAGGCCGCAGGACAAGGCGTGATGATTTCAGTTGCGGCATCGTTTCCTGTCTTTGCATTTGCGGCAGGGCAATAGTCCTCAAGATCAGAAACTGATTCAAGCGCTTTGCATCTCGATTCCGGAATGCAGGCCAACGCCCTGTTTTCATAGAGATTTCGCGAGACCATCGAATTGGGTGTGGAAATCCGGTGCTTGAAATCAGGTCACATTGGAGTGATTGGCGGCGTTTCCTCTTTTCATCGCCGTATGGCTTCCTAGCTCAGTGACATGAAAAGACGAACCGCACTTGCCCTTATCGCCTCCTTGCCTTTAGCCCCGCTTGCCCGTGCGCAAAGCACCGGCAATGGCATCCGTTTCGATCCGTTGCTGCGGGAGGCGGATGCGCTTTCCAGCCTCAAGGCGATCATTGTCAGCATCGATGGCGTTGAGGTCGCGAGCCGCGCTTATCACGGCGCCGGTTTGAACGGCTCCACCAATATCAAGTCGGCCTCGAAATCGATCATCTCGGCGCTGGTCGGCATGGCCATCGATCGCAAGATTCTCGAAAGCGCCGACCAGCCGATCGCGACCGTTCTGCGCGGCGATTTTCCGCAAAATCCCGATCCCCGGCTGGAACGGATCACCGTCGGCAACCTGCTGTCGATGCAATCCGGCCTGGAGCGCATGTCCGGCCCGAATTACGGCCGCTGGGTCGCCAGCCGCAACTGGGTGCGGATGGCGCTGGGTTCCGGTTTTGCCGGGGAACCGGGCGGCGGCATGCTTTATTCCACCGGCTCCACCCATCTGCTCTCGGCGATACTGACAAAAGCTTCAGGCCGTTCGACGCTGTCGCTTGCGCGCGACTGGTTCCGTCCGCTCGAAGGATTTTCCATCGGCGGCTGGGAGCGCGATCCGCAGGGCATCTATCTCGGCGGCAACCAGATGGCGATGACGGCGCGGTCTTTGCTGGCCTTCGGCGAGCTTTATCGCCTAGGCGGCGTGACACCCGGCGGTGAGCGGTTGATTTCTCAGGGCTGGATCGAGCAATCGTGGCGGCAACGTACCAATTCCGTCTTCAACGGCGACGGCTATGGCTATTGCTGGTTCATCAAGGAGATGGCAGGCGAGATGGTCTATTATGCCTGGGGTTATGGCGGCCAGATGCTCTATATCGTACCCGCCAGACGGCTATCGGTTGTGATGACCTCTCGCGAGGACGCACCTTCCGCCCGAACCGGTTATCGTGACCAGTTGCATGGCCTTATGGAAAACATCATCCGGGCGGTGTGAGGAGGTCAGAGCGGCCGGTTGATGCTCTGGAACGCCTCTCCGAGACGTTTCATGCGTTCCTCGTAAGCGCTGGTAAGGCAGGCAACGTCCGCTGCGCATTCCTGGCGTTTCTTCAGCCACTGGCTCTGCTCGTCGCGCAGCGTGTCGCGTGCGCCCATGGCCATCAGCTGGGTGAGGATGTCGAAGGTGGTGGCCATCTTCACATCCTGATCGTTCAGCGTGCGGTTGTCGCAGATCGCCTTTTCATCCGCGGCCAGATCGGTCTTTGCGCAATCGAAGCTCGCCGCGCTGGCCAGCGAAGCGAAAGAGGGGGAGAGGAGGATGCCGCAGGCAAGGAGGATCGGTTTCAGATGCATGGGTCGTCTCTTTTTAAGGAAAGTCAGGTGCCGGTGAAACCGAAAAGGGGCGCTGTTGGTTCCAATGTCGCCCACCGATCCATGCCTGGAAAAGGACGGCCATCATCTTGCCGCTCTTTGCTTTACAGGCTTTGGCGTTATAACTCCATCATACTGATGACGATGAGGAATCACATGCGAAGCGTGTTGAAGTATCTGTCCACCGGCTTTCTCGCCGCACTCATTCTCCTGCCCGTGGGTGCTGCGGCGCAGGATAACAGGACCGTGCCGTCGAGCCACACGGAAATGCAGCTTTCCTTCGCGCCGCTGGTCAAGCGCACCGCAGGCGCGGTGGTGAATGTCTATGCCGAACGCGTCGTGCAGCGGCGTCTGTCGCCCTTTGCCGGTGATCCTTTCTTCGAACAGTTCTTCGGTCAGCAGATGCCGAACCGCACGGAAAAGCAGTCGTCGCTCGGCTCCGGCGTGATCGTGACCGCCGGCGGCCTCGTGGTGACCAACAATCACGTCATCGACGGTGCCGATGACATCAAGGTGGCGCTGGCGGATGGGCGTGAGTTCTCCTCCAAGGTGCTGCTGAAGGATGACCGCGTCGATCTCGCCATTCTGCAGATCGATGCGAAGGAGCAGTTCCCGGTGCTGTCGCTCGGCAATTCCGATGCGATTGAAGTGGGTGATCTGGTGCTGGCCATCGGCAATCCCTTCGGTGTCGGCCAGACGGTGACGAGCGGCATCGTCTCGGGTCTGGCACGCAACCAGGTCACGCAGGGCGATTTCGGCTTCTTCATCCAGACCGACGCTTCCATCAATCCCGGCAATTCCGGCGGCGCATTGATGAACATGGCGGGCGAGCTGATCGGCATCAATACGGCCATATTCTCCAAGGGCGGCGGCTCGAACGGTATCGGTTTTGCCATTCCCGCCAATCTGGTCAGGGTTTTCGTCGCTGCCGCCGAGCGTGGCGATGCGAGCTTCGAGCGACCCTATATCGGCGCGACCTTCGATCCGGTGACATCGGATGTCGCCGAGGCGCTTGGCCTGCATCGCGCCCGCGGTGCGCTGGTCGTCAGTGTCATCAAGGACGGTCCGGCGGAGAAGGCGGGTATCGAGCCGGGGCAGGTTGTCACCGCCGTCAATGGCCTGGAGGTGGAGCATCCGGATGCGTTGGGTTATCGCCTGACGACCGCCGGCATCGGCAAATCCGCCGAACTGACTGTCATGGACAAGGGGAAAGAGAAAAAGGTGACCATCGCGCTCGATACCGCGCCGGAAACCGCGCCGCGCGATGAACGGCTGATCGAGGGCCGCAATCCCTTTGCCGGTGCGACTGTCGCCAATCTTTCGCCGAAGCTTGCCGATGAATTGCGCATGCCCTCGCAGGTGACCGGCGTTGTCATTACCGATGTGAAGCGCGGCTCGCCGGCCTATCGTGTCGGTTTCCAGCCGAAAGATGTGATCCTGTCGCTGAACGGCGCGGATATCGGCACCACCGCTGCGGTTGAGAAGGCGCTGGATGACAATCCCGGATTCTGGCGCGTGGAAATCCTGCGTGACGGACAGCGCATCCGGCAGTTCCTGCGATGAGCGACGATCTCTTCGCCCCGCAAGTGCCCGTGGAGGTCGCCAACCGGCGGCCTCTCGCCGATCGTCTGCGTCCGAAGACGCTGGCGGAGGTGAGCGGGCAGCCGCATCTGACGGGCGAGGAGGGTGTGCTGCGCCGTATGATCGAAAGCGGGTCGCTGGGATCAATGATCTTCTGGGGACCGCCCGGCACCGGCAAGACAACGGTTGCCCGCCTGCTTTCCGGCGAGGCGGGTCTGGCTTTCGAGCAGATCTCGGCGATCTTTTCCGGTGTCGCCGATCTCAAGAAGGTTTTCGAAGCGGCGCGCGCACGGCGGATGAATGGCCGGCAGACGCTGCTTTTCGTAGACGAAATTCATCGCTTCAACCGCGCCCAGCAGGATAGCTTCCTGCCGGTCATGGAAGACGGCACCATCATTCTGGTAGGCGCCACCACCGAAAACCCGTCTTTCGAACTCAATGCCGCTCTGTTGTCGCGGGCGCGTGTGTTGACATTCCGCTCGCATGACGAGGAGAGCCTGAGCGAGCTTCTGAAGCGTGCCGAGGAGGCGGAGGGCAAGTCGCTGCCGCTGACGGAAGAGGCACGGGCCAGTCTGATCCGTATGGCCGATGGCGATGGCCGCGCCGTGCTGACGCTCGCCGAAGAGGTGTGGCGGGCGGCGAGGAAAGATGAGACCTTCGATACCGAAGGGCTGACGCGCATCGTGCAGCGCCGTGCGCCCGTCTACGACAAGAGCCAGGACGGCCATTACAATCTCATTTCCGCGCTGCATAAATCCGTGCGCGGTTCGGACCCGGATGCCGCGCTTTATTATCTTGCCCGCATGTTCGATGCCGGCGAAGACCCGCTCTATATCGGCCGGCGGCTGGTGCGCATGGCGGTGGAGGATATCGGCCTTGCCGATCCGCAGGCGCTCGCCGTCTGCAATGCCGCCAAGGATGCCTATGATTATCTGGGCTCACCCGAAGGTGAACTGGCGCTGGCGCAGGCTTGCGTCTATCTCGCGACCGCGCCGAAATCGAACGCCGTTTATACCGCCTTTAAATCGGCGATGCGGGCGGCCAAGGAAAACGGCTCGCTGGTGCCGCCGAAACATATTCTGAACGCGCCGACCAAGCTCATGAAGGGTGAGGGTTATGGCGACGGTTACCGCTACGACCATGACGAGCCGGATGCCTTTTCCGGACAGGACTATTTCCCGGAAAAAATGGGGCGCACGACCTTTTACGATCCGCCGGATCGGGGTTTCGAACGGGAAATCCGCAAGCGTCTGGACTGGTGGGCGAAGCTGCGTCGCGAGCGTGGATCGCGCTAGCATTTTACGCGCCTGCGCCGAAACCGTATCGCGGTCGATCTTAAGAAAAAGATTCAGGCCGCTGGCAAAAAGAGTCGCGAAACCGCGACAACTCGCTGTTTTTTAAGGAAGATCAGGATGCCTTGCGATGCTGTGCGGCCTGCGGCTGCGCGGGCAGCATCTTGACCGAGGATTCCGCCAGGCCGCTATGGCCTTCGGCATCGATCACCAGATGCCAGTGCAATGTCTCGGGAATGGCGATGCGGATCGGCGATTTTTTCGCGACGCCGCCGAGATATTTGAAATCGAGCAGTTCGGTGAAACGCTGGAAATTCGCGCCCGTCATCAGCCGGACATTGTTGACGGCTGACAGGGATATTTCAAGGGTAGTTCCTGCCCGCAATTCCTTCAGGTCATAATGCGTATAGCGAAAATTCGGCCGGGCCATCGCGCCCTCCCTGTAAAGTAATTTCGGTCAAAGAGGATAGGGGCCGCACGGTTAACGGTGTCTTTAAATGCCGCCGGCCGGTTTGAAAATTCACGCTTGCTGTGCCTGTCTGGCATGATGGCGCCAAGGAGTATGAGCATATAAGAACAATACCAACGTATAATATGTGTATTTAATAATAATAAATTTTTTGCCTTTAACATCGGCTGGTCGAAGTGCATCAGCGACGTTGAGGGGGAACATGAAAAACGTAACAATATCTACGCGGCTTTATGCGCTCGTCGCATTGTTTCTGGCAATACTGGCCGCGGCGCTGACATTCAGCCTGTTTGAAAGCTACCATGAGATGGAGCGCGAACGGAAAGCCGGGCTTGCGGCAATGAACGAAACCGCTGTTGCCATTCTCGATCAATATTACCGGCTGGAGCAGGGCGGAAGCCTGACGCGGGAGGCGGCGCAACAGCAGGCCAAGACGACCATTGCGGCAATGCGCTACGGCAATGGCAGCGGCTATTTCTGGATCAACGATATGCATCCCAAAATGGTGATGCATCCGATCAAACCTGAAATGAACGGCACTGACCTTACCGCCAACAAGGACCCGAATGGCAAGGCGCTGTTCGTAGAGTTCGTGAATACGGTCAAGGCGGGTGGCAAGGGTTTTGTCGATTATTACTGGCCGAAGCCCGGCGCGCCGGAGCCGGTCGAGAAATTTTCCCATGTCGCCGGTTTCGCCCCCTGGGGCTGGATCGTCGGCACCGGTGTTTATGTTGACGATCTTGAAGCGGTATTCTGGCGCGACGTCTATTTTAATGGCGGTCTTTGCATCGCCGCGGGTCTTCTGGTTGTCGGCGTGGCCGCAGCCGTCGTGCGCAGCGTGACGCGGCCGATCGATCTTATCCGCCAGAGCATGCGGCGGATCGCCGATGGTGACGGCGAGGCCGAAATCAGCTTCGCCGACCGTCGTAATGAAATCGGCGCGATTGCCAAGACGCTGCTGGTGCTGCGCGACAGCGTCAATGAACGCAGCGCGCTGCAGGCCCGCGAGGCCGACCAGCAGCGGGCACTGGAGCAGGAGCGGCACGGTAACGAGATGGTTCTGCGTTCCGCATCCGAGCGGCAGGCCCATGCCATGGAGCGACTGGGCAATGCGCTTGAAGCGCTCGCCAATGGCGATCTGACCGTTTCGCTTGCGGATATCGGCGCGGACTATGAAAAGCTGCGCATGGACTTCAACCGTGCCGTCGGCGCCTTGCACGGCGCGATCGAGGCGATTGCCAGAACCGGCCATGTGGTCAATGACAGCGCCTCCGATATCAGCGGTGCGACCGGTAATCTTTCCCGGCGCACCGAACAGCAGGCAGCGGCGCTGGAAGAGACGGCGGCGGCTCTGGACGAAATCACCGCCACGGTGCGCACGGCTTCCGAGCGTGCCAACGAGGCCCGGCAGATGGTGCAGGACACGAAAACCAGCGCCGGCCGCTCCGGCGAGATCGTGCGCAATGCTGTCGACGCCATGGGGCGCATCGAGGAGTCTTCCAAGCGCATCGGCCAGATCATCTCGGTCATCGACGAAATCGCCTTCCAGACCAATCTTCTGGCGCTGAATGCCGGTGTTGAGGCGGCGCGTGCGGGCGAGGCCGGGCGTGGTTTTGCCGTGGTGGCGCAGGAGGTTCGCGAACTGGCGCAACGTTCCGCCAATGCGGCCAAGGAAATCAAGACCCTCATCAACCGTTCGGCCGAAGAAGTCGGCGGCGGCGTCGCACTGGTGCGCTCGACGGGTGATGCGCTGGAGGAGATCGTGGCGCTGGTCAATCGTGTCGATGGGCATGTCAACTCCATCGCCACGGCCGCGCGCGAGCAGGCGACCGGTCTGCAGGAGATCAACACCTCCGTCAACCACATGGACCAGATGACACAGCAGAACGCCGCCATGGTGGAAGAAACGACGGCGGCCAGCCAGACGCTCGCCGAGGAAAGCCGCCAGCTGCGCTCGCTGCTGTCGCGTTTCGAGCTTGGACATGGTGCCGGACGCGAGGTTTCGCGGGCCGCGTGATTTCAGGTGTTTCAGGAAGGTTGAAGGGCGCGGCTTTGGCCGCGCCCTTTGTTATGGACAGGACTTTATCCGACCGCTCCGTCATCCGGCGCGATTGTCGCGGTCTTGTGTGGATGGGACTGCGCCAAACACATCATTCGTTATTTCCCGCAACCAATAAGGTTTCGTTTACCTCATTTCTTTAAAATTTATCCTGTATTGCCGCGAATAGCGGCCGCTGAAGGTACAGGTTCTCGTATGGCGTATGTTTCCCTTCCGCGTCGTCTTGTGACGTTGCTGATGATTTCCACGGTCATGGTGTCGTGTTCGGCGGAGGGCCTCGTGCCACCGGCGGAGGTGGATGGCACCACACGCGTCAGCGCCATCCGCTCCTCGCGGCAGCAGGGTTACAGCGCGCCGGCGGGTGCGGTGTATCAGGCCGAGCAGGCAGGGCAGGGCGCCGACTATCCGGCAGCCGTTTCACAGCCGATGCCGGAGCCTTACGCCTCGCAGGATCCCCTGCTGCAATCGCCGCAGGGCGGGCAGGGTTATTCAACGCTCGATTCCCAGCACCAGGCGCGCATGGCGGCCAGCGGCCATGGCAATATGCCGGTGCAGACAATGCAGGGCCAGACGATGCAGGGGCAGACGATGCAGGGGCAGACCGTGCCCGCGCAGCAGATGACCAGCAACCAGATCGCCGAAGGCGAAGGCGGCGTGAACATGGATTCCATGCTGGGCGTGGAGCCGGTTCGCGGACTTGCCGAAGAACAGGATGCGGATATTGCCGAAGGCGCGTCGGCGCAGCCGGTGGTGGATGGTATCGGCACGGACAATCCCGTGGCCGTTCCCCCGGCCCGCCAGCCGCAACGGGCCAGCCAATCGCGGCTCATCCCGCCGCCGCCGCTCGGCTCCTCCTCCCGTCGTCAGCCGGTGGAGGAAGTGGCGATGGTGATGCCGAACGATCCGATGGCGGGTGGCGGGCTGCAAAGCAACCGCTCGATGCCGCCCGGCGTCATGCCATCTTCCGAAGTTGCCTGCCGTTCCGAGTTGCGCCGCCTCGGCGTTGCTTTCCGGGATGTTGCGCGCATTGCCGACGGTCCGACCTGCGGTATCGACTATCCGATCGAACTCAGCGGTCTTGCCAGCGGCGTCGCCATCCGGCCGGCGGTGAAGCTCAATTGCCAGGTCACGCTTGCCTTCGCCAAATGGGTGAAGTTCGAGCTCGTGCCATCCTCGCGCTTTCGTTATCTCTCCGGCGTCGGGCGCATCACGCCGATGGGCGGTTATTCGTGTCGCAAGATGAATTCACGCTCCAGCAATCCGTGGTCCGAACATGCACGCGGCAACGCCATCGATATCGGCACCATCACGCTGAAGAACGGCAAGGAAATCGACGTGCGCAAGAAAAGCTTCTTCGCCTTCCGCGAAAAGGCGTTGCTGAAGGCGGTGAGGTCCGACAGCTGCAAATATTTCTCCACCGTTCTCGGGCCGGGCAGCGATCCCAATCACTGGAATCATTTTCACTTCGACCTGCGCACCCGCAAGTCAGGTTACAGGCATTGCGATTAAGTCGCGCCGGTGGAGGTTGACGCTGAGTTTGAAAGCGTCTCCTCCGTCATGCTCGGGCCTGTCCCGAGCATCTGCAACGTAGCGATCGGCGATACGTCGGCAGATCCTCGGCACAAGGCCGAGGATGACGTCGAATACGGAGTGCGGCTTGTCATCGGGCTGCCGCCGATGACATAGGCGGTGGATTTTTGGGTCAGGCCGGAATGACGAAGGTTGGGGATGCTTCTCTGCCGCTAGCTCGATAGCCGCCCGTCACATTCCCACAAAAAAAGACCGGCCCGAAGGCCGGTTGAAGAAGACAGCCTTATCGGGGGGATATCGGCGTCTTTGCAAGGGCATGCAATGGGAAACGATCCCATGGAGTGGTCCATCCGGCGCGGATGTGCGGCAAAAGATATCGCGCCGTACTGACCTGCGGCCAACATGGCTTGCCGCGCTCTTCTGATACGCTATGAGGGTCACATGTTTGTGACAACGGCCCTCGGGAGCCTGCCTTTATGCCCCCTGTTTCAGAGCTGATGGTCTTTGCTGCGGCGCTTGCGGCAGCGGGTGTGGTCGCCGGTCTTCTGGCGGGGCTGTTCGGCATCGGCGGCGGCGCGGTGCTGGTGCCCGTCTTTTACCAGGTCTTCGGGCTGCTGGATGTGCCGGAGGCGGTGCGCATGCATCTTTCGCTCGGCACCTCGCTCGCCATTATCGTGCCCACCTCCATCCGTTCGTTCCTGACGCATCGTCAGAAAGGCGCGGTCGATATCGATCTGTTGAAGGGCTGGATCGTCGCCGTGCCGCTCGGCACCGTCCTCGCATCCGTGGTTGCGGCCCATGCCTCGAGCGTTGCGCTGCGGCTGATCTTCGCCTTCATCGCGCTGGCGCTTGCCTTCCGGATGATCTTCAACCGGGCAAGCTGGCATCTCGGTTCCGACCTGCCGCAAAACCCGGGCCGTTTTCTGGTGGGCACCGGCATCGGGCTTTTTTCGGGCCTGATGGGTGTGGGCGGCGGGGTGATGAACAACACCTTCATGACGCTCTACGGACGCACCATTCATCAGGCAGTCGCCACGTCTTCCGGCGTCGGCGTGCTGATTTCGCTGCCAGGTCTTCTGGGTTACATCTGGGCCGGCTGGGGTGATGCGGGCCTGCCGCCGTTTTCCACCGGCTTCATCAACTGGATCGCCGTGGTGCTCTTGATCCCCATCACGCTTGTCGTCGCGCCCTATGGCGCGCGGCTGGCGCATGCGCTCAGCAAGAAGCAGCTGGAGCGCGCCTTCGGGCTGTTTCTGGTCTTCGTTGCGGCGCAGTTTTTCTATAGCGTTTACGGCTGATTTTCCTTAATCGCCGAACGCAGTGTTCAGCCCGTCGGACTGGCATTTGCGCATTCTACGGCCTATATGGCGTGCATCTTACTCGGTTTTTCGAAAGATTCGCGATGAATGCCATTGTTTCGATACGGAATCTGACAAAATCCTACGCAAACGGCTTTCAGGCGCTCAAAGGTGTCAGCCTCGATCTCAAAGAGGGGGAAATCCTCGCTCTTCTCGGTCCGAATGGTGCTGGCAAGACGACATTGATCTCCATCGTCTGCGGCCTCGTCAATCCCGGTGAAGGTTCGGTTCTTGTCGGCGGGCACGATGTGGTGAAGGATTTTCGCCAGACCCGCGCCCTGATTGGTCTCGTGCCGCAGGAACTGACCACCGACCAGTTCGAGACGGTGTGGAACACCGTCAGCTTCTCGCGCGGCCTGCACGGGCAGAAGAAGAATCCGGAACTGATCGAGCGTATCCTGAAATCCCTGTCGCTCTGGAACAAGAAGGACAATATGCTGCGGGAGCTTTCCGGCGGCATGAAACGGCGTGTGCTGATCGCCAAGGCGCTGGCGCATGAGCCGAAGGTTCTGTTCCTTGACGAGCCGACGGCCGGCGTGGATGTGGCGCTGCGCCGCGATATGTGGAACGTGGTTTCCGAGCTGCGCGCCAAGGGTGTCACCATCATCCTCACCACGCATTACATCGAAGAGGCGGAAGAAATCGCCGATCGGGTGGGCGTCATCAATGGCGGTGAATTGCTGCTGGTGGAAGAAAAGACGGCGCTGATGAAGAAACTCGGCCGCAAGCAGCTTTTCCTGGAGCTTGCCCAGCCCGTAGAGCAATTGCCCGACAGTCTCGCGCCCTTCGGTCTGACGCTTTCCGATGACCGCTGCACCGTCACCTATGAAATCGAGGATAATGGCGAGCAGAGCCGCATTGCCGATGTTCTGAGCGCTCTTTTCGCCGCCAACATCCATTTCAAGGATATTTCAACGCGGCAGAGTTCGCTTGAGGATATCTTCGTTTCGCTGGTGGGAGGCCAGAAATGAATTTCGAAGCCATCAAGGCCATCTATCTGTTCGAAATGGCGCGCACGCGGCGCACCCTGCTGCAGAGCGTGGTCTCCCCGGTCATTTCCACATCGCTTTATTTCATCGTATTCGGAACCGCGATCGGTTCGCGGATTCAGGAGGTTGGCGGTGTTTCCTACGGCGCGTTCATAACGCCCGGCCTCATCATGCTGACGCTTCTGACGCAATGTATCGGCAACGGTTCCTTCGGCATCTATTTCCCGAAATTCACCGGCACGGTCTATGAAATCCTCTCCGCACCGGTGGCGATGACGGAAATTCTGGCCGGTTATGTCGGTGCGGCGGCGACCAAGGGGCTGATGATCGGCACGATCATCCTGATTACCGCTTCCTTCTTCGTGGATATCACCATCGCTCACCCGTTCATGATGATCCTGTTCTTCGTGCTGACGGCGGTGAGCTTCAGCCTGTTCGGCTTCATCATCGGCATCTGGGCGACGAATTTCGAGCAGCTGAACCTCATTCCCATGCTGGTGGTGCCGCCGCTGACCTTCCTCGGCGGCAGCTTCTATTCCATCGACATGCTGCCGCCCTTCTGGCAGACAGTCAGCCACTTCAACCCGGTGCTTTATCTCATCAGCGGTTTCCGCTGGAGCTTTTACGAGATCGCCGACGTCAATCCTGCCATCAGCCTTGCGATGATCACGCTGTTTCTGGCGCTGTGCCTCGGTGTTGTTGGCTGGATGTTCAAGACGGGGTATAGGCTGCGTAACTGACGGCATCCGCATTCCCCTCATTCCTGTGCCTGTCACAGGAATCCAGCCGACGCGCGTCTGCGCGGCGGGGAGGTCCTTTCAGCCCAAGGACTTGGGCTGGCTGGATCCCTGTGACAGGCACAGGGATGAGGGAGATCGGGGCGTTCTGCCCCGTTCCCAAACAAGCCTTACGACATGATCAACCCACCGTCGACATTGATCGTCTGGCCGGTGATGTATGCCGCATCCTCGGACGCCAGAAACGCCACCAGCGCTGCCACTTCCGCGGGCGTTCCGGCGCGGCGCATGGGGATGTTGCGTACCCATTCGGCCATTAGTTCGCCCGGCTTGTAGTCGCCCAGCATCTGGCCCCAGACGCGGTCGTTATAGTCCCACATTTCGGTGTGGATGATGCCCGGGCAAATCGCGTTGACGGTGATGCCCTCAGGCGCCAGTTCCTTGGCAAGGCTTTGTGTCAGGCCGATAACGCCGAATTTCGAGGCGGCGTAATGCGGGGTATAGATGAAGCCCTGACGCGCCTGGCCGGAGGCGGTGTTGACGAGACGACCTTTGATGCCGCTTTCGCGGAAGCGGCGGATCGCCTCCTGGCAGCAGAGGAACGCGCCCTTGGTGTTGACGTCGAGATTGAAATCCCACTGTTCCTGCGTCAGTTCCTCGATCTTGGAAATGGTGATGACGCCGGCATTCTGGACGGAGATGGAAAGCGCGCCGATCGCTTCTTCGGCAGCACCATAGGCGTCGCGCACCGCTGCTGCGTCGCGCACATCGAGGATGACGCCGTGGGTGACCGCGCCAGTTTCGTCCGCCAGTTTTCTGGCGGCGTCATGGGTGTCCCTGTCGACAGAGGCGATGGCGACTTTTGCGCCTTCCTCGGCAAAACGGCGGGCTATGCCGTAGCCGATGCCCTTGTTGCCTCCGGTCACGAATACGGATTGACCTTCAAAGCGCCTCATGTCTCCTCCTTATGGGATTTTGGCTATGTTTCCTTGCCGACCAGTCGTTCGGCGGTGAATTTATCGGTGACGAGCACGTCGATCACACCGGTCCTGAGTGCCCCGGCAATCGCCTCGGTCTTTTTCGAGCCGCCGGCCAGCGCAATGACGCGGTCGACATTTGAGAGGTTTTCCAGCGGCAGGCCGATGACCCGGTCGTCGAGCGGCGTTTTGACCGGCTTGCCGTCCTTGTCGAAGAAGCGCAGCGAGATGTCGCCCACCGCACCCGCCTGGGCGAGATCGGCCAGTTCCTTGGCGGAAAAGATGTTGCCGGACCGGGCGAGAAGCTCCGATGGTTCGACGGCGCCGACGCCGACGATGGCGAGCGTGATCGACCCGAAAAGATCGATGGTTTCGCGCACGAAGGGATCGGCGAGCATCAAGAGTTTGGCTTCGCGCGAGGTGGCGACGCCCGGCACCGGCAGCAGTTTCGGTTCGGCCTCCGTCAGCCGCGCCAGCCGGGTGGTGATCTGGGTCGCATGCGTCTGCACGGAAGGATCGCCCATGCCGCCCAGCGTCTGGACGATGTAGCGCGCCTTGGCACCTTTAAGCGGGTGGATGTTTTCCACCATCTTGAAGATCGTCTGGCTCCAGCTGGAAACACCGATGATCTCGTTCTGCGACAGCGTCACCTCGAGGAAATGGGCCGCTGCCTCGCCGATGCGGGCCATGATCGCACCATCGCGATCCTCGCTGCAATCGACAA
The DNA here is from genome assembly GCF_004005385.1 of Agrobacterium sp. CNPSo 2736. Taxonomy (NCBI): domain Bacteria; kingdom Pseudomonadati; phylum Pseudomonadota; class Alphaproteobacteria; order Hyphomicrobiales; family Rhizobiaceae; genus Agrobacterium; species Agrobacterium sp. CNPSo 2736. Next base: position 89,352 of record NZ_RZTX01000017.1, on the reverse strand, counting down.
CGATGGCTTCCGGCAGGTCGAAACGTTCGCGCAGCTGCGCTTCCAGATCGCTATAGGTGCCGGGCGGCGGAATGATGCTGGTGCGGACGATGCCTTCGGCCTCGGCACGCTTCAACATGCGCGAGACGGTGGCCTGCGACAGGTTGAGATGCTGCGCAATTTCCGCCTGCCTTTTGTGCTCGCTGAAATACATCTGCGCCACGCGGGATATCATTCGAAGTTCGTTTAGCCTGCCCATAAGCCCTCCAGGGTGAATTTTTATTCACCATTACCCGAGGTTACAGGCAAGGTCGAGCGGGCAATCGCATCGCGCCAGACGCTAAGCCGCTGGCTGTTTTCGCTGGCGGACGGCGCGATGGTGTTGCCGTTGCTGTTCAACGCCGCGATGGCATCGAGATCGTTCCAGACACCGAGGGCGAGGCCGGCGAGATAGGCGGCACCCAGTGCCGAGGCTTCCGGCGCGTCACGCTGGATGACGGGGTGTTGCAGCATGTCGGCAACGCATTGCATCAGGAAACGGTTCTGGCTCGGCCCGCCATCCACGAACAGGCGTCCAAAGCCCGAAGGCGACTGCGCGCGCATGGCGGCGAAGACGTCATGGACCTGAAAGGCAATCGAGTCAGTAACGGCGCGGGCCATCTGGGCACGCGTGGTGCTGAAATTGATCTGCGAGAACAATGCGCGCGCATTGGTATCCCAATAGGGCGCACCGAGGCCAACGAAGGCCGGCACGAAACCGGGACCGTTTGGCTCGGCAGTGGCGGCGAGTTCCACCAGCGCGGCGACATCCGGCAGGCCGAGAATCTCCGTCATCCAGGGCAGGGAGGCTGCCGAAACGAGAATATTACCTTCAAAGGCAAAGGTCGGTTTGCCGCCGAGCCGCCATGCGACCGTGGTGGTGATGCCGCGTTCGGGCGCGATGAAATGCGGCAGGGTGGTCATCACAGATGAGCCGGTGCCGAAAGTGACCTTGCCGTCGCCGGGGTTGAAGGCGCCGTGGCCGAAGAGGGCTGCGTGGCTGTCGCCGATGGCGGCGAGGATCGGTGTGCCGTCCTTGATACCGGGAACGCCTGATGTGGTGCCGAAATCGCCGCTGCTGTCGCGTAGATCGGGCAGGGTGTTGATATCGATGCCGAAGAGCTCGCAAAGCTCATCGCTCCAGACCTGCCGGTTGAGATCGAGCACCTGGCTGCGGGCGGCGTTGGAGGCGTCGCAGGCATGGACTTTACCGCTGGTGAAGCAATGGATGAGCCAGCTATCGATGGTGCCGATGCGGAGCCTGCGTCCCTTCGGGGCACGCTCCAGCAGCCAGCGCATTTTTGCGCCGGGAAACATGGGGTCGATCGGCAGGCCGGTCAGCGCCATGACGTGCTCGGAATGGCCCTTTTCGATCAGTTCGGCGCAGTCCTGCGCCGTGCGGCGGCATTGCCAGCTGAGCACCGGGCCGAGCGGCTCGCCGGTTTCGCCATCCCATATGGTGACGGATTCGCGCTGGTTGGAAATGGCGATGGCCGCGACATCGATGTCAGAGGGGGCGGCGTCGAGGCAGGCGGAGATCGCTTCACGGACCGAGGCCCAGATGCGGTTCGGATCCTGTTCCACCCAACCGGGCTGCGGATAGGCGATGCCGACGGGAGATGAGCCGCGCGCCAGCAACTCTCCGCTTTCCGAGATGAGTATGGCCTTGGAATTGGTGGTGCCCTGATCGATGGACAGAATGGCGCGCATTACGTGAGTCTTTCGTCGGCAGTTTTTCGTTTCCGCCTTGCGGCGATTAAACGACGATATTGCAGAAAGGGTGTCGCCGCGCATCCGAAGACACGCGACGACTCTGGGAGGAGACCTTATTTTCTCTTGATCAGCGCTTCCGCCGCATCCGCAATGGCCGCAGGCGCCATGCCGAATTCATCCAGCAGCCATTCGGCCGAACCGGTGTGGGCGAAGACACCGGGAACGCCGAGACGTTTCATCGGCACCGGGGCCTGTTCGACCACGACTTCGGCAATGGCCGAACCAAGGCCGCCGAAGATCGAATGTTCTTCAGCCGTCAGGATTGCGCCGGTCTCCTTCGCTGCGGCGACGATCGCCGCCTCATCGATGGGACGTACGGTCGCCATGTTCAGCACCCGCGCCTTGACGCCACGGCTGGCCAGAATATCGGCGGCCTTGACGATGCGGTGGGTCAGCGTGCCATTGGCGATCAAAGTCAGGTCGGAACCTTCACGCAACAGGTTGGCGCGGCCGAGTTCGAAGACATGGCCTTCCGGCAGCAGATCCGGCACGCCGACGCGTGACAGCCGCAGAAAGCAGGGGCCGGCATAGTCCGCCGCCCATTTGACGGCAGCGGCCGTTTCGATGCGGTCGCAGGGCGCGATGACCGGCAGGTTCGGCAGAACGCGGGTCCAGGCGAAATCTTCGATTGAATGATGCGTCGGGCCGAGTTCGCCATAGGCCATGCCCGAGGAGATGCCGATCAGCTTCACATTGGCGTTGGAATAGGCAAGGTCAGCCTTGATCTGTTCCAGCGCGCGGCCGGTGAGGAAGCAGGATGCGCCGCAGACGAAGGGTAATTGGCCGCCATTGGCGAGACCGGCGCCGACGCCGACCATATTCTGCTCGGCAATGCCGACATTGACGAGGCGTTCCGGGAATTTCGACTTGAAGCCGCCGAGCTTCGAGGAGCCGACCGAATCGTTGCAGACGGCGACGACCCTGTCATTGCCGGCGGCCAGCGCTTCCAGCGTTTCGGCGAAGGCGTCGCGGCAGTCATAAAGCTTGGCGGCGGTTACGGGCGCGTTCATTACAATGTCTCCGAAAGTTCTTTGACGGCGATTTCATATTGTTCCCTGCTCGGAACCTTATGGTGCCAGTCAACGCGGTCCTGCATGAAGGAAATGCCGTGACCCTTGTTGGTGTGGGCGACGATGCAATGCGGGCGGTTGCCGCGATGCTCCAGCGCCGGCACGACTTCCGCCATGGCGTTGCCGTTGATTTCGCTGACTTCCCAGCCGAAAGCCTCGAGCTTCGGGCGAAGCGGCGCGACATCATTGGTTTCCGAAAGCGCCGCACCCTGCTGGAAGCGGTTGTGATCGACGATCAGCGTCAGATTGTTGAGGTCGAATTGCGCAGCGGACATGATGGCTTCCCAGTTGGAGCCTTCCTGCATCTCGCCGTCGCCGGTCATGACATAGGTATGGTAGTCCGCACCGGAAAGCTTGGCCGCCTTGGCCATGCCGACGGCAACCGGCAGTCCGTGACCGAGCGGGCCGGTATTGGTTTCCACGCCCGGCACCTTGTTACAGTTCGGATGGCCGTTGAGGCGCGAATTCGGCTGCAGGAAGGTCGAGATTTCCTCTTCCGGGATGAAACCGCGCTTGGCAAGCGTCACATACAGCGCGCAGGCCGTATGGCCCTTGGAAAGCACGAAGCGGTCGCGGGCAGGGTTCTTCGGATCATCCGGCCAGATGCGCAGGACGCGGAAATAAAGGGCCGTCATGATGTCGATGGCCGACATTTCGCCGCCGACATGGCCCGCACCCGCTTCAAAAACAGCCTGTACGTCGCGAAGGCGAATCTGGCGCGCAATGCGCTCTAGCTCCTGGGACTGCATGGAATCCTCTTCAAAACATGTGTGTGAATATTTATGCATCTATTTATATAATTGCAGAGATGACGTTTCTGTCAAGATGGAATTGCGGATTGTTTATCGTCAGTCGGCATCGGCTTTGCCGTCAAAGCCCTATTGACAAGCTTCTCTCAACTGGCTTATGCATGTTTCGCCGATGATGAATAATTATTCTAATCGGTTTAAAAAATGCAAGGCAGTCATCGGGAGGAGCCATGTCCGCGCTTGAACGCAATGAGGGGGTCACGCACACCAGGAGCCCGCTTGCCTGGCTGAGTGGTGCGACCGGACCGCTTTTGGGCCTGCTGCTGCTGTGTGTCTTTTTGACTTTCGCCAGCGAGAACTTCCTGTCGCTCCGAAACGGGCTCAACATTCTCGACCAGATCACCGTGCTCGGCATCATGGCCGTCGGCATGACCTTCGTGATCCTGCTTGGCGGCATCGATTTGTCCGTCGGCTCGGTGCTGGCGCTGTCGATGATGATCATGGGCTGGACGGCCAATGTCGCGGGCATGCCGATGGGCATGGCCATCGTGCTGGCGCTTGTCGCCTCTGCCGCCTGCGGTCTCGTGGTCGGTATTCTTGTGACGGCCTTTCGGGTGCCTGCCTTCATTGCCACGCTGGCGATGATGTCGGTGGCGCGCGGTCTCGCCAATATGATCACCGATGGACAGCAGATCGTCGGTTTTCCCGACTGGTTCATGATGCTGGCGATAGAGCGCCATTTCGGCGTGTTGACCGCAACCGTGCTGCTGATGCTGGTCGTGGTGCTTGTTACCTGGATTTTCCTGCGTTTCCGCTCCGAAGGCCGCACGGTCTATGCTGTTGGCGGAAACCCGGAAGTGGCGCGTCTTGCCGGCATCAACGTGCCGCTGGTGACGATCTGCGTTTATGTCGCCTGTGCGGTTCTGGCCGGTCTGGCCGGCATCGTTCTTGCAGCACGTCTCGACTCGGTGCAGCCCTCCAGCGGCTTCGGTTACGAGCTGGATACGATTGCGGCTGTCGTCATCGGCGGAACCTCGCTTTCGGGCGGTGCGGGCGGCATTGGCGGCACCCTCATCGGCGTGCTGATCATCGGCGTGCTGCGCAACGGCCTCAATCTGCTCAACGTTTCTCCCTTTTTGCAGCAGGTCATCATCGGTGTGGTCATCGTGCTGGCCGTGGGTGCTGAAACCTTGCGTCGCCGCAGAAGCTGAATTTGCCTGCGGATGGCGAAGAGCCGTCCGCGCAATAAACGACCCTCCCGGCATGGGAGGCGTGAAAAACGGCCGGAGGGGAGGAGGTTTGATCTGCCCGAAGGTCAACAATCAACAAATGGAGGAATAATCATGAAATTTTCACGCATTCTGCTGACATCCGCCGCCCTTCTCGCCATGTCGCTCGGCCAGGCCAATGCCGCCGAAGTCAAGAAGATCGGCCTTGCCGTCGCCAATCTGCAGGCGAACTTCTTCAACCAGATCAAGCAGGCCGTTGAAGCCGAAGCCAAGACGCGGGGCATTGCCGTCGTCACCGTTGACGCCAAGGGCGATGGCCCGACGCAGGTGAACCAGATCCAGGACCTGCTGACCCAGAACATCGATGCGCTGATCTATATTCCGGCCGGTGCCGCCGCCGCGACCGTTCCGGTAAAGCTTGCCAAGGCCGCCGGCGTTCCCGTCATCAACATCGACCGCAATGCCGATGGCGCGCCGGGCGATACCTTCCTTGCCACCGATTCCGTCGCCTCCGCCAAGGCGGTTTGCGATTACATCATCAAGCAGGCCGGTGGTTCGGGCAAGATGGTCATCATCCATGGCCAGAAAGGCACGACACCGGAGGTGGACCGCACCAAGGGCTGCATGGAATCGGTAAACGCCAATTCCGGCGTGAAGATCGTTGCCGAACAGTGGTCCAACATGTGGAGCCAGGATGAAGGCTTCCAGATCATGCAGAACATGCTGCAGGCCAATCCGGATGTTTCCATCGTCTTTGCGCAGGCCGATGGTCTGGCGCTCGGCGCGGCCCAGGCAATCAAGGTCGCCAACCCTTCGCAGAAGATCGTCGTTGGCGGCTTTGATGGTGATACGGCAGCGCTTGAGGCGCTGAAGAACGGCGTGTTCGACGTGACCGCGACGCAGCAGACCCAGAAGATGGGCCGCATGGCTGTCGAAATGGCCGTCAAGATCGTCGGCGGTGAGAAGGTTCCGGCCGTGCAGCTCTCCGATGCGACGCTGACGACCAAGGAAAATGTCGAAGGCTTCATCGCCAACCATCCCTGATCCTGCTGCCCCGCGCGACCCATGGGATGCGCGGGGCATTCACTGGTTTGTCTTTAGATTATTTCGGACGCAAGGCTTGGGCATTCCTGCTGCTTAATGTGTCCTGGGAGGTCCCGTCATGCGCGAGCCGGTTCTTTCGCTCCGTGGCATCAGCAAACGTTATGGTCCGCTTGAGGTCCTGAAAGCCGTCGATCTCGATGTCTATCCGGGCGAAGTGGTGGCGTTGCTGGGTGAAAACGGCGCGGGCAAATCCACGCTGTCAGGTATCATAGCCGGTTCGCGTGAGCCGTCCGAGGGCAAGATGACATGGCTTGGGCAGCCATACGCGCCTGCATCGCCCCGCGAGGCGATCGATAAGGGCATCGTGCTCATCCACCAGGAGCTGAAGCTTCTGCCGGAGCTTTCCATCGCTGAAAATGTCTTCATCGGTCGCTGGCTGATGAAGAACGGCGTTATCGACCGCGCCGAGATGGTGCGCAGAGCCCAGCAGCAGCTGGCGCGCCTCAATCTCCACATTCCCGCCACCCGCAAGGTGGCCGGTCTTTCGACCGCCAACCAGCAGCTGATCGAAATCGCCAAGGCGCTGGCGCTGGATGCGAAACTTCTGATCCTTGATGAGCCGACGGCGGCGCTTGGCGGTGCGGAAACGCAGGCGCTGTTCGAGCAGGTGCGCAAGCTGCGCGCCGAGGGTGTCGGCATCATCTATATTTCCCACCGCATGGAAGAGATCAAACAGATCACCGACCGCATCGTCGTGTTGCGCGATGGCGAGCGGGTGCACGAATTTGCCGATAGCGCGACGCCGGTGCGTACCATCGTCGAAAGCATGGTCGGCCGCTCGCTGGAGCGCCTGTTCCCGGCGTTGCCGGAACCGCAGGACAAGGTGGTGCTGGAGGTCAAGGGGCTGACCGGCGCGACCAATGCCTTCCGCGACATCAGCTTCGGCGTGCGCGCCGGTGAAATCCTCGGTATCGCCGGTCTTATCGGGGCGGGACGCACCGAGCTGGTGCGGGCGATATCCGGTGCCGACCCGACGAGTGCGGGTGAGGTGCTGCTGGATGGCAAGGTGCTGACGCTGAAAAGCCCGGCGGACGCGATAGAGAAGGGCATCGTCATGGTGCCGGAAGACCGCAAATTGCAGGGGCTGGTGGTGGAGCATGAGATCGGCGAGAACCTGATCTATGCCAATCTCGACCGCGTCGGCACTGGCTGGATCACGCCGCGCATCAAGCGCGCCTTTACAAAAGAAGCCATCGCCAAATTCGGGGTGAAGGGCCGTAGCGAACAGCCGGCGTCCGATCTTTCCGGTGGCAACCAGCAGAAGGTGGTCATTGCCAAATGGCTTGCCCGCAATCCACGCGTGGTGGTGCTGGACGAGCCGACCCGCGGCATCGATGTCGGCGCACGCGCGGGCATTTACGATATTATCGTCGGATTGGCCAAAAGCGGCGTGGCCGTCATCGTCGTCAGTTCCGATCTCGAGGAAGTGCTGGGCGTATCGAACCGCATCCTCGTGCTCGCGCAGGGAAAACAGGCCGGCATTCTCAACCGTGACGAAGCAAACGACGTTTCGGTCATGGAACTGGCTACCATTTGAAGAAGGAAATACCGATGTCCACCATCACGCTCAACGCGCCGAAACTGTTCGATCTTTCCGACCAGGTGGCACTTGTCACCGGTGCCGGTTCCGGCATCGGCCAGCGCATCGCCATGGGGCTTGCCCAGTCCGGCGCCAATGTCGCGCTGCTCGACCGCCGCACCGATGACGGTCTGGCGCAGACGGCCGATTTCATCGCCAGGGCCGGCCGCAAGTCGATCCAGATTGCGGCCGACGTCACCAGCAAGCAGGCATTGACTGAAGCGGTTGCGCGTACTGAGGCCGAGCTTGGCCCGCTTTCACTCGCCGTCAATGCCGCCGGCATCGCCAACGCCAATCCGGCCGAAGAGATGGAGGAAAGCCAGTTCCAGACGATGATGGACATCAACCTCAAGGGCGTTTTCCTGTCCTGCCAGGCGGAAGCCAATGCCATGCTGAAGAACGGCCGTGGTGCAATCGTCAACATCGCCTCCATGTCCGGCGTCATCGTCAATCGCGGGCTGATGCAGTGCCATTACAACGCCTCGAAGGCCGGCGTCATCCACATGTCGAAATCCATGGCGATGGAGTGGGTGGGACGCGGCATTCGCGTCAACACCATCTCGCCGGGTTACACGGCAACGCCGATGAATACACGGCCGGAGATGGTGCATCAGACCAAGCTGTTCGAAGAACAGACGCCAATGCAGCGTATGGCGGGCGTCGATGAGATGGTCGGTCCGGCGATCTTCCTGCTGTCAGATGCGGCGAGCTTCGTGACGGGCGTGGATCTGCTGGTGGATGGCGGTTTCTGCTGCTGGTAGGGTTTTGGCGCGTTAGCGCTGAGATGGATGATAGGGCGCCAGACCTATCGGTCAGGTTGACGCGGCTTTTTCCCTCCGTCACCCCGGACTTGATCCGGGGTCCAGTGCGATCAAGTCTTTGATCGCAAAAGACTCTTCTCACGGCGCAGACGCGCCGTGGCTGGATGCCGGATCAAGTCCGGCATGACGGACGAGGAGAAGCCAGACGGTTTCACAAGCATTACGCCCGGCTCGCGCCGGGCGTTTTCGTATTCACACCACCAGCAGCAGCTCACGCAACCTGCTTCTGCACCACGTCTTCGACAACCTCGCCCTTGAGGTAAGCAACGAGATCCTTGATCGTCACGACGAGCAGGCCGTGGCGTTCGGCGAAGACTTCGAGCTGGGGCAGACGGGCCATGGTGCCATCGTCATTGGCAACTTCGCAGATGGTGCCGGACGGGAACTTCCCGGCAAGGCGGCAGAGGTCCACGGCGGCTTCCGTGTGGCCGGTGCGGCCGAGAACGCCCTGCGGATTGGCGCGCAGCGGGAAGATGTGGCCGGGACGGGCGAAGTCCTCCGAGCGCGAACCCTCCGACACCAGCGCACGCACTGTCTCTGCCCGGTCGGCGGCGGAAATGCCTGTCGTCGTGCCCGGAATATAGTCCACCGAGACGGTGAAGGCCGTCTTGAGGGATTCGGTGTTGCGCGACACCATCAGCGGAATGTCGAGCGCGTCCAGACGCTCACCCGGCATGGCGACGCACACCAGCCCGCGCGCATGGTTCATCATGAAAGCGATCTGCTGCGGAGTGATGCTGTCGGAAGCAGCGATGATATCGCCTTCGTTTTCGCGGTCTTCATCGTCAACCACAATCACCATCTCGCCACGGGAAATGGCATCGATCGCGTCTTCAATTTTAGCAATGGTCATTCTATTTCAAGCCTTTCAAGGGGTTATGCCGTTTTGCGGCATTTTCGCGCTTCAAGAAGCGCCAAATATCCCTTGGGCGAACAATGCAATGCGAAGCCCGCTCACGCGCGGGCGTCTTATGCCTTGTCCTCTTCCATCCGGACTATACCGTCGGCTCCGGCCTCTCACCGGATCTGCTGACCTTCCGGCTTTGGAGACCGGAAGCGCTCGCGGGCTCCAGGAAAAATCCCGATACCGCCGGTGGGGAATTGCACCCCGCCCTGAGAACGGAACCAACATAAATTATCAAATGGGAAGGAATCAAGGGGCAATGCTCTGCGACGACCGGTCGGTGCGAAAAGAACATCCCGATTGTGCCTAAAACGGGGTATTTCCTTTCTACAGCCGATGACGAGTGCGGGGTGTTGCGGCGGACCCCGTGATGCCTGAGGTTTACCGATCCCGCAACCGCAATTCATCGGTCTGCATCTGCAGCGAACCGAGCGTCGACAGGAAGCTCATGCCGAGCAGGCTCTGACCCAATTGGCCATCCTGTGCGACGAGGGCGGGGATGTTGCGGCGCATGATCGGGCCAATGCTGATTTCCGAAAGGGTGACGGGCGCTGCCGCCGTGCGGCCATTCGCCGTCATCACCGGTACGGTATAGCGGAGATTTGCGGTGTCGATGCCGATTGCGGCCGCATCCGCATTGGCGAGCACCACGGAACTTGCACCGGTATCGACGAGCATGTGGATCGTCTTGCCCTCGACGCCGACATTTGCCTCGAAATGGCCGCTCATCGATTTGTGCAGGACGATTTCCTGTTCGCCGCCAGCCGTCGTCACCACCACGGCGCGGCCGGGCATCAGGCCGCCCAGCAGCCGATCACCGAAGGATTGCAGGTCGTAGCGATAGAGATAGAGCGAGACGAGGCCGAGGATGATGACGAGCCAGACGGCGAGCTGGCGGATGGCGGTGCCGAAGCTGCCGCGTCTTCCCGCCAGAATGCCGGCGGATAATAGGCCGGCAATGGGCAGAAGATAAAGCACGTGGGCGAATTGATCATTATCGATGCCGAGCGTTCGGCCGCCGTCGTGATTGATGAGAAGCAGGCCAAGGCCGACGGCCAGCAGGAGGAGAACGATGGTCAGCCTGTTCATGCGGTATGCGTCTCCTTGGCGGTCTCGGGCAGGTTTGCCAGTCTTTGCGGCAGCAACCGCATGATGTCGCGGCGCTTCTCGTCGCTATACCCTGCCCAGCCGCCGATTTCATCCAGCGTTCGCCCGCAGCCGATGCAGAGGCTCATGGTTTCATCGAGGCGGCAGATATGGATGCAGGGTGTTTCCATGATGATTTATATCAGGCCGTCACGCCGCAAGGGCAAGGGCGATGAGGGTAACGATCTCCGTGATCTGCTGGCAGGCGCCGATGGTGTCGCCGGTATGGCCACCGATCTTCCTGTCGCAGAGCCTGCCGAAAAGCACGGCTGTCAGAAAGGCTGCCGCCAGCACCATGGCAATCGACAGGAGCGGCAGGGCGTGCAGCGTGAAGAGTGTGAAAAGCAGCAACCCGATCACCAGCGCGATGTTGCGCTCGCTTGTGCCCGGCTGACCGGCGCCGGCAGCGATGCCGGAGGTTTTGGCGGCGGGCAGGGATTGCCAGTGCCACACCATCAGGGCGCGGCTGAGGACAAGCGCGGCGATCAGGGCGGCGGCGGCGGTCTTTGCCGGCAGCGTCTCAACGAGCGAGGCGAGCGCGGTGGCGCGGAGTGCAAAGGACAGGACCATGGCAATCGTGCCATAGCTGCCGATGCGGCTGTCCTTCATGATCTCGAGCATGCGCGCCTTCTCCTTGCCGCTGCCGAAACCGTCGGCCATGTCGGCCAGGCCGTCTTCGTGCAGCGCGCCCGTGATGAGCGCCGTCAGGCCGATGACGAGCCAGCCGGTAAGTTGCGGAGAGGCGTCGAAGGTTGCGAAAACCACAACAAGGAAAGCGGCGGGCAGGGCGATCAGCAGGCCGGCGGCGGGAAAGGCGCGGGCGGTGCGGCGCATCGACACGCCCTCGGCATCATCGAAAAACCGCGAGGGAACGGGCAGGCGGCTCAGAAAGGCGAGGGAATGCATGACATCTGTTATAAAATCCCCGGCCTTCATGCTCTCTCCGTTGCAGTCGCTGCATTTCCGGTTGTTCCGCGGCGCATCCGCGATTATGAGAGGCGCAACAAAGACCGATTTGCCGGAAAACACAAGTTCCGGACGCATGAGCCGATGCGACAGCCAACCCGACGACGAGAAAGACAGATATCATGAGCATGAGCGGATTGCCCTTCGACGATTTCCGCGCGCTGCTGCGCGAGCTTCCCGGCCCGGATACGCACGCGCTTGTGGCGGCCAAGGAGCGCAATGCGCAGCTGACCAAGCCTGCCGGTTCGCTCGGACGTCTCGAAGAAATCGCCATGTGGCTGGCTGCCTGGTCCGGCCGCTCTCCGGCCGTCACCCGCCCGCTGGTGGCGATCTTCGCCGGCAATCATGGCGTTACCCGGCACGGCGTTACGCCCTATCCGACCTCCGTGACCCAGCAGATGGTGGAAAATTTCGCGGCAGGCGGCGCGGCGATCAACCAGATCTGCGTTGCAAACGATCTTGGCCTGAAAATCTTCGATCTGGCGCTGGATTACCCGACCGGCGACATCACCTGCGAGCCCGCGCTTTCCGAGCGCGACTGCGCCGCCACCATGGCCTTCGGCATGGAGGCGATTGCCGGCGGCACCGATCTTCTCTGCGTCGGCGAAATGGGCATCGGCAACACCACCATTGCGGCGGCGATCAATCTCGCGCTTTATGGCGGCACGGCGGAAGAATGGACCGGTCCGGGCACCGGCTCGGAAGGCGAAGTCATGGCCCGCAAGATCGCGGCGGTGAAGGCAGCGGTGGAGTTCCACAAGGATCATCTGTCCGATCCGCTGGAGATCATGCGCCGTCTCGGCGGACGCGAGATCGCCGCGATTGCCGGCGCCATCCTTGCCGCCCGCGTGCAGCGCATTCCCGTGCTGATCGACGGTTATGTGGCGACGGCCGCTGGCGCTCTCCTCAAGGCTGCCAATCCTGCGGCGCTCGACCATTGCCTGATTGGCCATGTCTCGGGTGAGCCCGGCCATCTGGCCGCCATCGAAAAGCTCGGCAAGACGCCGCTTTTGGCGCTTGGTATGCGGCTCGGCGAAGGCACGGGGGCAGCGCTTGCCGCCGGCATCGTCAAGGCCGCCGCCGCCTGCCATTCCGGCATGGCGACATTCGAAGCGGCGGGTGTGGACACCCGCATCAGTTCCCGCACCGACCATTGAGGCCGAAGATGGACGTGACGCCGCAAAAGAAGCAACCGGAACCCGCCTTTCGCAAGGAAAAAGGCTGGCGGCATCTTTTTGCCGCCGCGCGCTATTCCGTGCAGGGGCTTGGCCGGCTGTGGCAGGAAGCGGCGTTCCGGCATGAGGTTCTCGCCTTCGGCGTCGGGCTTGCCCTGCTTCTGGTCGTCGGTGCGCCGTTTGCGCATCTTCTCGTCTTTACGGTGCTGATGCTGCTTCTGTTTTCGGTGGAAGCGCTCAATACCGCCATCGAAGAGCTGGTGGATCGCATTTCACCGGAAATCTCCTCGGTCGGGCGGCACGCCAAGGACCTCGGCTCCTTCGCCGTCTTCTGCCTGTTGATGGCGAACGGATTTTTCGTGCTGTATTCGCTGGTAACGACGCTGTTCTTCTGAAGTTGTTAGCCTCGAGGCATTTCCGGATGGAAAACCGGGGGCCACTTTTCCTAGAAATGCCCTAAGCGAAGGACCGGCGGCGCGGCTGGATGGCGTGGGTTTCTTCCACGGCCGGCAGGCTTTGCAGCACGCGTTTGGCCGGCAGGATGGCGATGCCTTCTGTGCCCTCGCGCAGTTTCGATTTCAGGATGAACTGGCCGTCATGCTTGGCGAGAATGGCCTGAACGATGGGCAGGCCAAGGCCAGTTCCCTGTTCGGCGCTCTTGATCGCGATCGATCCCTGACCGAAGGCGGACAGCACCACGGGAATTTCATCTTCGGGAATGCCGGGACCGTTATCCCTGATCGAGACATATTGGCCGCCGCCTGCCGTCCAGCCGGCTTTCACGAGGATTTCGCCGCCCTGCGGCGTGAATTTCACGGCGTTGGACAACAGGTTGAGGATGACCTGACGGATGGATTTCTCATCGGCCCAGACCTGCGGCAGGCTGTTTTCGAACTGCTGGGAAATTTTGATGTTCTTGGAGCGGGCGCGAAGCTGGATCATGCCGATGCAATCCTCGGCGATTTCCAGCATCGAGATCGCTTCTTCGTTCAGGTCATAGCGGCCGGCCTCGATGCGCGACAGGTCGAGGATTTCGTTGATGAGATCAAGCAGATGCTGGCCGGAGCGATGGATATCGCCGGAATATTCCTTGTAGAGCGGATTGTTGAGCGGACCGAGCACCTCTGATGACATGACCTCGGAGAAACCGAGAATGGCGTTGAGCGGGGTTCTGAGCTCATGCGACATGGAGGCGAGGAAGCGCGATTTCGCCAGATTGGCTTCTTCCGCGCGCCGCCGCGCCTCGTCCGAAACCGAGTTTGCGACTTCGAGTTCTGCGATCAGGTCGTCCTTTTCCGTTTGCGAGGAGAGGAGCTTGATGCTGGTCTGGTAAAGCCGGCTGGTAATGCGATGACAGAAGAGGATCGCCATGCCGAACATCAGCGCCAAGCCGACATCGAAGGGATCGCGTGAAATGGCCGAGGTTATGCAGAGAGCCGCCAGCACCGGCAGAAAGGTCATGAAGGTCGCCCGCCGCAGCATGAAATTGGCCATGGCGGTGAGCGAAAGCGCGATCAGCAGCGTCGAGCCCTTGAAGAAAAGAACGAGCGTCGGGTCGTTGCGCACCGGTTCCGCCAGCGCAAACATTGCCCAGGCGCAGCCGATGAGGATCTGCATGCCGAGGAAGAGACTTTTCCAGTGCTGAAGGTTTTCGGCCGTGATCTCCTGTTTTGCCGCCCGCTTGGCCAAGAGCAGGGAAAAGGCGTGGAAGCTCAGCGCAATCAGCGACCAGATGATCAGGCTGATGTCGCGGGTGATATAAAGGCCGATGATGGAGGCGAGCAGGATGAAAAGCGGCATGATCATCGCGCCCTGCAGGGTTTCGGCGATGTGCATGGTCAGCATTTCACGTTCATAGGCGTCGCTTGCGCCGGCCCCCTGCTGCAGGCGTTCACGCGTCGTCTTCACCGTGTCGAAGACCGCCTTGTTGCGGTGCTTTTTCGACCGGTCGACGATGATCTTGTCGGTGGACGTGCTGACGCTTTTACTCATTGTTACAACGCAGGGTGACATGAACCCTTGCAGACTACGCGCAAAATCTTAAGAAGATGCTGCCGTGAAAGGATTTGTTTGCCATTTCTGACAAGGGTTTGTTGTTACATGAGACGAAATGGAGGCAAGGGCAGGCGGTTTTCGGCATTTCGCGATGGCGGGCTTTTTCTCGCCACGGTTTTTCTCGGCATTCTGATCGCGGCCAAGCTCGACCAGATCAACAGCGAAACCTATAGCGGCCGCTTCTTCGTGATCGATGGCGATACGCTGTCGAAGGGTGAGGAACGTTTCCGGTTGCTCGGCATCGATGCGCCGGAGCTTGCGCAGATATGCCTGCGCGGCAGCGAAAGCTGGCCGTGCGGCGAGGAAGCGCGCCGTGTTCTGCAAAGGCTGGCCGGGGCTGAGGATTTTTCATGTTCCGGCAGTTCCAGGGACCGTTACGGGCGGCTGCTGGTTTATTGTTCCGCCGGCGGCAGGGATGCCTCGTCGGAAATGGTGTCGGCGGGTTTTGCCGTCGCATCCGGTTATTTCCAGTTCTTCAGCGAACAGGCGGCGGCGCGCAGGCAGGCACGCGGCATCTGGGCGGGAGAGTTCGAGAAACCGTCGCAGTGGCGGCGGGAACACCGTGCCGCGGATCTGGAAACGCCTGCTGCGGGGTTCCTCACCATTGTCCGTCATCTTCTGGGGTGGGATCATGGTTGAAGGAGAGAAGGGCGCGTGTGATGACGGGCTGGACGGATTGCGCGGAGAAATCGCCCGCTGCCGTCTCTGTCGCGACAAGCCGCTCAGGGGAATGGCCGATCGCCTGCCGCACGAACCCCGGCCGGTGGTCGTCATGTCGACCAAGGCGCGCATCCTGATTGCCGGGCAGGCGCCGGGGCTTCGCGTGCATGAAACGGGGCTGCCGTTCAACGATGCCTCGGGCGACAGGCTGCGGCAATGGTTGAATGTCGATCGGCAGACGTTCTACGATCCGGATCGTTTCGCCATCGTGCCCATGGGCTTCTGTTTCCCCGGTTATGACGACAAGGGCAGCGACCTGCCGCCCCGGCGCGAATGCGCGCCGCAATGGCGTGAGCGGGTAATAATGGCGATGCCGCAGGTGGAGCTGATCCTCGCCATCGGCCAATATGCGCAGGCTTTTCATCTGGGGGAAAGGCGGCGCAAGACCATGACGGAAACGGTGCAGGACTGGCGCGGTTTTCTCCATGCCAATTCCGGCCCTAGCATTTTTCCCCTGCCGCATCCAAGCTGGCGCAATACCGGCTGGCTGAAAAAGAACCCATGGTTCACGGAGGAACTGCTGCCGGTTCTGCGGCAACATGTGGAAATGCGGCTTTAGTGAAACAATTTTCTGTTTTTCTGCAAAAATTAGTGTATTGAAAGGAAATTAATTCAGGAGGATAGACGCATTGGATCGCCTAGACCGTAAGATTTTGCGCATTCTGCAAGAGGATTCCACGCTGGCCGTCGCCGATCTGGCGAAAAAGGTCGGCCTTTCCACGACGCCCTGTTGGCGGCGTATCCAGAAGATGGAGGAAGACGGCGTTATTCGCCGGCGCGTGGCGCTGCTCGATCCGGTCAAGGTCAACACCAAGGTCACGGTTTTCGTCTCCATCCGCACCGCCTCCCATTCCATCGAATGGCTGAAGCGTTTCTCCGAGGTGGTTTCCGAGTTTCCGGAAGTCGTCGAATTTTACCGTATGAGCGGCGATGTCGACTATCTGCTGCGCGTCGTCGTGCCTGATATTGCGGCCTATGACGCCTTCTACAAGCGCATGATCGCCAAGATCGAAATTCGCGACGTGTCCTCTGCCTTCGCGATGGAGCAGATCAAATATACGACGGAACTGCCGCTCGATTACATGCTGCTGGACAATCCGAAATCCGGCGAGGAGTGATCCGCCGCCGGCCAGTTTTTCGACCAATGCCCTTTCCGGTTGCCGGGGAGGGCATTTTCATTTGCGGGTACCTTTTCCTCGCCGATCTGGCTCATCGCAGGGCGATCCTGTCGGAAGGTCTATCCGTTGGCCGCTGCCGGGGCACGACAATTCTATTCCGCGCATAGTGGCAAATTCGCACATTCAATTCTCTCGGCCCTGTCTCCGCGCAAACTGGGATTTTGATAAAATCTCTCGAATATCTACGCTTTTACTGTCGAAGGATGGAATAGCGAGGGATATCCATATGCTTACACGACGCGGAACATTGGGACTGATTGCAGGTGCGACCGGGGCGGTGTTTCTGCCGCATATCCGGCGGGCAAGTGCCGCAACCACCACATTGCGGATTGGCTGGCAGAAGAATGGCGTGATAGCGCTCGCGAAAAGCCAGGGCGCGCTCGAAGCGCTGCTGAAGGATCGCGGCATCGAGGTTAAATGGTCGGAATTCTCCTCCGGGCCGCCGCTTCTCGAGGCGCTGGGTGCCGGCGCGCTGGATATCGGCCCGACCGGCGATGTGCCGCCGCTTTTCGCGCAGGCTGCGGGCGGCAATCTGCGTTATGTGGGCACTTACAAAGCGGCGGCCGGCGGATCGGCCATCCTCGTGCAGAAGGATTCGCCGCTGAAGACGCTGGAAGACCTGAAAGGCAGGAAAGTCGCCTTCAAGCGCGGCTCCAGCGCGCATAATGTCACCGTCAAGGCGTTGCGAAAGGCAGGGTTGACCTTGAGCGACATTACGCCGGTCGATCTTGCCCCGCCGGATGCGGCCGCCGCCTTCCGCAGCGGCAGCATCGATGCCTGGTCGATCTGGGATCCTTATTTCGCCGTGGCGGAAAAAGAGCCGACGACACGGGTTCTTTCGACCGCCGAAGGCATCGTCGATCCGTGGAGTTATTTCCTTGCCAATGGCGATTTTGTGGAGGCCAATCCCGATCTCGTGCCGCTGATCCTCAAGGAGCTGGCTAATGTGGGTGCGAAAGCCCAGGCCGATATCGATGCAACGGCAAAGTCGCTGGTGTCGATCACCGGTGTTCCCGAGGATGTCACCAAGGTCTCGCTGACGCGGCCGGGCGCCGATCTCGGGCGGGTTTCGCTGGTTCCGGATGAGGCCATCGCCTATCAGCAGGCGCTTGCGGATGAGTTCTACGATCTGAAGATCGTGCCGAAGAAACTCACCGTGGCGGATATCGTGTGGCGGCCGAAGGCGAGCTGAGGGGGGCGAAAAGGTGAGTCTCTTCAACCTGCTGGCGGGTGTTGCTGAGAGGTTGATTCAGGAAAATGCCATTCTTGCCGCATAGGGCGAGCCCGTGCCGCTTGTTTCTTCTCCCCGCCGGGGAGAAGTCCGCGGCAGCGGGATGAGGGGGCAAGGTCAGAGATTTACCGAGAGGTTACCCCCTCATCCGACCCTTCGGGCCACCTTCTCCCCGGCGGGGAGAAGAAAACTGCCGAAACGTCGGGGGCACAAGCCTCCTATGTCGCATCAGCCCTTGAGCTTGGCAATCACCAGATGGCCGGGTGTCGGATTGCCGTCCTGCATGCGCACGTTGATGTCGGTCACTTCGAGAACCTCGAAACCGGTCGCCGCCAGTCTTTCCCGAACATAGGTTTCCGCATGGGCGAAACGCTGGTGCGGGCCGACCATATAAGGGCGTCCGGCCAGGGTTTCTTCGGGCAGGGTTTCCGACGAGAAGATCAGCAGGCCGCCGGCATTGAGGTTTTCGGCGGCGCCGAAAAACAGCGGCTCCAGCGCGCCGAGATAGGGCAGCACATCGGTGGCGGTGATGATGTCGAAAGGTTCGTCGTCATTGTCCTCGAGGAAATCCTCGGCTTCGGCGACGTAGAGCGTCTCGTAGAGGTCCTTCTCATGGGCGATTTCGACCATGTTTTCGGAAATATCGATGCCGGTGATATCGTCGGCCATGTCGCGCAGCGCTTCGCCAGTCAGGCCGGTGCCGCAGCCGAGATCGAGCAGGCGCTTGAAGGGGCCGAGATTCAGCGTCTGCAGCCGCTGGCGCACCATCATCGGTACGGCGTAACCGAGCTGTTCGACAAGAATATCCTCGAAAGCTTCGGCATGCTGGTCGAACAGGGTTTCGACATAGGCGTCGGGCGCCTTCGGCGGGGTTTCGCCCCGGCCCATGGCGGCGATGCGCACGGCCGCTCCGCCGTGATCGTCCGGATCGATGGCCAGAACATCTTCATAGGCCTTAACCGCCGCGTCCACATCGCCGGCTTTTTCAAGCGCGAGCGCGCGGTTATAGGCCTCGGCAAGCGCCTCTTCGTCGATCTTCTGGTTCTTCGTCATCGTGCCTTATCCGTCAGCATCTTCAGTTGAGGTTTGCTGTAAGCCGCATCGGGGACGGGCGCAATGTTTATGTGGCGCGATGGCTCAGTGGATGATGAACTCCCCCTTGAGCGCGCGCCATTCCTGCGCCGAGATCACCTGCCGGTGCACGTAGCGGACGGAGTGCAGCGGTCCGTCGAGCTTTTCCTTCCAGAATTTGAGGAAGCCATGCATCTCAGGGAAGTCCGGGGCAAGATCATAGTCCTGCCAGACATAGGTCTGGAGAACCAGCGGATGATCCGGCAGGCGATAAAATATCTGGGCGGTGGTGAGGCCGTAGCCTCTCAGCATCATTTCCATGTCCTTGTTCATGACGGCGGTTCCCGTTTCCATGATTGCCGATCACAGCGTTACCGCTGTATCGAATATGGGAACACGTCATGGTTAATCCAAGCTTGCCAAAGACATGGACTGTCACAAAATATTTATATTTTTCAAAATGTTGGCAGCCTTCATTGATGAGTGCTGCCAACGTTGCGACTAGCGCTTGAGGTGCCGGGTCAGGCGGGCTTCCAGCCATGCCCAGACGTGCCGCAGCGTTTCGACGATCGTCAGGTAGAAGATCGCGGCCCAGAGATAGGCCTGATAATCGAAGGTGCGGGAAAAGGCGTAGCGGGTCTGGCCCATCAGGTCGAAGACCGTGACGATGGAGACCACCGCCGAACCCTTGATCATCAGGATGATTTCGTTGCCATAGGGACGCAGCGCGACGATGAGCGCCTGCGGCAGGATGATCTTGCGGAAGGTGACGAGTTTCGACAGGCCGAGCGAGGCGGCGCCCTCATGCTGGCCGCGCGGCACGCTGCGGATCGCGCCGCGCAGGATTTCGGCCTGATAGGCGGCGGTGTTGAGGGTGAGCGACAACAGGCCGCAATACCAGGCCTCGCGGAAGAACCACCACAGGCCGACAGTTTCCAGCCCCTGGCGGAAACTGCCAAGGCCGTAATAGATCAGGAAAAGCTGCGCCAGAAGCGGCGTGCTGCGGAAGACGTAGACATAGGCATAGGCCAACGCGCCGACGATGCGGTTTTCCGACATGCGGCCGAAGGCGATCGGCACGGAAAGAATGGCGCCGAGAATGATCGAGCTGCCGACGAGGGTGATGGTGGTGATGAGACCATCGATATAGCGCGGCCCGTAACGCTGGAATTTATCCCAGTCCCAGCCCTCGATCATGGCGAAGATCAGCGCGGCGGCGAGCAGCAGCCAGAGCGTGATGACGGCGATGCCGACGATGCGCGAAATATTGAGCGGCTTGTCCGCGACGGCCGGGGCGGGGCGCGCGGGAATGAGTTCCTGAATATGGCTCATCGGCTCACCTCCGACTTGCGCGACCAGCGATCGATGAAGCCGATGCCGATGGAGGAAAGCAGCGCGAGGATGAGATAGAGCAGGCAGGCGATGCTGTAGAAGAAGAAGGCTTCCTTGCTGACGCGGGCGGCGATGCCGGTCTGGCGAACGATATCGGCAAGGCCGATGATCGAGACGTAGGACGTGTCTTTCAGCAGGATGACCCAGAGATTGGTCATCCCGGGAAGGGCGATCCTGACCAGCTGCGGAATGATGATGAGCACCATGGTGCGGCCCCGCGAAAGTCCCAATGCCGCACCCGCCTCATATTGCCCTTTCGGTATGGCCTTGAAGGCGGAGAGCAGCACTTCGGACGCATAGGACGAAAACACCACGGACAGCGCCACCATGCCCGCCACGAAGGCGTTGATCTCGACCGGACCGGTGATGCCGACATAACCCGCCACCGATTGCAGCAGCATCTGGATGCCGTAATAGACGATGAAGAGCGTCAGCAGTTCCGGCAGGCCGCGGAAGATGGTGGTGTAGATACCGGTGGCCAGCCGCAGCGATTTTTCTTCCGATTGCGCGGCGAGCGCGATGAGGAAACCGATCAGCAGCCCGACGGGCAGGGTGGCGAGCGCCAGCGAGATGGTGACCTTGACGCCGAAGGCGATTTCATCGCCCCAGCCCGCATCGCCGCAGGCGACCAGGGTGCCGTTTCCGAAAAGCGAGAAGAGACCGACCGGCCCGCAAAAGGGATCGAGAAGTGTCGAGACATAGGTCCAGAACGCACCTATGGCGGAAAATGCTCCGCTCATGCCAATTTTCCCCTGCGGTCTTAAGCCGCCGTGATTGTTATCGTGACGTTTTCAAACAAAAATGGCGGAAGGGCAAGCCTTCCGCCACGAGATTTCAACAGATCGAACGGGCTTACTCGCCGTAAACGTCGAAATCGAAGTATTTTTTGTTGATCTCCTGATACTTGCCGCTGGCGCGAATGCCGGCGATGGCGGCGGTGAACTTGTCGGCAAGCGCCGTGTCACCCTTGCGGACGGCGACGCCCGCGCCGTTGCCGTTGATCTCGACATCGACCGGAAGCGGCGTCAGGATCTTGCAGCAGGCGCCCGCATCCGTCTTCAGCCATTCCGACAGAACGACGATATCGTCGATGACGGCGTCGATACGGCCATTGGCGATGTCGAGCTTATATTCGTCGGCGGTCGGATACATCTTCACGTCGGCATCGGGGAAATGCTTTTCGGCATAGTTGGAGTGGGTTGTGGAACCCTGCGCGCCGAGCGACTTGCCCTTCAGATCGTCGACGGACTTGATCGGCGAATCCTTCGGCACGGCGATGGCCGGCGGGGTGTTGTAATATTTCTTGGAGAAGTCGACCTTCTCGAGACGCTCGGGCGTGATCGACATGGACGCGATGATGGCGTCGAACTTCTTGGCCTGAAGGGCGGGAATGATGCCGTCCCAGTCATTGGTGACGAAGGTGCATTCGGCCTTCATTTGTTCGCACAGCGCCTTGGCGATGTCGATGTCGAAGCCGGTCAGCGTGCCGTCGGCTTCGAGATTGTTGAAGGGCGGATAGGCGCCTTCGGTGCCGATGACGATCTTGTCTTGCGCGAGGGCTGCGCCGGAAAACAGCGAGATGGCGGCAATCGATACGGCTGCGAGCAGACGGGTGGAAATAGGCATTTCGATCCTCTCTTTTGGTCGTTCATCCGCGGTCTGTTGTTGTTTTCAGTGCGGACGCCATGGGCGCAGGGCGCAGCGGATGATACCGCCTGTAGCTTCAGCGCGGATGCGATTATTCATCCGGTTGGTCAAAAAATGCAACTGCAATATTAGTGACCGCGATTGTGCCGCAGAGCTTCCACGAAAACGCCTTGATCTGTTCATTTCCGGTACAGAAGGCTTTGTCCATCATGGGAACCGAAGCGTGTGCGAGGCGTTGACCAGCGCCTGCACGCGCAGCCGGAATCAAGATGTCGCAAGACTGGCGACCAATAATGGCAGATGAGGAAACACCGATGCTGAAGAAGAACACATTGCTGACGGGGGTGGTTTTCCCCCTCATGTCGCTGGCGATTGCGGTGGAGCCGGCAGCGGCCGGTTTTGCCGGTGCTGCGCGGGCGCAGACGCCCGTGTCTCAGGCGCTTCCCGGCGATGCTGCGACCGGCCGGATGATTCTGGCGCAGGCGCAGCCGGAAGAACCGAACCCGGAAGAGGAACTGCGCAAACGCCGCAAGCAGGCCGAAGAGGCGCAGCCGCAGGCCGAGCCGCAACGACAGGAGCGTGCGCCGGAGCCGCAGCGCGAACCGGAGCCCAAGCGCGAAGCCGCGCCTGCCGAACCGCGCCCTGAGCCGCAACGGGAGCCGCAGCCCGAACCCCAGCGGGAACCGCAGCAGCGCGAGGCTCGCCCTGAGCCCGCGCCGGCCGAGCAGCCGCAGGAGCGTCCCCGCAAACCCGAACGCGCGCAGGAGCCGCAGGGCGAGGGCGAACAGCGCCCCGCACGCCAGCGCGAGGTCGCACCCGAAGCCGCACCGGCCGAAGATCAGCCGAAGGAACGTCCGCGCAAGCCGGAACGGGCCGAACAGCCCGCAGGTGAGGGCGAGCAGCGTCCCGAGCGTCCCCGCAAGGAGCGCGCGAAGGAACCTGCTGCCGAACAGGAGCCCGCAGCACGCCCTGAAAATGCCGGTGAGCCGGCCAAGCCCCGCGAACCGGCACCCGCCAAAAAGCCGCCGGTAGAGGAAAAGGCCCCGGAACAAAAAGCCGAACCGGCCGAAAAAGCCGTTCCAGAGAAAAAACCGGCCGCCCCCGAGCCCGCCGCGAAGGAAGCACCGGTTCCGACCGAAGCGCCGACGCCCGCGCGTCCGCCGGCACCTGAAGCCCAGCCTAACCCCGCGCCGGGCCGTCAGCCTTCTGAACAGCCGCCGGTAGAGGGTCAGGGCAGAACCGAACCTGCAGCCCCGCTGCCGGGCGCGCCGACGCCGCCGCCGAGCGGTACGACAACCGGACAGGCGCCGGCCGGCGAACC
Source organism: Agrobacterium sp. CNPSo 2736 (assembly GCF_004005385.1). Lineage (NCBI taxonomy): Bacteria > Pseudomonadati > Pseudomonadota > Alphaproteobacteria > Hyphomicrobiales > Rhizobiaceae > Agrobacterium > Agrobacterium sp. CNPSo 2736. Next base: position 66,203 of record NZ_RZTX01000017.1, on the reverse strand, counting down.
CGTTCCCAATCAGGTCGCTGTTCCGCAGACGGAAGCGCCGCCGATGACGAAGGAAGAGCTGGACAAGGCCAAGGCCATCGCCAAGGATCCCTCCAGGACCGCCGATACCGTCATTCTGCCGGTCGACAAGGGCGCCGCCGTGCTCGACAGCGACAAGGAAGTGGAACGTTCCGGCAATCGCCAGACCCGCGAGGAGCGCCGTCGCGAACGCGAACAGGCCGGTGACGTGAAGGTTCCGACCTCCGACGCCGAGGCGCAGCGCGCCGGCGCCGCCGAAGGCAAGGCTCCGCCGCCGCCCGTCAAGATGGAAGCCATCACCTCGCAGCAGGGCGAGCGTGTCGACCGTCGCCCGCAATATGAGCGGCCGGAAGGCGTGCGCGAATGGCAGCCGCGCGAAGGCCGTCCGCGTGACCGCGACCGCGATGCGCCGATCATCCTGCAATTCGGCGACCGCGTCGTGGTGCGCGGCGACGACAACCAGCGCTTCATCCGTGATGGCGGCGAGCCCTATTACGAGCGTCTGCCCGGCGGCCGTGTCCGCGAAACCGTGGAGCGCCGTGACGGAACGCAGGTGGTGACGATCCGCAACCGTTATGGCGACGTGATCCAGCGCTCGCGCATCGACGATCGCGGTCGCGAATATGTGCTGTTCTATGCACCGGAGCTGATGGAAGATCCCGACCGCGACTACGTCTATCGCGATCCGGGCCTCGACCTGCCGCCGATGCGTCTGCGCATTCCCGTGACGGACTACATCATCGACACCTCGAGCGATCCGGACCGCGATTATTACCGCTTCCTGGAACAGCCGCCGGTCGAGCCGGTGGAGCGTGTCTATTCGCTGGATGAAGTGCGTTATTCGGCCCGTATCCGCGACAAGGTGCGCCGTATCGACCTCGATACCATCACCTTCGCCACCGGCAGCGCCGAAATCCCGATGACGCAGGCCCGTTCGCTGCGCAAGGTGGCGGATGCGATCAACAAGGCGCTGGACAAGAATCCCGGTGAAACCTTCCTGATCGAAGGCCATACGGACGCCGTCGGCTCCGATGAAAGCAACCTCGTTCTTTCCGACGAGCGCGCCGCTTCCGTCGCCAATGTCTTGACCGATGTTTACGGCATTCCGCCGGAAAACCTCGCGACGCAAGGCTATGGTGAGCGTTACCTGAAGGTCCAGACGCTCGGCCCGGAACAGCAGAACCGGCGCGTCACGATCCGCCGCGTGACGCCGCTGGTGAAGCCGGTCGCCCAGAACTGATCGGGTTCGACAGGAAAAACAAAGGCCCGGAAACGCAAGCTCTCCGGGCCTTTTTTGTTGGGACAGGCTTTCCAAATACGCGACGTCATCCTCGCCCTTGTGGCGAGAATCTAATCACGTTTCCTCCGGTCGAGACGTAGCAGATGCTCGGGACAGGCCCGAGCATGACGGGGTGGACGTGCTTGTTCCAGCCTCCAAACCCCGACAGCACTCCGTTTGGGGTCCGCTGCCGAACGGCAGGAAGAGGAGATATGTCTCCTCAGTTGAGCGCTACCGCAATCTCCGCAGCCAGCTGCGCATTGTTGCGCACCAGCGCGATATTGGTTTCCAGGCTGCGGCCATCCGTCAGGCGGAAGATGTCGCCGAGCAGGTAGGGGGTGACTGCCTTGCCGGTTATATCGTCGCGCTCGGCGTGGGAGATGGCGCGGTTGATGTAGATTTCCATTTCCTCGCGCGGAATTTCGTCCTCTTCCGGTACGGGATTGGCCACCAGCATGCCGCCATCGATACCCAGCTGTTCGCGGGTTGTCTGGAAATTGGCGATTGCCGCCGGGCTGTTGAGCGAGAGCGGGCTCGGCAGGCCGGAGGAGCGCGACCAGAAAGCCGGGAATTCTTCCGAGCCGAAAGTGACGACCGGCACGCCATTGGTTTCGAGAACCTCAAGCGTCTTCGGAATATCGAGAATGGCCTTGGCGCCGGCGCAAACGACGATCACGCCGGTCTTCGCAAGCTCGGTCAGATCGGCGGAGATGTCGAATGTCTCTTCTGCGCCCTTGTGCACGCCGCCGATGCCGCCGGTGGCGAAAACGCGGATACCGGCGCGGGCGGCGGCGATCATGGTGGCGGCCACGGTGGTGGCGCCGGTACGGCGCTCGGCGATCGCAAAGGCGATATCGGCGCGCGAGACCTTCATGGCGTCGGTGGTCTGGGCCAGCGCCTCGAGCTGGTCCTTCTCAAGGCCGATATGCAGGGTGCCGTGAATGACCGCGATGGTGGCCGGAACCGCACCTTGATCGCGGATGATCTGTTCGACGCTTTCCGCCATCTCGATATTGCCGGGGTAAGGCATGCCGTGGGTGATGATGGTCGATTCAAGCGCCACGATCGGCGCACCGCGCTGCTTGGCGGCGGCGACTTCCTGAGAATAGACGATGGGCAGGAGCGGGGAGATAGGGCGGGTCATTTCATCTGTTCCAGTTTTTAAAAGCGGGTTCATGCCAGCATTTCAGCCCGGGGAACAAGCCCCAACATGGCTTCGACACTGTCTTTTGATAGGTCCTGGGAGGTGGCGAAGGGTGACTGCACGGTGATGGCTGCCGCCGCCGCGCCTTGCCTCAACGCTTCCGCAATCGTCTTTCCCTCGGCGATGGCGGCGAGATAACCCGACGCCATGGCGTCGCCCGCGCCGGTCACGTCCTTCACCTCGCGGATGAGGGGCGGGTGGAGGATCGCCGTCTCCGTCCTGCTGAAGGCCACCACCTCGCTTGCGCCGCGGGTGACGACGCCGCCGGCAAGCCCGGCCTTGCGCAGGATGTCGGGCCAGTCGCGGACATTGGCCGCCGTCTCGCCGGTCAGCGCGCGGGCTTCCGCCTCGTTCATGAAGAGAATGTCGATATCGCCGAGCGCCGCTTTAAGCTTCACCGCCTTGGCGGGGGATATGGCGATGGCCGCCAGCGGTTTCTCGCAGGCGCGGGCGACGAGGCCGAGCGCCGTCAGCGTGTCTTCCGGCAGGTTGGCGTCGCAGAGCAGGATGTCGCTCGCCGTGATCGCCTCGCGCACGGCGCGTATCTTGAGGCGGCGCGGGGTGAAGAGCTTATAGAGGTCCATATCGGCCAGCGCGATGACCAGATTGCCGTCGCGCTCCAGAATGGCGGTGTAGCTCGGCGTGCGGCGGTCCAGGAAGGTGAAGGGCGTGTCTTCCACGCCCGCCTGCCGTGCGGCTTCCGCCACCGCCTCACCGGTCGCGTCGCCGCCGCGCGGGGCGATGATGCGGACCTGAAAACCGAGGCGGGAAAGATTGCGCGCAGCGTTGAAACCGCCGCCGCCGGCCTCTTCCATCCAGGAGCCGGGGTTGCTCGCGCCGGGCGCCGTCTCAGTCTCGATCATGCCACGCCTGTCGATATGCGCGCCGCCCAGAACGAGTATTTTCTTCACGCTTGCGTTTCCCTCTCTGGCGGATGGAAAGACCGGACGATTCGGCCTAAACTGACGTCTTCCTGACCTCGCATCCGGTTTGCGGCGATGGGCCGGGCACGGAAAAACGAAAGCAGAACAAACTACTTATCGCTATTTGTTTTCAATATGCTGGCTCAGCCTTGCGAAATGAGAACAAATAGAGTACATACCGTTTCCATACTGCTTCATTGCCTGTGCGGCTTCAATAACCTAAAGGTGGTTCGGATGGCACAAAATTCTTTGCGTCTCGTAGAGGATAAATCGGTGGATAAAAGCAAGGCACTGGAAGCGGCGCTCTCCCAGATCGAACGGTCGTTCGGCAAGGGATCGATCATGAAGCTCGGTTCCAATGAAAACGTGGTTGAAGTGGAGACCGTTTCGACGGGTTCGCTCAGCCTGGATATCGCGCTCGGAATCGGCGGTTTGCCGAAGGGGCGCATTATTGAAATTTATGGCCCGGAAAGCTCCGGTAAGACGACGCTGGCATTGCAGACCATTGCCGAAGCCCAGAAGAAGGGCGGCATCTGCGCCTTCGTGGATGCTGAACATGCGCTCGATCCGGTCTATGCCCGCAAGCTCGGTGTGGATTTGCAGGGCCTTTTGATCTCGCAGCCGGATACGGGCGAGCAGGCTCTGGAAATCACCGATACGCTGGTGCGCTCCGGTGCCGTTGACGTGCTGGTCGTGGACTCGGTTGCGGCGCTGACGCCGCGGGCGGAAATCGAAGGCGAGATGGGCGACAGCCTGCCGGGTCTTCAAGCGCGTTTGATGAGCCAGGCGCTGCGCAAGCTGACGGCCTCGATCTCCAAGTCCAAGTGCATGGTGATCTTCATCAACCAGATCCGCATGAAGATCGGCGTCATGTTCGGTTCGCCGGAAACGACGACGGGCGGTAACGCGCTGAAGTTCTATGCGTCCGTTCGTCTCGACATCCGCCGTATCGGCGCCGTCAAGGAGCGCGAAGAGGTTGTCGGCAACCAGACGCGCGTCAAGGTCGTCAAGAACAAGATGGCGCCGCCCTTCAAGCAGGTGGAATTCGACATCATGTATGGCGAAGGCGTTTCCAAGACCGGTGAGCTTGTCGATCTCGGCGTGAAGGCCGGTATCGTCGAGAAGTCCGGTGCATGGTTCTCCTATAACAGCCAGCGTCTGGGGCAGGGGCGTGAGAACGCCAAGATATTCCTGCGCGACAATCCGGAAACGGCCAATGAGATCGAACTGGCACTGCGCCAGAATGCCGGCCTGATCGCCGACCGCTTCCTGCAGAATGGCGGCCCGGAAGCCGGTGACAGCGACGGTGACGACGGCTGATCTGGGTGATGCCGCGGGGTGTTTTCCGCCCGGCTGCTGCGCTCGACATGAATCGGCATAACAAAAAGGCCGTGCGATTTGCCTCGCATGGCCCTTTTTGTTTGTCGGCGCGCCTTCGCGGGCCTCCATGGCTGGACAGGGCCGGGTGCGGACGATAAAAGCCAGTGATTTTGCAATATAGCCATCCTTCGGGGTGGAAGTGATGGACTCCAGCTGTGAGCGGTGTGTGGGCATGAGCGGTGTGAATGAAATTCGGTCGACCTTTCTCGACTACTTCAAGAAGAACGGACACGAGATCGTGCCCTCCAGCCCGCTGGTGCCGCGCAACGATCCGACACTGATGTTCACCAATGCCGGCATGGTGCAGTTCAAGAACGTCTTCACCGGTCTTGAAAGCCGTCCCTATTCCACGGCCGCTTCGGCACAGAAATGCGTGCGCGCCGGCGGCAAGCATAACGACCTCGACAATGTCGGTTATACCGCCCGTCACCACACCTTCTTCGAAATGCTCGGCAATTTCTCCTTCGGCGATTATTTCAAGGAAGAGGCGATCACCCATGCCTGGAACCTGATCACCAAGGAATTCGGCATCGACCGCAACCGTCTGCTGGTCACCGTCTACCACACCGACGACGAGGCCTTTAATCTCTGGAAGAAGATCGCCGGTTTCTCCGACGACCGCATCATCCGCATCCCGACCAGCGACAATTTCTGGGCGATGGGCGATACCGGCCCCTGCGGTCCCTGTTCGGAAATCTTCTACGATCATGGCGACCATATCTGGGGCGGCCCGCCCGGCTCGCCGGAAGAAGATGGCGACCGCTTCATCGAAATCTGGAACCTCGTCTTCATGCAATATGAGCAGCTGACGAAGGAAGAGCGCATCGACCTGCCGCGTCCGTCGATCGACACCGGCATGGGCCTTGAGCGTATTTCGGCGCTGCTGCAGGGCAAGCATGACAATTACGACACCGATCTCTTCCGCGCGCTGATTGCCGCTTCCGTGGAAGCGACCGGCGTTCCGGCCGAAGGCGAAAAGCGCGCCAGCCACCGCGTCATCGCCGACCATCTGCGCTCGTCCGCCTTCCTGATCGCCGATGGCGTTCTGCCGTCGAACGAAGGTCGCGGTTATGTCCTGCGCCGCATCATGCGCCGCGCCATGCGCCATGCCGAACTTCTCGGCGCGCGCGAGCCGCTGATCTACAAGCTGCTGCCGGCGCTGGTGCAGCAGATGGGTCGCGCCTATCCGGAACTGGTCCGTGCCGAAGCGCTGATTTCCGAGACGCTGAAGCTTGAAGAAACCCGTTTCCGCAAGACGCTGGAACGCGGCCTGTCGTTGCTTTCCGATGCGACGTCGACGCTGGACAAGGGCGACATGCTGGATGGTGAAACCGCCTTCAAGCTTTACGACACCTACGGTTTCCCGCTGGACCTGACGCAGGATGCGCTGCGCGCCCGCGAAATCGGCGTCGATATTTCCGGCTTCACCGATGCGATGGAGCGCCAGAAGGCGGAAGCCCGCTCGCACTGGGCCGGTTCCGGCGACAAGGCGACCGAGACCGTCTGGTTCGAGCTGAAGGAAAAGCTCGGCGCGAGCGAATTCCTCGGTTACGACACCGAAACCGCCGAAGGCGTCATCCAGGCAATCGTCAAGGATGGCAAGTCGGTGGATAGCGCTGCCGATGGTGAGACCGTGCAGGTCGTCGTCAACCAGACGCCGTTTTATGGCGAGTCCGGCGGCCAGATGGGCGATACCGGCGTGATTTCCGGCGACAACGGCGCCTTTGCCGTTTCCGATACCCAGAAGAAGGGCGAAGGCCTCTTCGTGCATCTGGGCACGGTTTCCAAGGGCGGTCTGAAAGTTGGCGATGCCGTTCAGCTGACGGTCGATCATGACCGCCGCTCGCGCCTGCGCGCCAACCATTCCGCCACCCATCTGTTGCACGAGGCGCTGCGCGAAGTGCTCGGCACCCATGTCGCCCAGAAGGGTTCGCTGGTTGCGCCCGAGCGCCTGCGTTTCGACGTTTCGCATCCGAAGCCGATGTCGGCCGAGGAGCTGAAGGTGGTCGAAGAAATGGCGAACGAAATCGTGCTGCAGAACTCGCCGGTCGTGACCCGCCTGATGAGCGTCGACGACGCCATTGCCGAGGGCGCCATGGCGCTGTTCGGTGAAAAATACGGTGACGAAGTTCGCGTTGTCTCCATGGGCACCGGCCTGCATGGCGCAAAAGCCAACCGTCCTTATTCCGTCGAGCTTTGCGGTGGCACGCATGTGGCGGCGACCGGCCAGATCGGCCTCATCCGCATTCTCGGCGAAAGCGCCGTCGGTGCCGGCGTGCGCCGTCTCGAAGCCGTGACCGGGCAGGGCGCGCTTGCCTATCTGGCCGAACAGGATGAGCGGGTGAAGGCGCTTGCTTCTTCGCTGAAGGTTCAGCCGGGCGATGTGCTGTCGCGTGTCGAAGGTCTGCTCGATGAGCGCAAGAAGCTGGAGCGCGAGCTTGCCGATGCCCGCCGGAAGCTTGCCATGGGCGGCGGTTCGGCGGATGCCGGCGCAAGCGATGTGAAGCAGGTTGCCGGCGTCAACTTCCTGGCAAAATCCATGTCCGGCATCGATGCCAGGGATCTCAAGGGTCTTGCCGATGAGGCCAAGGCCAATCTCGGCTCCGGCGTCGTTCTGTTGATCGCCGTTTCCGACGATGGCAAGGCAAGTGCCGTCGCCGCCGTCACCGAAGATCTGACGCCCCGTTTCAGTGCCGTGGACATCGTCCGCACCGCGTCCGCAGCACTTGGCGGCAAGGGCGGTGGCGGCCGCCCGGATATGGCGCAGGCCGGCGGTCCGGACGGCGCCAAGGCGCAGGAGGCCATCGAAGCGGTGGCGGCGGCGCTGGCTGCCTGATCGGCGTGAATTGAAGAGGGCGGGGTTTTAACCCCGCCTTTTTTGTTTCCGCCTTCAAAGACAAGATGATTGCGCGCCAAGGACGCGACGGGGGAAGCGATGCGCTTTGTAAATCCTATTCCTTTTGTGCGCGATATTGGCCGTTCGAAGGCGTTTTATCGTGACAGGCTGGGCCTGAAGATCATCGAGGATTTTGGAAACTTCGTCCTTTTTGAAAGCGGTTTTGCAATCCATGAGGGGCGGTCGCTCGCGGAGACGGTCTGGGGCACATCGTCGGGCGCGGAAGAACCCTATGGCAGACGGAATATGCTGCTTTATTTCGAACATGCGGATGTCGATGCGGCCTTTCGAAATATCGCGCCGCATGTGGAGCTTATCCATCCACTCGAGCGACAGGCCTGGGGGCAGAGGGTGTTTCGTTTTTACGATCCGGACGGGCACGCGATAGAGGTCGGGGAGCCGCTCGGCCAGTCCGGTACATAACCCGCCGCGATGATCGATCGGATATTCGATTTTCGGGCGGGCTATTGTTTATTGGTAGCGGCGCGGCTGGCCCGTACTATCCGGTTGCCTGCAAGTCCTTCGCCGCTTCCTCGTCGAGCTGGGCGGCCCGCTTGTAGGCCGGGCGGTCGGTAAGGTGGGCCATGTAGTCGAGAAAGGCCGGGCGTTTTTCGATGGTGCCGAAATGCAGGCCCCAGCCGATATGGGCGCCGACATAGACATCCGCCGCCGTGAAGAGATCGCCGGCGATGAAGCGGTTTTCGCTGACGGCCCGCTCGAGCGTATTCATCACATCCGCATAGCTGCCGCAGCCGGCCATGCGCAGCTTCTCCTTGGGCACTTCGAAACCCATCGCCTTCATGCTCGCCGCCATTTCCAGCGGGCCTGCGGCGAAGAACATCCAGCGATAATAAAGCCCGCGCGCCTTGGGTGTGGGCGCAAGGTTCGCGCCGGGAAAGGCGTCGGCGAGATAGGCGCAGATCGCCGCCGCCTCGGTGACGATGGTATCGCCGTGCTTGATGGCGGGCACCTTCGCCATCGGATTTATCAGCCGGTAGGCGGGCGATTTCATCGAGGTCTCGAAGCCCAGTATTTCCGTTCGGTAAGGAACGCCCACTTCCTCAAGCATCCATCGCGCGATGCGTCCGCGCGACATGGGGTTGGTGTAGAAGATCAATTCACTCATGCTTTTGCCTCCCCAAGCAAAATCGTCGAAGCATCATGGGAAAACCGATGCGGATTTCGCGCCTGCGCTTCGCATTTTTAAAGTTCGCAACATCCTTCGCGTGTTCCCTAAGATCGCGCCGATGCTCCGATGAACGTTTGACTGTGCCGGGCGAGTTATGTGCAAGTAGATGCTGTTTAAGCTTTGTCTTATTGTTGTACTGGCCGCAGCACGCGGAATCGAAGTCTGCGCCTAGTACAACGGCTAATCAAGATACTGTGAACAAAAAAGAAAACCCGGCATCACGCCGGGTCTGCGTTCGCTCATATCGCCGCCCGTCGGCCATCAATGGCATTGGCAGCTGAGACTTTGGAAAGGGGAGCCATTGCATTTAGTGGGTTGGTTTTCTTCCTGCATGCCTTGTTGCGGCGAGCAGCGCCAGAAAAAATGCGACCGTGGTGAGCGCGGTGCGGAGAAGGTTTGAAAGTGCCCAGCGGTCCAGCAGTTCCTGCCAGTTGGCCGGCACGTCGGCGGCAACAGTCCTGAAAAACTCGTTGATCGGAACATTGACCATTCGCGTCTGAATGACGACGACGGTGTAAATTATCAAGGCCAATAGCCATAGCAGCCTGCAATTGCGATCAACGGCCGCGGCGGCGAGAAGGGCCGCCAGCGGCGCAAAGAAGGCGGTGAAGAAGACGCCGTTGCGGACGCTGATATTGATACCGTTGAATGCCGGAATGAAGATATCGGCCTCCAGTTGCTGAAAAGCCATCATCACAGGGTTGCTGAAGGCGAAAAAGAAGCCGGCCATCAAGCCAAGGCTCAGCGGAGCAACGATGCGCAAGACCGATATTGCCGGTTCTCTTGCGATGGCCAGCGCGGGAAAATGCCTTGTTCTGATCTCGTGCAGAAATGAGCTGGACATCAAAACCTCCATCAAATAACCGTACATGTATGTACGGCATATCCGTACGCCTATGTACGGTTATTGTCAAGGAAGTGCGGATGCGAAACGAAAGCAGGGAATTGCGCCGGCGCGAGATTGTCGAACATGCCTTCGCCATGCTTGCCAGGGAAGGATATGCCGCCTTTTCCATGCAGGCGCTGGCGAAGGTGAGCAGGTCCTCCAAGGAAACGCTCTACGGCTGGTTCGGCGGCAAGGCCGGGCTTTACGAAGCCATGGTCGCGGAAAATGCCGCAAGGCTGGTATTGCCGTCGGCGGAAGCGGCCGATGGCGTGAGGGAGCTTTCCCGTTTCGGGGCTGAACTATTGTCGATGCTTCTCGGGGAGCGGGCGGTTCTGCTCAATCGGGTTGCCGCGGCGGAAGCCGGCGGTGACGCCACGCTCGGAGCGTTTCTGGCGGAAAAGGGTCGTGACCATGTCATGCCGAAGCTTGCGGCGTATTTTCAGGCGCTGGCAAATCAGGGCGTCATGGGTATTACGGCAGCGGAAGAACCTGCGGAAATCTGGCTGTCGCTTCTGGCAGGGGATTTGCAGATAAGGCGTGCGACGGGGGCAATTGGCCTGCCGACGCAAGAGGAGATAGACGCTCGCTCGGCCCGCGCCGCGCAACTGACGTTTCAGCTCTACGGTACAAATGAAAAACCCGGCGCTGAGGCCGGGTTTTGAAGTCGCTGAGTAGGCCGGCTTAAGCCGCCATTGCCTTCTTGAGGTTCTCGTCGATCTTGTCGAGGAAGGCCGTGGTGGAGAGCCAGGGCTGGTCCGGACCAATGAGGAGCGCCAGATCCTTGGTCATGAAGCCGCTTTCAACGGTATCGACGCAGACGGTTTCGAGCGTTGCCGCGAACTTTGCCAGTTCGGCATTGTCATCCAGCTTGGCGCGGTGGGCAAGGCCACGGGTCCAGGCGAAGATCGATGCGATCGAGTTGGTCGAGGTTTCCTGGCCCTTCTGGTGCTGGCGGTAGTGGCGCGTCACCGTACCGTGTGCGGCTTCGGCTTCGACCGTGCGGCCATCGGGAGACAGGAGAACGGACGTCATCAGGCCGAGCGAGCCGAAGCCTTGAGCAACCGTGTCGGACTGCACGTCGCCATCGTAGTTCTTGCAGGCCCAGATGTAGCCGCCGGACCACTTCAGCGCGGAAGCGACCATGTCGTCGATCAAGCGGTGCTCGTAGGTGATGCCGATTTCGTCGAACTGCTTCTTGAATTCGTTCTGGTAGACTTCTTCGAAGATATCCTTGAAGCGGCCGTCATAGGCCTTGAGGATGGTGTTCTTCGTGGAGAGGTAAACCGGCCACTTGCGCATCAGGCCGTAGTTCATGGAGGCGCGAGCAAATTCGCGGATGGATTCGTCGAGGTTGTACATGGCAAGCGCCACGCCGGCGCTCGGGGCGTCGAAGACGTCCTTTTCGATGACCTGGCCGTCTTCACCGACGAACTTGATGGTCAGCTTGCCCTTGCCGGGGAACTTGAAATCGGTTGCCTTGTACTGGTCGCCAAAAGCGTGACGGCCGACAACGATCGGCTTGGTCCAGCCGGGAACGAGGCGTGGAACGTTCTTGCAGATGATCGGCTCGCGGAAGATGACGCCGCCCAGAATGTTGCGGATCGTGCCGTTCGGGCTCTTCCACATCTGCTTCAGGCCGAATTCCTCGACGCGGGCTTCATCCGGCGTGATGGTCGCGCACTTGATGCCGACGCCATGCTTCTTGATGGCGTGCGCCGCATCGACCGTGACCTGGTCGTTGGTGGCGTCGCGGTTTTCAACCGAGAGGTCGTAATATTCGATGTCGAGATCGAGGTATGGCAGGATCAGCTTGTCCTTGATGAGCTGCCAGATGATACGGGTCATTTCGTCGCCGTCGAGATCGACGACCGGATTGGCTACCTTGATCTTTGCCATGAATTCCTCACCTTCGAAGCTGTGGCGCCGGATGGCGCCGGTATCCGGAAAAATATCCGGTGCGGCTATAGCATCGCGCGCGCCTGAGGCAAAGCCATGGGGGGCGCTTTTTTGGCGCAGCGCAACAACGCTTTGCGCATTGCCAAACCATAATGCCGGAATACAGTCAGGCGAATCGCTTCGCCCGCCTGTCGGGCCTATCCCGGGATCACATCATGCGGAATATTCTGCTTCTGACTGCCGCCGTCCTCTTTTCGCATAGCGCGCTCGCCGCCGGGCCTGCCGATCCCGTTCAGAAGGTGATGGATATCACCGTCAAGAACTGGTCGGGCGAGGCGGAAAACTGGAAATACGTCTTCGACGAGGACATGCTGACGAGCCTGTTCAGCAAGGATTTCGTCGCGCAATATCGCGAAGCCTCCAAGAAACCGGCTTACGAGGCCGAAAGCGGTGAAACCGGCGATCCCTTCGGTTACGATGTCGTGACAAACTCGCAGGATGGTTGCCCGCTGGCCGATGTTTCCGTGACGCCGGGCGCGGTGAAGGACGGCGTGACGGACGTGACCGCAAAGTTCAAGCTCTGGGCCTGCATGGACGAGGCGGAGATGAAGGCGACGGTTGACGAAGTGCATTTCGACGTCGTCGAGGAAGACGGCCGGCCAGTCATCAGCGATATTCACCGGGTTGGCGATGAGGGCAGGGATTCGCTGCGCGAAGAAATGGCGACGATCATCAAGGGAGAGCAATAAGGGGCGTCCTGCCAGCGGGGTGGAGCCAGGCTTTCTCCGCACCGGCTTTGATTTTGGCGCCGATCTGTGCCAGTGAAGCGCGCTTTAGCGCGTCGGGCTGAAAATCGATGCGACGCTTCAACACACGGACAAAAGACGATGGCAGGCACAAACAGCGATCTCGAACTTGTGGCGGAAGGCCCGGCGATCATTCTCGTCGAACCGCAGCTCGGCGAAAATATCGGCATGGTGGCGCGGGCCATGGCCAATTTCGGCCTGGCCGAATTGCGTCTGGTCAATCCGCGTGACGGCTGGCCGAGCGAGAAGGCGCGTGCTGCCGCTTCCAAGGCCGATCATGTCATTGACGGCACCAAGGTATTCGAGACGCTGGAAGAAGCGATCAAGGACCTGAACTTCGTTTATGCCACGACCGCGCGCGAGCGTTACGGTTTCAAGCCGGTGCGTGCGCCCGTTACCGCCGCCGATACGCTCAGGGCAAAATTCAAGGCTGGCGAAAAGACCGGTATCCTCTTCGGGCGGGAGCGCTGGGGGCTGACCAATGAGGAAGTGGCGCTGGCCGACGAGATCGTGACATTTCCGGTCAATCCCGCTTTTGCCTCGCTCAATATCGCACAGGCCGTGCTTTTGATGTCCTATGAATGGATGAAATCCGGCATGGACGATCTGGGAGAGACGCTTTTCCAGTCCGTCGAACAGCGCCCTTCGACCAAGGAACAGGTTTTCGGCCTGTTCGAACATATCGAGGAAGCGCTGGATGCGCGGGGTTATTTTCATCCCGCTGAAAAAAAGCCGAAAATGGTCGACAATCTGCGCGCCGTGCTGTCGCGACGCGGGTTTTCCGAGCAGGAAATCAGCGTTTTCCGTGGCGTGATCAATTCGCTCGACCGCTTTCCACGGCAATGGCCAAAGCAGGCGGGAAGGGCAGCGGGGCCGTCGGCCGAGGGAGCAGGGGAGAATGCTGAAGACGAGTGAGGCCGCGGCCGATGTGCTGAAACCGGTGCTGGTGTTCGATTCCGGCATTGGCGGGCTGACCGTGCTGCGCGAGGCGCGGGTGCTGATGCCCGAGCGCGGCTTCATCTATGTGGCCGACGATGCGGGTTTTCCCTATGGCGGCTGGGAAGAGGAAGCGCTGAAGGCGCGCATTCTCTCGCTCTTCGACAAGCTGCTGGACGACTATAGTCCGGAAGTCTGCATCATCGCCTGCAACACCGCCTTCACGCTCGCTGGCGCAGATCTTCGCGCCCGCTTTCCGCATATGACCTTCGTTGGCACTGTGCCCGCCATCAAGCCGGCGGCGGAGCGCACCCGCTCCGGCCTCGTTTCCGTGCTGGCGACACCGGGCACCGTCAAGCGCGCCTATACGCGCGATCTCATCCAGTCCTTCGCCAGCCAATGTCATGTCCGCCTCGTCGGCTCTGAAAACCTGGCGCGCATGGCGGAAAGCTGGATCAGGGGCGAGCCGGTTTCGGATGAGGCTGTGCTTGCCGAAATCGAACCCTGCTTCATCGACAGCGAGGGAAAACGCACGGATATCGTCGTTCTTGCCTGCACCCATTATCCCTTCATGGCCAATCTGTTCCGCCGGCTGGCGCCATGGCCGGTGGATTGGCTCGACCCCGCCGAGGCGATTGCGCGGCGCGCGCGCCACCTCGTGCCGCTGCCGCAGGATGCGGAGCATCCGGATGGTTTCGATTTTGCCGTCTTCACCTCCGGCAAGCCGGATTTCGCCACCCGGCGGCTGATGCAGGGTTTCGGTCTCAGCGTTTCGGCGGCCTGAGCGCCTGTTGTATTTTTGCATCTGTTTTATCCGTCTTTTGCAATTCGAGATTGCGAGCACTTGTCGCGTCGGATTTCTTGTGTAAGATGCATCTTGTCTGTAACCGCTATAAATGGAGGCGTGGAATGACCAATGACATCAATATGCGCCTTAACGGCATGTCAGGCCTTTCCGGCATGATTATCGGCGGTTATGTGATGCGAGGCATCTCCCTCCGATAAGGCTTATGGCCTGATTTCCCTGCCGTTTGGCATTTTCACTTCGTCCGACATGTGATTTTCGCGTTCGCGTGGCATGAGTGCTGCGCCCGCCGTTTTCGGCATGTCGTTTTCCATCGATAAAGGACCTGGCCGCTTTGCCGCGCCGGGATGGATTTCCCATGCAGAAAAATCAATCATTGGTAGCATATGCGCTGCCGGATGCGGTCGATCGCTTGTTCGTCACATTCGGTGTCTGGAAAACCTTGAAGGCGGTTCTCATCGCCGCACTGGTGCCGCGCGCGCCGCCGACCGATCCTGCCGATCTGCCAGAGCGGCTTCTGGTCGATATCGGCCTCGACCCTTCGCGAGTGAAGCGGCGGCGGGATTGGGAGGTTCCTCACTGGGCGCCCCGGTTTTGATTGGCAAAGGCCTCTCCGGCGAAAAACGTCGGGGAGGCTTCGTCGTTGAGTTACGCCCGCTGACAAACCACGAAATGCAGGCGGCCGCGGCGCGGTCTGCGAAAAATCCGGCTTGATGCGAAGCGTTTTCCGTGGCTTGCTCGAGACTAGGGACAAAGGAGATTCACCATGCCGCTGGAGAACTGGCTGGCCTTCGTGGCCGCATCCGCCATCATGCTCGCCATTCCGGGACCGACGATCCTGCTGGTGATTTCTTATGCGCTGGGCCATGGCCGCAAGGCCAGCACGGCGACGGTGACGGGCGTGGCGCTTGGGGATTTCACCGCCATGACGGCTTCCATGCTCGGTCTCGGCGCGCTGCTTGCCACATCGGCGGCACTTTTCACCGGGCTTAAATGGATCGGTGCGGCTTACCTCATTTATCTCGGCATCAAGCTGTGGCGTTCGCCGGTCAGCGGCGAGGGCCGGCAAGGGACTGGCGTGACCGGCCGCGAAAGGCCGCTCAAAATCTTCCTGCATGCCTATATCGTCACCGCGCTGAACCCGAAAAGCATCGTGTTTTTCGTGGCCTTCCTGCCGCAATTTCTGGTGCCGACATTGCCCTTCTGGCCACAGGTGCTGATTTTCGAAGTCACGTTCCTCGTGCTTGCCACGGTGAATGCGGCGCTTTATGGACTTCTGGCAAGTGCCGCCCGCAATACGATCCGCAAACCGACGGTTCAGCGCATCGTCAACCGCACGGGCGGCGGTCTCCTGATCGGCGCCGGTCTCGTTGCCTTCGGCTGGAAGAGGGCGGTCTCGGCGTAACGCCCCTCGAACACCTGGGGTGTCGGTCGCCTGAAATTCGGACATAACAAAATGGCGTTGCCGCATATTCTTCTTGCCCTGATCACCGTGTTTTTGTGGGGCTTCAACTTCGTCGTGATCAAGGTGGGCGTCGCCGATATGCCGCCCTTGTTTCTGACCGGAGTGCGTTATCTTTTTGCGGCCGTGCCGCTGGTGTTCTTCCTGCCGAAACCCAATGTGCCGTGGCGTCACATGATCGTGTACGGCATGGCGATGGGCTTCGTGCAGTTCGGCCTGCTTTACCCGGCCATCAAGCTCGGTCTGCCGGCGGGGCTTGCTTCGCTCGTCATGCAGTCGCAGGCCTTCTTCACGCTGGCGCTTGCCGTGGTGTTCCTCGGCGAGCGGCCGTTGCCCTCACAGATCCTCGGCGCGATCATCGCTTTTGGCGGGCTCGCGGTCATTGGCGTGGAGCGCATGACGGCGGCAGCGTTGATACCGCTGCTGATGGGGGTCGGCTCGGCCATTGCCTGGGCCTGCGGCAACATCGTCAACCGCCGCATCGGCCAGGTGAACGCGGTTTCCTTTGTGGCGTGGACAAGCCTTGTGCCGGTTCTGCCGTTGATTCTGCTTTCGCTGGTGGTGGAAGGACCTGATGCGATTGCGGAAGGCCTGCTCAATGCGACGCCGACGATGGCTTTTGTGGTGATCTACATGGCCTATGGTGCGACCATTGTCGGCGCGGGCATCTGGAGTTACCTGCTTCTGCGGTATCCGGCCGGAACGGTTGCGCCGTTTTCGCTACTGGTGCCTGTTGTCGGTTTCATCAGCGCCTATCTCGCTTTTGCGGAGCACATCACCGTCTTCGAAGTGGTCGGTGCAGCATTGGTCATCGTCGGGCTGATGCTGAATGTGTTCGGCAGACGGCTTTCGTTTTTGCGAGTCTCGTCCGGGACTGCATAGATGCCGCGTAATTGCCTGTGCATTACCGGTACGGGGCAGACGCAACCGGCGATTTTTTGGTAAAGAGCATGTTCGGCCGCCGCCAGGAGAATCGGCCGAATGACATGCAGCACGAGGAATGGAACATTGCAGGTCGGTATCGACATGGGAACCCTATCGGGCGGGCAGCAGGCCAAGCTCGATATCGAAGAATTGCTTGCGACGCGTTTGCTGGTGCAGGGCAATTCCGGTTCCGGCAAGTCGCATCTTCTGCGCCGGCTGCTGGAGCAATCGGCGCAATGGGTGCAGCAGGTCATCATCGATCCCGAGGGTGATTTCGTCACGCTTTCCGACAGGTTCGGCCATGTGGTGGTGGATGGCGAACGCACCGAGGCGGAGCTTGCCGGCATTGCCAACCGCATTCGCCAGCACCGCGTTTCCTGCGTGCTGACGCTGGAAGGCCTCGATATCGAACAGCAGATGCGGGCCGCCGCCGCCTTCCTCAACGGCATGTTCGATGCGGATCGTGAATTCTGGTATCCGGTGCTTGTCGTGGTGGATGAGGCGCAGATGTTTGCGCCCTCCGTCGGCGGCGAGGTGACGGAAGATGCGCGCAAGGCGTCGCTCGGCGCCATGACCAATCTCATGTGCCGTGGGCGTAAACGCGGGCTGGCCGGCGTCATCGCCACGCAGCGTCTTGCCAAGCTCGCCAAGAACGTGGCGGCGGAAGCCTCGAACTTCCTGATGGGCCGCACCTTCCTCGATATCGACATGGCGCGTGCGGCCGACCTGCTCGGTATGGACCGGCGGCAGGCGGAAATGTTCCGCGATTTGCAGCGCGGCAATTTCGTGGCGCTCGGCCCGGCGCTCTCGCGCCGGCCGCTGCCCATCGTCATCGGCCCGGTGGAAACCTCGGCGCGTTCCTCTTCGCCGAAGCTGATGCCCCTACCGGATGCCCTGCCAGATGTCGAAGACCTGATTTTCACGCCGGATCCGGAAGAGTTTACACGGCCTGCCGTGCGCCGCACGCCGCCAGCACCACGCCCGACCACGGATATTCTGGCCGAACTTTCCCGTTCCACGCCCGCCGCCGTCGGTCCTTCACCCGAGCAGCCGCGAAGCGGCCAGCCGGAGATGACGCCGGAGGAGCGCGAGGAGAAAATCGCGACGGTTCTCGTCGAAATTCTCGACGATCCGCAATCGGCCTATCGGACTGATGCCGTGCTTTATCAGGATTTTCTGGTGCGCGCCCGCATGCGCCGTATTCCCGGCACGCCGATGACGCTGCCAGAATTCCGCCGACAGGTGGCGATTGCCCGCTCCGGCGTGGATGCGACGATGGCGGCAAGCGAAGGCTGGGAGAAGGCGCTGGAGCTGTCGATGTCGGTTTCCGATGATCTGCAGGGGGTCTTCCTGCTGCTCGTCAAAGCCGCTCTCGGTGAGGAGCCTTGTCCGTCGGATGCCCGCATCGCCCGCGCCTATGGCACCCATTCCGCCCGCCGTGCCCGCCGGCTTCTCGGTTATTTCGAGGAGAAGGAGCTTGTGGTGGTGCATGCCGATTTCTCCGGCAAGCGCATCGTGGCGTTTCCCGATCTCGACGCGAAAACCGCGCCGGGTGACGCGGATGCTGCGGAGGATGACGCAAGGCTTGCGGCCGAGTGAGGTTGGCAGGCTGCTTGTTTGGCATACCTCCCGTCATGCCGGACTTGATCCGGCATCCAGCCACGGCGCGTCTGCGCCGTGAGACGAGTCTATTGCGATCAAGGACTTGAACGCGCTGGACCCCGGATCAGGTCCGGGGTGACGGCGTGTATATTATGTGGCGGTGGTAACCTCATTCGTCAGCGGAATTCTGAAAGAGGCTGAGGAGGCGTTTCCGCCTCCTCGATCAAGGCCTTATTCGATGGCCTTTGCTTCCTTACGCGTCGCAATCAGTGAACCGACGATACCGGTTGCGAGGATGGCGACGGTGACGCCGAGTGAGACGGCGGGCGGGATCTTGGCGATGCCGAGCATATCGGCGACGAAGATTTTCGAGCCGACGAAGACCAGAACCGCAGCCAGCGCATATTTCAGATAAGCGAAGCGGTGGATCAGGGCGGCCAGCGCAAAATAGAGGGCGCGCAGGCCAAGGATCGCGAAGATGTTCGAGGTGTAGACGATAAACGGATCGGTGGTGATCGCGAAGATTGCCGGGATCGAATCGACCGCGAAGATCAGGTCGGCGATTTCAACCATGATGAGCGCCAGGAAGAGCGGCGTCACGAAGGTCTTGAGTTTGCCGGTGGCCTCATCGGTTTCCTTGACGAAGAATTTCTCGCCATGCAGCCTGTTTGTCACCGGAAGGTGACTGCGCAGGAACTTCAGGATGCGGTTATTGCCGATATCCGATTCATCATGGTCGGACGAGAACAGCATCTTGAGGCCGGTGAAGACGAGGAAGGCCGCGAAGAGATAAAGTACCCAGTGGAAGTTTTCGACGATGGCCGCGCCGCCGGCGATCATGATGCCGCGCAGGACGATGACGCCGAGGATGCCCCAGAGCAGCACGCGGTGCTGATATTGGCGGGGAATGGCGAAATAGGAGAAGATCATGGCGATGATGAAGATATTGTCCATCGCCAGGCTTTTTTCGACCACGAAGCCGGTGACATATTCCATCGCCGACTGCTGGCCGGACTGATACCAGATCCAGCCGCCGAAGGCCAAGCCGATGGCGATATAAAAGCCCGACATCAGCAGGCTTTCACGAACGCCGATTTCCTTGGAGTTCTTGTGCAGCACGCCGAGATCGAGCGCGAGCAGGCCAAGTACGAGAGAAATGAAGACAGCCCACATCCATGTGGGGGTGCCGAGAAAATCGTTGAGGAGAAATTCCATCAGTCAACCTTTAGCCGGACGAGGTTGGCTTTGCGGATGGGGAACGTGCGTGAAGAATATACGTGGGCCCCAACCTAAAGAAACTCGACATCACGTGTTGTCCGGTAACACGCCAGAGGGGCCCGAGTTCTGATCACGATGGAGAGATGGGTGGGCGCTCAGGCTTTTCAAGGGCAGCATCGAGAAAAAAGCGGCAGGCGTTGTTTGACAAATTTGTAAAACGTGTTTAGAAGCCGCCCCAACGCCGGGCAGTGATGTCCGGTGTGTTTTGTTGACTGCCTTGCAGTTTAAAGGCTGACGTTCGGCGGTCAATATCACCGACATGTCCCGTGGTTTCTCCATTTGCATGTGAGAAGCCTGTCAGAGGCCCTGAAACGGGCTTCAGAGGAGGGCGTGTTTCCTTGAACCGGTTTGGCAACAGACCGGCATAACCTTTTGAGAAGGAAATACGATGAGCAAGCGCGAATCGGCTAAGTACAAAATTGACCGCCGTATGGGCGAAAACATCTGGGGTCGTCCGAAGTCCCCGGTTAACCGCCGCGAATACGGCCCGGGCCAGCACGGCCAGCGCCGCAAGGGCAAGATGAGCGACTTCGGCACGCAGCTGCGCGCCAAGCAGAAGCTCAAGGGCTATTACGGCGAACTGCGCGAAAAGCAGTTCCGCGCCACCTTCGACGAAGCAAACCGTCGCAAGGGTGACACCTCCGAAAACCTGATCGGCCTGCTCGAGTCGCGTCTGGACGCCATCGTCTACCGCGCCAAGTTCGTTCCGACCGTTTTCGCATCGCGTCAGTTCATCAACCATGGCCACGTCACGGTTAACGGCGTTCGCGTCAACATCGGTTCCTACCGCTGCAAGCCGGGCGACGTTATCGAAGTTCGCCAGAAGTCCAAGCAGCTCGTAACCGTTCTGGAAGCCGTTCAGCTCGCTGAGCGTGACGTTCCGGACTACATCGAAGTCGACCACAACAAGATGGTTGCGACCTACGCCCGCGTTCCGGCTCTCTCCGACGTTCCGTACCCGGTCGTCATGGAACCGCATCTGGTCGTCGAATTCTACTCGCGTTAATCGACGCGTTTCAGTATTGAGAAAGCCGCCCCTCGGGGCGGCTTTTTTGTTTGCCGGGGAAGGCTTTGCATGCAGGATATTCAGGCGATCGTCGATTCCATCTATGACAGCATGCTGCCAAGACTGGGTGAGGGGAAGGTTGCGGATTACATTCCCGAACTTGCCAAGGTCGATCCCAACCAGTTCGGCATCGCCATCACCACCGTCGATGGAACCACCTATACGGCTGGCAATGCGCTTGTACCGTTTTCGATCCAGAGTATCTCCAAGGTCTTCATGCTGACGCTGGCGCTCGGCAAGGCCGGCGAGACGGTGTGGAACCGGGTGGGACGCGAACCTTCAGGCTCTTCCTTCAACTCCATCGTCCAGCTGGAACATGAGCACGGCATCCCGCGCAATCCCTTCGTGAACGCCGGCGCGATCGTGGTGACCGATATCGTTCTTTCCGGCCACCAGCCGCGCGAGGCCATCGGCGAGCTTCTGCGCTTCGTGCGTTATCTCGCGGACGATGACACGATCAGCATTGACGACACGGTGGCAAAATCCGAGCAGGCGACGGGCTTCCGCAATTTCGCGCTTGCCAATTTCATGCGTTCCTTCGGCAATCTGCATCATCCCGTGGAACATACGCTCGGCGTTTATTTCCATCAGTGCGCGCTTTCCATGACCTGTGCCCAGCTATCCCGCGCTGGCCTCTTCCTCGCCAATCGCGGCCGCAATCCGCTGACGGGCCACACGGTCGTCTCGGACCGGCGGGCGCGACGCATCAATGCGCTGATGCTGACCTGTGGCCATTATGACGGATCGGGCGATTTCGCCTATCATGTCGGCCTGCCGGGCAAGAGCGGCGTCGGCGGCGGCATCATGGCGGTGGCCCCGGGCAATGCGTCGATTGCGGTCTGGTCGCCGGGTCTCAACAAGGTGGGTAATTCGGCGCTCGGGTCACAGGCGCTGGAATTGCTGGCGACGAAAACCGGCTGGTCGGTATTCGGGGCTTGATATTGCAGGCGGATGGGGGCATTGCCTGCATGAAGAACGGCAGTCGTGCCGGAGCGAGCGGATGATGAACATTCTCACCAAGATCGATGACTTTGTAGATCAGGCCGGGGCCGCACCGATCGGGGCGGATCAGGACGCGTCCGAGGAAAACGGCAGCTCGCATCCCCTGTTCGACAACGCGCCGCGGTCTGTCTCGTTCAACAAGCTGCGCAAGCGGCTGCTGCGCAATGTGCGCCAGGCGTTTGAAGATTTCGGCATGCTGAACGGCCAAAAGCGCTGGCTGGTTGGCCTTTCCGGCGGCAAGGACAGCTATGGTCTTCTGGCGCTGCTGCTCGATCTCAAATGGCGCGGGCTTTTACCGGTGGAACTGGTTGCCTGCAATCTGGATCAGGGCCAGCCGAATTTTCCCAAACACGTGCTGCCGGAGTATCTGGCGAAGATCGGTGTCGCCCATCGCATCGAATATCGCGATACCTATTCCGTGGTGAAGGAAAAGGTGCCTTCCGGCGGCACTTACTGTTCGCTCTGTTCGCGGCTCCGGCGCGGCAATCTCTACCGCATCGCGCGGGAGGAGGGTTGCGACGCGCTGCTGCTCGGCCATCATCGCGAGGATATTCTCGAAACCTTCTTCATGAACTTCTTCCACGGCGGCCGGCTGGCCGGAATGCCGGCCAAGCTTTTGAATGACGAGGGCGACCTGATGGTCATGCGCCCGCTTGCCTATTGCGCCGAAGACGATATGGCGAAATTCGCGGCGGCGATGGAATTCCCGATCATTCCCTGCGACCTCTGCGGATCGCAGGACGGGCTTCAGCGCAATGCCATGAAGGAGATGCTGGCCGACATCGAACGGCGTATGCCCGGCCGCAAGGACGTGATGCTGAGGGCGCTTGCCCATGTCAATCCATCGCATCTGCTTGATCCCAAGCTTTTTGATTTCTCGGCGCTTTCTGTCACCGGGGCGTCACCTGAAGAGCGTAGGGAGGCTAACTCCCTTTTATGAAGAAGTGCCCCGCCCGATGACCCTTTCCGACAAAGATATCGACTTCCTCGTTTCCACCGTTGCCGCTGCCGGCGCGAATGAAATTCTTCCCCGCTTCCGAAACCTGAGCGCCGGTGCGATCTCCGAAAAGACCTCCGCCGTCGATCTGGTCACCGAGGCCGATGTTCTGGCGGAAAAGGCGATCACCGCCGCTCTCCTCCAGCGATTTCCTAAGGCCCATATCGTCGGCGAAGAAGCCTATGAGGCGGACCAATCCGTCATTCCCGCACTTGCCGATGCGCCGCTTGCCTTCGTGATTGACCCCATCGACGGTACTTTCAATTACGCTTCCGGCTTCCCCGCTTTCGGCACATTGCTTGCGGTCACCGTCAAGGGCGAGACTGTGGCGGGCTTCATCCACGATCCGGTGATGGGCGATACCATCGTTGCCCTGAAAGGCGAGGGTGCGTTTCTCAACCGCAGGAACGGTTCGCAGGCGAAGCTCAGGGTTGCCGATCCCGCGCCATTGTCCGACATGGTCGGCATCTTTTCCTGGGGCCACAGCCATCAGGATCGCCGGCCGGTGATTGCCGCCAATATGGCCAAGATCAAGATGGCGCTGTCGCTCAACTGCTCGGCACATGAATATTGGCTCGCCTCGGCCGGCAAGCTGCATTTCATCGGCCATGAAAAGCTGATGCCGTGGGATCATCTCGCCGGCGTGCTCATTCATCAGGAGGCGGGCGGTTACACGGCCCGTTTCGACAATACGCCCTATCGGCCGGGGCAAACGGAGGGCGGCATTCTGTCTGCTCCCGACAAGGAAAGCTGGAAGATGCTGCGACGGGAAATCGTCGCCTTATAAGATCACGCTCAGAAAGAAGGATATCGCCCATGGCTCTCGAACTCGACATCGCCTCTCTTGCCAATACGCTTCAGGAGGCGGCGGCAGTGGAAATCCTGCCGCGGTTCCGCAATCTGGGCGAAGGCGATGTGCGGATGAAGACCGAGGCGATCGACCTCGTCACCGAGGCCGACGAGGCCGCCGAACGGCTGATCCGTGCGCGTGTGCAGGAAATCATGCCGGATGCACTGTTCATCGGCGAAGAGGCGGTGGCGGCGGATGCCTCGCTGCTCGGCAAGCTTGCCGATGCCGATCTCGCCGTGGTGGTCGATCCCATCGACGGCACCTATAATTTTGCTTCCGGCCTGCCGCTCTTCGGCGTGATGATGAGCGTCATCTCCAGGGGCGAGACCGTTGCCGGCCTGATCTTCGATCCGATGGGCAATGACTGGGCGATTGCCGAAAAGGGTTCCGGCGCGTGGCTTTGCAGCGCCGACGGTTCGCAGACCGAGATGTCGGTCGTGCCGGCCCCGGAATTGTCGCAGATGGTCGGCATCGCCAATACGGGCTATTTCGACGTGGAGACACGGCGCAAGATCCTGACGAACCTCGCCGATGTGCGGCTCTTCACCAGCTATCGCTGCGCGGCGCATGAATATCGCCTGTTCTGCGGCGGCCACATGCATTTCCTGATGTATAACAAGCTAATGCCCTGGGACCATCTGGCCGGCACGTTGCTGTCGCAGGAGGCGGGCGCCTATGCGGCACGCCTCGACGGCTCGCCCTATCTGCCGAACCATGTGGATGGCGGGCTGCTGCTCGCGCCGGATCAGGAGACGTGGGAACTGCTGCGGGAGAAGATTTTTACGGTGTGAGGTGCGCTCACGCGAATTTCAGCTTCTTGCCTTCACAAGCCTGCCTGCAACGTCCTGAAATCTCTCCTCCGTCATGCTCAGGCCTGTCCCGAGCATCTGCAACGTCCCGATTTTGTTGACGTGATTAGATCCTTGGGACAAGCCCAAGGATGACGTTGAGTGTGAAAGCAGACTTGTTGTCACATTAAGGGCGCGGAACAGAATTCCGCGCCCTTTCATTTTTCTACCGCCCCTCACCGCGTCGGCTTGTTATGCGCCTGAAACAGCACGCCCTTTTCGCCGATCAGCACGAAGATGAGGCCGACGATGGAGACGGTGAAGAAACCCGCCACCATGGGCAGCGCCGTGCCGTTGAAAGACTGGCCGATGGCCGCGCCGATCAGCGAGCCGCCGACGGTTCCCATGAAACCCATGACGGACGATGCGGTGCCGGCGACGTGGCCGAGCGGTTCCATCGCCAGCGAGTTGAAGTTCGAGCCGATCCAGCCGAACTGGAACATGGCGAGCGCGAAGAACACGATGAAGATGGCGAAAGGCATCGGTTCCGGCCCCAGCACCTGCACCAGCAGCCAGAGGAAGGTGATGGCGATGAAGCCAAGCAGCGAGCCGTGCGACAGCTTGCGCATGCCGAACCGGCCGACCAGCCTTGCATTGACGAAGGACGAGAAGGCCATGAACAGCGCCACGCCTGCAAAAGCCGCCGCAAACCATGCGCCGAGCCCGTAAATGCCCTTATAGACCTGTTCGACCGAGTTGATGAAGCCGAACAGCGCCCCGAAGATGAAGGTGCTGGAGAGCGTATAACAGAGCGCGATACGGTTGGTGAGCACGATCTTGAAACCGCCGAGGATCGAGCTTGCGGTCAAGGGGCGGATATCGTCCGGATGCAGGGTTTCCGGCAGGCGGAAATACATCCAGGCCGTCACCACGGCGGCAATGGCCGCCATGAAAGCGAAGATCAGGTGCCAGTCACCGAAAAACAGCACGATCTGGCCGGTGCCGGGCGCTATGACCGGTACGACCATGAAGACCATCATGATCAGCGACATGACTTCCGCCATCTGCCGTCCGCCATAGATATCGCGCACGATGGAGACCGTGATGACACGCGTCGCCGCCGAACCGATACCCTGAATGAAGCGCAGCATCAGCAGCCCGGAGAAGGACGGTACGAAGACCACGGCGATGGCTGAAACGATGTAGATGGCAAGCCCGACGAACATCGGCTTGCGGCGTCCGAAACGGTCCGAAATCGGTCCGTAGAGAAGCTGGGCGATGCCGAAGCCGAGAAGATAGCTGGAAATCACATATTGGCGGTGGTTTTCGTTCTCGACGCCCAGCGAGGCGCCGATTTCCTGAAGACCGGGCAGCATGATGTCGATGGCGAGCGCGTTCAGCGCCATCAGCATCGCGGCCAGCGCGATGAATTCCGTGCGCCCCATCGAGCCTGCGCGCGAAGCGGTGGATTGTGAAAGATTTGTCACAGGATTGCCCCAAAAAGAACGGCAAAGGCGTTGCATGAAGCAACGCCTGGCATAAATTTCTGACAATCAGGGTGGGCCGGATGAACCGGCCGAAATCAGGCCGCGCCGCGGACGCTGATACCCTGTTCTTGGAAGTGGTTTTGAAGTTCGCCGGACTGGAACATCTCTCTTACGATGTCACAGCCGCCGACGAATTCGCCCTTGACGTAGAGCTGCGGGATGGTCGGCCAGTTGGAGTAGTCCTTGATGCCCTGGCGGATATCTGCATCGGCAAGCACGTTGATGCCCTTGTAGTCGACGCCGAGATAATCGAGGATCTGTACCACCTGGCCGGAAAAACCGCACTGCGGAAATTGCGGGGTGCCCTTCATGAAAAGAACGATGTCGTTGCTCTTCACTTCGCTGTCGATCATGTCGTGAATGCCGCTCATAGGCCTATTCCTTTCACATGCGGTTCAAGGCCGCTGCTTTCTGTTTGTTCCTAGATAACATGTCGTGGCGCGATTTCCACCCGGGAAGCGTAAAAAATCCGTCCCCGATGCGGTGCACGCATGTCAAATATCGGCCTGTGGCGGATCAACGATATCTCTGCCGGCTGCGGGCGGCGGCTGTGCGCCTTTTGCTCACCTGCTTCTTGGCCGGCTTGGGTTTGATGGCGGCGTTGATCGCGGCTTCCAGAACCGAGCCGACGATGCCGCCGGCAAGCGAGCCGGTGCTTTTCGTCCGACGCGCGCGGCGCGTCTTGCGGATGCCGGTCTTGGTGAGGATTTCAGAGAGCGCGCCCTTGACGACGCCGTTGAGTACTTGATCGACGATGCCAGACAAATTTCCCTCACCGATAAATAAATCACATTTCCGTCGCGATTTTTACTATACGTGCATCGCCCGCTGTATCAAGCGATCCTTTCGGGTGTCTCTAGCGCGCATTTGCTTTCCTCCGAAACGCAAAAGCGCGCTATCTCTTTGTTTTTACGCATTGTCCCGACGTAAAAGCGATTGCGCTTTTACTGGAAATGCTCCGGCCGAAGGTTTATGCATGCCAGCCGTCAAGTCACGACTTGTTCTTTATTTCCCCGGTTTCGATCCGCTCGATGCGGCCGCCCATCATCTGCGTTACCAGCGGGCGGCGGCGCTCTCCGGCAAGACATGGGATGTCGATTATGCCGTGGGGCCGCTGGAGAATGCGCCTGGGGGTGAAACATTCACGGTGGAGGCCTCGGCGGGCGACTGGCGGACGCGCTCCGACATTTTCGTCTACGACCATAATGCGGTAATATCGCAATTGCGCGATGCGCCAGTCTGGCGGCAGATCTGGCTCGGCTTCAAGGCCGGAGCCGGCATCATCGCCGAGGGCGGTGCGGCGCGTTATTTCCGCCACGCCTGGCGTTTTGGCCTCTTCTTCATCTTTCCGTTCCTGCTGATGCTTGTCGGCGGTGCGCTTGCTGCAGGCATTGCGCTCTCACCATGGCTTTTTGGTTTACCGCTCTGGCTTTTCGTGATCAGTCTTCCCGTCGCCGCCCTGTTTTTCGTGAAGGCTTTCCTGCCGTTTGCGGAGCGGTTTCACACCCTGCATCTTTATGCGGACTGGCGGTTCGCGCTCGCGGTCGGCCGCGATGAGCCGATTGCCCGTGACTGGATCGAGGAGAGGGCAGCACTCGTTCTGACGGCGCTGGAGCAGCCCGCGGATGAGGTTCTGGTGGTTTCCCACAGCATGGGCGCCAGCCTTGCGCTCGCCGTGATCGGCCGCGTGCTGGAACTGAAGCCGGATGCGCTGGATGGCCGGAAACTGTCCTTTGCGACCTTGGGCGGGGCGGCGCTGCAATGTGCGTTCCTGTCGAGCGCGGACCGGCTTCGCCAAAGCATCGGCATGATTGCGCGTCACCCGGAGGTGACATGGTTCGATATCCAGTGCCTGACCGATCCTATTCATCTCTACCGGTGCAATACGGTTGGCCTGACCGGTCACAGGGATGCGCCGCAGCCGAAGATCGTACCGATCCGTTTCAAGCATTCGCTCTCGCCAGACCGCTATAAGAAGAACAAGCGCAACTTCCTGCGCATGCACCGGCAATATGTGCTGGGGCCGGATCGCAGATCCGGTTACGATTTTACCCTGTTGACGGCGGGCCCCTTGCCGGCCGCCTCCTTCGCCGCTCTGGATTCGCAGACGCCGCCCGCCTTGTAAGCGGCACCAACCCATTCGGCCGGACATGAAAAAAGGCCCGCGTGAGAGTATCACGCGGGCCTTGATTTATTCCGCAGGTTTCACGCTCGGCCGCAGGCGGGACAGAGACGGTCTGTTGCCGGAACCGCTTTCACGGGCGCAATCATTCCGGAGCCGAGGTCTGCAGGGCAAGGGCATGCAGAACGCCGCCCATATTGCCCTTCAGCGCGTCATAGACCATCTGGTGCTGCTGCACGCGGGTCTTGCCCTTGAATGCTTCCGCAACGACTTCCGCCGCGTAATGATCGCCATCACCGGCCAGATCGCGGATCGTGACCTTTGCCCCGGGAATTCCCGCCTTAATCATGTCTTCAATGTCGCCGGGTTTCATGGGCATGGTGTTTCTCCTTAATTCATTCTGCGGCGAGCAAAGTTTCGCCGTCCATGAATTGAGGGAACCACGATTCATAGGCCAAGTGCAATTCTTTAATCTCGACAGCCCGCGCCGTGCCCAGCTTTACGGTGGAACCGCCGGTAACGCCGATGACCGGGCAGGAAACGCCCGCCGCCTTCGCCGCTGTCTGCACCTCGTCGAGATCGTCCTTTTTGACCGTCAGAACGTAACGGCCCTGATCTTCGCCATAGAAGGTGAGGACCGGGTTGTGGCCTTCGACGGCGTCGATGGTTGCGCCGATGCCCGACGAAATCGCCATTTCGGCAACCGCAAGCGCCAGACCGCCCGAGGAGCAATCGTGAACGGCGGTGGCAAGGCCGTCGGTGATGAGGCTGCGGACGAAATCGCCGTTGTTCTTTTCAGCGGCCAGATCGACATGCGGCGCCGGGCCATCGATGCGGCCATGAATGTCACGCATGTAAACCGACTGGGCGATATGCGTGCCGAGGCCGGCAGGGGCGCCGACGAGCAGCACCACTTCGTCAGCGGCGGCGAAACGGATGCGCGCCATGCGGCTCCAGTCCTTCAGGAGGCCGACGCCGCCGATGGTGGGGGTGGGCAGGATCGCCTGACCGTTGGTTTCGTTATAGAGCGAGACGTTGCCGGAAACGATGGGGAATTCCAGCACGCGGCAGGCTTCGCCGATGCCCTTGATGGCATGGACCAGCTGGCTCATGATCTCGGGCTTTTCCGGATTGCCGAAATTGAGGTTGTCGGTGGCCGCCAGCGGCAGAGCGCCCGTTGCGGTGATGTTGCGCCAGCATTCGGCCACGGCCTGCTTGCCGCCTTCGAAGGGATCGGCCTCGACATAACGTGGCGTCACGTCGGAGGAGAAGGCGAGCGCCTTCCTGTCATGGCCTTCGACGCGAACCACGCCGGCATCGCCGCCGGGAAGCTGCAGCGAATTGCCCTGGATCAGCGTGTCATACTGTTCGTAGACCCAGCGGCGCGAGGAATTGTTGGCCGAACCGACCAGCGATACCAGCGCATCGGCGATATCGGCGGCGGGGACGTCGTTTTCCGAAAGCGGCGCGGGCACCTTGGCGGGCGTCCACGGGCGGTCATATTCCGGAGCCTGATCGCCCAGTTCCTTGATCGGCAGGTTGGCGACTTCCTCGCCATTGTGCAGCACGCGGAAACGCAGATCATCGGTGGTCTTGCCGACGATGGCGAAGTCCAGACCCCACTTGACGAAGATCGCCTTGGCGACTTCTTCCTTGGAGGGCTCGAGAACCATGAGCATGCGCTCCTGGCTTTCCGACAGCATCATTTCGTAAGCCGTCATGCGCTCTTCGCGCACCGGTACGGCGTTCAAGTCAAGCTCGATGCCGAGATCGCCCTTGGCGCCCATTTCGACGGCCGAGCAGGTGAGGCCGGCCGCACCCATGTCCTGAATGGCGATGACCGCACCGGTCTTCATCAGCTCGAGGCAGGCTTCCAGCAGGCATTTTTCGGTGAAGGGGTCGCCGACCTGAACGGTCGGGCGCTTTTCCTCGATGGACTCGTCGAATTCGGCAGACGCCATGGTCGCGCCGCCGACGCCGTCGCGGCCGGTCTTTGCGCCGAGATAAACGACCGGCAGGCCGACGCCCTTGGCTTCCGAGAGGAAGATCGCATTGGACTTGGCAAGACCGGCTGCGAAGGCGTTGACGAGGATGTTGCCGTTATAACGCGGATCGAATTCCACTTCGCCGCCAACGGTCGGCACACCGAAGGAATTGCCGTATCCGCCGACACCGGCGACGACGCCTGCCACGAGGTGGCGGGTCTTCGGATGATCCGGCGCACCGAAACGCAGGGCGTTCATGGCTGCGATGGGGCGGGCGCCCATGGTGAAGACGTCGCGCAGGATGCCGCCGACGCCGGTCGCCGCACCCTGGTAGGGCTCGATATAGGACGGGTGGTTGTGGCTTTCCATCTTGAAGACGACGCAGTCGCCATCGTCGATATCGACCACGCCGGCGTTCTCGCCAGGGCCCTGAATGACGCGCGGACCCTTGGTCGGCAGGGTCTTCAGCCACTTCTTGGAGGACTTGTAGGAGCAGTGCTCGTTCCACATGGCCGAGAAGATGCCAAGCTCGGTAAAGCTCGGCTCCCGTCCGATCAGGTCGAGGATACGCTGGTATTCGTCGGGCTTCAGCCCGTGGGATGCAACGAGTTCCGGGGTGATCTTGATGGAGTTTGAGATAGACATAGGTCTCACGCGGTTCGAGCCGAGGAAAGTTTCCGGTTCTTTAGCGCAAGAGGCTCCATGGCGCGACAGGAAAATGCGCCGCTTTGCCGGCTAATTGGCGGTTTATGCGGTTATTCACCCGTTGCGACCCGTATCACGCCACGCTTTCATAGCCGGCGGAGCCGTTATCCAGCAGGTGGCGGAGGATGCCGAAGGCATGGGTCAGCTCCTCGCGGGTGGAGGGCCCGGAAAAGCTGATGCGGACGCGGTGGAAAACCTTGTCCGTCCGGCCGGCCTTGAACTCGTCCTCGTCATCGATCAGCACGCCTTCCTTCATCGCTGCGTTGCGGAAGGTGCCGGAAAGCCATGGTTCGGGCAGTCTCAGCCACAGGAAGGCGATATCGGGCAGCGAATTGAAGTCCAGCCCGGTAAAGACGCGCCGGGCAATCGCCTCGCGCCCGTTCAGTTCGGCGATGCAATCCTTGCGGATATCGTGGGCGTCGCCGCTATTGACGAGGCGCGCATTCAGTTCGGCCAGCATGAAGGGCAGGCCGCCCGTCATCATCGAGTGGGAAATACGGATGCGCGAGGAATATTGCGCGGGACAGGCGACCCAGCCGCCGCGCACGCCGGCGGCCACGGATTTCGACAGGCCGCCGACGACGAAGGTAATGTCGGGCGCAAATTCGGCGATCAGCGGGATCGCATCGCGCGTCATCGCGCCATAAAGATTGTCCTCGACGATCCACACACCGTAGCGGCGCGCGATATCGGCAATCGCACGGCGGCGGTCTTCCGGCAGGGTGGCGCAGGTCGGGTTCTGGCCGGCCGACATCAGGAAGATCATCTTGGGATGCTGCTGGGCGCAGACGCGTTCGAAATCATCCGGGACAATGCCGTTCTCATCCGCCTCCACCAGCGTCACCCGCCGACCGGCAAGGGCGGCGCTGCGGCTGATGTGGGAATAGGTGACGGGTTCGAAGACGATGCGGTCGCCCGGCGCGGTCATCGCGGACATCACGCTCATCACCGCCGCATGGGCGCCAAGCGTCGAAACGATGTTTTCCGGCTTCGGCGACCAGCCGTTCTGGGAAAGCCAGCGAACGCCCGCCATACACCAGTTGTCGGGAAAGGAGCGGGCATAATTGGTAATGTCGTGGGGATGCTCTCTGGTCACCGCCTCGATGTGCCGGGCGATCAGCCCGCTCTGGCCGACATCCGGCGCGGCGGTGGTGTTCAACCGGAATTCCGCGCTGGTGTCGACGGCGTGGCGCGTGCTGCCGAAGGCGGCCGTTACCGGCTCCATGGGCAATGACGGGGCAGGGGTCTTGCGCTCATTGACATAGGTGCCGCGTCCGACCTCGCCGCTGACGAGGCCACGCTCATGGATCAGCGCATAGGCCCGGCTGATTGTGCCGATTGTCACACCGAGATCGTAGGCAAGATTGCGCTGCGGCGGCAGTTTCGAGCCGGCCTGCAGGATGCCGTCGGAAATCGCGCCTTCGATACTGTCGGCGAGGCGCAGGTAAATCGGGCCATCGCCCTCGGTAATGTCGGGAAGCCAATTTGTCATGGTGACAATTTATGCATTGTATCTATCCCTAAGTCAATTGTATTTATTGTCTGCATTGAGTGAGGCCAAACGCACGGAGACAATAGGTGCAATATGCGCAAGATGGATCAATACCTTTCGACAGCGGATACACTCTATCCTGACGGCTACGAACGGGAACGCGTGTTCCGCGATGCCGGCGACATGGTCGCACCGGCGCCCTTTCCGGCCAGGATCGCCCACACGCTTATTGGTCGCCTGATTGCGGGCGTGTCCTCATGGCAGCGGAAACGTCAGGGACGTTTTGCCCTGCGGGAACTTTCGGACGATCTGCTGGACGATATCGGCGTTACGCGGGATGAAGCCTTGAAGGAGGCGGCAAAATCCCGGCTCTTTTCCTGGCCGCCGCGGCCGCTTTGATTTTTTGTCGGAGAGCGGCGCCTTCTTTCCCCGGCGCCAAGCAGCCATTCGGCAACCCGCCATGCCAATCCCAACCGGCGCTGGCGGGTTTTTTTATGCCGGCCGCGTTCTCACGGGGGGCCAGTGTCTGTCGATCAGCAGCCCTTGCCGCCATTCGCCCAGCGCTTGACGTCGGTTGCGATGCGGCCGGAAAGGGCTTCGTTCATCACGGGGCCGAAAGCATCGAGTTTCGCCGGGTTGCCTTCGGCCTGAACCACCAGCATGGGCCGCGATTCCGGGCTGTTGCGCGGCACAAGCAGGATGCGCGGACGGCCGGAGAAGGAGTTGAGTTCCGGCGCCAGGCGATAGGCCTTGAACGCCGCGTCGCCCGATTTGAACCAGCAGGCATTCGCACCAAGCGCGATCCGTTCCATGGTCGGCAGGGCCGCGCGGGAGACGGAGGACGAGGGCTGCGGTTTCGGCTGGCAGGCGGCAAGTGCCGTCGCCGCGAGGATCAATGCGGCGGCCTTGTAGGCATTGTGTCGAAGAAGACGGGGCATCAGGTCATCCAGAAGAGAAGCCGAAACGGCATCAAAAAAGGCGGGCTCGAAGCCCGCCCGGTCTATCAGGCTGCGACGACGCCGAGCGCCGAAGCGAAGAGGCCGCGACCGTCATTGCCGCCATGGGCGGCTTCGATCAGGTTTTCCGGATGCGGCATCATGCCGAGGACATTGCCCCTGGCGTTGATGACGCCGGCGATGTCGTTCAGCGAACCGTTGGGGTTGGTGCCGTCGGCATAACGGAACACCACCTGGCCGTTGTCTTCCACGGACTTTAGCTCATCCGTATCGAGGAAATAGTTGCCGTCGTGGTGGGCGACGGGGCAGCGCAGAATCTGGCCCTTGTCATAAGCGCGGGTGAAATCCGTGTCGTTGTTGGCAACTTCGAGCTTCACTTCACGGCAGACGAATTTCAGCGAGGCGTTGCGCATCAAAGCACCCGGCAGCATGCCCGCCTCAACCAAAATCTGGAAGCCGTTGCAGACGCCGAGAACCTTGACGCCCTTTTCGGCCTTTTCGCGAATGGCCTGCATGACCGGCATGCGCGCGGCGATGGCGCCGCAACGCAGATAGTCACCATAAGAGAAACCGCCCGGGATGACGATCAGGTCGACGTCGGGAATATCCGTTTCCGTCTGCCAGATGGTGACGGGCGCGCTTCCGGAGATTTTCGTCAGCGCCGCGATCATGTCGCGGTCGCGGTTGAGGCCGGGAAGTTGGACGACAGCGGATTTCATCGGAGCGGCTCCTGGGGCTTCAGAGGATGGCGATGGCGTAGTTTTCGATGACCGTATTGGCCAGAAGCTTTTCGCACATTGCCTTCAGGTCGGTCTCGGCCTTGGCCTTGTCGGCGCCTTCCAGCTCCAGGTCGAAGACCTTGCCCTGACGGACATGGCCGACGCCACCGAAACCGAGGCTGCCGAGCGCGCCTTCGATTGCCTTGCCCTGCGGATCGAGAACGCCGTTCTTCAGCGTAACAGTCACCCGTGCCTTGATCACCTGATCTTCTCCTGATTTTACCCTTGCGGTGTCGATATTATTTCACGAGGCCGATATTACTTCACGAGGACAGGGCCGGTGCCGCGGATCGGTTCGTTTTCATTGATGATGCCGAGACGGCGCGCGACTTCGGAATAGGCTTCGAGAAGCCCGCCCATGTCGCGGCGGAACAGGTCCTTGTCCATCTTTTTCTGGGTTTCGATGTCCCACAGGCGGCAGCTATCGGGCGAAATCTCGTCGGCGAGGATGATGCGCATCATGTCGCCTTCGAAAAGGCGGCCGCATTCGATCTTGAAATCGACGAGCTGGATGCCGACGCCGAGGAACAGGCCGGAGAGGAAGTCGTTGACGCGGATGGCGAGCGCCATGATGTCATCGAGCTCGGCGGGGTTGGCCCAGCCGAAAGCCGTGATGTGCTCTTCGGAGACCATCGGGTCTTCGAGCTCATCCGACTTGTAATAGAACTCGATGATGGAGCGCGGCAGCACCACGCCTTCCTCGATGCCGAGGCGCTTCGACAGCGAGCCGGCAGCGACATTGCGCACGACGACTTCGAGCGGGATCATCTCCACTTCCTTGATCAACTGCTCGCGCATGTTGAGGCGGCGGATGAAGTGCGTGGGAATGCCGATCTTGTTCAGATGCGTGAAGACGTATTCGCAGATACGGTTGTTCAGCACGCCCTTGCCGTCAATGACTTCATGTTTCTTCTTGTTGAAGGCGGTCGCATCGTCCTTGAAGAACTGGATAAGCGTGCCTGGCTCCGGACCCTCGTAGAGGATCTTGGCCTTGCCTTCGTAAATACGGCGGCGACGGTTCATAATTGCAGGTCTCTTGGTTGACGCCGATTCTGGTGGCGTTGCGTTTGGTCTTTGAAGCGGTCCCATAAAGGAAAAGAGTGCATTCTACAATGCGGCTCGCATATTTCCCTTCAATTCTTGTGACAGGCCGGGGAAACCGCTGCGCCCGGAAATTAAACTTCCGGGGCTGATCGAAGGGGAGGCGGTCCGCCGGGCTGGTGCCGTCAGGGCTCGACAGCCTTCAGCCGGCTCAAAAACTGCGCGAAGACCATACCGCCTTCCGGCCACGGACCATGGCCGGACTCGGTGTTGATATGGCCGGACATGCCGGCGTCGATCAAAAGCGAGCCCCAGGCGGCGGCGATGTCATCGGCATGTTCATAGGAGCCGAAAGGATCGTTGCGGCTGGCGATGGTGATCGCCGGGAAAGGCAGCGGATCGCGCGGGTAAGGCCCGAAGGTCATCAGGTGCTTCGGCCGGATATCGGGATTGGCGACATCGGGCGGTGCGACGAGCAGCGCGCCGGAAACCTTCTTGCCGATTTCCGGTAGGGCATGGATGACGGTCGGCACACCGAGCGAATGGGCGACGAGGACGATAGGCCTGGTGGAGGCATTGACCTCTTCCACCAGCCGGGCGACCCAGTCTTCCTTCACGGGTTTGGACCATTCGGCCTGCTCGACGCGGCGTGCGGTGGAAAGCTTGCGCTCCCAGCGGCTCTGCCAGTGGTCGGGGCCGGAATTGGTATAACCGGGGACGATCAGGATATCTGCTTCTGAAACTTTCATGCGCCCATATCTGTGTTGCGATGCCGCCGCGATCAAGGTCGCGGCGGCATTAACTTCAAGGTCTCAAACTCAGTTCAAGTCTCAGGCGTTACCGAAGACGCGGGTGAAGATCGTGTCGACATGCTTGGTGTGGTAACCGAGGTCGAACTTTTCGCGGATCACCTCTTCGGGAAGTGCGGCGCGCACTTCCTCGTCGCCCAGCAGTTCCTCAAGGAAATCGGCGCCCTGTTCCCAGACCTTCATGGCGTTGCGCTGTACCAGACGGTAAGCGTCTTCGCGCGATACGCCGGCCTGCGTCAGTGCCAGGAGAACGCGCTGAGAATGCACGAGGCCGCGGAACTTGTTCATGTTCTTCAACATGTTGTCCGGGTAGATCACCAGCTTTTCGATGACGCCGGCCAGGCGGTTCAGTGCGAAATCGAGAGTGACAGTGGTGTCGGGGCCGATGGCGCGCTCCACGGAGGAGTGGCTGATATCGCGCTCGTGCCACAGCGCAACATTTTCCATGGCCGGAACCACCGACATGCGCACCAGACGGGCAAGGCCGGTCAGGTTTTCGGTCAGAACCGGGTTGCGCTTGTGCGGCATGGCGGACGAGCCCTTCTGGCCCGGCGAGAAGAACTCTTCCGCTTCCAGAACCTCGGTGCGCTGCATGTGGCGGATTTCGATGGCGACGTTTTCGATCGACGAGGCGATGACGCCGAGGGTTGCGAAGAACATGGCGTGGCGGTCACGCGGGATGACCTGCGTGGAGACCGGCTCGGGGATGAGGCCGAGTTTGGCACAGACATGTTCTTCGACGCGCGGGTCGATATTGGCGAAGGTGCCGACGGCGCCGGAGATTGCGCCCGTGGCGATTTCCGCACGGGCATTGACGAGGCGTTCGCGGTTGCGGTGCATCTCGGCATAGAAGCGGGCGAAGGTCAGGCCCATGGTGGTCGGCTCAGCGTGGATGCCGTGGCTGCGGCCGATGCGCACCGTATTCTTGTGTTCGAAGGCGCGGGTCTTGAGCGCCGCCAGCACCCGGTCCATATCGGCGAGCAGCAGATCGGCGGCGCGCACGAGCTGGATGTTAAGCGTGGTGTCGAGCACGTCCGACGAGGTCATGCCCTGATGCACGAAACGGCTGTCGGGACCGACAAACTCGGCAAGATGGGTGAGGAAGGCGATAACGTCGTGCTTGGTGACGGCCTCGATTTCATCGATGCGGGCGACGTCGAAGGTGGCGCTGCCGCCCTTTTCCCAGATGGTCTGGGCAGCGGACTTCGGGATAACGCCGAGTTCGGCAAGTGCGTCACAGGCATATGCCTCGATCTCGAACCAGATGCGGAACTTTGTTTCCGGCGACCAGATGGCGACCATTTCCGGCCGGGAGTAACGAGGGATCATGGCAATGACTTTCTTTGTGGAGGAATTTTGCTGCCCGTTTAGCAAAGTGTTCCGGTAATCTCAATCTATCAAGCTACATGCCTCTGTTGCTCATTGCGCACGTCGGCAGAGGATTGCGCCCGCAGGCAGGAGCGGAACGATGGCAAAGGGAAAATATAAGCCAGGGCCGAGAATGCAGAACTGGTAAATCGCGCCGAGCGATGTGAAGAGCTGCTGGAAAAACCAGATGCGGGAGAATGCCGGCGCGTGCCATTGCGCATAGAAAATACGGTATTCGAAAGCGAAAAACGCCGCCGCAACTGCCAGCGTGAAAAAAGCGATGGCAAGACAGGCCGCCGCAAAACGCAGCGGCAGGGCCGTGGAAGCAGGTAGGAAGTGCAGCGCCGCCATGGCCAGCAGCCAGCCGAAAAGACCGCCCGCGAAGAAAAGCATGACGATGTCGGCGGCATGGTCGGTTTCCAGCCGGTTCCTGACATAGAGGCCGATAGCGGCGGCGGCGCTGGAACAGACGGCCCAGACAAGCGCGCCGAGCAGCGGAAACAGCGCCGCCGAAGCCGTGTCACGGAAA
The DNA here is from genome assembly GCF_004005385.1 of Agrobacterium sp. CNPSo 2736. Lineage (NCBI taxonomy): Bacteria > Pseudomonadati > Pseudomonadota > Alphaproteobacteria > Hyphomicrobiales > Rhizobiaceae > Agrobacterium > Agrobacterium sp. CNPSo 2736. The sequence goes on along the minus strand of NZ_RZTX01000017.1, from coordinate 28,683 downwards.
CCCCGCCTGTCGCTTTCCATGCCGATCCCCCAACGCCTTGCCGTGCCCCCTTCGGCGGCGGTTATGTCCGCGCGGCTTCCGCTGCGTGGCGCAGTTGCGCGACCGTCTTGCGGTAGTCGGCAACGCCGTCGCCCTTGAAGATGGCCGAGCCGGCCACCAGCGCATTCGCACCGGCGGCAACGATCGCGCCTGCGGTTTCCGCCGTCACGCCGCCATCCACTTCGAGTTCTATCGGCCGGTCGCCGATCATGGCCTTTGCCGCGCGGATCTTGTCCAGCATGGCCGGAATGAACTTCTGCCCGCCGAAACCGGGATTGACGCTCATGATCAGGACGAGATCGACATCGTCAAGCACGTTTTCGATGACCGAAAGCGGTGTTGCGGGGTTGAGCGTCACGCCGGCCTTTCTGCCGAGCCCGCGGATCGTTTGCAGCGAGCGGTGCAGGTGAGGCCCGGCTTCGGCATGCACGGTGATGCTGTCACAGCCCGCCTTGGCGAAGGCTTCGAGGTACGGGTCGACGGGTGCGATCATCAGATGGCAGTCGAAGAAGGCCATGCTGTGCGGCCGCAGCGCCTTGATGACATCCGGCCCGAAGGAGATGTTGGGGACGAAATGGCCATCCATCACATCGAGATGAATCCAGTCCGCGCCCGCTTCCGTGACATCGGCGACTTCCTGTCCGAGCTTGGCGAAATCGGCAGCCAGAATGGACGGGGCTATGCGGATGGGCAGGGACATGGGGCAAACTCCTCTCGACGCGTTGCGTAAGCTGCCTTTAACACCAAGTATCGGGGTTTGAAACGGCTGCCCGCGCGGTTGCCGGCGGTTTTCAGCTGCGTTTCCTCGAATTTTCGGCGGCGCGGGTTTCGCCTATTGTCTTTCAGCCTTGTCCGCCGGTTCGAAGCGCTGGCCGTTCCATCGCTGCAGGCGATAGGGATTGTCCAAAAGGTCATGCGACGGGCTGAAGCCAAGATCGCCGAGAACGGTTTTGAAAAGGGTGCCGCCCGCCAGTATCTCCGGCGCGGGTTTCGACTGTGCCTGCGTGGCTTCCGCAAGGGCGGCGGTGAGTTCCGCTGCCGCATAGGCCGGCAGGACGTAACCTTCCGGCTCGATACCGGCGCCGCGCAGTTCGCCGGCAACCGCCTGGGCCGATGGCAGGGTATCATAGGCCGGGCGGGTGACCGCCAGCACATTCGCGGCCAAAGGGACCGGATTGTTGGCCGCATTCATGGCATCGCCGCCCATGACGGTGAGGGGAATGTTCTCCGACCCGGCATCTCTGGCGATGATGGCGACGTCATTGCGCTCCGCGCCGATAAAGACATGGGAAATGCCGGTGCGTGCCAGCCGGCGCACCAGCGCTACCTGCTGTTCCTGGTTGGGCCGCATCGTATCGGCAAGGGTGGGCTTCAGACCGTTTTCCTCGAGCGACGAGCGGATGCGGTCGACCAGTTCGCGGCTGTAGATCGTGCCGTCATCCACAAGCCCGATGGAGTGTCCCTTCCAGTCGCGCAGGATGATCTCCGCGATCCTGTCCGATTCGGCCCTGTCGGACGGGGCGAGGCGAAAGAGCGGCCAGCCGTATTTCAGGGCGTCTTCCATCAGGATCGGCGCGCGGCTGGAAAGCGTGATGGCGGGAATGGCGGCCGCTTTCAGCGGCGGCAGAACATCCTGAAGCGTTTCGGTGCACAAGAAACCGATTGCGGCGCTGACCTTGGCGGCCACGAGGCCATCGGCAATGGCGCCGCCGCTGCCATCTTCGCAGCTTTCATGGATTTCGACGACATCCAGCCCGAGCTTCGCCGCGGCCGCCGTCGCACCCTGCCGTACCTGCTGCCCCAGGAGTTCGTAAGGACCGCTCTGGGGCGCAACGATGCCAATCGATGCCGCGCTTGCTGAGCCCGCAAGGGCAAAACCGGCGATGATCGTTAGCAGGCGAAGTGAAAGCATGACGCGATAGAAATCCTGTTGTCCCGGCTTGATGTTTATCGGCAACAACCGGTTTTCCAAAGGAAAAATCGCCGATGTTCCATCATATTCGCATATCGCCATCCGCGGGACGGCGGATTTGCTCTGAAGTTGTCCGATTCTAGAGGGCGGGTCGTTGTCGCAGCTTGTAGTTGTTGCTGTTCGATATAATTGCGCACCATGTTTTTATTAAAGGATTATTTTTGCCGACGAGCAATTCGCTCCTGCGCCGGATGGGTGGAGAAGTATTTCACATCATTGTCGGGGCGGGCGTTACTTCATAAATCCATTACATGTGGCGCGTATAAGCACAGTTTAGAGAAAGCCGGCCTGCGATTCTGCTTTTTAAAGTGCAGCACAAAAAGATGCACATTTTATTTTCATATTTGTAATTTATTGATATATAAGGTAAATATATAAACCTTCCCATCATTCACCTCTTTTCCGCCATGTTTTTTTCGCATTTGCGAGAAGATTTGCTTGACGGAAAGTAAATGATTAGCTTAGATATAACTGTTTCAGGGGACGACTGAAATTGGCTGTAACAGGCCTCGGAAAGTGTTCCGATTATAAGCACTGCCAGACTATATTGCTTTTCATATTCTATTTTTTTCATTACGTATAAACCGCTTCGGGAAACTGGGGCGGTTTTTTACATGGAGCTAATTTAAGCAATTTAAAATTGAATTAGAAAAGTCCTGCGCAAAGACGTTCTTTCATTTTCGAATTTATGGAAAAGATATCGCGCGGAGGGGGCGAAGCCGGCTCCGACGTACAGATCAATATGACTGCTTGAAAATGCCCGTTGACGGCAATTGGCGCCCGCAAGCGAGTTCGGTCGGCTGCCTGTGCGGCTTTATTTAAGGGCGGCCAGGGCGTCCCTGGCAAAGGCGGAGATGGGTTCGGGAAGCTTATCCGGATCGAACCAGCCGATGGCGGAAAGCTTGTCGGGTTCGGTCAGTGCCGGCTCACCCTGCGCATCGTGGGTGACGAAGATCAGCGAAACCCAGTGGTGGCGATCTTCCGGATCGATGAATTCGCTATGGCAGAGGAATTCGACGTTGCCGATCTTGAGCCCGGTTTCTTCTTCGGCCTCGCGGCGTGCCGCGGCGAGGGAAGTTTCAAGGTGATCGACCTTGCCGCCCGGAATGCTCCAGTATCCGGCTTCCGGCGCCTTCAAGCGCCGGCATAAAAGCACGCGGCCGTCACGCAGGATGGCGAGGCCGACGCCGACACCCGGAAAATCGAGACCTGGCCTGGCGGTCGGCTTCATGCTGTCCATTCCCGCGGTCAGGCCTTGGCGTTGGCCACGATCAGCATGAAAGCGGGGATGTCGTCGCCGAAACCAACCGGTGTCGGGCCATCGTCATGGTCGCGATAATGGCGGCGGCGGTCGCGGTTGTCGTCATTGGCGTGCAGCGGATTGCGGCTGTTGCGGTCGGAATTGCGCGGGGTCTTTTCCTGCTTGCGTTCTGCTTTCACCTTGTCGTCTCCATGAGCCGCGATGTCCGTGTCCGCAGCGGATTGTGCACCCTGATTGATGTTTTCGACCGGCGCTGCGTCGCGACGGTTGCGGTCGCGGCCCCTGCCGCCCCGTTCCTTGCCCCGGCGGCCGGAATTGCTTTCAAAGCTTTCCATGGGCGCGGGAAGGGTGGAGAGGTCACCGTTCTGCCACTCGATCTTTTCGCCGATCAGCTTTTCGATCGCGTCGAGATACTTCGTGTCGCTCCTGGTGACGATGGTGAAGGCCTTGCCCGAGCGGCCGGCACGACCGGTACGGCCGATGCGGTGGACATAGTCTTCCGAATGAATGGGAATATCGAAGTTGAAGACGTGGCTGACATCGGGGATGTCCAGGCCGCGTGCGGCAACGTCGGAGGCGACGAGCAGCTTCAGATTGCCGTCCTTGAAGTTCTGCAGCATCGTGGTGCGCGAACGCTGGTCCATGTCGCCATGCAGCGCGCCGACGGAAAAACCGTGACGGTCGAGCGAACGGAACAGGTCGGCCACATCCTTCTTGCGGTTGCAGAAGATGATGGCGTTCTTCAGTTCGGCTTCTTCGGCGCGGACGAGATCGCGCAGCACGGCGCGCTTTTCATAGTCCTTGTTGTGCGCGGCAACGATGCGCTGGGCAACGGTCTTTGCCGTGGAGGAGGGCTTGGCGACCTCGACACGAACCGGGTTCTGCAGGAACCGGTCGGCCAGTTTCTGGATTTCCGGCGGCATGGTGGCCGAGAAGAACAGCGTCTGCCGGGTAAACGGGATCATCTTGGCGATGCGCTCGATATCGGGAATGAAGCCCATATCCAGCATACGGTCGGCTTCGTCGATGACGAGGATTTCCACGCCGGTCATCAAAAGCTTGCCGCGCTCGCAATGGTCGAGAAGGCGGCCGGGGGTGCAGATCAGCACATCGGCGCCGCGCTCAAGCTTGCGGTCCTGGTCTTCGAAGGAAACGCCGCCGATGAGGAGCGCGACGTTCAGCTTGTGATTCTTGCCGTATTTCTCGAAGTTCTCAGCCACCTGCGCTGCCAGCTCACGGGTCGGCTCGAGGATCAGCGTGCGCGGCATTCTGGCGCGAGCGCGGCCCTTCTCGAGCAGGGTGAGCATCGGCAGAACGAAGGACGCGGTTTTGCCCGTGCCGGTCTGTGCGATACCGCAGATATCACGCTTTTCCAGCGCCGGCGGAATGGCGCCAGCCTGAATGGGTGTCGGCGTCGTGTAGCCGGCATCTGCAATAGCGGAAAGAACTTTTTGGCTCAGGCCAAGATCAGAGAATGTTGTCAAAGGAAGAACTTTTTCCGTTCTGGTTCGGTAAGAACACCTGCGTGCCGCGACGGCACTTGCAAAGACTTGGCGCGGGGATATGCCCAAATTGCCGGAAAGTCAAGGAAACAACGGGAAAAGCGCACGAAACAGCGGGGTTCGGGCGGGGCTTCTGGGCCTTTGGTGCAGATTTCAGCGATTTATCGTAAAAAGCGCAAAAAAAGCATTAAAATCGGGCTGCTATTTTAAATAGGTTTTGAGTTCCGTTCCGGCGATCAGGAAGCGCATCGGATCGACTGGCGTATCGTTGCGGCGCACCTCGTAATGCACATGCGGACCGGTGGAGCGGCCGGTGCTGCCGGCGCGGCCGATGATGTCGCCGGCCTCGACCCTGTCGCCGGCTTTCACCAGAATCGCGGAGAGATGGCCGAATCGCGTCGACACGCCCTGGCCGTGATCGATCTCGACCATATTGCCGTAGCCGCCGGAATTTTCCGCGGCCGTCACCTTGCCAGCGCCGGTGGATTTGACGTCGGCACCGGTTTCGGCGCGAAAATCGATGCCGGTATGCAGGGCCGGGCGGCCGAGAAACGGATCCATCCGGTTGCCGAATCGGCTGGTGATCGCCCGGCCGGGGGCCGGGTTGCCGAAGGGCAGGGTGGTCGCGGTTTCCTTGACGATGTCGAGCCGGTTCAACGCATTGTCGAGATTGGTGAGCGACAGGTTGAAAGGATCGGTGTCACCGCGCTCGGGGTCGGCATAGGGGCCGCCTATGTCGTCATTGCCGTTCTCTTCGATTTTCAGGCCCGCCTGCCGGATGATGTCCTGCATCGCATTCGCCTTGTCCTCGGCGTCGCTGGTCAGTCTGGCGATGCGCGATATCTGCTGGCGTTCGATATCCTTCAGCGACAGGGTCACCTTGGAAAACACCCGGTCGGCCCGGTCGGACGGCGTTTCGCCGGCTTCGGGTACATAGGCGGCGCGTCTGTCCGATGTGGCCGGCTTTTCCACCTGCGGCTTGCGTGGCGTCATCAGCTTTTCAATGGCTGAAAGGCCGCCGGAGAGGTCAGCGCGTTTTTCCGGCGCCATGGCGTTCGAAAGAGAAGAGGGTGCGGCCGGGGAGGCGGCGATGCCGGAATTTTCGGCGCGCTCCAGCAATTCGCTCATGCGGCCGTGCCGCGAGGTCAGCGCCGCCTGCTGTTCCAGCAGCTTTTCCACTTTCTTTTCAACGACCTGTTGATCGAGCAATTGCCGGGAGGTGACACGGTCCACCTGAGCTCTCAGCGCTGCAATGCGGTCTTCATAGTCGTGCTGCATGCGGGTCTGGCGGGCCATGGTCGCGCCGATCAGGTCGTCACGCAAAATGAGATAGCCTGTGGCTCCGAGATAACCGAGCGAGAAAAGGCCGATCGTGCAGCCGGCAAGCGCCGCCATCCACGGACGGATGGTCATGTGCCGCACCCTGTCGCCGCGCGCGAGAATGAGCACGTGAGGCTCACGCTTTTTGCCGAATACCCGGTTTTCCGCCGTATCAGTCACAATCTCTCTCCGGACTGGCCGATTTCTTAAGGGAAATCATAATTCGTTAAGGTTAACGAAGTTTTGCCGGAGAGGCCTTTTGGCGATGTCGGCTATTGGCTGACGGATGTGAGCGAGCGGTAAAAGGAGGGCGTCAGGCCGGCCTCGGCGCGGGCGATGTCGTTGAAGGGCGGTTTCAAAGGGCCGCGGAAATTCGCGCGCACCAGCTGCCTGAAGGTTGCGGCCGGGTCCTTCTTTTCACGGGCGCAGAGGAACCGGAACCATTTCGCGCCGATGGCGACATGGCCCTTTTCGTCATTATAGATGACATCGAGAACGGCGGCGCTTTCGAGATCGCCCGTCTCACGCATCTTCGCCTGCAGGGAAGGGGTGACGTCCAGTCCGCGCGCTTCCAGAATGAGCGGGACGACGGCGAGCCGTGCAGTGAGATCGTTGCGGGTGGAATGCGCGGCCTGCCAGAGCCCGTCATGGGCCGGCAGATCGCCATAGTCGGCGCCGAGGCTTCTCAGCCTGTCCCGCACCAGCCGGAAATGTTTCGCCTCCTCGAAGGCGACCTGCATCCAGCCGTCGAAAAAGGAATGCGGCACCGGCTCGCTGGCATAACGGGCGACAATATCGAGCGCGAGATCGACGGCGTTGAGTTCGATATGGGCTATGGCGTGCAGCAGCGCGATGCGGCCCCTGACGCTGTGAAGGGAGCGGCGTTCCACGGCGGTTGGCGGCACGAGTTCCGGTTTCTCGGGTCTGCCCGGCCGCTCGGGCAGCGGCGGGTCGAGAGGCGAGCGCAGCGACAGGCGGCGCTCGAACCAGCGTGTCGCCGTTTCCTGCGCGAGTGCGGTCTTTCTGTCGAGATCGGCGCTCACGATGGCATCCGTCGCGCCGCCTCGCAGCGAGATGATTTTGAACGGGGGCGTCACGACGGGTTGGTCCCTCAGAGCTTCTTCACAGCCTCGAGAACGGCCTGGGCATGGCCCGCGACCTTCACCTTGTTCCAGATTTCCGCGATTTTTCCATCCGGGGCAACGAGGACGGTCGTGCGTTCGACACCCATGTATTTTTTGCCATACATGCTTTTTTCCTTCCAGACGCCATAGGCTTCCAGAACCTTCCTCTCTTCGTCGGAAGCGAGCATGACGGATAGCGAATGTTTTGCCGCAAACTTGTCGTGGCTTTTGACGCTGTCGGGCGAAATGCCGATGACGACGGCGTTGGCTGCCTCGAATTCGCCGCCCAGCGCGCTGAAGTCGATGGCTTCTGCGGTGCAGCCGGAAGTATCGTCCTTCGGATAGAAATAGAGGATGACGGCCTTGCCTTGCAGTTTGGACAATGTCACCGTCCCTTCACCGTTGCGGGGCAAAGTAAAATCGGGAGCCGGGCCGCCAATCGTCAAGTCTGTCATAATCTACCTTTCTTTCGCCGGGATGTTGAGGAAAAGTCGCCACATTCGATATATAGCGAAACCGCGCGTCGTCCAGATCACTATTTAGATTTCGGGTCGAAACGATCTTAAATCTCAATCGTTATCCGGGCTAAAGAATTAAAGCGGGATTCCGGACGAAAACCGCTTACACTTTTCGCCATCCCGCTTCGGTGTTGCGGCGAAACAAAGCTATTCAAGGGCAAACACGGGCGTATGGCTGAAGTCAGGGGTGAAAAGGTCAAGTTCGGCAGACGCGATATCATTGCGCTGCACGATCTTCCTTCGGCGCAGGCCGAAGATCCCATCATCGTGCATTGCCCGGCGCCGCGCTCCATGGTGCGCGCCTTCATCAAGATTTTCGCAGCGCTTTTCGTGCTGGCCTTCCTGTCCATCGGCGGCATCATTCTTTCCGTCGAGACAGGATCGATCGACGCGACGCTTTCCAGCCAGGCGCAGCAGGCGCTGGAAAGGGCGCTCGGCCCCCATTACAGCGCGCGGATCGGTTCTTCGGCGATCAGGTTTTCCACCGGGCTGCGCCTTGCGCTGGTGGCGGAGGACGTGGATATCATCGAGAAGGAATCCGGCCAGCATATGAGCCGGGCGCGGGCAATCGGCATGGCGCTCGATCCGCTTGCGCTTCTGACCGGCCGTGTCTCGGTGGAGAGCCTCGAGGCCGACGGGATGGAGCTTGATACGGCGCTTTTGCCCAAGGGTAACGGGTTCGATCTCGCCAGCGTCAAGCTCGACGCCGTGCCGCAGCAGTTGCAGGAGGCCTTCGGGCAGCTGGACAAGCTCGCTCAGGCTTTTCTGAGCAGCGGAACCGAGGAAATCGATATTTCCAGCGTTTCGATTCACCTGCCGCCCGGAGAGTTGGGTAAGCCGCGCACCGTCGAAGTGCGCGAACTGTCGCTGACGCCCGATCAGCAGGGTGGATATTCGCTCGATGGAGAAACGCTGTTCAACGGTGAAATTGCCAGCGTGTCGCTGCAGACTTCGGGATCGGGCGGCCGGATAGACGGTTTTGAAGCCCGCATCGACGGTTTCGATATCGGCCCGTTTCTTGAGAAATACGATCCCGACGGAAATCTCCATGAAGGACTGAACGTCAAGACAGGTATCAATATTGTCGCTCGGCGCGCCATGGAAGGGCAGGAGCCACGGCTGGAGATTTCGCTCGGCCTCGGCAATGGAACGCTGATGATCGGCGGCGAGTCCCAGACCTTTACGGCTGGCACTGTCCATGCGCGTTATGACTTTGCCAAAAGCACCCTTGCCATCGACAATTCGCGGCTGGAGCTGGGGCGGACAATTCTTCCGGTCGCCGGTGAAATCAGCGATACGGAAGACGGTTTCGGCCTTTCGCTGCGGATCGACAACGCCGTTGCTTCGTCCGAAGCTTCGGGCGAGGCCCCGGTTCCTTTCAGCCTGAAGGCGGACGGGCATTTTACGGCGGCGACGAAGCAGCTCGACGTCCCCTCGCTTTATGTGACAGGCCCGCTCGGAGACATGGCGGGATCGCTGAAAATCCGGTTCGGCCAGGGGTCGCCGGAAATCAGTTTCGGCGGGCAGATTCCGAAGATGGAGGCCACGGCGGTCAAGCAGCTCTGGCCGTTCTGGATGGCGCACAAGCCGCGCGACTGGGTGGTGTCCAATCTCTACGGCGGCACCGTCACCAATGGCTCAATCGCGATCTTCATTCCGCAGGGACGGATGTGCGGCCCCGGCTGCCCGCTGGTGCTCGGCGAAAGCGAAATGCAGATCCGTTTCGACATCGACGATACGCGTCTCAATACTACCGGCGACATTCCGCCGTTGCGCGATGTCGACGCGCATTTCGACCTCGTCGGCGGCAAGATGGCCGTCGATATCAAGCGGGGGACATCCTATTTCCCGTCGAACCGGTCGCTCGCGCTGGAAAACAGCCGTTTTCTCATTTCCGCTGTTTACGACAAGCCGCTGCTCGGCAATCTCGAGCTGAACGTTTCGGGCTCGGCCGATGCCGTGGCCGAGCTTGCGGCGCTCAAACCCATCAATGCGCTCAAGGATACGCAGTTCAAGCCCGAGGATTTCACCGGCGATGTCAAAGCTCATGCAAATCTGACCGTTGGCCTGCTTTCCAGCCATAACCCGCCTCCGCCGGTGTGGACGGCCGATCTCGATCTGAAGAACCTTTCGCTGACCAAGCCCTTTGCGGGCCACAAGGTGACTGCACTCGACGGTTTCATGACGCTGGATGACCGCCAGCTCAAACTGGAGGGCAGGGGCCGCGTAGACGATGTGCCGATGGACATCGTGATGACGGAGCCGGTGCGCAAGAACAGCGATATAGCACCGACGCTGTCGCTGAAGGCGAGCCTGAACGAAACCCAGGTTGCCAAGCTCGCTCCGGAACTCTCCACGGTCCTCGGCGGCACGACGGCGATTGAAATCGACGGCGCCGACCCGAAACGCCAGGATATCCGGCTCGATCTGACCAAGGCGTCGATCATTCTGCCCGGGCTCGGCTGGAGCAAGGGTATCGGCATTCCCGCCAGCGCCACCTTCACCATGGAAATGGGAGACGGGCGCACGACGATCAGCGACTTCTCGCTCGACGGCGACGGCTTCGGCGCAGCCGGCGATATCGCTTTCAGCAAGAACGGGCTTATTTCAGCCGATCTCAGCCGCGTGCAGCTTTCGCCCTCCGATAATTACGCCGTTTCGGTCGCCGCTTCGAAAAACGGCTATATCATCAACGCATCGGGGAAATCCGCCGATGTCAGGCCTTTCCTCTCGAAGCTTCGCAGCTCTTCCGGCAGCGGCGACGGGACGTCGCGTTCGCAGCCATCCCTTGCCATCAAGACGCAATTCGACAAGGTCTACGGGTTCAACGACGAAATTCTTGCCAATGTCAGTTCCGACGTCAGCGTGCGGGACGGCAAGGTCCGCTCCATCGATTTCCGTGGCGTCACCGGCAACGGCCAGGCGGTGGTGGCGCAGACCGTCAATCGCGGGGCGACCGGAACCGTGACGCTGACCAGCAGCGACGCGGGGTCGCTTGCCCGCTTCGCCAATATCTACAGCCGCATTCGCGGCGGCCTTCTCAACCTTGCGCTGACGACCTCCAATGGCAGCGACTGGAGCGGTTCGCTCGACCTGCGCAATTTTGCCGTCGTCAACGAAGCCAAGCTGCAGGACATCGTCGCCACGCCGACGGGCGAAGACGGCAGGAGCCTCAACAATGCGGTGCGTCGCAATATCGATGTCAGCTCGGAAAAATTCCAGCGCGGTTTTGCCCGGGTCGTTTACGTCAACGGTTCGGTTGCGGTGGAAAACGGCGTCGTGCGCGGCGAGCAGATCGGCGCGACCTTCCAGGGGCTGCTGAAGGACCAGAGCGGCCGTATGGACATGACCGGCACCTTCATGCCCGCCTATGGCCTGAACCGGCTGTTCGGCGAGCTGCCCTTCATCGGCATCTTCCTCGGCAATGGCCGCGACCGGGGCTTGCTCGGCATCACCTTCAAGCTCTCCGGCCAGACGGACCAGCCGAAGCTGACGATCAATCCGCTGTCGCTGATCGCGCCGGGCGTCTTCCGGCAGATTTTCGAATTTCAGTGAATGGAGCGTCGCAAAGCTTGGCGCAAGCGGCTGTTTGGCGAGAACGGGTGCACCCGCACTCCGTCACCCCGGACCTGATCCGGGATCCAGTGCGATCAAGTCCTTGATCGCGCGAGAGCCCTTTTCCGGCGCAGACGCGCCGTGGCTGGATGCCGGATCCAGTCCGGCATGACGGAAGTGGGGGGGTATCGGCGCATCGAAGACCGCTTTCGCAGTCCTCGACACGATGTTTTTGTAAGTCTTACGCCGGGCGAACCAGAACGTGCTTCTTCTTGCCGACCGACAGCTTGATGACGCCGTCGCTGGTCACTTCACCGGAACCGACCGTCTGGCGCTCATCCGAAACGCCAATGTCATTGATCTTCACCGCACCGCCCTGAACGTGGCGGCGGGCCTCGCCGTTCGAGCCGGCGAGGCCGGCACGGACGATGAGCGACAGGACGCCGAGGCCGGCATCGAGTTCGGATGTCGGAACCTCGATGGAGGGCAGGTTTTCAGCGAGCGCACCTTCCTCGAAGGTCTTGCGCGCCGTCTCTGCCGCTTCTTCCGCCGCCGCACGGCCATGCAGGATGGCGGTCACTTCGGTCGCGAGGATCTTCTTCGCCTCGTTGATTTCCGATCCGCCAAGGGCGGCGATACGGGCGATCTCATCCATCGGCAGCGTGGTGAAGAGTTTCGCAAAGCGAACCACGTCCGCATCTTCCGTGTTGCGCCAGTATTGCCAGAAATCATAGACCGGCAGCAGGTCCTTGTTCAGCCACACGGCACCGGAAGCCGACTTGCCCATTTTCGCACCGGAGGAGGTGGTCAGAAGCGGCGAGGTCAGGGCGTAGAGCTGCGGTGTCCCCATGCGGTGACCGAGATCGATGCCGTTGATGATGTTGCCCCACTGGTCGGAACCGCCCATCTGCAGGCGGCAGCCGGTGCGCTGGTTCAGCTCCACGAAATCGTAGGCCTGCAGGATCATGTAGTTGAATTCGAGGAAGGACAGCGACTGTTCGCGGTCGAGGCGCGTCTTCACGCTGTCGAAGGACAGCATGCGGTTGACCGAGAAATGGCGGCCGACATCGCGCAGGAATTCGAGGTAGTTGAGGCCGCGCAGCCAGTCGGCATTGTTGATCATCAGCGCCGGATTGTTGGCGCGGTCATAATCGAGGTAGTTGGCGAAGACATGCTTGAGCGAGGTGATGTTGTCCTCGATCATGTCGATGGTCATCAGCTTGCGGGCTTCTTCCTTGAAGGAGGGATCGCCGACCATGCCGGTGCCGCCGCCCATCAGCGAGATCGGCTGGTGGCCGGTCTTCTGCATCCAGTGCAGCATCATGATCTGGGTAAGGTGGCCGACATGCAAACTCGAAGCCGTCGGGTCATAGCCGATATAGGCGGTCACGGTTTCCTTGGCGAACAGTTCGTCGAGACCTGCCTCATCGGAGATCTGGTGAATGAAGCCGCGCTCATCGAGCGTGCGGAGGAAATCGGACTTGAACCTGGACATAACCTTTTACTTTCTGGTTTGATCTTTGCTGTCATCGAGAACCAATGAACGTCGCGGCTTTATCATTGTTTTTTGAAATGTGCACCCGTTTCGGCCATGAATGTTGGGATTCACTCCATGATGATTCGTGATTGCAGGGGAGCGGCAGGTGGGCGAGGTCAAAACGGCAATCGGGCTGATGAGCGGCACATCGATGGACGGCATCGATATCGCCCTTTTGCGCACGGATGGTGAAAGCGTGGTGCGGCATGGGCCGAGCGGATATTTCCCCTATGATCCCGGCCTGCGCGCCATCTGGCAGAAGGCATTGGTTACGGCCAAAGCCATTCGTGAACGACGAGAACGTCCCGGCGACCTAGTGGAGGCCGAGTGCAAGCTGACGCTTGCCCATGCGGCGGCGGTCAAATCCTTCCTCCATCGTTACCGGCTCCAGCCAGGCGATATCGATGTGATCGGTTTTCACGGTCAGACGGTGCTGCACCGGCCGGATGAGGCGCTGACCGTGCAGATCGGCGATGGCGCGCTTCTGGCTGCTGAGACCGGCATCGATGTGGTTTACGACATGCGGGCCAACGATATGGTCCATGGCGGGCAGGGTGCGCCGCTGATCCCCGCCTATCACATGGCGCTTTCCGCAAATCTGCCCGATGGGTTCGAAACGCCGGCCGTCTTCGTCAATATCGGCGGTATCTCCAATCTGACCTATATCGGTGAGGCGGGGCGGCTTGCCGCTTTCGACAGCGGCCCCGGCAATATGCTGATCGACCAGTGGATCGAGGCGCATACGGGCAAGGCCTTCGACAAGGGCGGCAAGACGGCGGCGGGCGGCAGCGTCGTCGCGTCGCTGGTGGCGCGCTATATGGAAAGCCCGTTCTTCTCGGCCAACATTCGCCGTTCGCTGGACCGTGGCGATTTCCTGCCGCCGAAAAAAGGTGAAGTCTCGCTGGCGGATGGGGCACGGACGCTGGCGCATCTGACGGGGGCCGCGATCCTCAAATCGGCAAGTTACCTGCCGGAGGCGGCGAAGACCTATGTGGTCTGTGGCGGCGGGCGGCTCAATCCGGTCATCATGGCGGAATTTGCCGAGCTTGCCGCAAAGGTGGGCGCGCGGGTGATCGCTGCGGAAGAGGCGGGTTTCGATGGCGGGTCGATGGAGGCGGAGGCCTGGGCCTATCTGGCGGTGCGTTCGCTGAAGGGGCTGCCGCTGACCTATCCCGGTACGACGGGGGTGAAGGAGCCGGTGACGGGTGGGGTTTTGGTGAGGGTTTAATAGAAGACGGCGGATGTGGCTTACCCCCCTCTGTCCTGCCGGACATCTCCCCCTCAAGGGGGGAGATCAGCTAGGCGCCTGCTCTTCGCCTGAGCTGCGACGTTCAAGGTGGCCGATAGGTCGCCACGATTCGATCTCCCCCCTTGAGGGGGAGATGCCCGGCAGGGCAGAGGGGGGTGAACCATACCCGCCGGCGATCATTTTAGAAAAATCGAGCCGCCCGCCAAAAATGCGCAGCCAATCACCGAATGCGCTTGGCCGCCGGTTCCGGCACAAGCTCACCGTTCAGGCGACGGTCGAGATAGTCCTCGCATTCGCCCATCAGGTCGTCCACCTTGCCGTTGAAGAAGTGGTTGGCGCCGGGAACGGTGCGGTGGGTTATGAGGATGCCCTTCTGGGTCTTCAGCTTCTCCACCAGACCGTTGACGTCCTTCTCAGGCGCGACCTTGTCGCTATCGCCGTTGATGATGAGGCCCGACGACGGGCAGGGAGCGAGGAAGGAGAAGTCGTAGGTGTTGGGCTGCGGCGCAATCGACATGAAACCTTCGATTTCCGGGCGGCGCATCAGGAGCTGCATGCCGATCCAGGCGCCAAAGGAATAACCGGCGACCCAGCAGCTCTTCGAATCGGGATGCAGGCTCTGCACCCAGTCGAGTGCGGAAGCGGCGTCGGAAAGCTCGCCCGCGCCATGGTCGAATTCACCCTGGCTGCGGCCGATGGAGCGGAAATTAAACCGGAGCGTCGTGAAACCGCGCTTCTGGAAAAGATAGAACAGCTGATAGACGATCTGGTTGTTCATCGTGCCGCCAAACTGCGGGTGCGGATGAAGGATGATCGCTATCGGCGCGCTCTTTTCCTTGGAGGGTTGATAACGGCCTTCGAGGCGACCCGCAGGGCCGTTAAAGATGACTTCGGGCATTGGTACTCCGGTCGTGTTTTTTCATTCTCCAACCGCATTCTTCCGATGAGAAGACTTGACGAACTGTGTCATCTTTTCTAGAACGCAGTTTAGAATAATTCGAAACTTTGCGTGTGCTAAAGCACTCGGGTGGTGTCATAAGGCAAGCGCAACTGTAATTTCAAGAAAAATGCGTTTTGGCGCATTGAAGATTGGATGAAGCCTCATCGTCATGACGGTTTTGACGCGGACATATATGGACTGGAACGCCACGGCGCCGCTTTTGCCCGCCGTGCGCGATGTTCTCGTCTCCGCGCTCGATCTTGCCGGCAACCCGTCTTCCGTCCACCGGGAAGGGCGTGCCGCCCGCGCCGCCGTTGAGGGCGCCCGCCGCGAGGTTGCGGCACTTGTTAGCGGGCAGGCTGCCCATGTCACCTTCACCAGCGGCGCGACGGAAGCCGCCAATCTGGTGCTGACACCGGATTTCAAGATGGGGCGCGCTCCCGTGCGTTATGGCCATCTTTATGTTTCAGCCATCGAGCACCCCGCTTTCCGCGAAGGCGGCCGGTTCAGCAAGGCTGACGTTACGGAAATTCCCGTTACGTCAGCGGGCGTCATCGATCTTGCCGCACTTGAGGCGCTTCTGTCTTCGCACGATGCTTCCACCGGCCTGCCGATGGTCGCCTGCATGATGGTGAATAACGAAACCGGCATCCTCCAACCGGTGGCGGAAGCGGCGCGGCTGGTGCACGCGGCGGGCGGATTGATGGTGGTCGACGCCGTGCAGGCGGCAGGCCGGGCTCCGCTCGATATCAATGCGCTCGATGTGGATTTTCTGGTCATCTCGTCCCACAAGCTCGGTGGCCCCAAGGGGACTGGCGCGCTGGTCTCGCGCGGTGAGGTGATGATGCCGAAGCCGCTGATCCATGGCGGCGGGCAGGAAAAGGGGCATCGTTCCGGCACGGAAAATACCCTGTCGGTCATCGGTTTCGGTGCTGCTGCCGCTGTTGCTACCCGGAATCTCGAGATTGAAGCGGTGCGTCTTGCCGCTCTGCGGGCGCGGTTGGAAGACGGCATGCGGGTGAGTGCGCCGGATGTGATCATCCACGGCGAGGACGTTGCCCGCGTCGGCAATACCACGTTTTTCACCCTGCCGGGCCTGAAGGCGGAAACGGGGCAGATCGCTTTCGATATCGAAGGCATTGCGCTCTCTGCCGGCTCGGCCTGCTCATCCGGCAAGGTGGGGGAAAGCCATGTGCTGACGGCGATGGGGCGTGATCCCAAGCTCGGCGCGCTTCGGATTTCCCTTGGCCATGCGACGGACGAGGCGGACATTGAACGGACGCTTGCGGCGTTCACGAAAATTGCCGGGCGGCGCAGGCTGGCCGGTCAGGCCGCTTAAAATGCGGCAAAGAATTGCGGAATAGCAATTTTCCGCTTGCCGGGATGTGTGAAAAGCGCCATCCCGCACTTACATGGGTATAAGCTCCGCCCCGCTTAACGGCGCGGTGACATTGCCCGAAGATGGATAAGGCGGCTTTCCGCCTTGATACGTTGACAAGCCACCGGACCTTGGCTCCGGCGAGATTGGAGAACGACATGGCAGCGGTTCAGGAAACGATCGATCAGGTCCGCCAGATCGATGTGGACCAGTATAAATACGGCTTCGAAACCAATATCGAAGTCGACAAGGCCCCGAAGGGCCTTTCGGAAGAGGTGATCCGTTTCATCTCGGCCAAGAAGCAGGAGCCGGAATGGATGCTGGAATGGCGTCTTGAGGCTTACAAGCGCTGGCTGACGATGGAAGAGCCGACCTGGGCGCGCGTCAGCTACCCCAAGATCGACTTCAACGACCTTTATTATTACGCCGCGCCGAAGACCGCGCCCGGCCCGAAGTCGCTCGATGAAGTCGACCCGGAGCTTTTGAAGGTCTATGAGAAGCTCGGCATTCCGCTGAAGGAACAGGAAATCCTCGCCGGTGTCGAAAAGCGCCCGGTTGCCGTGGATGCCGTGTTCGACAGCGTCTCGGTCGTCACCACCTTCAAGGCGGAACTGGCCAAAGCCGGCGTCATCTTCATGTCGATTTCGGAAGCCGTGCGCGAGCATCCGGAACTGGTGAAGAAATATCTGGGCTCGGTCGTTCCGACGACGGACAATTTCTACGCGACGCTGAACTCGGCCGTCTTCACCGACGGTTCCTTCGTCTTCGTGCCGAAGGGCGTGCGGTGCCCGATGGAGCTTTCCACCTATTTCCGCATCAACGAGAAGAACACCGGCCAGTTTGAGCGCACGCTGATCATCGCCGAAGAGGGCGCCTACGTTTCCTATCTGGAAGGCTGCACGGCGCCGCAACGCGACGAGAACCAGCTTCACGCCGCCGTGGTTGAACTTGTGGCGCTTGATGACGCCGAAATCAAATATTCCACCGTCCAGAACTGGTATCCGGGCGACAAGGAAGGCAAGGGCGGCATCTACAACTTCGTGACCAAGCGCGGCGATTGCCGTGGCAACCGTTCGAAGATTTCGTGGACGCAGGTGGAAACCGGCTCGGCCATTACCTGGAAATACCCGTCCTGCATTCTGCGCGGCGATGACAGCCGTGGCGAATTCTATTCGATCGCGGTCTCCAACGGCCATCAGCAGATCGATAGCGGCACCAAGATGATCCATCTCGGCAAGAACACGTCGAGCCGCATCATCGCCAAGGGCATCGCCGCCGGCTTTTCGGAAAACGTCTATCGCGGTCAGGTTTCGGCCCACCGCAAGGCGACCAACACGCGTAACTTCACGCAGTGCGACTCGCTTTTGATCGGCGACAAGTGCGGCGCGCATACCGTGCCCTATATCGAGGCGAAGAACTCCTCCGCTCATTTCGAGCACGAGGCGACGACGTCGAAGATTTCCGAAGATCAGCTCTTCTACTGCCTGCAGCGCGGCATCCCGGAAGAAGCGGCCATCGCGCTGATCGTCAACGGCTTCGTCAAGGAAGTCATTCAGGAACTGCCGATGGAATTTGCCGTGGAAGCGCAGAAGCTGATCGGCATTTCGCTGGAAGGGTCCGTGGGATAAGTTTTCCTCGTCATCCTCGGGCTTGTCCCGAGGATCTGCTGCGGTGGCTGTTAGAATGAGTGGCTTCGTCTACATGATGTCTGACAAACCGCGCGGGGTAATTTACACCGGTGTCACGAGCGATTTATCGGGACGGGTATGGGAGCATCGAAACGCTGAACGGAAGGGTTACACAGAAAAATATCAGGCGAAAAATCTCGTCTGGTTTGAAACCCACCCAAACATCGTTTTGGCGATCCAGCGGGAGAAATCGTTGAAGCGCTATCTTCGTGAGTGGAAAATCAAGTTGATCGAAGAGCTGAACCCAACGTGGCTCGATCTTTTTGATCGTATCGACGAGATCGAAAACGCTTATGTGCCGCATCCGAGTACACCGGCCTTTGAGGACTATAATTGACGTGATTAGATCCTCGGGACAAGCCCGAGGATGACGGATGTGAAAGTTGAGACGGGCCCATAGGGTCTACGAGGCGGTCCTTGAAACCGCACCATGAACAGGAACAATACCATGCTTGAAATCATCGACCTGCACGCAAAGATCGCCGATACCGAAACCGAGATCATCAAGGGTCTCAACCTGAAGGTTGCCGCCGGTGAGGTTGCCGCCATCATGGGGCCGAACGGTTCCGGCAAGTCGACGCTGTCCTACATCCTGTCGGGCCGCGAAGATTATGAAGTGACCTCCGGTGACATTCTTTATAACGGCGAAAGCATTCTGGAACTGGATGCTGCCGAGCGTGCGGCCAAGGGCATCTTCCTTGCCTTCCAGTATCCGGTCGAAATTCCCGGTGTCGCCACCATGCAGTTCCTCAAGGTTGCGATGAACGAGCAGCGCAAGGCGCGCGGCGAGTCCGAGCTGACGACGCCGGACTTCATCCGCCGCGTCAAGGAAGCGGCCGGCGATCTGAAGATCGACATGGAGATGCTGAAGCGTCCGCTGAACGTCGGCTTCTCCGGCGGTGAGAAGAAGCGCGCTGAAATCCTGCAGATGGCGCTCTTGGAGCCGAAACTCTGCGTGCTCGACGAAACCGATAGCGGTCTCGACATCGACGCCCTGAAGATCGTGGCTGACGGCGTCAACGCGCTGAAGTCGCCGGATCGCGCTACTGTCGTCATCACCCACTATCAGCGCCTGCTTGATTACATCGTGCCTGACAGCGTTCACGTTCTCTACAAGGGCAAGATCATCCGCTCGGGTGACAAGGCGCTGGCGCTGGAACTGGAAAACAATGGTTACGCCGACATCATCGGTGAAGCGGCCTAAGCCAGAGGCCAGGAGGTGATGTCCATGAACATTCAAGCTACCAACCGGCTGACGCCAGCGGAAACCGCGCTGGTCGATGCCTATACCGCCAAGTTCAGCGAATTGCCCGGTGACGGCGCCGTTGTCGCTGCCCGCGACGTGCTGTTCGACGATCTGAAGACCGGTGGTCTTCCGACCCGTCGCATCGAGGCATGGCACTATACCGATCTGAAAAGCCTGCTGCGTGCCGTTCCGGAAGACCGGCCCGCGCCGGTTATCGAGAAGCAGGCGCCTACGGTTGCCGGCTCTTTGGTTGCCTATATGCAGCACGGCACGGCCGATATCGGCAGGATCGAAGACATCCGCGTGTCGCGCTTTGCCGAAAGCCTGGCTGACGGTTCCGCGGCCGCAGGCCTTGCGGAAGCCAGCAAGGATGACGCGATCGGCCGCATCAACGGCAGCTTCGTGCGCGATGGTCTGGTGCTCGATATCCCTGCCGATGCCGAGATCGAGAAGCCGATCGAATTGCAGGCGGTCCATGGCGCAGGCCAGGTTCACAGCCGCTTCCCGGTTCGTTTCGGCAAGGGTTCCAAGGCAACCGTCATCGAGCGTCACCTTTCGGTGACTTCGGATGCAGCCTTTGTTTCTTCGGTCAGCGATATCGTTGTCGAGGATGGCGCGGAAGTGACCTGGATCATCCTGCAGCAACAGGGCGCCGCCGATATCCATCTTGGCCAGCTGCGCATGAAAATCGGCGCGGATGCCAAGATTCGCCTGTTCATTGTCAATGCCGGCGGCAAGCTGGTGCGGCAGGAACTGCGCATCGACGTGGAAGGCGAGGGCACGGACCTCATCGTTCGCGGCGTCAACCTTTTGGGTGGCGAAACCCATACCGACGTGACGATGGTTCTTGGCCACAACGTGCCGAACACGACCTCGACGGAAGTGTTCCGCAACGTGGTGTTCGACCGTGCCAAGGGCATTTTCCAGGGCATGATCCGGGTGGCGCCCGATGCCCAGAAGACCGACGCGAAAATGGCCTGCAATACGCTGCTGATGTCTGACGATGGCGAGTTCTCGGCCAAGCCGGAATTGGAAATCTTCGCTGACGACGTTCAGTGCGGCCATGGTGCGACGGTTGCCGATATCAGCGACAACCATCTCTATTACCTGATGGCGCGCGGCGTGCCGCGGGCAAAGGCGCGGGCTATGCTCGTCAACGCCTTCGTCGCCGAGATCGTCGAGGAACTGGAAGAAGAAAATCTGGTAGAGGCGCTGGAGACGATCATCTCCGGCTGGCTGGAACATCATGCCTGAGAGCGAACGCGCCGCAGTGGCGGCCCCTTATGACATCGAAGCCGTGCGCCGGGATTTCCCGATCCTGTCGCGCGAAGTCTATGGCAAGCCGCTGGTCTATCTCGACAACGGCGCGTCCGCTCAAAAACCGCAGGTGGTGATCGACGCCGTTTCGCATGCTTATGCGAACGAATATGCCAATGTGCATCGCGGCCTGCATTTCCTCTCCAATGCCGCAACCGACGCCTATGAGGCGGCGCGCGAAAAGGTGCGCCGGTTCCTGAACGCCGGTTCGGTGGACGAGATCGTCTTCACCAAATCCTCCACCGAGGCGATCAATACGGTTGCCTATGGTTATGGCATGCCCAAGATCGGCGAGGGCGACGAGATCGTCATTTCGATCATGGAGCATCACTCCAACATCGTGCCGTGGCATTTCATCCGCGAGCGGCAGGGCGCCAAGCTGGTCTGGGTGCCTGTTGATGACGATGGCGCGTTCCACATCGAGGCTTTCGAAAAGAGCCTGACGGAGCGCACCAAGCTCGTTGCCATCACCCATATGTCGAATGCACTCGGTACCATCGTGCCGGTCAAGGAAATCTGCCGCATCGCCCATGAGCGCGGCATTCCGGTGTTGATCGATGGTTCGCAGGGCGCGGTTCACATGCCGGTCGATGTGCGCGATATCGATTGCGACTGGTATGTGATGACCGGCCACAAGCTTTACGGTCCCTCGGGCATCGGCGTGCTCTATGGCAAGGCGGATCGTCTGCGCGAGATGCGGCCGTTCCAGGGCGGCGGCGAGATGATCCTCGACGTTTCCGAAGACAATGTCACCTATAACGAGCCGCCGCACCGTTTCGAAGCCGGCACGCCGCCCATCGTGCAGGCCATCGGCCTCGGTTACGCGCTCGACTACATGGACAATCTCGGCCGTGCCGCGATTGCTGCTCACGAGGCCGATCTTGCCGCTTACGCTGCCGAGCGGTTGCGCGAGATCAATTCGCTGCGCATCATCGGCAATGCGCCTGACAAGGGCGGTATCTTCTCCTTCGAACTTGAGGGCATTCACGCCCATGATGTTTCGATGGTGATCGACCGGCGCGGCGTTGCGGTACGTGCGGGCACCCATTGCGCCATGCCGCTCTTGAAACGGTTTGGCGTCACCTCCACATGCCGGGCATCGTTCGGCCTTTACAATACCCGCGCCGAAGTAGACTCTCTTGTTGAGGCGCTGGAATATGCGCGCAAATTTTTCGCCTGATATCGGGATTTGAGAGATCAGGATTGAGGTTTAAGACCATGACTGCCGAAGCCACTGCAAAGACCCAGGATGCGACCGAAGCTCAGGAAAAGGTTTCGACCATTCCGCCGGATGAGCTGGCACGCCTCAGCGACGATGTGATCGCGGCGCTGAAGACCGTCTACGACCCGGAAATTCCGGCCGATATCTTCGAACTCGGTCTCGTCTACAAGATCGACATCGAGGATGACCGGATGGTGAAGATCGTCATGACGCTGACGGCGCCCGGTTGCCCGGTGGCAGGTGAAATGCCGGGCTGGGTGGAAAACGCGGTTGGTGCTGTCGAGGGTGTTTCCGGCGTCGAGGTATCGATGACCTTCGATCCGCCGTGGACACCGGACCGTATGTCCGAAGAAGCGCAGGTCGCCGTCGGCTGGTATTAAGTCTGACGCGATTTTGACAGGTGTCATCCCTTGATGACATCGTCCGGCGCACTTAAATTGAATTCCATAAGCATCGAGCCTTGAACTCGATTGTCGAAGGAGAATGGGCCCATGGGCTTTGCGATCATGACCATGACCGGGGCTGCCGCCTCGCGCGTTAAAGCAATCGTCGAGAATTCCGGACCGGACGCCAGGGGCGTGCGCGTCGGCATCAAGAAGGGCGGCTGCGCGGGCATGGAATATACCATCGACCTCGTGACCGAACCGGATGCGAAGGACGATCTGGTTGAATTCGAAGGGGCGAAGGTCTGGGTTCAGCCTTCCGCCGTGCTTTATCTGCTCGGTACGCAGATGGATTTCGAAGTAACCAAGATGCGCTCGGGTTTCACCTTTAATAATCCGAACCAGACATCCGCCTGTGGCTGCGGTGAATCGGTTGAGCTGAAGCCCGCCGATCTGGCGGCGCTGGCGAAGCAGCGTGAGGCAGAGGCCAACGTTTGATTGGCCGCACTGCATTTCCGATCAGCGGGATGATTGCTGTTTCAGCGTATCGATAAAATCCGCCAGCGGATGAATCGATGGTGTCGTTGTCAACAGCGGCTCGAGAGCTGCCGCGATCATTGCGCAATCCTCCTTGGCAAGCGGCCGAAGGCTCGAAGTGATCTTGTTGTAGTCGGGGGTTCCGCGTGACGCGAGGGAGCGATTGATCACAAACAGCTCCGTCTGTCCGTCAATCCGTTCGACGAAGAGGGCGAGCGAACCGCCGTCTGCGGCAGCGGCGCTGTCCGATACCGATTTGAACATCCAAACTCCATCCGGTAAACTTGAGGGCGAGCCTATCCGATTGACGCCCTGACGCAAGATCAGCAAGGATATCGGATATTCTACGAGGTTTGGCGGGAGGGAAGGAAGCGCCTGCCGCCCATGCTGGAAGGCGTTTCGGACCGCCGGCAGGATTGGATCGTGGGGAGTGAACCGGGATGGACATCAGTAGCGCCTCGATTGATATCTGGACGATAGGGCTGATCGTCGCCAGCGTCGTGGCTGGCCTGACGCTGATTGCCGGTATTGTTTGCCTTGCGTTTTACTGGGAGGAGGCAAAGGGATCTGCAGCGGCATCGAAGGGGGACACGTTGAATAGTCCCCCGCTCGAGCGGACCGAAGGTGGAGACTGGCCGACTGTGCATGGTGACGGGAGTGGGGGAGCGCATCATTGAACAGGCAGACGATTTGATGAGGTCGCAACCCGATAATATCGCGAATGCCAAAGCCGTGGTGCGAGAGGCATTCGCGGGTGTGACCCTGGGCGGGGGCGTCGGCCTCTCCGAGGCGCAGGCGCTTGACGATTATGCGAGCAATGAGGTCCGCGCCGCACGTCGTGCTGGCGATGAGAAGAATGATTGGACGGCGATCCCGCTGAAGGACCTTAACAGACATTCCGGCAGCCCCGCCTTCCTTGATGCTGAAGGAATGCGCTTTCATCTGCCCGCCTATATGATTGCCGATCTCGATGGCGACTACAGGCACGAATTCGCACCCTATTTGTGCGGACGCCAGGAGACGTTTTCCTTACTGACCCCTTTGCAGCGGAATGCCGTGGAAGCGTATCTCCGCGCCATTAGTGAGAAGGAGAACCTGCCGTCCTATCAGGACGATATAGAGCGCGCACTTGAAGAGTGGGTGGATAGTGCACGCTCCCCGGTGAGCGACTAAACGCGGATCGGGTCAATCCCCGGGAAGAGGTTGTTACACAAAGCCGGTTGCGGTTTGAACGCCGGCTTTCATTCATGCCGCAACGCTTCTATCGGGCTCAGGCTCGCCGCCCGTCGTGCCGGGAAATAGCCGAAAATCACCCCGATGGCCGCCGAAAAGGCGAAGGCGAGGAAGATGATCGACGGGCTGGTGACGAAGGGCACGTTGAGATAACCGACGACGGCATAGGCAAGGCCGAGGCCCGTCAAGATGCCGACAAGGCCGCCGAAGGCCGACAGCATGACGGCTTCCACCAGAAACTGCGTCAGCACCTGTTTTTCCAGTGCGCCGATGGCAAGGCGGATGCCGATCTCGCGGGTGCGTTCCGTTACCGAAACCAGCATGATATTCATGATGCCGATGCCGCCGACCAGAAGGCTGACGGCGGCGACGGCACCCAGAAGACCGGTGAGCAACGTCGTCGTGCCGGTCATGGCCGAGGCGATCTGCGTCATGTCGTTGACGGTGAAATCATCCTCGCGGCCGATGCCGATGCGGCGGCGCTCGCGCAGCAGGTTCTGCAGGTCGCTCTGCACCTTGGCAGTCGAAACGCCATCCTGCGCCGAGACCATGATCGAGGAAATGGTGGTGGTGCCGCCGATGCGCCGCTGGTGGATTTTCAGCGGCATGATGATCGTGTCGTCCTGATCGTCACCGAGGCCGGACTGGCCTTTCCTGCCCAGCACACCGATGACGGGGCAGGAGATATTGCTGACGCGGATCGTCTGCCCCACCGGGTTTTCCGCGCCGAACAGTTCCTGCCGCACCGTTTCGCCGATGATGCAGCCGATCTGGCCGCCGCGATCTTCGGCGGGCTGGAAATCGCGGCCGAGCGCAATGGTCCAGTCCTGCGCGATCAGATAGTCGTTGGTGGTGCCGATGACGCTTGTCTGGTGGTTCTTGCCGCCGAAAATGACCGTGGCCGCGGAACTGCGGTTCTGCGGTGCGACGGCGCGGATGCCCGATATCTGGTTGCGGATGGCCTCGACATCGCGGTCATCGAAGCGCTTGGCTTCGGTGCTCGCCCTTCCGGGGCCGAACTGGCCGGGGCGAACGAACAGCATGTTGGTGCCGAGCCGCGACAGTTCCGATTTCACCTGTTCGGTCGTGCCGTTGCCGATGGTGACCATGGCGATGACGGCGGCGACGCCGATGACGACGCCGAGCACGGTGAGGAAGGAGCGCAGGAGGTTGCGGCTGATGGCGCGCAGCGCAAGACGCGACGTTTCAAAGAACATCGGCGGTCTCCTTTTCGTCCGTCGCACTGTCGGAGGCGAGGTGGCCATCGACGAAACGCAGGAGACGCCCGGCATGGGCGGCGATATCTTCTTCATGGGTGACCATGACCACCGTGATGCCCCTGTCGCGGTTGAGTGCGGTGATCAGTTCCATGATTTCGATGCTGGTCTTCGTATCGAGATTGCCGGTCGGCTCATCGGCCAGAAGCAAAGCGGGGCGGGTGACGATGGCGCGGGCAATGGCCACGCGCTGCTGCTGGCCGCCGGAAAGCTCCTGCGTGGTGTGGTCCTCGCGGCCTTTCAGGCCCACCTGCGCCAGCGCTTCCATGGCGCGCGCGCGCCGCTCCGAGGCCTTCATGCCGCGATAGATCAGCGGCAGCTCGACATTCTCCACCGCCGAGGTGCGGGAGAGAAGGTTGAAGCCCTGAAACACGAAGCCCAGCATGTGCCGGCGCAGCAGCGTCAGATGTTCGTTGTCGAAGCCGCTGGTCGGCACGCCCTGAAACAGATATTCGCCTGATGTCGGCACATCCAGACAGCCGATGATATTCATCGAGGTGGATTTGCCGGAGCCCGACGGCCCCATGATGGCGACGAATTCCTTCTCATGAATGGAGAGGCTGACGCCATCGAGCGCACGGATGGTCGCTTCGCCACGGCCATATTGCTTGACGACATCGCGGAATTCGATGAGCGGCGGCTGTTGCATTGGCTTGTCCTCCGTCAGCCGGCGTTGCGGGCCGTGGCGTCGGTAATCACCTGATCGTCGGCTTTCAGCTCGCCCGATTTTACCACGGTATGCTGGCCGTCGGTGGAGCCGGTTTCGATGGCGACGGAGACTGGTGTGTTGTTGCGCAGCACCCAGACCGTTCTTTTGCCGGCCGCAGCCGCCTGACCGGCATCGCGGTTCTGCGAGCGGCCCATGCGCGGCGGGCGAAACAGGCTCATCAACCCGCCGCCACGCGAGGCGGATTCGCGCGGCGGCGTATAACGAAGCGCGGAATTCGGCACCAGCAGCGTATCCTTGATTTCTTCGACGATGATATTGGCGGTCGCCGTCATGCCGGGGCGCAGCAGCAGCTCTTCATTGTCGACGGTCAATATGCCCTTGTAGGTGACCACATTCGACACGGTTTCGGAAGCGAAACGCACGGTCTCGATCTCGGCCGGGAAACTGCGGTCGGGATAGGCATCGACGTTAAAATTGGCCTTCTGACCGGTCTCGACCTTGCCGACATCGGCCTCATCCACCGAGACCTGCAATTCCATGTGGCGCAGATCGCCGGCGATGGTGAAGAGAACGGGAGCATTGAGCGAGGAGGCGACGGTGGCGCCGGGATCGACGCTGCGGGTGAGGATGACGCCATCGATGGGCGAGACGATCTTGGCCTTGCCGAGATTGACCTCGGCGAGCCTCAGATCCGCTTCCGCCGAAAGCACGGTCGCCTCGTTGACTTCGAGCGTTGCGGCAGCCGCATCATGGGTGAACTGCGCGGCGTCCAGATCCTGCTGGCTGGAGACCCGGTTCTGCACCAGCGATTTCAGGCGCTCCATGGAGGTTTTGGCCGCGCCAAGATCGGCGCGCGCCTTCAGCACATTGGCCTTGGCGGAAGCAAGCTTGGCGCGGGCGCTCTGTACATCGGCCTCCAGCTTGTTGGTATCCAGTTCCGCCAATACGTCCCCGGCCTTGACCGGGCTGTTATAGGTGACGTTGACCTTGCGCACGGTGCCGGACAGTTCGCTCGATATATCGACCTGATCCGTCGGCTGAACCGAGCCGGTGGAGGTGACGATGACCGAGAGATCGCCCTGACGCGCGGCTTCGGTGGTGTAGCTATAAGCGACGCCTGCCGCACGTGACTGGTAATAATAGCCAAGGCCTCCGCCAATCAGCACAATGGCTGC
Source organism: Agrobacterium sp. CNPSo 2736 (assembly GCF_004005385.1). NCBI lineage: Bacteria > Pseudomonadati > Pseudomonadota > Alphaproteobacteria > Hyphomicrobiales > Rhizobiaceae > Agrobacterium > Agrobacterium sp. CNPSo 2736. The sequence goes on along the minus strand of NZ_RZTX01000017.1, from coordinate 1,540 downwards.
TGCGGCATAGAGATACCGACGCGACTTTTTCTTGCGGCCGTTTCTGTTCGTTCCCAGAATCTCGCGCAGATCGGGCTGGCTGTTTTGTGTATCGCTGCCACTCGTATTGGCGTCATTCATTCTCGTCACCCGCAAAGTTCAAAATACCACAGAGGGTTGTCGCCGCTCTCCGGTTTGTCCGTCCATCTGTCGCCGTTGTATTCCTCTGATTGTGGGAAGTGACATAGCTTGCCCCAAGGGTGAAGTGAAAACTTGGTAATATTTATGATAGTTCTGGTCTGATAGAGATAAATCCGGGAAGATCGATGCCATAAACGCGGCTGAGCTTTCAGCAGCGATAGTCAGGACGAAGATAGAATGAACGACAATGTGGTGAAGTTCCGCAAACCGGTGCCGCCGAAGAAGCCACGCGAACCGCTGGGGCCGAAAGCCAGGAAGGCTTTGACGATTGCGGCTGTCATCGCGTTTTTCGTGGCGGTGTGGGGGTATTTCACGTTGATGGGGCAGGGGTAGGGCGAAAGCTTCCGCCCAAGCTGGCGTTCCTGAAAGCCATTATTCCAATGACTGCGATTGGCGGGTTACTGTCCGACCCACTACTATATTCATCGCCTGGATAAGGTTGTCACGACCTCGACGCTTGCTGTGGATAATACCTGTTTGCCCAGTTAGACTATTGTGCAGCAAGCCAAAACTCTCGGCCATTAAACCAAAGGGAACCCTCCCGGATGAACGACAGAATTCAAAGCGCCATCCCCCACCTGGTTCCTGAAGTAGTTGATAAGTTGGAAGCTCTCATCATTGAGGTTGTCACAAGCATCGACGAGGGACGAGATTGCACAGAGCAGCTTGCGGCGATTAACGCGTTTTCTGGCAATCAGCATTATGACAGAGAAACGTTTTTTAAGCTCTATAGTTGGACGAGTGAACGAGATTTCGCCGAGTTGATCTCGATGGGGCCGCCTCCTGAAATTCCCGACTTAACTGTGGACGAAATTGCTGCGTGCTTGGATATTGTGAAAATCGCAGATGAACCATGCGCGAGCTTTTGCCGTCGCATTTTGGAGCAAAACTTCCCTGCCGTTGCCATCATAGACATCGTTTACGATTCAGACGATGAACAAGATAATTATACGCTTGCTAAAAAAATACTCGACCAAGCGGCCAAGCCCGACATCATGCGGCTGTAATTGTCGAACGCAGTTGTCAACGCCACAAATAGTCATTGATTGAAAAGGCGGGAGCAGTGGCGACCCCTGCAGGACAGACATTCCTTTTATTATCAAGGCGGTACCTTTATAAGACCACAAAACAATACCACATTTATCCGAGACGCGCTGAGACGTACGGAGACGTGAATGCCTCTTTCTGATCTGAAATGCCGCAACGCAAAGCCTGCCCCGAAGGATTACAAACTGACTGACGCCGGTCGTCTTTACCTCTTGGTTCGTCCCAACGGTTCAAAACTCTGGCGATTGAACTACCAGTTTTCGGGCAAGCAAAAAACTCTGTCGATCGGAGCTTACCCGGCCGTGTCGTTGGC
>NZ_RZTX01000016.1:0-130036 GCF_004005385.1 Agrobacterium sp. CNPSo 2736 | reverse complement strand
GTTATGGGGCGGGTTTAGGGGCTCGGTGGGTGTGGCTCACCCCCCTCTGCCCTGCCGGGCATCTCCCCTCAAGGGGGGAGATCGGCAAGATGCTTTCTCGCCACTTCATTCTCAAACATCGAGATGGGCGAGACCTGGCCGCAGATCGATCTCCCCCCTTGAGGGGGAGATGCCCGGCAGGGCAGAGGGGGGTAAGCCGCACACTCAACGCGGGGCACAACCACACCCACCGAGAGCCTAATGTTTCCGCTTCTCCATCACCACCTTCGCCCGCTTCGCAAGGCTCTCCCGCCCCGATGAGCCGGAGGCCTTGGCAAGCAGCCCCGGAATGGGCGATTTCTCGCCCTCCTGCGCTGCTGTGAGCGCGATCATCTCGGCGGCGATCCTTGCGATTTCGCGGCGGATGGGTTCGTCATTGCCGGTGCCGCGCACGTTCAGCAGGCGTTCGGTGAGCGCGGTGCCCTGATTGCGGATATCCTCGATTTCCTGCTCCAGACCTTGCGACGCCGCTGGCTCCGTCACGACCGGGGGGGCCGGCTCCTCTGCGGCCATCGCCGGTGCCGCCTCTTCTTCGGCGGGTGCGGTTTCAAGCGCGGCGGATGGGGCGGGGGCCGTCGGTTGCGATGGGCTAACCGTTTTCTCCACCGGCACGGCAGGGTTCGGCAGGCGAATGATCATGTCGTTGGCGCGGCCGCCGGTTGCGGCAAGCTGTTCCTTGAGGCGGGCGACTTCCTGGTTGCGCAGCGTCAGCATCGTGTCGAGATCGGCATTTTTCGCCATGACGGTCGCGACCTGTTCCTCAAGCCGGGTGACCTTGCGGCTTTCGCGCGCAACGGCCGTCATCGCCTCCTTGTTGCGGGCCGCCACATCCTGCAATTCGCGGGTCGCGGTCTCGCCTTCCTTGCGGAAACGCGTGGCGCTCTGCTTGGCCTGCTCGGCTTCCAGATCGCGGGTGGCGGCAAGGATTTTCGAATCATCCAGCTCGCGCGTCAGATTGGTGAGGCGGGCGGTGAGATCGGACATCTGGCCGGCGCGCTCGTTGGCGGCCTGCTCCTGCTGTGCGAGGTTCGCCTGTACGACGCCGGCGTGTTCTTCGGCGGCATCGAGGGCCGCGCGCAATTCGCCGATTTCCAGCGTCAGCTCTTCGATTTTCAGGGAGAAGCTGCGGTTCTGTTCGCCCAGCCGATAGGCATCGCTGGAGGCGGCCTCGTTGGCGAGACGCAGCGAGGTATTCTTTTCCCGTTCCGTATCCAGTTCCTGGCGGACCTTGGCGTTTTCGGCGGCGTAGAGCGCACGCGCCATGTCCTTCTGGGCGCGCACTTCCTGCGGGCTGATGGGCATTGTCGCGCGTATGCGGTTTTCCGTATAGGCGACGATGCGGCGGTGGATCGCGGGTGCGATCAGCAGGGCCAGCAGGGTTGCGGTGAGAAAACCCAATCCGAAGAGAATGGCATATTCGATCACGCGGGACAGTCTCCGAAACTCAGATACGCGCGCATTCGGAAAGAGGGGCGCGAAAGCACGTTACGCTATTATTGCAACCGTGGGGAGGGGTGTCGCACCGTCAAAACCGGCCCGTTATTTCCTCCCGCCCCGGCTTTAGCGAATCAGAAGGGGTTCCAGGTCGGCTGCTGGGTGAGCTTCAGGTAACCGACATTGATGCCGAGGCGCGCGCCGATGCCGGTGCGGATGGGGGCAAGCGTCACGTCGCTGCTCTTCAGATAGGTCATGCCGACGCCGGCGACGATGAAGGCGGAGCCGCTCACACCACCGTAACGGCGGTAAAGCGCATCGACGGAGGGCAGGTTGTAGACCAGCATCATGGCGCGGGTGCCCTGGCCGCCATAATCGAGGCCGAGGGAGGGCCCCTGCCAGAAGACGGGGTGCTGGCCGGCATTCTTGGTGTAAAGCGTGCCTTCGCCATAGGTGAGACCCGCGACGAAGGCGCCGGAGCCTTCCTGGCCGAGAATGTAACCGTTCGGAAGACCGTATTGCTGGAAGGCGCGCTCCACCACCTTGGCAAGGCCGCCGGTGGTTTCACCGAAGAATCCGTGGCCTGCATCCACGACTTCCTGGAAAGAATATTGATCGCTGTTCTGGGCCGCGGCCGGTGCGACCCATATCAGGAGGCTCGCAAGGAGCGCGACGATCTTTCCCAGTCCGAGGCGTGCAATGGTGCGGGTTTTCGTAAGGCGCATCGTCATGTCCGTCCGTCTGTTTCGTTAGCGCATCGGTTCGAAAATCCGAATCGGTTTTCGAAAGGGCCGATGCGCAGAGTCAAAGTTCTACAGCATGTTTCGCGCATCCTTGCGGATACACGGGGCTCCAGTGTGGCCTGTTAAGGCATTTGGCATTTTGAAACCATCCTATTAACAATCGGTTTACCAAATATGGTGTCATTATGGCTTAACAATTTCCACACCGTCCGCGCCTCCCTTGCGCAGGAGAGAATTTTATGACCAGCAAACTCAATATCACGCTGTCCGGTCCCGATCTGGCGGCTCTTCTGTGCAGCCGTGTGTGCCATGATGTTATTTCTCCTGTCGGCGCCATCAATAACGGCCTCGAACTTTTGGACGAGGGCGGCACGGATGACGATGCGCTCGATCTCATCCGCACGTCAGCCCTTAACGCATCCGTGCGGCTGAAGTTCGCCCGCCTTGCTTTCGGCGCTTCCGGGTCTGCCGGCGCGTCCATCGACACCGGCGAGGCCGAAAAGGCCGCCCAGGATTTCGCCGCCGCTGAAAAGAAGGCGGAGGTGAGCTGGAACGGCCCGCGCGCCATCGTTGCGAAGAATCGTGTCAAACTTCTGCTCAACCTTTTCCTCGTGGCTTATGGCGCAATTCCGCGCGGCGGCAATGTGGATGTGCTGCTGGAAAGCCCCGACGGCGACGCCAGGTTCGAAATCACCGTCAAGGGCCGGATGATGCGCGTGCCGGCCAAGTTCGTGGAAATTTACGAAGGCAGGCTGGAAGAGGCGGTCGACGCCCATTCCGTTCAGCCCTATTACACGCTGCTTCTGGCCGAGGAGGCCAATATGGCGGTGGAATACAAGGTGCATGACGACCGCATCGTGTTTACCGCCAAGACGGTTGCCGAGTGACCGTTCAATCGCCGATCTGAATTTGTGAAAGGGCCGGGACCGCGTCTGCCGACGCGCCGGCCTTTTTCGTTTGGGGAGCATGTTCATGACCCGTCTGACAACCGCTCGCCTTGTCCTGCGGCCGCATGCCATCGCGGATGAAGCGCTTTATCGCGCCTTCTGGGGCGCGGATGTTCCGCAGATCGAAGGGGTCGTATCGATTGCGCCGCTGGACCCGGAACTCGCCTTCGCCCGGCTTTTGCGTTTTCTGGGCCATTGGTCCGCTTTCGGTTTCGGCCCCTTTGTGGTGGAAGAGCTTGCCACGGGGCGCATCGTGGGCGAGGTGGGTTTTGCCCATATGCGCCGTGGCAACGGTGAGGATTTCGACGGCGTGCCCGAGGCGATGTGGAAAATCGACGGGGCGCTGGTGGGCAAGGGTGTCGCGACTGAGGCGGTGGAGGCGGCGCTGCGATGGTTCGACGGTCGCGGGATTTCGCAGCGGACCGTCTGCATGATCAATCCGCTCAACAGTCCGTCGCTGGCCATAGCCGCCCGATTCGGCTTCCGGCCATTTCGCGATACGGCGTTCCGCGACAGCCCCGTTCGGCTTTTCGAGCGGATCGCGGATATCTAGGCATTTCCAGTAAGAGTGTGACGCGGGTTTCTCCAGCGCCCGGTGTTGCTGTCTCGAATCGCGTTTCAGGACGACCTGAAACCTGTTTGAGGTCTCGGCGGGCGGCGGATTGAACCAGGAGTTGGTCCATATCAACTCCGGAGCATCCCATGCGCTATCTTCTTCTGGCGGTCATCGTCATTTTTTCCACTGTCCAGTCCGCAACGGCGGAAAGCGGCATCGGTTTTAAACAGATCGAATTGCCGGATGAGGCCGGTTCGAGAACGCTAGCCGTTTCATTGTGGTACCCGGCCGCGCCGTCGGGCAAAAGCGAGATCGTCGGCGAAAATGCCGCCTTTTACGGCCTTGAGGTTCAACCGGGCGCTTCCCTTCTTGACGGTTCACGTCCTCTCATATTGCTGTCGCACGGTTTCGGCGGAAGCTGGCGCAATCTGAACTGGATTGCCGGTGAGCTTGTGCGGGAAGGTTATGTCGTGGCCGCCCCGGATCACGGCGGCGAATCGTTCACCGAAGAAAATGCGACCGAGATCGTTCCATTGTGGGAGCGGCCGCGCGACATCAGCAGAACGCTGACCGCATTGCTCGGCGATGACCGATTCGCCGGCAGCATCGACGCGACGCGCATCGCCGTAATCGGCCATTCCCTCGGCGGCTGGACCGCAATGGAGCTGGTTGGCGCGCGATACAGCGCCGATCTTGCCCTTAAGGAGTGCCGCGGGGAGAAGCGCCCGCCGCAATGCAAGGCTCCGCGGCTGCTCGCCAAAGTCGGGGTTGTCGGTAACGGCAGGGCCGATCCGCGGCTTTTGATGGATTTGAAGGATACCCGCATCCGCGCCGCCATTGCGCTGGATCTCGGGCCGGCCGCCGGTTTCCTGCCCGAGACGCTGCAAGCCGTCGGCGTGCCGGTTCTGGTTCTGGCCGCGGGTGTGGAAACACCGGAGATCGCCGCCATCAAGGCCGATTCCGACTATATCGCCCGGCATCTGCCAAAGGCGACGACCGTTTATCGGGACATACCGGATGCCAGCCATTTCAGCTTCATGCAGATTTGCAGGCCGAACGGCGAAAAGATCGTGGATGAGTTTTCACCGGGCGAAGGTTTCGTCTGCCGGGATGGCGGCGGCAGGGACCGCGCGGCCATCCATGCGCAGATCGCGGAGGCGATCCTCGGCTTTCTGAAAGCGGAAATGCGTTAGCTCGGATTTTCCGGACGCCTCGCTACCGGGATGGTCCTGAGGCGTCCCTTTTCAAACGGCATTTGCCGGATGGTGCCGATAAACGAGATCTTCGGGATCGGAACGGGGTGCTGCCGGGTCGAGCCTGCCGCCGATTCGTTCGGCGACGGCCGCGGATTTGCGGTTCTGCGGCGAGACGTAGCTGACAAGCGTGGGCAGGTTCAGGGTCTTGAAGGCCCAGTCGCGCAGCGCCGAGGCGGCTTCCGCCGCATAGCCGCGCCCTTCATGGCCTTCGTAAAGCAGCCAGCCCAGTTCCTTTTCCGGAAACAGCGGACCGTGATTGATGCCGACCTGGCCGATGCATTCACCCGTTTCACCGAGATCGATCATGAGCGCGCCATGGCCGAAAAAGTACCAGTTGGCCTGATCGTGGCAGAACACGCCCCATGTCGAGGGCAGGTCGTAAGGACCGCCGACACCGATGGAGCGCAATGACGTCATGAAATCCCGATAGGCTGGAAAGTCCGTGATCGCCAGCGGGCGCAGCGTCAGGCGTTCGGTCCTGAGGGTAGGGATGGGGTGGTTCATCTGCCGTCGTCCTCTGGCGATGCGTGGCTAGGTCTTTCTCCCTCATTCCTGTGACAAGCACAGGAATGAGGGAGAGAAAATCGCAACAAAAAACCCGCCGTTTCCAGCGGGTCTTTTAAAAACTGTCCTGTTCCGGAATGGATCAGGCGGTTTCGAGGAATTCCGTCGCGCCATCCGGCTCGCGCAGAACATAGCCGCGTCCCCAGACGGTTTCGATGTAGTTTGCGCCGCCGGCGGCGTTTGCGAGCTTCTTGCGCAGCTTGCAGATGAAGACGTCGATGATCTTCAGTTCCGGCTCGTCCATGCCGCCATAGAGGTGGTTGAGGAACATTTCCTTGGTCAGCGTTGTGCCCTTGCGCAGCGAAAGCAGCTCGAGCATCTGATATTCCTTGCCGGTCAGGTGAACGCGCTGGCCGCCCACTTCAACCGTCTTGGCATCGAGATTGACGATCAGCTCGCCGGTGGCGATGACCGACTGTGCATGGCCCTTGGAACGGCGGACGATGGCGTGAATGCGGGCAACAAGCTCGTCCTTGTGGAACGGCTTCGTCATGTAATCGTCTGCGCCGAAGCCGAGGCCGCGAACCTTGTCCTCGATGCCGGCCATGCCGGACAGGATGAGGATCGGCGTCTTGACCTTGGAGAGGCGAAGCGTTCTCAGAACCTCGTAACCCGACATGTCGGGCAGGTTGAGGTCGAGAAGAATAATGTCGTAATCATAGAGCTTGCCGAGGTCCACGCCTTCCTCACCGAGGTCGGTCGTGTAGACGTTAAAGCTCTCCGACTTGAGCATCAGTTCAATGCTCTGCGCTGTCGCGCTGTCGTCTTCAATAAGTAGAACCCGCATAATTATCCCCTTTGCCGCCCGCGAACCGGTAAATCATTGCCTCGCGCGATGCGGATCCAGACGTTGCCTGATTTGCAGGCTGCCACCAAATGGTTAACAAATTCTAATTGCCTTTGGCAAGGTGTATCGAATTTATTAAGCAAAGTAGGCATTTCGCTGTTTTTGCACGTGAATCCACCATCGCCAAAATTGAAGCTTAACGTGAGGAAATCCCGTTAAGTGATTCAATCGACTCTTACATCGTCGGGTCCATTTTTTTGGACCTGGCATTTACCGACCCTTAAATGATCGTCGTTATCATTAACGATGCCCGTAAACGAAAGGTTAACGACGGCGGTTTTTTATTAACGTCGGGTAACTTTTGGGAATCATTCCGGGACAGGGGTCAACCCTTACGGAAAAACGGGCGGGTTAAACGGGCCGATCAGGGTGGCATAGTGCCTTTTTGATCCGGGTCTCGCTATCCATGGAGTATTGCGTATGAAGTCGCGTGACAGCCTGGTTCGCCTGAAGGAATTTCAGGTCAATGAAAAACGCCGGCAGCTTAACCAGCTGCAGCAGATGATGTCCGAGTTCGAGCGGATGGCAAAGGAACTGGTGCATCAGATATCTCTGGAAGAGAGCAAGTCGGGCATTACCGATCCGACGCATTTCGCCTATCCGACCTTCGCCAAGGCCGCGCGCCAGCGGGCGGATAATCTTCAGGTCTCGATCCGTGAGCTGAAGGCCCAGCAGGAAGCCGCCGAGGCTTCGCTGGAAGAGGTGCAGGCCGAATATGAAAAGGCCGCTGCCCTCGAAAACCGCGACGGAGCCATCCGCGCCCGCGCCTGACCTATAGGCGCAGGAATTTACGAAGATCGTCCTCATTGACGGCTGCCGGTGGATCAGGAGGCGGCTTTCAATGACGGGACGCCATGCATTTTTTCGAAAGGCCGCTCTCTAAGGGCGGCCTTTTGTTTTGCCGCGTCGCCGGTGTTTCCCGCCGGGACGGTCAGGCCTGATTTCGATTGTCCGGAGGTGGGGAAAGGCGTATTTTACGGGGGTTCCGACCGTGAGCCGGAGGCTTTTACGTGCACGCGCCCCGTGCGGGTGCGGGCGGCACTTGCAGGGAGGAAAAAATGGCCCGCCAATATATCGATTGCCGCGAATTCCCCAGTGACAGCAGATGCACCGTCGCCATCTCCGCCGATTCTCCGGAGGAACTTATGGAAGCGGCCGTGCAACACGCCGTGGCCGTGCATGGCGCAAAGGATACGCTTGAATTCCGCGAAGAAGTCCGCCGGAGCATGCATGCCGGGACGCCGCCGTTGAAGGTGGCGTGATTTCTGGCGCACCCGAATATCTCCGCCGTCGTGCCGGACTTGATCCGGCATCCAGCCGGCGCGCGTCTGCGCGACGAGAAGAGTCTTTTCAGCTCAATGACTTGAGCTTGCTGGACCCCGGCTCAAGGCCGGGGTGACGGCGCGTGGATGCTCCGTTTTGGCCAAAACATCCGTCGATACGTAGATAACTGACATAACGCTCGTTATGTCTGCCCATTTACCCCTGAATAACATCCGCCCATTCCGCATGGCGCAACGTCTGGGCCTTGAAGAATGGGCAGAGCGGAATGATTTTCCAGCCGCCCTTGCGGGCTTCATCGATCGCATGGGCGGCAAGCGCCTGGCCGACGCCTTTGCCGCGCAGCGCATCGGGCACGCCGGTATGGTCGATGATGATGAGGGAAGGGGAGGTGCGCGAATAGGTCATCTCCGCCTTGTGGCCGTCGATGGTCGCCGAATATTCGCCGTGCGATCCGGTTTCGGTTGTCTTGATGTCCATGATGAGCGCCTTCCGCATTGCTGTTCGTTGTCGCCACTGTACCGGCTTCGGCCTGAATTGAAACAGCGGGATAGCGAACGCAGCGGACACAAACCGGCGACAATCGCCGGCTTTGTGGGGCAGTTCTCAGGGGGAAATCCGAAATCAAACCGAAAACCCCGTCGATAATCCGGCGGGGCGTTCTGGAAACTCGGTCTGGGCGCGTTTTCGCGCCGGCGCACTGTTTTAGTGGCGATATTGCTGAATGCGCGTGGTGCGCAGGCCGGCAAGGCCATGATCGGCAATCGAGGACTGCCAGGACAGGAATTCTTCGACGGTGAGCGTATAACGCTCGCAGGCTTCCTCGAGGCTCAACAGTCCACCGCGTACCGCTGCAACCACCTCCGCCTTTCTGCGAATGACCCAGCGACGGGTATTGGCAGGCGGAAGATCCGCGATCGTCAGAGGGCTGCCATCGGGGCCGATGACATATTTAACTCGTGGGCGTATCATTTCGGTCATTGGACACTCTATACAAACTCAAGACCATATGACGGGAACTCTATCCCGGTACCTTTAAAAATTGCCTAAGCAGCTCTAGACAATTTATTAAGAATTTGAACGGTTTCGCCTGATTTGTTCGAGTCGCCTTATTTTGCCGGGAAAAAATTTTTCCAAAAATCGCAATTTTTCTCTCTCATCGGTTGTTTCCATCAGAGCGCCGCAAGCGAAAGGCACGTTTTCCCGCTGCCCTGGGTAAATTCCGCCGTTCCCTCATGCTGCAGCCGCAGGCGGTCGCCGGCATCGAGGGAAAGGATGGAGGTTGCCGACTGCGATGTGCCTGACGTCGATGCATTGCCGGCGATGCCGAAGCTGGCCGCCGCACCGTTGATGAAAAGCGTCACCCGGTGGCCGGAAGAGGAGGCCACGGCGAGCGTCATGGCCGCCAGATAAGGGCCCTTTGCCGGAGCCACGAGTTCACGTCCGCCGCCGCTCACCGCATCGCCGAGCGCAAATCCGCCCTCGGCGATGGAGAGCACGGAAAAACCCGCCGTCGAGCCATTGGCGGGTTTCGTCGTACCCGCCGGCAGGCCGGCAACAGCGAGCGGGCGGTTCGGCATCGAGACCCGGCCGTCGCCGCTGCAGAGAAGTGCGGTGTGCCATGAGGCGCCATCCTTGCTGGTCTTGATCGAAAACCCGTCATTGCCGGCAAGGCCCATTTCCGCCCGGCCGCTCCAGCCGGACTGGAACAGCAGCGAGGCGGTATCGCCCTTGCCCGCCTTGTTGATCGTCATGCGGTGGCTGCCGCCTTCTTCGGCATGGGTGAAGAGGCTGGCGGGGGAGGTGAGCGCCAGCCGGTTGACGGCGTCGGCCTCGGTGCCGATGCCCAGCCGCTCCAGCCGGCCGGCGGCCGGCAGCGGCATGTCGCGCCAGTTGCCATCGTGCAGGATGCGATATCTGCTCTCGGCCGCAAACCACGCCGTCCAGCCGGGCTGCGGCGCGATCGAGAGCCAGGCGCCATCCTGCCGGAAGGCGAGCCTTCCGGCTTTGCCGGCCCAGTCGCCCGCGGCATCGGCGGAGAGGAGGAAACAATCCCCTTCCGCTGCGTTATCGGGCGGTGTGGTGACGATGGCCTTGATGGCCAGTTGCACGATCGCATCCAGCCTTTGCAGGGCTTCGTTATGGGTGACGTGTTTCTGGGCCTGCGAGGGGAGGATATAGGGAAGCCGAAGTCTCGCCGTCTGTTCCGTCATGATGTGCCTTCCGCGCTGTGGGGTTTCGTTGCGGGGCCATTGTGGGGTGGCGGGGTGGGGTGGGGATGAGCGGGGAAGAAATTTGTCCGCGCTGATCGGTATGAGGATGTTTTTGGGGGCTTCGGCGTATGCGGCTTACCCCCCTCTGCCCTGCCGGGCATCTCCCCCTCAAGGGGGGAGATCGGCAGGAGGCGCTACCGCCACTTCATTCGCAAACGTGGAGATGGGGGAGACCTATCCGCGAGTCGATCTCCCCCCTTGAGGGGGAGATGCCCGGCAGGGCAGAGGGGGTAAAGCCGCACCCACCGAAGCTCACCAATGCCGCGCGTCACCAATGCCGCAGCAAACGCCGAGCGCCTGTTACCCCGCGTGTTCCACCGCCATCGCCCCTTCGGCAATGAAATCCGGATTGGCCAGCGCATCCTCGCCATCACCCCTCACCGCATATGCAAGCGGCCTGCCCTCGCAATCGAGCGTCCTGCCGCCCGCAGCGCGCAGCACGGCGTCGCCGGCGGCCGTGTCCCACATCATGGTGCGGCTGAAGCGGGGGTAGATGTCGGCAGCGCCCTCCGCCAGCATGCAGAACTTCAGCGAGGAGCCGACGGAGATGCAGTCCTTCAGGCCGTGTTCGGCTACGAAGGCTTCCGTTTTCGCCGTGCAATGCGAGCGGCTGATCAGCGCCACGGGGGAGGCGCCGCGCTGGCGCGCCCGGATGGGGTGGCGCGAAAGGATGGCCCCTTCGCCGGAGATGGCGAGCTTTTCGGCGGCATTGTCCTCGCCCGTCCATGCCTGCCCGCGGCAGGGGGCGTAAACCACGCCGGCCACCGGAACGCCGTTGCGGATGAGCGCGATGTTGACGGTGAAATCGTCCTTGCCGGAAATGAATTCCTTGGTGCCATCCAGCGGGTCGACGAGGAAGAATTCCGCGCCGGTTTCCGGCAGGATGCCGCTCGATACCGCCTCTTCGGCAACCACGGGGATGTCGGGAAAATGGGCGGCCAGCGCCGCAAGAATGATCGCCTCGGCGCGCTGATCGGCCTCGGTCACCGGCGAGCAGTCGTCCTTATACGACACATGCGGGCCGGCACGGTGGACCGCCATGATGGCCTGCCCGGCGTCCAGCGCCGCTTTCGTCAATATGTCGATCATCTCTTTGCCAATTGATCCCGTCTGCGGGATATCGCCGTTCCGATCTTCGCTACTCCTTTGCCCGCTGCCCGTCAAATAATGGCGTCGGACAATGCTGAAATAAGCATCCGGCCGTCATTTTTTCAGCACTTCCTGCCAAAATCATGGCTCTTTTGACCGGGAAAGCGGCAGTCCATGTGGAAATTCCAAATTTTGTGCAGGATCGCCCGTTTTTGACTTCACATTTTTAACGAACACGATATGCATTTTGGGGGTGGGGGCCTGCCTGCAAGGGCGCTCCTATAATTAACATAACGAGGCGTGGCCCATTCGAGGTCGTGCCCGGGGGAAAGACATGGAGTATTTTATCCAGCAGCTCATCAACGGGCTGACTCTTGGATCGATCTACGGCCTCATCGCTATCGGTTATACGATGGTTTACGGCATCATCGGCATGATCAACTTCGCCCATGGCGATATTTTCATGCTCGGCGGCTTCGCCGCGCTGATCGTTTTCCTGATCGTGACATCCTTTGTCGCCGGCATTCCGGTGGCGCTTCTTCTGCTTCTGATGATGGTCGTCGCCATGCTGATGACCGGCCTGTGGAACTGGGTGATCGAACGCGTCGCCTATCGCCCGCTCAGAGGCTCCTTCCGTCTTGCGCCGCTGATCACGGCCATCGGCATGTCGATCGCGCTGTCCAACTTCATCCAGGTGACGCAGGGTCCGCGCAACAAACCGATCCCGTCGATGGTGACGGAAAGCTATCATTTTGGCGCCATTACCGTGTCGCTGAAGCAGCTCATCATCATGGTCGTCACCTCGGTGCTGCTCTTCGCCTTCTGGTATATCGTCAACAAGACCCCGCTCGGCCGGGCGCAGCGCGCCACCGAACAGGACCGCAAGATGGCGGCGCTGCTTGGCGTCGATGTCGACAAGACGATCTCCATCACCTTCATCATGGGTGCGGCGCTCGCCGCTGTCGCGGGCACCATGTATCTGATGTATTACGGCGTTGCCTCCTTCAGCGATGGCTTCATTCCCGGCGTCAAGGCGTTTACGGCGGCCGTTCTCGGCGGCATCGGCTCGCTTCCGGGCGCTGTTCTCGGCGGCCTGCTGATCGGCCTCATCGAATCGCTGTGGTCGGCCTATTTCTCCATCGCCTACAAGGATGTCGCGGCATTCGGCATCCTGGCTTTCGTGCTGATCTTCAAGCCGACCGGTATTCTCGGTCGTCCGGAAGTCGAGAAGGTGTGATCCCATGACCAATATCGCTTCCGACAACGCTGCTTCCAGCCCGAGCCTGATGGCGACGGCTGTGAAGGAGGGCCTGATCGCGGGCCTCATCTCGTTCGGCATGTTCATTCTTTATGTGGGCATCGTCACCTATCAGGATATCAACAACCAGCTGATCTGGGGCACCCGCTGGGAGCTTCTGGCGGTTTTCGTCGGCATTGCCGCTGTCGGCCGCTTTCTCGTTGTCGGCTTCATCAAGCCGTCGCTGGATCGTCGCAAGCTGGCCAAGGCCAAGAGCGGCGTGCTGGAGATTTCCGAGGAAAAGGGCTTTTTCCACAAGCACTTCCTGAAGCTGGCGCTGGTCCTGCTGCTGCTTTATCCCGTTATCGCCGTGCAATTGTTCGGCTTTCAGGGTTCGCTGAAATTCGTCGACAATTTCGGCATCCAGATCCTGATCTATGTGATGCTGGCCTGGGGCCTCAACATCGTCGTCGGGCTGGCCGGCCTGCTCGATCTCGGTTACGTGGCCTTCTACGCGGTCGGCGCCTATTCCTATGCGCTGCTCTCCAGCCATTTCGGCCTGTCTTTCTGGGTGCTCCTGCCGGTCGCCGGCATTCTCGCGGGCTTCTGGGGCATCATTCTCGGTTTCCCGGTGCTTCGTCTTCGCGGCGACTATCTGGCGATCGTGACGCTCGCCTTCGGTGAAATCATCCGCCTCGTGCTTTTGAACTGGACGGATGTGACCAAGGGCACCTTCGGCATTTCCGGCATCGCCAAGGCGTCCGTCTTCGGCATCTGGTCCTTCGATGTCGGCGCGTCGAACAATTTCGCCAAGGCCTTCGGCCTGTCGATGTCGTCGGCCTATTACAAGATCTTCCTGTTCTACGTGATCCTGCTGCTTTGCATGCTGACGGCCTATGTGACCATCCGCCTTCGCCGCATGCCGATCGGCCGCGCCTGGGAAGCGCTGCGCGAGGACGAGATCGCCTGCCGTTCGCTCGGCATCGATACCGTCATCACCAAGCTCACCGCCTTTGCCACGGGTGCGATGTTCGGCGGTTTTGCCGGTTCCTTCTTTGCCGCGCGTCAGGGTTTCGTTTCGCCGGAAAGCTTCGTCTTCCTCGAATCCGCCGTCATCCTCGCCATCGTCGTTCTCGGCGGCATGGGCTCGCTGACGGGTATCGCCATTGCGGCGCTGGTCATGGTGGGCGGCACCGAGCTTCTGCGCGAAATGGAGTTCCTGAAGCATGTCTTCGGGCCCGACTTCACGCCTGAACTTTACCGTATGCTGCTCTTCGGCCTTGCCATGGTCATCGTCATGCTGTTCAAGCCGCGCGGCTTCGTCGGCTCGCGTGAACCCACGGCCTTCCTTAAGGAACGCAAGGCCGTCTCCGGCAGCTTTACCAAGGAAGGTCACGGTTGATGGCTTCCGGAACGGCAACAATGACACCCAATACGACTGGCGATACGATCCTCAAGGTCGAACATCTCTCGATGCGCTTCGGCGGCCTGATGGCCATCAACGACTTCTCCTTCGAGGCGAAGCGCGGCGAAATCACGGCGTTGATCGGCCCCAACGGTGCGGGCAAGACCACGGTCTTCAACTGCATCACCGGCTTCTACAAGCCGACCATGGGCATGATCACCATGCGCCAGCAAAGCGGCGAGGCGCATCTTCTCGAGCGCCTGCCGGATTTCGAAATCACCAAGAAGGCCAAGGTGGCGCGCACCTTCCAGAACATCCGCCTGTTTTCGGGCCTCACCGTTCTGGAAAACCTGCTGGTGGCGCAGCACAATGCGCTGATGAAGGCTTCGGGTTACACGATCCTCGGTCTTCTCGGCCTGCCTGCTTACCGGCGGGCGGTGGATGCCTCCATCGAAAAGGCCAAATACTGGCTGGAAAAGGCCGATCTGATCGACCGCGCCGACGACCCGGCCGGCGACCTTCCCTATGGCGCGCAGCGCCGTCTGGAAATTGCCCGCGCCATGTGCACGGGGCCGGAGCTTTTGTGCCTCGACGAGCCGGCCGCCGGCCTCAACCCGAAGGAATCGCTGGCGCTCAACGCGCTCCTGCGCGGCATTCGCGACGAGGGCACGTCGCTGCTTCTCATCGAGCACGACATGTCCGTGGTGATGCAGATTTCCGACCATGTGGTGGTTCTGGAATATGGCCAGAAGATTTCCGACGGCACGCCGGACCATGTGAAGAACGACCCGAAGGTCATCGCCGCCTATCTGGGTGTCGAGGATGATGAAGTGGAAGACGTGATTGCGGAAGAACTCGACGGAGGAGCGGCCTGATGTCCGGTGAACCGCTTCTGAAAGTCCAGGGTGTCGAAACCTATTACGGCAATATCCGTGCTCTGGCCGGTGTCGATGTCGAGGTTAAAAAGGGTGAGATCGTCAGTCTGATCGGCGCCAACGGCGCCGGCAAGTCGACGCTGATGATGACCATCTGCGGCAGCCCGCAGGCGCGCGCCGGCCAGGTGATCTTCGACGGCGAGGACATCACCCATCTGCCCACCCATCTGATCGCGCGCAAGCGCATTGCCCAGTCGCCCGAAGGCCGCCGGATTTTCCCGCGCATGACGGTGCTGGAAAACCTGCAGATGGGCGCCAATCTCGATAACCTGAAATATTTCAAGGAAGACGTCGAGAAGATCTTCGTGATGTTCCCGCGCCTGAAGGAGCGCCAGAGCCAGCGCGGCGGCACGCTTTCCGGCGGCGAGCAGCAGATGCTCTCCATCGGCCGCGCGCTGATGGCACGGCCGAAGCTCCTGCTGCTGGACGAGCCGTCGCTCGGTCTCGCACCCTTGATCGTCAAGGGCATTTTCGAGGCGATCAAGAAACTCAACCAGGAAGAGGGGCTGACCGTCTTCCTCGTGGAGCAGAACGCCTTTGCCGCGCTCAAGCTTTCCGACCGCGCTTATGTGATGGTCAACGGCAAGGTGACGATGAGCGGTTCGGGCAGGGAACTGCTCGCCGATCCGCAGGTGCGCGCCGCCTATCTCGAAGGCGGACGGCACTGAAAGATTTTACTTGCGCCGGAAATTTTGCGGCGCAAGACTGCAAACGGTGGCCTGTCGTCCTTTCGGCCAAACCTTAAGGATCCATGGCGGGGTGCAAACAATAAAATGCCCGGCGGGAAAACGACGGGACGACAGACAAGGCAGGGTCAGGGCGTTTCAGCCCGGCACTGATGGGGAAAGAGATGCAGGGCCTTTTTTTCGAAACGGATAACGGCGTGCGGTATGTTCTGCGCGCGCTGGTTGTTCTTCTGGGTTTCTGGACGGCATGGCGCACGGGCAAGTCCGTGGCCGATGGCTGGGGCGGTTATACGCGGGTGGTTATCTATACGCTCGCTCTGGGTGTGGTGATGCGGTTTCTGCATCACGCGCTGTTCAACGGGCCGTTCATCAACGGCTTCTATTACGTGTTTGACGTCGTTCTTCTTCTGGTTTTTTCCAGCGTCGGTTTCCGCACGCGCCGGACGAGCCAGATGGTCAATAACTACTATTGGCTTTACGACCGGACATCGGCATTTTCCTACAAGAAGAAAGATTGACAGGCGGATTTTTCCGGCTGCACAATGCTCGTCAGAGTGGAACAGTTTCCTGTTCAGTGAAGGTGGGTACTGAACAGGTCCTTGCAATCAACCCATCCAAAGGAACTGGGAGTAAAGTAATGAAGAAGTCTCTTCTTTCCGCTGTTGCGCTGACCGCCATGGTCGCGTTTGGCGGTTCGGCCTGGGCCGATGTCGTGATCGCTGTCGGCGCACCGCTGACCGGCCCGAACGCTGCTTTCGGCGCTCAGATCCAGAAGGGTGCCGAACAGGCCGCGAAAGACATCAATGCCGCCGGCGGTATCAATGGCGAGCAGATCAAGATCGTGCTGGGCGACGACGTATCCGACCCCAAGCAGGGTATTTCGGTTGCCAACAAATTCGTCGCTGACGGCGTGAAATTCGTTGTCGGTCACTTCAACTCCGGCGTTTCCATTCCGGCTTCTGAAGTTTACGCCGAAAACGGCATTCTCGAAATCACACCCGCCGCAACCAACCCGGTCTTCACCGAGCGCGGCCTGTGGAACACGTTCCGTACCTGCGGCCGTGACGACCAGCAGGGCGGCATTGCCGGCAAGTACCTGGCCGATCATTTCAAGGACGCCAAGGTCGCCATCATTCACGACAAGACGCCTTACGGTCAGGGCCTTGCCGATGAAACCAAGAAGGCTGCCAATGCCGCTGGCGTGACGGAAGTCATGTATGAAGGCGTCAACGTCGGCGACAAGGACTTCTCCGCGCTGATCTCCAAGATGAAGGAAGCCGGCGTTTCCATCATCTACTGGGGCGGCCTGCACACCGAAGCCGGCCTCATCATCCGTCAGGCGGCTGACCAGGGCCTGAAGGCCAAGCTCGTTTCGGGCGACGGTATCGTCTCGAACGAACTTGCTTCCATCGCCGGCGATGCCGTCGAAGGCACGCTCAACACCTTCGGCCCCGATCCGACGCTGCGCCCGGAAAACAAGGAACTGGTAGAGAAGTTCAAGGCCGCCGGCTTCAACCCGGAAGCCTACACGCTCTACTCCTATGCCGCGATGCAGGCGATTGCCGGTGCGGCGAAGGCCGCCGGTTCCGTGGAGCCGGAAAAGGTTGCCGAGGCCCTGAAGTCCGGCACCTTCCCGACCGCGCTCGGCGACATCTCCTTCGACGAGAAGGGCGACCCGAAGCTTCCCGGCTACGTCATGTACGAATGGAAGAAGGGTCCGGACGGCAAGTTCACCTACATCCAGCAGGGCAGCTAAGCCCTTCTGCGACACCCTATCGAAGCCCGGCAGCGATGCCGGGCTTTTTGTTTGCGGTCTCGGCCACACTAGGGACAACAAGGCAGGAAACTAATCCTCTCGGGAACTGCAATGAGGGATGGCAATGACGACAAAGCGAGCCGTGTCGCTCTTCCTTGTTCTCGTCGTGCTGGCGACGGCGCTCGTCGGCCTGCATTTCTTCAGCAAATCCCGGACGACGCAATTATTCGGCGGCATCATCGCAAGGGTCGAAA
Organism: Agrobacterium sp. CNPSo 2736; assembly: GCF_004005385.1. Lineage (NCBI taxonomy): Bacteria > Pseudomonadati > Pseudomonadota > Alphaproteobacteria > Hyphomicrobiales > Rhizobiaceae > Agrobacterium > Agrobacterium sp. CNPSo 2736. The sequence continues at coordinate 112,734 of NZ_RZTX01000016.1, read as the reverse complement.
CAACAAGGCCGATGGTGGCGCTGACTTTCGACGACGGGCCGTCGGTGCGTTTCACCCCTGATGTCCTGGCGATCCTGAGGGAGCGCGGGGTAAAAGCGACTTTCTTTTTGACCGGTCAGGAGACCGAAGAAAATCTGCCGCAGGCGCGCATGATTGTCAGCGACGGGCATCAGATCGGCAACCATAGTTACACGCATTCCAACATGATGCTGATGGGGCCGGCGCGGATTGGGCAAGAGATCGAGCGCACCGATGCGGCCATTCGGGCTGCTGGTTATGAAGGCGAGATCATGTTCCGTCCGCCCTATGGCAAGAAGCTGCTCACCTTGCCCTGGTATCTTTCCCGGCATGACCGGAAAACCATCATGTGGGATGTCGAGCCGGAATCCTTTCCCGATGTCGCCGAGGATGCAGGCGCCTTCGCCAGACACGTCATCGAGCGGACCGGAAACGGCTCCGTAATCATCATGCACGTCATGTATCGAAGCCGCGAGATATCCAGGCAGGCTTTGCCCTTGATCATCGACGGTCTGCGTCAACGCGGGTTTGAGTTTGTCACCGTCTCGCAATTGCTCGAAAATCGCTGAAGCCCATTCTCTTGCCAGAGCGGTTCAGTCGATCCGGGTCAGAATAAAGTCCGCACGTTCCCCTATGCCGGATTTCGGAAGCACGGAAATATCGTAGCCAAGCTCGTCATAATCGCGGAGCAAGCGCTCATATTCCTCGACCGCCGCATCGAAGCCATGCTTGCGCTCGCTGTCGCCCCTGTAGATTTCCGGCCATGGCGGGGTGAGGAAGACCAGACGGTTATAGCGGTGTGCAGCCCTCAGCGTCTCGATGAAGGCATCGCCATTTATATGACGAAGCGCCGAGGCGGCGTCGATCAGACCGCGATCGAAGAAGACCGGGCCTTCCGGCGGGGCCTTTTGCCGGTCTTCGAGCGCCATGGCGATGGCGCGGCGGGCGAAGGCTTCGATGTCGATCCACGGCAGGGCCGTGCCGCCATTGCGGGTTTCTTCAATGACGATGCGGCGGCCGGGCTCTTCCACGGTGGCGAAACCGCGCCGGGCAAGTTCGGCAAGAAGCGTGGATTTTCCGCCGCCGGAGCAGCCGGAAAGGATGATGAAACGGTCCATGGGAACGTCCTCCTTGTTGGGATGCGAGACATGTTTGGGGGAATGGGTTGCGGCGTTGCCGCCTGTTTCTTCTCCCCACCAGTGAGAAGGTGGCCCGAAGGGTCGGATGAGGGGGAAACGTTGCCGGATTTCGGAGAGCTTGCCCCCTCATCCCGCTGCCGCGGACTTCTCCCCGGCGGGGAGAAGAAACAAGCGCCGGACGCTCGCCCAATAAGCGGACGTCGTGAACTCAAGCGGAATATGTCGGACAACCTACCATAATAATGGCTGTCGTCACCCCTGATGCAATATATGTGCTGCTTTCACGGCCGCGGATGCCCGGTTTTCCACCCCGAGCTTCACATAGATCTGCTCCAGATGCTTGTTCACGGTTCTCGCGGAAAGGCCGAGAATGTCGCCGATATCGCGGTTGGACTTGCCCCTGGCGATCCACAGCAGCACTTCCGATTCCCGCGCTGTGAGGGAAAAATGTTCGCGCAGCAGGTGGTCGCCGGATTTCTCATTGGCGGCGGTGAGGCGGAAGAGGAATTCATCCGGCCCCATGGCGCCGAGGAAGGACAGTTGCAGGGCGGGCCGCCCGGCCTCGGTGATCGTCAGCGGCACGTCGCGGCCGGTTTCCGCCGCCGCCCGTTCTGCGAGCCAGCGGCCGATATGGCTGGTGACGATTTCCATGCCGTCGTCCCGACCGGTGGCGGCGTTGACGAGCCGCGTCGCCTGCGGCGTCGACCAGTGGATGGCGCCATTGGCGCGCACGGCGAGCAGGTGGCGGCCGGCGGCGTCGAGCGCGACCCGAGCGCTTTGCGCCGAGCGAGCATTGGAGAGATGCACGCGGATGCGGGCGCGCAGCTCGTCTATATTGATCGGCTTGGTCAGATAATCGACGCCGCCGGATTCGAGCGCCCGCACCACATGTTCGGTCTCGGTCAGCCCGGTCATGAAGATGACGGGCACCTGCGCCACCGCAGCATTGGCCTTCAGGCGGCGGCAGGTCTCGAAACCGTCCATGGCCGGCATGACGGCGTCGAGCAGGATGATATCGGGCGTGATGCGTTCGGCAATGTTGAGCGCGGCCTGTCCCGAGGTGGCGATGAGGGCGGAAAAGCCTGACTGTTCCAGCGCATCGGTGAGGAACCCGAGCGCTTCCGGGCTGTCATCCACCAGCAATACGATGTCTCTCGGGGCCGCCGCCTGACCGCTCATGCCTTGCCGTCTCCCGTGTCTCTATCCGCAAACCGTTTGAGAAAATGCGCGTAACCGGCCAGATCGAAGGCCTGCACATAGGTGCCGAGCTCCTGCGTGAAGGGCAGGTTTTCCGTGTTGCGGGCAAGATCGGCAAGTTTCGCCTCGATGCCGCGTATGTAGCCTATTTCGCCGAGCCGCTGCAAATCCTGAATGTGAATTGCGCCGGGATGGACGATCTGCGCCACCGGCGGCGGCGATGGCGGGGGCGGCATATCCGCCTCGTAAATCCATTTCAGGCCGAGATGCACGGCAAGCCTGTCGCAAAGCTGGCGGATATCGACAGGCTTGGCGATGGCGTCATTGTGGTTGTCTTCTCCAGCACCCGCCACTGTCCCGTCGCCGATATTGGCCGAGAGCATGATGAGCGGGGCGGTCTGGCCGGCTTCACGCAGTTTCGTCACAAGCTGCCAGCCGGTCATGCTGGGCATGGAAATATCGATGAGGAAAAGATCGGGCTTCACGCCTTCGATGAGCGTCAGGCATTCCGGTCCGCTTTGCGCCGTCAGCACCACGAAATCGAGTGGCGAAAGCACCTGCCGCATCAGCTCGCGATGATCCTCATTGTCATCGACCACGACGATGGTGCGGCGCGGCCCGGAATAGGAGCGGATGGTCTTTTCCGCCGCCAGCGCCGTGCTTGGCCGGTGCACGGCTGACAGCATCAGGCGGACGCGGAAGGTGGAGCCTTCATCCTTTTCGCTCGAAACGGAAATCTCGCCGCCGAGTGTGTTGGTCAGGAGCCGTGTGATGGTGAGGCCAAGGCCGAGCCCCGGCATTGGCCGCACGCTCTCTGCCTCGCCGCGCTGGAAGGGTTCGTAGATGCGGGCGAGGTCCTTCTGTGCGATGCCGCGGCCGGTATCGGACACCGTGAAGCTTGCCACCTGGCTGCGATAACCGACATCGAAGGTGACTGCGCCCTCATCGGTGAATTTGATGGCGTTGGAGATGAGGTTGACGAGGATCTGGCGCAGCCGCTTTTCATCGGTGCGGACATATTGCGGCAGGGCCCGCGACCGGTCATGGCGGAATTCCAGCCCCTTGGCCTGCGCCTGCGGGCGGAACATGTCGACGATCTGGTCGAGGAAATCCTGGATATTGATCTCGTTGGAATAGACCTGCAGGCGTCCGGCCTCGATCTTGGAAATATCCAGAAGCCCGTCGATCAGTCCTGACAGGTGATCGGCCGAGCGGCGGATGACCTTGATCGCCGATTGCCGGGGAGGGGGAATGGTATCGTCGCGTTCGAGAATCTGGGCATAGCCTAGAACGGCATTGAGCGGTGTGCGCAATTCGTGGCTGAGGCCGACGACATAACGGCTTTTGGCGCGGTTGGCGGCCTCGGCCGTTTCCTTGGCGTCCTGAAGGGCGGCATCGGTCTTCTTGTGGGCGGCGATTTCCTTGAGCAGCAGCGTGTTCTGGCGGGAGGATTCCTCTTCCGCCACCACACGGCTGTCATGGGCAAGCACGAGGAACCAGCAGACAATGCCGGCAATGACGGCGAAGACGAAAAACACGATGAGGATTGTGCGGTTCACCACATCGGCCGTTTCCGGCGAGGCGGTGCCGACCTGATGGGCGATCATCGCCAATATGCCGCCGATGGCGGTGACGGCAATCGCCGCCGCCATGCCGTAACGGCCGAGCCGGGTGGCGAGTTTGGCCACCAGCTGATCCGGCAGGAAGGATTTTGCGACGGTGGCGACCTGATAATTCAGCTTCGCCTTCGGCTTGCACATGTCGTGGCAGCGGCTGTCCAGCGAGCAGCAGAGCGAACAGATCGGCGCGGCATAGGCGGGACACCACGCCATATCCTCCGGTTCGAACGGGTGTTCGCAGATGGAGCAGGTGATGCTGCTTTCTTCACGCCACTTCTGGCGCGGTTTGCGGGCGAGGTAGAATTTGCCCTTCGTGCCCCAGGCGATGAGCGGTGAGGCGATGAAAGCGACGATGAGTGTCAGATAGGGTGCGAGCGACGCCGCGAGCGGGCCGAAGGCGCCGAAATGCGCCATCAGCGCAATGGTGGCGGAAAGCGCCATGGAGCCGACGCCGACGGGATTGATATCGTAAAGATGGGCGCGCTTGAATTCGATGCCTGGCGGGGCAAGGCCAAGCGGCTTGTTGATGAAGAGATCGGCGGAAATGGTGCAGAGCCACGCCATGGCTATGATGGAGAAGATGCCGAGCGTTTCTTCCAGCAGCCGGTAGATGCCGAGTTCCATCAGAAGCAGCGCGATCGCCACATTGAAGACCAGCCAGACGACGCGGCCGGGATGACTGTGGGTGAGGCGAGAGAAGAAATTGGACCATGCGAGCGAACCCGCATAGGCATTCATGACGTTGATCTTCAGCTGCGAGACGACGACGAAGGCGACCATCAAAAGCATGGCCGCCGTCTGGTTCGGGATCATGTAACCGAAGGCGGTGAGATACATCTGCGCCGGATCGGCGGCGCGGTCCACCGAAACGCCGGAGCTGAAGGTCAGCACCACGAGGAAGGAGCCGGCCAGCAGCTTCGGCACGCCGACGACCACCCAGCCGGCGCCGGCCAGAAAGACGGCGATGCGGTGGCGCAGGCGGCTTTGCCCCTCGGCCGGCAGGAAGCGCAGGAAATCCACCTGTTCGCCAATCTGCGACATCAGCGCCAGAATGACGGCCGAGGCCGCGCCGAATTCCACCAGATTGAAATCCGCCACTGTGCCCGGCGGGCCGGAGGCGTGGTGGATGCCGGCAAAGGCCCGCCACAGATCGTATTTCTCCCAGTCCATCAGGGCGATGAAGACGAAGGGCAGGATGTTGAGGACGATCCAAAAGGGCTGGGTGACGATCTGGAAACGGCTGATGAGGCGCACGCCATGGGTGACGAGCGGAATGACCATGACGGCCGAGATGATGTAACCGATCCACAAGGGTATGCCGAGCGCCAGTTCCAGCGCGCCGGACATGATCGACGCCTCGATGGCGAAGAGCATGAAGGTGAAGGCGGCATAGATCAGCGAGGTGATGGTGGAGCCGATATAACCGAAGCTCGCGCCGCGCGTCAGAAGATCGATATCGACACCGTGGCGGATGGCATAACGGCTGATCGGCAGGCCGACGGCGAGCATGGCGATGGCGGCGACGAGGATGGCGTAAAAGGCATTGGTGGTGCCGTAGGAGAGCGTGATCGCCCCGCCGATGGCCTCAAGGGCGAGGAACGATATTGCGCCGATGGCGGTGTGGGAAATGCGGTTGGAGGAAAATTGCCGGGCGCTTTTGGCGGTAAAACGCAGCGCATAATCTTCCAGCGTCTGGTTGGCGACCCAGCGGTTATATTCGCGCCTGACGGGGATGATGCGTTGCCGTGCGGCCATGCCTATCGCGTGCCTTTCCGCAAATGCCCTCTCACAGCCGCACCGACATGCCGCCATCCACCGTCAGCACATGGCCGTTGACGAAGGAGGCCGCGTCGCTGGCCAGAAACAGCGCCGCACCGGCAATCTCGTCCGGCCGGCCCCAGCGCTCCAGCGGCACGCGCAGCTTGGCGAAAGCCACCATGTCAGGATTTTCGGCAAGGGCGGCATTGGTTTCTGTCGCGAACATGCCGGGCGCGATGGCGTTGCTGGTGATGCCGCGTGCGCCATATTCCACGGCGATGGCCCGCATCAGGCCCGTCAGCCCCTGTTTGGCGACGGGATAGATCGCATCGCCCGGCCGCACGATGTGGCCAAGAATGGAGGTGATGGTGATGATGCGGCCATAGGTCTTTGCCGCCATGGCTTCCGCCGCATCCCGCGACAGGGAAATGGAGGAGGTGAGGTCGGTGCGGATCAATTCCAGCACGTCCTCATCGCTGAACTCGGACAGCGGGCGGCGGTCGCGCGCGCCGACATTGTTGACGAGAATATCGAGGTGGCCGAGTTCGCTCATGATGCGGTGGACGAGCGCCGCCCCGGCTTTGGTATCGGCAATATCAAAGGCGGCATAATCCGCCTTTCCACCCGCTTCGCGCAACGTGTCGACCGCCTGTTGCAACGTCTCGGCATTGCGGCCGGTCAGCCAGACATGGGTGCCAGCTTCGGCAAAGGCCTTGGCGATTTCAAAACCGAGACCGCGGCCGCTGCCGGTGATAATGGCGATGCGGTTTTCGAGAGAGAATTTGTCGAGAATGCCCATCGTTCACCTTTCTGCTCGAAAGCACATGGCCTGCTTTGAGGCACCGGGGCGAACCCTGTCCGGGTCAAGGAAGTGACGATGCCATCGCTCAAAACCACGCAGATGCCTGCGCCGGGATGACTATGCCGCATGTGGCGACGGGCGAAAGGTCACCTGTCCGCCTGGCGGTTCTGTGGACAGAAAAATGGCGTCGCCCTGTTCGGGCGACGCCATCAGTTCGATATCAGGCAGCAGCCGACTTTGCGAGCGGCACTTCTGCGATCGTCTTCAGAACGACGGAAGCGATCTGGTAAGGGCAGCCCTGCGAGTTCGGACGACGGTCTTCAAGGTAACCCTTGTAACCGTTGTTGACGAAGGAATGCGGAACGCGGATCGACGCGCCACGGTCTGCCACGCCGTAGGAGAACTTGTTCCACGGAGCGGTTTCGTGCTTGCCGGTCAGGCGCAGGTGGTTGTCCGGACCGTAAACGTCGATGTGCTCTTTCCAGTTCTTGGCGAAAGCGGCCATGAGGGCTTCGAAATACTCCTTGCCGCCAACTTCGCGCATGAACTTGGTGGAGAAGTTGCAGTGCATGCCCGAACCGTTCCAGTCGGTGTCGCCGAGCGGCTTGCAATGGAATTCGACGTCGATGCCGTATTGTTCGCAAAGACGAAGGAGCAGGTAACGGGCGATCCAGATCTGGTCGGCGGCGCGCTTGGAGCCCTTGCCGAATACCTGGAATTCCCACTGGCCCTTGGCCACTTCGGCGTTGATGCCTTCGTGGTTGATGCCGGCTTCGAGGCAGAGGTCGAGGTGCTCTTCAACGATTTCGCGGGCAACCGAACCGACATTCTTGAAGCCGACGCCGGTGTAATAAGGACCCTGCGGAGCCGGGTAACCCTGTTCCGGGAAGCCAAGCGGGCGGCCGTCCTGGTAGAAGAAATATTCCTGCTCGAAGCCAAACCATGCGTCTTCGTCGTCGAGGATGGTTGCGCGGCTGTTCGAAGCATGCGGGGTGACGCCATCGGGCATCATGACTTCGCACATGACGAGCGCACCGTTGGAGCGGGCCGGGTCGGGATAGATCGCGACGGGCTTCAGCACGCAATCCGACGAGTGGCCTTCGGCCTGCTGCGTGGACGAGCCATCAAAGCCCCAAAGCGGCAGCTGCTCGAGTGTGGGGAATTCGTCGAATTCCTTGATCTGGGTCTTGCCGCGCAGGTTGGGGACCGGCTTGTATCCGTCCAGCCAGATGTACTCGAGTTTGAACTTAGTCATTACGAACCTCTCATAGGTAACAATGCGAAGCCTTGAGGCCTCCCGTGGCTTTGGCCACCGAAGCACATTCGCGTTCAAGGGCTGACCCCTTAGATGCATGCCGCGTGCCAGATTGGCGATATCAGGCAATTTTTTCGAAAAATCTTTCAGGCCCCCTGTTGCGCAGGAGCCTGGATATCGCGCGGGCATGGTTCTGCTGCACTGCGGAAGGCAAATTTACCCCTCATGTTTCACCATTGAATCCTGATAGATAGCCGGCATCTCCCGGCGGAATGCCCTGCTGCGGCGCAATGATTTCGGTTGCGCGCGAGGGATTGGCATTTGCCCCAAAAACCGGCGCTTTCGGAATGGTTTTTCTTGTAGATGAGACGATTAATGCCTATATTTTTCGCAGGGTGATTTTTTTTTAATCAAACGGAGCGAATCCGGGCTTTACGGGTTTGCTCCTGATACCAAAGTGCTTCGATGCAAACAGAGTGAGATGACCGAAATGGCGACTGGCTTTCATCGTGAGACGGCAACGATCTATCAATTCCCGATTGGCGGGCGCGCGGGCGTGTCCAAATTCCGCAACAGCGGGCTGAGTGACCTCGAGCGCGAGGCGCGCGAGCCGCATGTGGATTTCGGCTCGTGGTACCACGACGAGGCGATCCGCGACGAAGAGCGGAACGACAAGCCGCATTCCTGATGTGAGACCGTGCCGCGCATTTCTTCTCCCCCCCGGGGAGAAGGTGGCCCGAAGGGTCGGATGAGGGGGCAACTCCTCCGTATATCTCGACGCTCGCCCCCTCATCCCGCTGCCGCGGACTTCTCCCCCTCGGGGAGAAGAAACAAGTTGGAGCCTACTGCTTCACATATGAGCGCCTTGGCGGTTTAGCTCTATTCAACCTCCCATGCATCTTTCGCCACCCCGCCTACGTCAATTGACGTATACGGTTTCGCGTCTGCGAGATCGATAGTCCCTCCCAGCAGCGGCCGCAGATGCCGCTGAGCCTCCACGAGAGGCCAAACAAGGAGAGGGGTTCTTCCGATGATATTCCGCAAGACGCTTAGTGCCGCGCTGCTTGGCGCGATCCTGTCCACCACCGCCTTCCATGGCGCTTTTGCCGCTGACGACACCATCAAGGTCGGCGTGCTGCATTCGCTGTCCGGCACCATGGCGATTTCAGAGACGACGCTGAAGGACGCCATGCTGATGCTCATCGACGAGCAGAACAAGAAGGGCGGCGTGCTCGGCAAGAAGCTCGAAGCCGTGGTGGTCGATCCGGCTTCCGACTGGCCGCTCTTTGCTGAAAAGGCCCGCCAGCTGATTTCGCAGGACAAGGTCGCCGCCGTTTTCGGCTGCTGGACGTCTTCCTCCCGCAAATCCGTTCTGCCGGTCTTCGAGGAACTGAATTCGATCCTCTTCTACCCGGTTCAGTACGAGGGTGAAGAGTCCTCGCGCAACATCTTCTATACGGGTGCGGCGCCGAACCAGCAGGCCATTCCGGCCGTTGATTATCTCGCCAATACCGAAGGCGTCGAGCGCTGGGTTCTGGCCGGTACGGACTATGTCTATCCGCAGACCACAAATAAGATCCTGAAGGCCTACCTGATGTCGAAGGGCGTCAAGGAAGAGGACATCATGATCAACTACACGCCGTTCGGTCATTCCGACTGGCAGACGATCGTGTCCGACATCAAGAAATTCGGCTCGGCCGGCAAGAAGACCGCAGTTGTCTCCACCATCAACGGCGACGCCAACGTGCCTTTCTACAAGGAACTGGCGAACCAGGGCATCAAGGCTGAAGACATTCCCGTCGTCGCCTTCTCGGTCGGTGAAGAAGAGCTTGCCGGTCTCGATACCGCACCGCTGGTCGGCCACCTTGCCGCCTGGAACTATTTCCAGTCCGTCGATGCGCCGGTCAATGCCGAATTCATCAAGACCTGGCATGCCTTTACCAAGAACGACAAGCGCGTGACCAACGACCCGATGGAAGCCGCCTATATCGGCTTCAACGCCTGGGTAAAGGCCGTCGAATCCGCCGGCACGACCGATACGGACAAGGTTCTCGACTCGATTATCGGCGTTTCCGTGCCGAACCTTTCGGGCGGTTACTCCACTGTCATGCCGAACCACCACATCACCAAGCCGGTGCTGATCGGCGAAATTCAGGCGGATGGGCAGTTTGAGATCGTGCAGCAGACACCGCAGGTGGTGGGGGATGAATGGTCGGATTATCTGCCGGATTCGAAGGATCTGATCTCGGACTGGAGGAAGCCGATGTCTTGCGGCAACTTCAATGTGGCCAGTGGGAAGTGCGGCGGCAAGGGTAGCTGATTAGCGGGGTGGGTGCCGCCCCCTTGCTGGGGGGCGGGCCTATTTGAAAACTCAGCAAGAATTACCCCCCTCTGCCCTGCCGGGCATCTCCCCCTCAAGGGGGGAGATCGGCAAGATGCTTTCTCGCCACTTCATTCTCAAACATCGAGATGGGCGAGACCTCGCCACAGGTCGATCTCCCCCCTTGAGGGGGAGATGCCCGGCAGGGCAGAGGGGGGTGAAGCCGCATACTCAAGTCGCGCAACACAAACGCCCCGTCGCAAACCGCCCAAGGAACCCGACATGACGATCCGATCTTTTCTCGGAGCCATCTTCCTCTGGCTCACCCTGGGGATCGCGGCCCAATCCTTCGCGCAAAGCGAGCCGAAGGCGCTGATCGACGCCCTCGGCACGGCGGATTTCAAGCAGGCCGAAGTGCTGATCGGGCAGGTTGCCGCCACGGGCGATGCGCGTGTCGTGCCGGCGCTCGAAGCTTTTGCGGCAGGCGACCTTTACGTGCGCAAGGCCGACAATCTGGTTTTCATGACGAAACCGGCAGGTTCCAATCTTACGCTGATCGATCCGCTGACGGGCGAAAGTGCGGGTGAAGCGCCGAAGGCGGCTGTCAGCAAGATCAAGGTCAACAACAATCTGCGCCGCGTCATCCGCGCCGCACTCGGCGGGCTGACCCTGCTCAGCCCGGAAAAATCCGTGCGGCTTTCCGCCGCCGACGCCGTTCTGAAAGCGCCAAGCGCTGAAAATCTCGAATTGCTGGAAGCGGCCATCGCCAGGGAGACCGATACTGAGGTGCGGACCCGGATGGAGGAGGCGCGGGCTGTCTCGCTGCTCTCCTCCGAACGGTCGCTGGAAGAGAAGAGGCACGCAATCGCCACCATCAAGAGCCTTGGCGGGCGCGATGCCATCGGCATTCTGATGGCGGCCTCATCGTCGGTGGATCAGAGCCTGAAGCCGGATATCGACAGCGCCATATCGAGCATCGAAAGCTCCCTTGCCTTCTGGGACTATGCGCAGAATGTCTGGTACGGCCTGTCGCTCGGTTCCGTGCTGCTGCTCGCCGCCATCGGCCTTGCCATCACCTTCGGCGTGATGGGCATCATCAATATGGCGCATGGCGAGATGGTGATGATCGGGGCCTATTCCACCTTCATGGTGCAGGAGGTGATCCGCACGCATTTCCCCGGCCTGTTCGACTGGTCGCTCGCCATCGCCCTGCCCGCCGCCTTTCTGGTGACGGCCTTTGTCGGCCTCGTGATGGAGCGCGGCGTCATCCGTTTCCTCTATGGGCGGCCGCTCGAAACGCTGCTTGCCACCTGGGGCATCTCGCTCATCCTGCAACAGGGCGTGCGCTCCATCTTCGGCCCCACCAATCGTGAGGTCGGCAGCCCGAGCTGGATGTCCGGCTCCTTCAGCGTCGGTTATCTCAATTTCACCTGGAACCGGGTGTGGATCGTCTGCTTCTCGCTTTCAGTCTTCTTCGCGCTGTTGGTTCTCCTGAAACGCTCCGCCTTCGGCCTGCAGATGCGCGCCGTGACGCAGAACCGCCGCATGGCCTCCTCCATGGGCATTCGCACCCCTTGGGTGGATGCCTTCACCTTCGCGCTCGGTTCGGGCGTTGCCGGTCTTGCCGGCGTGGCGCTGTCGCAGATCGACAATGTCTCGCCCAATCTCGGCCAGAGCTACATCATCGACAGTTTCATGGTGGTGGTGTTCGGCGGTGTCGGCAATCTCTGGGGAACTTTGGTCGGCGCCCTGTCGCTCGGCGTGCTCAACAAGTTCCTCGAGCCGACGGTGGGCGCCGTGCTCGGCAAGATCCTCGTGCTCGTTCTCATCATCCTGTTCATCCAGAAGCGGCCGCGCGGTCTCTTCGCACTCAAGGGAAGGGCGATCGAAGCATGATTACCGGCTTCCTCCTGCGCGCGCTCGATCGCCGCATTTCCATCGCCATCGGCATCATTCTGGCCATCGCCGTGCTGGTGCCGGCCTCCAACCTGCTTTTGCCGGCCGACAGCGCGTTTCGCATCCCGACCTACATCATGTCGATGCTCGGCAAATATCTGGCCTATGCGCTCTTGGCGCTGGCGCTTGATCTGGTCTGGGGTTATTGCGGCATTCTCTCCCTCGGCCACGCCGCCTTCTTCGCGCTCGGCGGTTATGCCATGGGCATGTATCTGATGCGGCAGATCGGCACGCGCGGGGTTTATGGCCATCCGGTGCTGCCTGACTTCATGGTGTTCCTCAACTGGAAGGAACTGCCGTGGTTCTGGCAGGGCTTCGACATGTTCTGGTTTGCGGCGCTGATGGTGCTTGTCGTGCCGGGGCTGCTGGCCTTCGTGTTCGGCTGGTTCGCCTTCCGCTCGCGCGTCAACGGCGTTTATCTCTCGATCATCACCCAGGCCATGACCTACGCCCTGCTGCTTGCCTTCTTCCGCAACGACATGGGTTTCGGCGGCAATAACGGCCTCACCGATTTCAAGGATATTCTCGGCTTTTCCGTGCAGGCCGATGGCACGCGGGCCGTGCTGTTCGCCATGACGGCGGTGATGCTGGCGATCTCGCTGCTGATCGCATCCGGCATCGTCAATTCCAAATTCGGCAAGGTGCTGGTGGGCGTGCGTGATGCCGAAAGCCGGGTGCGCTTCCTCGGTTTCCGGGTGGAAAATATCAAGCTTTTCACCTTCGTCGTGTCGGCCATGATGGCGGGCATTGCCGGTGCGCTGTTCGTGCCGCAGGTGGGCATCATCAATCCCGGCGAATTTTCGCCCGCCAACTCCATCGAAGTGGTGGTGTGGACGGCGGTGGGCGGGCGCGGCACGCTGATCGGGCCGATCATCGGCGCGCTGCTCGTCAATGGCGGGAAAAGCTATTTCACTGGCGCTTTCCCGGAATTCTGGCTGTTTGCGCTGGGCGGGCTCTTCATCGCGGTGACGCTGTTCTTCCCCAAGGGCATCGTCGGCACCCTGCAACACTATCTGGCCCGGCGGCGCGAAAAGCGGGTCGCGCTTGCGGCAGGCGACGCCCAGCCGGGTAATGACAGCGGCTCGACAGTGGCGCAACAGGCGGCGGAGTGAGGCGGATATGAACACGATTTCCGAAAACAGAACGAAAAGCCTGCTTTATCTCGACGGCGTCTCGGTGTCCTTCGATGGTTTTAAGGCGCTCAATTCCCTCTCCTTCGTGGTGGAACCGGGGGAACTGCGCGCCATCATCGGCCCGAACGGTGCGGGCAAAACGACGATGATGGACATCATCACCGGCAAGACAAGGCCGGATACGGGCACGGTGCTGTTCGAAGACAGTATCGACCTCACCAAAAAGGACGAGGCGGATATCGCCCAGCTCGGCATCGGCCGGAAGTTCCAGAAACCGACGGTGTTTGAGAGCCATACCGTCTGGGACAATCTGGAACTGGCGCTGAACCGCAAGCGCGGCGTTTTCGCGACGCTGTTTTACCGGCTGACGGAGGAAGACAAGGCCCGCATCGAGGAAATCCTCGCCACCGTGCGCCTTAGCCACCGCCGTGGCGATCTCGCCGCCAACCTGTCGCACGGCCAGAAACAATGGCTGGAAATCGGCATGCTGCTCGCACAGGAACCGAAACTGCTTTTGGTGGACGAGCCGGTGGCGGGCATGACGGATGCGGAAACGGCGGAAACCGCCGTGTTGCTGAAGGAAATCGCCAAGACCCGTTCGGTGGTGGTGGTGGAGCACGACATGGGTTTCATCCGCGAGCTGGGCGTGAAGGTGACGTGCCTTGCCGAAGGTTCGGTGCTGGCGGAGGGGTCGATTGATTTTGTGTCGAACGATCCGAAGGTGATCGAGAATTATCTGGGGCGGTGATGGAAGCGTCTGCGTTCGCCATACCCCCCTCTGCCCTGCCGGGCATCTCCCCCTCAAGGGGGGAGATCAGATGCCACAACCGCCCGTTCCCTCGCCTACTGGTCATGGGGCAGAGTTTTCGCCGCTTGCCGATCTCCCCCCTTGAGGGGGAGATGCCCGGCAGGGCAGAGGGGGGTAACGCCTCCCACCAATGCGCCGATGGAGTTTCACCATGCTGAACGTCGACAACATCAACCTCCATTACGGCGCGGCGCAGGCCCTGCGCGGCGTTTCGCTGACGGCGGAGATGGGCAAGATCACCTGCGTCCTCGGCCGCAACGGGGTGGGCAAAAGCTCGCTGCTGCGGGCCGTTACCGGCCAGCACGCCATCAGTGCCGGGACGATCAGCTTTGAAGGGGCGGCGCTGGATGGGCTGGCGCCTTACCACCGGGCCAAGCGCGGTGTCGGCTACGTGCCGCAGGGGCGGGAGATTTTTCCGTTGCTCAGCGTGCAGGAGAATCTCGAAAGCGGCTATGCGCCGCTGCCGCGTAAGGAACGGTTCATTCCGGATGATATTTTCAGCCTGTTTCCGGTGCTGCAATCCATGCTGGGAAGACGCGGCGGCGATCTCTCCGGCGGCCAGCAGCAGCAGCTCGCCATTGGCCGGGCGCTGGTGACGCGGCCGAAAATTCTCGTTCTCGACGAGCCGACCGAGGGCATTCAGCCGTCGATCATCAAGGATATCGGCCGGGCGATCAAATATCTGCGCGATTCCACCGGCATGGCCATCCTGCTGGTCGAGCAATATCTGGATTTCTGCCGCGAGCTAGCCGATTACGTCTACATCATGGACCGGGGTGAAATCGTGCATCAGGGCCTGGCCGAAACGCTGGATACGCCGGAAGCGCGGCGTCATCTGACAGTATAAATCGAGACTAAAAATGCTGCGCGCCGATCACGGCGTGCAAACGGCCGATTAATATTTTGAAAGCCTATGCGTCTCGACATGGCTTTCATGCGTAATTTTAGCATTTCATTGAATAATTGCCTGTGATATTGGCAGCGAAAATGCTGCATGCGAGACACAGGAAAAGTCTATTCGCACGCCGCGACAGTTGATCCCTTACATTCCACGCACGTCCGACGTATCGTCGGGAAAACCGTGCCCAATAAAGGCGTGTCAATGCATCAAGACTTTGCCATTGGCCGGGCCGCCCGGCTGTTCCGCTCCGCCCGCACCCTCTTTCTGGGTCTTGCGATGTGCGCGAGCGCCGGTGTCGCAGCGTCGGCATCGACCTGCGGTCAGTTGCCCGGACCCGGCATGGAACCGGGCAGGCACGATTTTTCCATTCTCTCCAACGGTGAAAAACGCGACGGCGTCTATTTTGTTCCCTCGGCCTATGATGGAAAAAAGCCGCTGCCCGTGGTGTTCGATTTCCATGGCTCCAACAGCAATCCGCATGGCCAGCTGAACCGCAGCGGCTGGGACAAGCTGGCCGAGCGTGACGGTCTGGTGGTGGTGGCGCTGGCCGGCAGCCTCAATGGCGAATTGCCCGGCACCCACGCCTGGAATGTTCCCGGTGTTACCAAGCGTCCGGGCGGGCTGGACGAGGTTGGCTTCATTCGCGATGCCATCACCATGGTGAAGGGCAAGTTCTGCGTGGATGAGGAGCGTTTTTACGGTTCCGGTTATTCCGGCGGCGGGCGCATGCTGTCGCAATTCATCTGCAATGGCAGCGCGGATTTCACCGCTGCCGGTTTCGTCGCCTCGCTGCGCGCGGGTTATCCGCTGGAGACCGAAGGCAAGTGGGGCCCGGATGCGGCAAGCTGCACGCCGGCGCGGCCGATGTCGATCATCGCCTTTGCCGGGCTGAAGGATCCCGCCAACCCCTATCAGGGCGGCGGCAAGTCCTATTGGCAATATGGCGGCGAGACGGCGCTGAAGCGCTGGGCCGAGATGGACGGCTGCAAGGGCGCCGCCAAAAGCAAGGTGGGCGAAAGTTTCACCGTCAATTCCTATGATGTCTGCAAGGCCGGCGCACGCATTCAGTCCTATGTCATCAACGACTGGGACCACGCCTGGCCGCGCGCCACCATGAAGGCGGAAGTGCTGGCCGCAAGCGCCGTCGTCACCCGCAAGCCGGGCGGCGAACAGACGCCCAAGGCGGAACCGGCCGTGGAGCGCAAGATGCCCACAGGCGAAGTGACGCGCACGGTTGATGCGGCCGAAAGAATGTGGGATTTCTTCCGCAATACGGAAGGGCAGCTGGTCGTGGATGCCGTCGTCAAGAAGGATTGCGGCGCAAAGGCCTCATCCGCTTCCGCAACCGCTTCGGAGACCGCGTGCAGCCAGAACAGCAAGCCATCGGCCCTTCCGGTCGCCAAGACGCTCAACCTGTCCGGCAGCAGCGCGCCCGTGGCAGAGGACGCATTGTAACCAAAGTGGTTGAAGGGCGCAGCCGGCTGGAGGAACTGTTCCAGGAAGGCTGCGCCAAAATCCGCCTGCCGGAAACCTTTTCGAACGAAGCCGAAGCCATTCTCATCAATTCCTCCGGCGGCCTGACCGGCGGAGACGAGATCGAATGGCAGGCGGTTGCCGGCGCCGGCACCTCGCTGGTGGTAACCACGCAGGCCTGCGAGAAGGTCTACAAGGCATCCTCCGGCACAGCCACCGTTACCGCCCGCGTTTCCGCCGGGCCGGGCGCCAGATTGCACTGGCTGCCGCAGGAAACAATCCTTTTCGACCGGGCGTCGCTAACCCGCCGGCTGGAAGCCGATCTCGACCAGTCTTCCGAATTCATCGCTGTCGAAGCCGTGCTGCTCGGCCGCCAGGCCATGGGCGAGGCGATGACGCGTGGTCTTTTTCGCGACCGCTGGCGCATTCGCCACGGGGGTAAGCTGGTGCATGCCGAAGAGCTTCTGCTGGAAGGCGAGGTAGCGGCGCTGACCGCGAAACCGGCGGTTCTGGCCGGTCAGGTCGCCTTTGCGACGCTGTTTTATATCGGGCCGTTGGCCGAGGCACTTCTGCCTAAAATCCGGGCTATTGCCGGGGAAAGCGGCGGCGCCAGCGAATGGCAGGGCAAGCTTGTCGTTCGCGTCTCTGCCGAAGATGGTTTCTCCTTGAGAAAATTACTTTTTCCGATCATTTCGCTCTTGCGAAACGGCGCGCCAGTGCCGAAAGTCTGGAATCTGTAAACCCTTCGGATCGTCGGCAACCGGCGGCCTTCGGGGTCTGTCAACATGTCGGATCTGCTTGCCGCAACCATGCTTGCGGAACAGGTTCCAAGCTGCGGGACCACGATGAACCTTAGCCCAAGAGAAAAAGACAAGCTGCTGATTTCCATGGCCGCCATGGTGGCGCGCCGCCGGCTGGAACGCGGCGTGAAGCTGAACTATCCCGAAGCGATTGTGCTGATTACCGATTTCGTGGTCGAGGGCGCACGCGACGGCCGCGCCGTGGCCGAGCTGATGGAAGCCGGCGCGCATGTCATTTCCCGCGACCAGGTGATGGAAGGCATCGCCGAAATGATCCATGATGTGCAGGTGGAAGCGACGTTTCCCGATGGCACCAAGCTGGTGACCGTTCACGAACCGATCCGGTAAAGGGGGCGAATATGGCGCTGGAGCTTCGGCCCAATTGCGAATGCTGCGACCGCGATCTTGCTCCCGACAGCCGGGATGCGATGATCTGCTCGTTCGAATGCACCTTCTGCGTCGATTGCGTGACGGGTGTGCTGCACGGCGCCTGCCCGAATTGCGGCGGTGAGCTGGTTCGCAGGCCCGTTCGCCCCGCGGCGAAACTCGTCAATAATCCCGCGTCGACACGGCGCGTCCTGAAGGCCGAAGGCTGCACGGCGGCCAACGCTGCCTGAGACAAAAGGGGAAATACCATGAAACCCGGCGAAATCATTGCCGCAGAGGGCAGCATCGAACTCAATGCCGGCCAACCGACCGTGACCATCGAAGTCGCCAATTCGGGCGACCGGCCGGTGCAGGTGGGCAGCCACTATCATTTCTATGAGACCAATGCGGGTCTTCTCTTCGACCGCGACAAGGCGCGCGGCATGCGCCTCGATATTCCCGCCGGCACGGCGGTTCGTTTCGAACCCGGCCAGAAGCGGGAAGTGACGCTGGTGCCGCTTTCCGGCAAGCGAGAGGTTTACGGTTTCCGTCAACAGGTCATGGGGAGGTTATGAAATGGCGACGGCGCATTATCATGGAAGCTGCCAGTGTGGCTATGTGAGCTTCGAGGTCGATGCCGATCTCGATCACACCATCGTCTGCAATTGTTCGCGCTGCAAGCGTCTCGGTTCCACGCTGGCCTTTGCGCCGCGTGAGAAATTCACGCTGCTTTCCGGCGAGGACAAGCTGGCGGAATATCTCTTCAACAAACACAAGATCCATCATCTTTTCTGCTCCACCTGCGGCATCGAGAGCTTTGCTTATGCCGACGGGCCGGATGGAACGCCGATGGTGGCGGTCAATGCCAATTGTCTCGATGGTGTCGATCCCCGGGCGTTGAAGCCGCGGGCTTTCGATGGCGCGGCGGCCTGAGCGATGGAGATGAGCCGAAAAAACGCCCTTCTGGCGGCCGTGCTTCTTTGTGCGACCGCCGGCCTGTCCATGCCGGCCGCCGCGCAGGGCGAGCCGGATTGCAAGGCCCCGCAGACGCAGGCGGACATGACCATCTGCGCCGGCAAGGATTACGAAAAGGCCGACAAGAAACTCAACGTCGAATATCAGAAGCTGCGCAAGCTGCTCACCGAGCGCGACAGGACGGCGGATGCGGACGGCAAGGGTGCGACCGACGCGCTGGTGACTGCCCAGCGCGCCTGGGTGGCGTTTCGCGACGCCAATTGCGCGCTTTCAGGCTTTCAGGCTCGCGGCGGCTCGATGGAACCGATGTTGATCGCTTCCTGCCGCGCTGAGATGAGCGGCAAGCGGGCGGAAGAACTAAAAACGATGATCGACCAATTTTGAGTGCGGCCTGACACAATGAGCAATGAACATATATTATATATTCCGCGCCGTGCAAAAATCGCGATTACCGTCCTTGCGATATTTTTCTTCCTGCTCTCCATAGCAGTCGTTCTGTTCTTGCTGAATGAAAAGGTCGATGCGGGCGTGGTAACCACGGGGCTGACGCTCGCGCAGACATGCGCCGCCGGGCTGGGCGTTATTGCCGTGGTTTTTTATACTCGCTTTAACGTGAATGTCTCGTTTCTGAAGAAACGGACCGAGGATTTTCTCATTCGGGAAATACCGGATGCTCTGCGTATCGTCGAATATCAGGAAGGTCATTTCGGAGAATTGACCCCGTCTTACCGGCCAAACCCGCTGGTGACGAAAACCCGAATATTGGTGAATTACGATCAGGGCAACCACTATTGCCAGTACCGGGTGCTCGCTTATGGTGTTGATCAGAAAATATATGTTCAGGTGAATGTTAAGCGGCTGGTGGTCTCATATTTTCTCGATGCCGATCCGGTGGAGGGAGCCGATACGAGACATAGGCTGGAATATGTCGTCCGGGCTGCAGAGGCGGCCGGCTATACTTACAAATATGAGGATGTCCATGACAGCGCCCATCGGAACGTCTCTGTTCAGCTAAGATTGTTTAAAGACCTGTCGGACGATTTTTTGGTCAATGCCAGCGAACGTCTTTTCCTCGCGAATGATTTTGCCAGCATGACACGTGCTCTCATCAGGGCACTGCCCGAACGAGTTATAGATTTGCCACTGACCGGCGATTTCGCTGAAACGCCGGAAGTTGCCTAAGAAGATACGTCCGCGCCGTCGTTGTGTTTCCAAGGAGCCTGAGCCCATGCCTTACAAGATTTCCCGCGCCGCCTATGCCGGCATGTTCGGCCCGACCGTTGGCGACAAGGTGCGTCTTGCCGATACCGAACTCTTCATCGAAATCGAGAAGGACCACACGATCTATGGTGAGGAAGTGAAATTCGGCGGCGGCAAGGTCATTCGTGACGGCATGGGCCAAAGCCAGGCGACGCGGGCCGAAGGCGCGGTCGATACCGTCATCACCAATGTGGTGATCGTCGACCATAGCGGCATCTACAAGGCGGATGTGGGCCTGAAGAACGGCCGCATCCACGCCATCGGCAAGGCTGGTAACCCGGATACGCAGCCCGGCGTGACGATCATCGTCGGCCCGTCGACGGAGGCTATTGCCGGCGAAGGCAGGATACTGACGGCCGGCGGCATGGATGCGCATATCCATTACATCTGCCCGCAGCAGATCGAAGAAGCGCTGATGAGCGGCATCACCTGCATGCTGGGCGGCGGCTCCGGGCCGGCGCATGGCACGCTTGCCACCACATGCACCGGCGCATGGCACATTGAGCGGATGATCGAAAGCTTCGATGCCTTCCCGATGAATCTGGCGCTGGCGGGCAAGGGCAATGCATCGCTGCCCGCACCGCTGGAAGAGATGATCCTTGCCGGCGCGTCGTCGCTGAAGCTGCATGAGGACTGGGGCACGACGCCGGCCGCCATCGACAATTGCCTGACGGTGGCCGATCAATACGATGTGCAGGTGATGATCCACACCGATACGCTGAACGAAAGCGGTTTCGTGGAAGATACGGTCGCCGCCATCAAGGGCCGCACCATCCATGCCTTCCACACCGAAGGGGCGGGCGGCGGGCATGCGCCCGATATCATCAAGGTCTGCGGCAATCCCAACGTCATTCCGTCTTCCACCAACCCGACGCGGCCCTACACCGTCAACACGCTCGCCGAACATCTGGACATGCTGATGGTGTGCCACCACCTGTCGCCGTCCATTCCTGAAGATATTGCCTTCGCCGAAAGCCGTATCCGCAAGGAAACCATCGCGGCGGAGGATATTCTCCATGATATCGGCGCGTTTTCGATCATCTCTTCCGACAGCCAGGCCATGGGCCGCGTCGGCGAAGTGGCGATCCGCACCTGGCAGACGGCCGACAAGATGAAGCGCCAGCGCGGCCGCCTGAAGGAAGAGACGGGCGAAAACGACAATTTCCGTGTCCGCCGCTATATCGCCAAATATACGATCAACCCGGCCATCGCCCAGGGTGTCAGCCACGAGATCGGCTCCATCGAAGTCGGCAAGCGCGCCGATCTGGTTTTGTGGAATCCTGCCTTTTTCGGCGTGAAGCCGGAGATGGTGTTGCTCGGCGGTTCGATTGCCGCTGCCCCGATGGGCGATCCGAATGCCTCCATCCCCACACCGCAGCCGATGCATTACCGGCCGATGTTCGCCGCCTATGGCAAGCTGCGCACCAATTCCTCGGTCACTTTCGTGTCGCAGGCGTCGCTGGATGCGGGCCTTGCCCAGCGCCTCGGGGTCGCCAAGAAGCTGCTGCCGGTGAAGAATGTACGCGGCGGCATCTCCAAGGCGTCGATGATCCACAATTCGCTCACCCCACATATCGAGGTCGATCCGGAAACCTACGAAGTGCGGGCGGATGGCGAGCTTTTGACCTGCGAACCGGCAACGGTGCTGCCGATGGCGCAGCGTTATTTCCTGTTCTGACGGGGTTATGGGGTTATGCGTTTTTCACAGCGAATAGGAAAAGTCGCAATAGATGTTCCGATTCAAATAGAGGACATATCTCCCGAATTGAGGAACGGCCTATGGAATGGGATATATATATGTTTTCTAAAGGATGCTGATCTCAGTAGACACTGGAAAGGTGAGACGCTTGGTATCATAGCGCATCTGGGGCATCTGAATTTTTTCAAGCTGCCGGTTGATGAACTTCATGAATATGGTGACGATTACATTGCGTGGTTAAAGAAATGGTTTTTTGGACAGCCTTGGTTGGCCACATATGATTACGTCGATTGGTTGGCCAATTACGGTGCATTTTGGAACGCTTGGCAACCCGGTCAAGACCGCTATGACTCGGCAGTGAGGTTTCGTCAATTTATTAACAAGGTACTGGAAAAGGAAAATTCAGCCTATCGTTTCGTCGATCAGCATCTCGCCCAAGTTTCAAACGAGCATGAAGTTGATGAAATTGAAAAAGCGATAAAAACCGATGGTTTTTTCTCACCTGTGTCGATGCATATATCAGCTGCGGTGAAACTTATGTCTGATCGTGTAGAGCCTGATTTCCGAAACTCAATAAAAGAGTCGATTTCTGCTGTTGAATCTGCGGCTAAAATAGTCACCGGAAATTCGAGTGCGACATTGGGCGATGCACTTAAAACTTTGGGACGGGAGGGAGAGCTTCACCCTGCTCTTCGTGACGCATTTTTTAGGCTCTACGGCTGGACGAGTGACGCAGAGGGCATACGTCACTCTATGCTAGAGCAGTCAAAGCTAGATTTAGCTGACGCTCGGTTTATGCTTATAGCATGTAGCGCATTTTCGAATTTTTTAATCGATAAATCAAAAACTGGATCCTGAGTTCGTTTGCGGGAACGGGGCACTTAAAAGACTGTTTCGTGCGTTTTTATGCTGCACCGCAGCGCGTCTTGCGCTATGGAAACGGCAAAAGAATTCCGCGCGGATCGATCCCAAGCGATCCCCGCAAAACGCCAGAACAGGAGACAAGACATGCTCGGCAAAAAAGTGCCCGCCGTAACCTTCCGCACGCGCGTTCGCGATGAGGCCGTCGGTGGCCCCAACCCGTTCCGTTGGCAGGACATGACCTCCGACGATTATTTCAAGGGCAAGAAGGTCGTTCTGTTTTCGCTGCCCGGTGCCTTCACGCCGACCTGCTCGACCTACCAGCTTCCCGATTTCGAAAAGCTGGCGGGCGAGTTCCGCGCGCTCGGCGTCGATGACATCTATTGCCTGTCGGTCAATGACGCCTTTGTCATGAATGCCTGGGCAAAGGGCCAGAACCTCGAAAACGTCAAGGTCATTCCGGATGGTTCGGGTGAGTTCACCCGCAAGATGGGCATGCTGGTCGCCAAGGACAATCTCGGTTTCGGCATGCGCTCCTGGCGTTACGCCGCCGTCGTCAACGATGGCGTCGTCGAGCAGTGGTTCGAGGAAGAGGGCTATTCGGACAATTGCGAATCCGACCCCTATGGCGTTTCCGCGCCGCAGAACATTCTGGAAAACCTGAAGGCACGCGCGGCGGCCTGATTTCGGTTTTACGATTTTGCGAAAGCCCGGCCGCAATGCCGGGCTTTTTTCGTTTTCTGGGACGTGATTATTTTTCGCGGTGCCGCCTCATCCGCACACCGTCACCCCGGACCAGATCCGGAGTCTTTCGCGATCAAGTCCTTGATCGCGAAAGACTCCTCTCACGGCGCAGACGCGCCGTGGCTGGATGCCGGATCATCCTCGGGCCTGTTCCGGGGACCGGCATGACGGAGGAGAAGTTGCCGGACGCCTCAAGTCTTTCTGCCGGCAATGCCGGCCTTTTTCACGCCTTGCATTGTATCCACCTTGAAATCACCCCGCCTATCCGGCAAAAATCAGACCTCCAAGACTGTTTCTGAAACGGATCATCCCATGCTGCGCGTCACCTCCTATCATCCGGCCGGAACCCCTGCCGACGAAGCTTCCGGTTATGTCACCCTGGCGCATGACCAGCGGCATCTGCGCCGCAAGCTGCTGCATCTGCAAAATGACGAGATGGTGATGCTGGACCTGAGGGAAGCCGTGCTGTTTGCCCATGGCGACCTTCTGGTGGTGGAGAACGGCGACCTGATCGAGGTTCGTGCGGCGGATGAAAAGCTGTTCGAAATCAAGGCGAAGGATCGTCTTCACCTGATCGAGCTTGCCTGGCATCTGGGCAACCGGCATCTTTCCGCGCAGATCGAGGAAGAGCGTATTCTCATCCTGCGCGACCATGTCATTCGCGCCATGCTGGAAGGTCTGGGCGCCACCGTGCGTGAGGTGGAAGAGCCATTCCAGCCGGCGCGCGGCGCTTACCACGCCCATGGCGGCCATTCCCATGGTCATGACCACGGGCATCACCATCACGATCACGGCTGAGCCGTGAGTGAAGATCGCGGCGTCGCCGCGCTGCTGCGGCTGATGGCCTGGATGTCGCCGGCCTTTCCCGTCGGTGGTTTTTCTTATTCCGGCGGGCTTGAAAAGGCGGTGGAAGATCGGCGCGTCGGCGATGCGACGGCCCTGCGCGACTGGCTCGAAACGCTGCTGCGCCACGGCAGCCTGTGGAACGATGCGGTGTTTCTGGCGCATGCCTGGCGCAGCGCCGGGGATGCGGCCGTGTTGAGCGAAACGGCCGATCTGGCGCGGGCGCTGGCCGGTTCGGCGGAGCGATACCGCGAGACGGTGCTTCTGGGCGATGCCTTCGTTGCCGCCGCCGGCGCCTGGCCGCATGCGGTTCTGGACCTGCTGCCGAAAGACGTTCCCTATCCCGTCGCCGTCGGGGCGGTCGCCGCCGGTCATGCGGTGCCGCTCAGGGAAACGATTGCCGCCTTTTTGCATGCCGGCGCCTCGCAGATCGTTTCAGCGGGCATCCGCCTCGGGGTCGCGGGACAGAGGGATGGCGTTGCCATTCTGGCCGCAAGCGAGGCGATCATCGCGGAGATGGCGGCGTGGGCGATGCAATCCACGCTCGACGATCTCGGCAGCGCGACGATCATCGCCGATACGGCAGCCATGCGCCATGAAACGCAGGGCACCCGGCTTTTCCGGTCCTGAAAGGGCGGCACGATCCTTGCATATATTGAAGCGTCCCGTTGAGGGACTATGGTGAAACAAGACCAAAGCATATCGAAGGGAACAGAGTGATGAAATCGGGTAATGGGCCGCTGCGCGTCGGCATTGGCGGGCCGGTCGGTTCTGGCAAGACGGCGCTGACGGAAAAGCTCTGCAAGGCGATGAGCGCGGATTATTCGGTCGCGGTCGTCACCAACGATATCTACACCAAGGAAGACGCCGAGGCGCTGGTGCGCATGCAGGCGCTGCCGTCCGAGCGTATCGTCGGGGTCGAGACGGGCGGTTGCCCGCATACCGCCATTCGCGAGGATGCGACGATCAATCTGCAGGCGATTGCCGGGCTCAATGCGCGGTTTCCTGATCTCGATGTGGTCTTCATCGAATCCGGCGGCGACAATCTCGCCGCGACCTTTTCGCCTGATCTTGCCGATATCACCATCTATGTCATCTCCGTCTGTCAGGGTGAGGAAATTCCGCGCAAGGGCGGGCCGGGCATCACCCGCTCGGACCTGCTGGTCATCAACAAGAAGGACCTTGCGCCCTATGTCGGCGCTGACCTCACCGTCATGGACAGCGATGCGACCCGCATGCGCAACGCCATGCCCTTCGTCTTCACCGATATGAAACGCGGCGACGGCGTGGATCGCATCGTCGGTTTTCTGAAAGAGCAGGGCGGTCTCTGAAATATGGCTATCTCCCGCCGTTTCGGCGCTTACGAGGTTTCCCGTTTTGTCGACGGTGTCTACAAGGCGCCGGTCGGCCATCTCATCCACCGTCAGGGCGCCGAAGCGCTGGCTGCGGCCCTTGCCAGCCATCGGGGCGAAACGGTGGACATGGACGTCAACTGCTTCGCGCTGTCCGGCCCTGACGGCATCTGGCTGATCGATGCCGGTTGCGGCACGGCCTGGGGTGCAGCCTATGGCCATGCCCGCGCGGCGATGATCGCCGCCGGGATTCAGCCGGCCGATGTGACGCGTGTCATCCTCACCCATATTCATGGCGACCATGCGCTTGGCCTCATCGATGGCGAGCGGCCTTATTTCCCCAATGCCGACATATGGGTGCCCGAGGCCGATCTCGGCTTTTTCAGCAGCGCGGAGGCGCGCAAGAGCCTGCCGCCCGCCCGGCAGGGCGGTTTCGACCTTGCCGCGCGGCTGCTCGACATTTGTGGCCCGATGCTGCGGCCGATCCCCATGGGCGCGGTCGCCGAGGGTATCGAGGCAGTCGCCATGCCCGGCCATACGCCGGGGCATACCGGTTATCTGATCGGCAATGGCGACGAGCGGCTGTTATTGTGGGGCGACGTGCTGCATGTCAGCGAGTTGCAGGTGAAAGATCCCGGCGTCGGTTTCGTCTACGATATCGATTCCGCGCTTGCTTACGAAACACGCCTCAAGGCGCTGGCCGAGGCCGCCGACCATGGCTGGCTGGTTTCCGGCGGTCATCTGGGCGGATTTTTCCGTGTCGAGCGGCAGGGCGACAGCTTCCGTTTCGTGCCGCAACCGGGCTGATTTTCCGATTTCGGACATGCAGAAGGGCGGAATGCCCGATGGCGTCCCGTCCTTCATCCTCTCCCGGTATTTTCAGATCTGCTTCAGCGCGGCGACGTCATTGACCTGCACGATGCGTCCGCGCACGGTAACGCCAGCCTTTTTCAGTGCCGAAAAGGCGCGCGACAGCGCTTCCGGCGCGAGGCCGAGCTTGCCGGCGAGCAGGCTTTTCTGGAACGGCAGCCGCAGCGAAAAGGATGTCGCGTCGCGCGGCCCCTGATTGATGAGGTAATGGGCGACACGCTGCGGCGCTGTCTGCAGTCGGTCGTTGGCGATGCAATCCATGGTGGCTAGCAGGCTGTTGGACAGGCAACGCATGACGGCCTTGGCGATGGCCGGCTCCTGATCGATCAGACTGCGGATTCTCGCAAGTTCGAACCGCGCCACGGTGCAGCTTTCCGCCGCCTGCGCGCTATAGCGATAGGTATCGCTGCCGAAAATCAGGCATTCGTTGAAAGTATCGCCGGGGCCGCTGACGCGCACATCCGCCTCGCGCCCGTGCCGGTCCAGCCGGTAAAGCCTGATATAACCCGACAGCACGCAGTAGAAATGCTGCGCCGCTTCGCCTTCCTTGAAGAGCACATGGCGGGCGTTCACATTGGTGATGGTCGCCGCCTCCATCAGCTTCAACGCCGCCGCATCATCCGCTATCCCGATCAAGGGTGCACGCAGCAGAATGTTCCTGTCCCTGTTGCTCAGCTTCACGGTCTTGTTCACGTCCATCCGGCTCCCGCTCATACCTTTTGCCGGGCTGTCCGAAGCGAGACGAAACCGGGGATGTTCGTGTTCCCGCACGCCTATCTGAAAAGAGCTCATCGCATTATCCTTCGACCGGCAATTCCCGATGCGAGGGAGATTAGCAGTTCACCTGGAAAGCGAATTGATTTCGATCAAACAGGCATAAGCCGCTTTTACGGCGGAGGGATGCGGCTGTTTGGAAGTGTTGCCCAAGCATCTATGGAATCATTCACTTGGGCTCGATGGAATTCTCGGGTCAAGCCCCACTGCTGTCCGGTTTAAACCTTGGTCGAGGCCTGAAGCGGGTTGGGGAAGGTGAGTATCCCCTCGACGTCATCCTCGGGCTTGTCCCGAGGATCTAATCACGTCGAATAAAATCAATCGGTTGCAGATCCTCGGGACAAGCCCGAGGATGACGGAAGAGATAGCGCCATAAAGAGAAACGCCGGGCACGAGGCCCGGCGCTACAACTTTCACTCCGCAGCAAGCGGCGGCAGCCGCAATATGTTGCTGCCCTTGTCTGCGGCCTTGTCGCCGGTGCCCTTTTCCATGCTGGCGACGCGCGCCTCCAGCGAGGAGAGCGCCAGGCTGTTTTCGCGGGCGATCTCCGAGAGTTTCTCGTTGGAGAGGGCCTCTTCCTCCTCTTCCTTCTTGCCGACGAAGCGGCCGAAGAGGTGGGCGAGCAGGCGCGACAGGTCGTCCATGATCAGGAAGAAGGCCGGCACCACGATGAGGGACAGCACCGTCGAGACGATGATGCCGCCGATCACCGCAATCGCCATCGGCGCGCGGAACGAGCCGCCTTCGCCGACGCCGAGTGCGGAGGGCAACATGCCCGCTGACATGGCGATGGAGGTCATGATGATCGGGCGGGCGCGCTTGCGGCCGGCCTCGACCATGGCATGCACCCGTTCCATGCCGTGGCGGCGCATTTCGATGGCGAAATCCACCAAGAGGATGGCGTTCTTCGTCACGATGCCCATCAGCATCAGAATGCCGATGAGAACGGGCATGGATAGCGCGTTCTGCGTGATGATGAGCGCGACCGCCACGCCGCCGATGGCAAGCGGCAGCGAGAACAGGATGGTGAAGGGCTGGATGACATCCTTGAACAGCAGGATGAGCACCACCAGCACCAGCATCAGGCCGAGCAGCATGGCGTTGACGAAGCCCTGCTGCATTTCGCCCTGCACCTTGGCGTCGCCGCTTTCGGCAAGGCGCACGCTCGCCGGCAGATCGGTTTCCGACACGATGCGCTTGAACTCGGCCGTCGATGTATCGAGCGCCGTGCCGAAGGGCACGTCGGAGCCAATGGAGACGACGCGGTTGCGGTCGTTGCGCTTGATCGAGCTTGGACCTTCCGAATAGTCGATATCGGCAACGCTATAGAGCGGCACCAGCGATCCGGAGGCGGTCTTGATCTTCAGCGCGCGGATGGTGGCGAGATCGCGGCGGGTATCGAGCGACGCCTGCACACGGATCGGAATCTGCCGGTCATCCAGCGAAATCTTCGTCAGCTGCGCATCGATATCGCCGATGGTGGCGACACGCACGGTCTGCGAAATCTGCTGTGGCGTGATGCCGAGGCGGGCGATTTCATCCTTGCGCGGGCGAATCTGCAGTTCGGGGCGGGGCAATGCACCTTCCGAGCTGACATTGGCGAGGATGGGCGAGGCGCGCAGGCGGCTTTCGAGAATGCCGACGGCGTCGTTCAAATCCTTCTCATTGGTGGAAAGGAAGTTGAAGGAGAGCTCGCGTTCCGCACGGTCGTTCAGCTTGATGATGCGGACATCCGGAATACCGCGCACCTGCGCAAAAATATCCCGTTCCACATCCCATTGCGGACGTGTGCGACCCTTTTCCTCCACCTTCGGCAGATATTGGCCGATGAGCGGAATGGAGCCCAGCCCCTTGTTGACCACCAGCTTGAGCAGCGAATGGTCGATGTGCTGCAGGATGACGTTGACGGTGGCGCGGCGAAGCTCCAGATCGCCCTTGGGCGAAGCGCCGCCGAGGATGAAGACGCTTTCGACGCCGTTGATGTCACGCAGGGCATGATAGATCTGCGTCGTCGTGCGGTCGGTTTCGTCGAGCGTCGCATTGGGCGGTAGTTCCACCGAAAGCGTCACGCGCGAGGCGTCGTCCGGCGGCAGGAAGCTGCCCGGAACGCCGGCAAGCAGAATGACGGAAGCGACGAGGAAGCCGATGGCGCCGAGCAGCGTCAGATAACGCGCCCACCATTTGCGGGTGGTGGCGGTCACCATGCGCGTATAGGCCTTCATCAACCGGCTGTCATTGTCGTGGTGATCGTCCATCGCATCTTCGGCGCGCATCAGATAGGCCGCCATCAACGGTGTGATGAGGCGGGCCACGGCCAGCGAGAAGAACACCGAGAAGGCGACGGTGAGGCCGAACTGGATGAAGTACTGGCCGGGAATGCCGGGCATGAACGACACCGGCACGAAGACCGCGATGATGGTGAAGCTGGTGGCGATGACGGCGAGACCGATTTCATCCGCCGCTTCGAGTGCCGCCCGATAGGGCGTCTTGCCCATCTTGATATGGCGGGCGATGTTCTCGATTTCCACGATGGCGTCGTCCACGAGAATACCCGTGGCGAGCGTGAGCGCCAGGAAGCTGACGAGGTTGAGCGAGAAGCCCATGATATCCATGATCCAGAAGGTCGGGATCGCGGAAAGCGGCAGGGCCACGGCGGCAATCAGGGTTGCGCGCCAGTTGCGCAGGAAGAGCAGGACGACGATGACGGCGAGGATCGCGCCTTCGATCAGCGTATCGAGTGCGGCCTTGTAGTTACCATAGGTGAAATAGACGGCGTCATCGACCATTTCGATCGACACGTCCGGATGATTCTTGCGCACCTCATCGAGGCTTGCCGCCACGGTTTCGGCGACCGAGACCTCGCTCGCGCCCTTGGAGCGGAACACCGCGAAGGTGACGGCGGGATTGCCGTTGAAGCGCGAGAAGGACTTCTGTTCCTGATAGGTGTCGGTGACCGTGCCGAGCTCGGAAAGCTTGACGAAACGGCCGTTGGAAAGCGCAATCGTGGTGTTGGCGAGCTGGCTCACATCGCGCGTGTCGCCGAGCGTGCGGATGGTCTGCTCGTTGCCGCCCACCTGGCCGCGGCCGGAGCCGAGATCGATATTGGTGCCGCGCAGCTGGCTGTTCACCTCGGTTGCGGTGATGCCATAGGCGTCGAGCTTTTCGGGGCTCAGAGACACGCGCACTTCGCGGTCGGCGCCGCCGTAGCGGTCGACCTTGCCGATGCCGGACTGGCCCTGGAGCGAACGCTTGATCGTGTCATCCACGAACCAGGACAGTTCTTCCAGCGTCATGTTGGGCGAAGAGACGGCAAACGTCTGGATCGCCTGTCCCTCGACGTCGATCTTGCTGACGACGGGCACTTCGATATCGGCGGGCAGATCGCTGCGGATCTTGTCGATGGCGTCCTTGGTGTCCTGAACGGCCTCTTCCGTCGGCTTTTCGATGCGGAAGACAACCGTTGTCGTCGACTGTCCGTCGACCACGGTGGACTGGATTTCGTCGACGCCGCTGATGGCGGCGACGGCGTCCTCGATCTCCTTCGTCACCTGCATTTCCAGCTCGGAGGGCGAAGCGCCGCTCTGGGTGACCGTGACGGCCACGACGGGAACGTCGATGTTCGGAAAACGGGTGATGGGCAGGGTGTTGAACGCCTGCATGCCGAGGATCATCAAAAGCGCGAAGCCAAGCAGCGGCGCAATCGGGTTACGGATTGACCATGCGGAAAAGTTCATCTCATTCCCTCAGTCAGTTGGACGCAGCCGTCTGGGCTTCCACCGGTCTTATCCGGTCACCATCGCGCACGAATGCTCCAGCTTTCTCGACAACCTTGTCTCCAGCGGCAAGACCGCTGACAATCTCGATAAAACCGCCGTCTTCGATGCCGGTCTCGATCTTTACCTGCTTGACGACATCGCCTTCCACCTTGCGGGTGGTCGAGCCTTCACGCCCGGAGGTGACGGCCGACAGCGGCAAAGCGAGCGCATTCGTCTCCTCGACGATGATCGCCGCGCTGGCATACATGCCGGAACGCGCCGGGCTGTCGGTCGGCAGAACCACATGCACGGAGCCGAGGCGCGTCGTCGGGTCGACGGTGGGTGAAACGAGGCGCACCTTGCCTTCTATTTTCTCAGCTCCGCCGGCAACCGTCAAATAGGCTTTCTGGCCTGCCTTGACCTTCTGGATATCGGTCTCGGAGAGATCGGCGACGAGTTCTATCGCGCCGTCCTTGATGACGGTGAACAGCGGATTGCCCGCACCGCTGGCGATTGCGCCAACCTTGGCGTTCTTGGCGGAGACGATGCCGGCGACCGGGGTTTTCACGCCGGTGCGCGTCAGCTTCAGATCGATGTCGTCAATCTGCGCGTCGACGACCTTGATGTCGGCTTCGCCGGCGGAAACGGCCTGTTTGGCCGCATCGAGGCGGGCCTGCGCCACCTGAGCGGCCGCTTCGGTCTTTTCCGTTTCGGAGACGGAGCCGGAGCCGCTCTGGCCGAGCTTGGCGGCGCGGTCGCGCTGGCGAAGGGCGTCATTGAGATTGGCCTGCGCTTCCAGCACCTGCGCCTTCGACTGGGTGACGGAAGCTTCGGCCTTGGCCTTGTTGGCCTCAAGCTGGCTTTTTTGCAGCACGAGGCTGTCGGAAGACAGCACGGCCAGAACCGCATTCGCTTCCACCCGGTCGCCGATATCGGCGTTCAGCGTGTCGATGGACAGGCCGTCGACCAGCGGCTGGACGTAAATCTCGTCCACGGGACGGATCGTGCCGGTGGCGATGATGCGGTCCACGAGGTCGCGTTTTGCCGCATGGGCGACGATGATGGAAGGCAGGTTCTGCTGTTTGACCGGCGCCTGCGCCTCTCCCTCGGCTGCTGCGGAGAGGGGAAGCGCCGTTGCGGAAAGAAGAAGGAATACAAAGCGGTTAAACGTGACTTTATGCTGCATGTGTCTTGGCTCGCGCAATATCCGATCGCATGTCCTGCAGCCCCAAGGCTCGTTTTAAAAGGTCATGCGATAGCGAATGTGAAACAAGGGATCACAATACTTCCTTTTCGATCCTCCCGATTCAAACGCCCCTCAACGCGAATCTTAAGCACCTTTGCCCAGTGCTTATTTTACAAGATCAAATTTGGCAGTCTTGTGGGCGGGACTGTAATTCTTGTTGTCGTACAAATCAATCCGCATAGCCGCGATGGTTGATATACATTTTTGTATAGGTCGGGATATTGTAATTCGCCAAATGGGTTACCACCGAAATAGGCGCATTCCGGCAAAGCCTCCAAAAGAAGATCGACGCCAGATGGGAAATCGAGTTAAGCGATTCTCACCGACGTCATCCTCGGCCTTGTGCCGAGGATCTGCAACGTTGTGATTTTGTTGACGTGGTTAGATCCTTGGGACAAGCCCAAGGATGACGTCGAGAGAGTTGTCGCCCTGGTACCAATCATAAATCAGAACGCGCGGACCTCCCGCGCGCTCCATTATCTAGGCGTCACTTCGAACTATTTCAGCGCCGCATCGGTGATTTCGGTGGTGAAGGCACCGGAGGGTTCCTTGGTGATGACCGGGTCGGAACCGCCGCCCAGCAGCGTCTTGACGGTACGGTCATAGTCTGCCTTGTCGAGCGCGCCCTTCGAGCCGGCGGTGAGTTTTGCCACTTCGCCCATCATGCGCTTCTGGTGTTTTTCGGTCTGGGCGCCGGAAGCGTCGTTTTCGAGAACGATATCGGCGGCGTCGTCAGGGTTTTCTTCCGCCCATTTCCAGCCCTTCATGGAAGCGCGGACGAATTTGACCATGTCTTCCTTGAACCTGGCGTCCTTCAGCTTGTCTTCCAGAACGTAAAGCCCGTCTTCCAGCGTCGCCACGCCTTCCGCCTCGTATTTGAAGGTGACGAGTTCCTCCGGCTTGATGCCGGCATCGATGACCTGCCAATATTCATTATAGGTCATGGTGGAAATGCAGGCGGCCTGTTTCTGCAGCAGCGGATCGACATTGAAGCCCTGTTTGAGAACGGTCACGCCGTCCGCCCCGCCGGCGGTCGGGATTTTCAGGTGCGCCATCCACGACAGGAACGGATATTCATTGCCGAAGAACCAGACGCCCAGCGTCTTGCCCTTGAAATCTTCAGGCTTGGTGATGCCGGTTTCTTTCAGGCAGGTCAGCATCATGCCTGACGATTTGAACGGCTGGGCGATATTGACCAGCGGCACGCCCTTTTCGCGGGTGGCGAGTGCGGATGGCATCCAGTCGACGATGACATCCGCACCGCCGCCGGCCAGAACCTGGGCGGGTGCAATGTCCGGGCCGCCGGGCTTGATGTCGACATCGAGGCCTTCGGCTTCATAAAAGCCCTTGTCCTTGGCGACGTAATATCCGGCGAACTGCGCCTGGGTGACCCATTTCAGCTGCAGGGTGATCTTGTCGGCGGCCTGCGCTCCGAATGCGGTCAGGAGTGACGCGCCGGCAAGAAGCATGGATGCAAGTTTCATTTTCATCGCTGTTCCCTTTTTCGTTATTACGTTCGTCCCCCACGGACGGACGGATGCCAGAAGGTGACGGCCCGCTCCGCGAGCGCCACGAGACCATAAAAACCGGAGCCGGCGAGCGCGGCGACCGCGATTTCGGCCCAGACCATGTCGACATTGCTGCGGCCCATTTCCGCCGAGATGCGGAAACCCATGCCGACGATGGGCGTGCCGAAAAACTCCGCGACGATGGCGCCGATCAGCGCAAGCGTGGAATTGATCTTCAGCGCGTTGAAGATGAAGGGCCAGGCGGCGGGCAGGCGCAGTTTCACCAATGTCTGCCACCAGCCGGCGGCATAGGTGCGCATCAGGTCGCGTTCCATGTGGCTGGAAGCGGCAAGCCCCTGCACCGTGTTCACCAGCATGGGAAAGAAGGTCATGATGACGACGACGGCGACCTTCGACTGCCAGTCGAAGCCGAACCACATGACCATGATGGGTGCTACGCCGACGACCGGCAGAGCCGAGACGAAATTGCCGATGGGCAGCAGCCCGCGCTGGAGGAAGGGCGAGCGGTCGATGAGGATGGCGACGAGGAAACCGAGGCCGCAGCCCAGCACATAACCCGTCAGCACCGATTTGAGGAAAGTCTGGCGGAAATCCGCCCAGAGGATCGGCAGGGAGCCGGCGAGCCGCGCGAGGATGGCGCTTGGAGCCGGCAGCAGGATGGGCGGCACGGAAAAACCGCGCACCACGCCTTCCCAGAGTGCGAGGATCGCCAGCCCGAAGAGGAGCGGCACGGCGATGCGGCCGATGCGTTTTGCCGCTGGCGTGGAGACGTGGCGGCGCACCAGCCATTCGTTGAAGGCCCAGGCGGCAAGCCAGAACAGGATCGCGCCGAAAAACCAGCCGGGATGGGTCATGGCCGGGCTCCCATTCTCTTGAGGACGGCGGCATGGGCGATGCCGATGATGGATACCAGCAGCGCAGCCACACCGGCGGCCATGAACAGCGCCGCCCATATCTGCACCGTCTGGCCGTAATAGGAACCGGAAAGCAGGCGCGCGCCGAGCCCGGCGACGGCGCCCGTCGGCAATTCACCGACGATGGCGCCGACCAGCGCGATGGCGACGGCGATCTTCAACGAGGTGAAGAGATAGGGCAGCGCCGAGGGCCAGCGCAGCTTCCAGAAAATCTGGCCGGGTGAGGCATTATAGGTGTGCATCAGGTCGAGCTGGATCGTCTCCGGGCTTCTGAGGCCCTTCACCATGCCGACGACGATGGGGAAGAAGGAAAGATAGGTGGAGATCAGCGCCTTCGGCAGCAGCCCGGAAATGCCGATGGAGTTCAGGACGACGATGATCATCGGCGCGACGGCGAGGATCGGGATCGTCTGGCTGGCGATGATCCACGGCATGACAGAGCGGTCCATGGCGCGGTTATGCACGATGGCGACGGCAAGCAGGATGCCAAGTACCGCGCCGATGGCGAAACCGAGCAGGGTGGCCGAGAGCGTAACGCCGGCGTGGTAAATGAGGCTGCGCTTGGAGGTGATGGCCTTGTTGACCGTGGTGTCCCACAGTTCGGCGGCAATCTGGTGCGGGGCGGGGAGAACCGGGCGCTCCTGGGCGAAGGTTTGAGGCAGGAGTTCGAAGAAGCCCGGCGTTTGACCGGCGCGGGTGGCCTGGTCGCGGGCGAAGGGCATGTTGAGGTAGACGACCGCGAGGTGCCAGAGGATGAGGATGGCGAGGAGGACGGTGAGGATGGGGAGGATGCGGTGGCGGAGGAGGGTCATTGCGCTGCCCTCGGTGGGTGGGGGTTACGTTTGCTCCGAGGGTGCGGCTTACCCCCCTCTGTCCTGCCGGACATCTCCCCCACAAGGGGGGAGATCAGCAGGAGGCTCGCTCGCCGTTTTGCCCTCAAGCCTCGAGATGGGCGATACCTCGCCGCAGGTCGATCTCCCCCCTTGTGGGGGAGATGCCCGGCAGGGCAGAGGGGGGTAACGCTTGCCGCAACGGCGTCTTTTCCAGCCTCACCCCTCATAGCTATGCCCCGCCTTCAACCCCTCACGCACGCGATGCGCAATCGCCAGAAATTCCGGCGTCTCGCGAATCTCGAGCGGCCTTTCCCGCGGCAGGGTGGATGTGATCACATCCGTCACCCGGCCCGGCCGCGGCGACATGACGACGATCCTGGTCGAGAGATAGACCGCTTCGGGAATGGAATGGGTGACGAAGCAGATGGTCTTGCCGGTCGTATCCCAGAGTTTCAGCAGCTGTTCGTTGAGGTGATCGCGCACGATCTCATCCAGTGCGCCGAAGGGCTCGTCCATCAAAAGCAGGTCGGCATCGAAGGCGAGAGCGCGGGCGATGGAGGCGCGCTGCTGCATGCCGCCGGAAAGCTGCCAGGGATATTTCTTGCCGAAACCGTTGAGGTTGACGAGATCGAGCGTGCGCTCGATGCGCTCGCGCTGCTCGGCCTTGGTATAGCCCATGATTTCGAGCGGCAGGGCGATGTTCTTTTCGATGCTGCGCCAGGGATAAAGGGCGGCGGCCTGAAAGACATAACCGTAGGAGCGGTCCCTGCGGGCGTTTTCCGGCGTCGTGCCGTTGACGGTGATGTCGCCGGACGTGTGTTTTTCGAGATCGGCGATGACCCGCAGGAAGGTGGTCTTGCCACAGCCCGATGGGCCGATGAAGGAGACGAAGTCACCCTTGCCGACTTCCAGATCGACATCGGACAGCGCGTGGACCGGGCCATCCCCCGTTTCGAAGGTGAGGCCCAGCTTTCTGGCGGAAACGACGGAATAGGGAGAGGCCTGGTTCATCTTGGCTAATTGTCGCTTTCCGTCAGCGCCGCGCGCGCCAGCGGCAGCATTTGGGTTTCCGTGAGCCTGGCGATCATCACGCCGGGGTGATGGTCGAGATCGAGCCAGCGCACTTCCTCGATTTCCGCCTGCGGCATGACCTCGGTATGCAGTCTGGCGGTGAAGGCATGGGCGACGACATCGGCTCCCGGCTCATTGGCGGCCTCTTCCCGGAAAATACCCTCGTAACGAACCGCATGGTCAGGCAACGTCAGGCCGATTTCCTCGGCGAGTTCGCGGCGCAGCGCCTGTTCCGGCGTTTCGCCCGGATCGATCTTGCCGCCCGGCTGCATGAACTGCGTCGTGCCGCGCTTGCGCACGACAAGCATCTGCCGCTTCTCGTTGAGCAGAATGGCGGCGGCGATGAGAATTTCACGTTTCGTTTCAGTGCTCATGGTCATACACCCGATGCCGGAATGCCGCTGCGTTCCACCCGGCGCGGCGAAACGAGCTCTTTCCAGGTGGAAAGTGCGCGGCTGACGGCGGGATAGGGATCGCGGGCCACGAACTGGCCGTGGCCGGGCTGGGTTTCGATGGTGGCTTCCTCGACGCTGACGAGGCCGCGCGAGAGGGTGAAGCGCGGCAGGCCCTTCACCTTCTGCCCTTCGAATACATTGTAATCGATGGCCGACTGCTGGCTTGCCGCGCTGATGGTTTTTGTAAGCGCTGGGTCCCAGACGACGATATCGGCATCGCTGCCGACGAGGATCGCGCCTTTTCTGGGATAGATATTGAGGATCTTGGCGATGTTGGTGGAGGTGACGGCGACGAATTCGTTCATCGTCAGGCGGCCGGTCGCCACGCCATGAGTCCAGAGCAGCGGCATGCGATCTTCGAGCCCGCCGGTGCCGTTCGGAATCTTGCGGAAGTCGCCGATACCGAAGCGTTTCTGCTGGGTGGTGAAGGCGCAATGGTCGGTCGCCACACATTGCAGCGAGCCGGAGGCCAGCCCCGCCCAGAGGCTGTCCTGATGCTGCCGGTTGCGGAAGGGCGGCGACATCACCCGGCGGGCGGCGTGATCCCAGTCGGCATTGGCATATTCGCTTTCATCGAGGATGAGGTGCTGGATCAGCGGTTCGCCATAAACCCGCATGCCGTTTTGGCGGGCGCGGCGGATTGCTTCATGCGCCTGCTCGCAGGAGGTGTGGACGACGTAAAGCGGAGCGCCGGCCATATCGGCGATGATGATGGCGCGGTTGGTGGCCTCGCCTTCCACCGAGGGCGGGCGGGAATAGGCGTGCGCCTCCGGCCCGGTATTGCCTTCCGCCATCAGCTTTTCCTGCATCTGCGCGACGATATCGCCGTTTTCCGCATGCACGAAGGGAATGGCGCCCAGTTCGGCGCAGCGCGAGAAGGAGGCGAACATCTCGTCGTCATTCACCATCAGCGCGCCCTTATAGGCCATGAAGTGCTTGAAGGAGTTGATGCCCTTTTCCCGAACCACCGTCTTCATCTCATCGAAGACCTGCTCGCCCCACCAGGTGACGGCCATGTGGAAGGAATAATCGCAATTGGCCCGCGTCGCCTTGTTGTCCCATCTTTGCAGGGCGTCGAGAAGCGACTGGCCGGGTTCCGGCAGGCAGAAATCCACCACCATGGTCGTGCCGCCGGCAAGTGCTGCCCGCGTACCGCTCTCGAAATCATCGGCGGAATAGGTGCCCATGAAGGGCATTTCCAGATGCACATGCGGATCGATGCCGCCGGGCATGACGAAACATCCCGTCGCATCGAGTACCGTGCCGCCGGTCAGATCCGGTCCGATCTCGGTGATCCTGCCGCCTTCTATCTTCACATCGGCCTTATAGGTGAGGTCGGCGGTGACGATGGTGCCGTTCTTGATGATGGTGGCGGTCATTCCACGATCTCCGCAGTCTCCAGCACCGCATGCAGCAGCACGTCGCAGCCGGCCGCCGCCCATTCCGGCGAAATCTCCTCGGCTTCGTTGTGGGAAAGCCCGTCCACGCAGGGGCAGAAGATCATGGTGGAGGGGGCGACCCTTGCCGTCCAGCAGGCATCGTGGCCGGCGCCGGAAATGATGTCCATGTGGCTGTAGCCGAGTTTTTCGGCAGCAGAGCGCACGCGGCCGACCAGAACGGGGTCGAAGGTAACGGGATCGAAATGGCCGATGGCTTCGATCGAGCAGCCGACGCCGAGTTCTTCGGCGATCTGCGGCACTTCGCG
Source organism: Agrobacterium sp. CNPSo 2736 (assembly GCF_004005385.1). Taxonomy (NCBI): domain Bacteria; kingdom Pseudomonadati; phylum Pseudomonadota; class Alphaproteobacteria; order Hyphomicrobiales; family Rhizobiaceae; genus Agrobacterium; species Agrobacterium sp. CNPSo 2736. Next base: position 74,303 of record NZ_RZTX01000016.1, on the reverse strand, counting down.
TTCGAAGATGGCGCGCATGCTGTCGAGTTTCGCCTGTGAGGGGGTTCTGAGGTCGATGGTGAAGACCACCTTGCCGGGCAGCACGTTGCGGGAATTGGGCGTGAAGATCATCTGGCCGACGCCGGCAACGGCGCCCGGCTGGTGGGCCATGGCCACCTCCTGCACCTTTTCGAGAATGCGGGCGGCGGCAAGGCCGGCATTGACGCGCATGGCCATCGGGGTGGAGCCGGTATGGGCTTCCTTCCCCGTCAGCGTCACTTCCAGCCACCACAGGCCCTGGCAATGGGTGACGACGCCGATCTGTTTGCCTTCCGCTTCCAGGATCGGCCCCTGCTCGATGTGATATTCGAAATAGGCGTGCATCTTGCGCGCGCCCACCTCTTCCTCGCCCAGCCAGCCGATGCGCTTCAGCTCTTCGCCATAGGTCTTGCCGTCGGTATCGGTGCGGCCATAGGCATAATCGAGATCGTGAATGCCGGCGAAGACGCCGGAGGCCAGCATGGCCGGGGCAAAGCGCGCGCCTTCCTCGTTTGACCAGTTGGTGACGGTGATCGGGTGTTTGGTTTTGATGTTCAAGTCATTCAGGCTGCGCACCACCTCCAGCCCGGCCAATACGCCGAGCACGCCATCGAACTTGCCGCCGGTCGGCTGGGTGTCGAGGTGGCTGCCTATATAAATGGGAAGCGCGTTCGGGTCCTCGCCGGGGCGGGTGGCGAACATGGTGCCCATGCGGTCGACGCCCATCGTCAGCCCGGCCGCTTCACACCAGCGCTGGAACAGGCTGCGGCCTTCCGCATCCTCATCCGTCAGCGTGCGGCGATTATTGCCGCCGGCAATGCCGGGGCCAATCTTCGCCATATCCATCAGACTGTCCCACAGACGGTCGCCATTGACCGTCAAGTTCTTACCCGCCGCCATGAAGTGTCGTCCTCACCCGTTTTGTTTTTATCGAAGCAAAGCTTGTGCCGTTCCCTTTTTTGCCGGTTAAGATAACAGCCATTGCCTTGTGATGGCGATGGGGGATAAATTGACCGGCTGGTAAACATTGCAAATTCGCGGTGGCGTCAGCAAGGGATTTTCGTGACGAATCGCAGTAATTTTGCCTAAACTGTACGCGTAGATTATTTTTTAAGCATACTGTAACGGCAATTGCATGGAAAAGAAACAGAGAGCTGAGAATGGCCATACCGCGCGCAGCGAAAACACAGAAGCGGACCCGCATTCAGGAAGAAAAGCAGGAAGCGATTCTTGAAGCCGCGCTCAGTGTTTTTTCCACAAACGGGTTTCGCGGCTCCACCATAGACCAGATTGCCGAGGCGGCCGGCATGTCGAAACCGAACGTGCTTTATTATTTCCGCACCAAGGAGGCGATGCATCGCGCGCTGATCGAGCGCGTGCTGGACACATGGCTCGACCCGCTGCGCGCTTTCGATGCCGAGGGCAATCCTGAAAGCGAGATTCGCTCCTATATTCGTCGCAAGCTGGAAATGTCGCGCGATTTCCCGCGTGAAAGCCGCCTGTTCGCCAATGAGATCCTGCAGGGCGCGCCGCATATCGAAGATGAGCTGAAAGGGCCGCTGAAACAACTGGTGGATGAAAAGGCCGAGGTGATCCGCGCCTGGGTGAAGGCGGGGCGGATGGCCAAATGCGATCCCTATCATCTTATTTTTTCCATCTGGTCGACCACCCAGCATTATGCGGATTTCGATGTGCAGGTGCGGGCGGTGCTGGGTGAGAAGAATGGCGGCGAGGGCCGTTTCGAGGATGCGGCCCGGCATCTGGAGCAGCTTTTCATGGGCGGATTGCGGATAAACGGCTGAACGGGGCCGTTCTCGCGCCTAGAGTGTTTTGGCGCATTTCCGGACGGAAAACCGGGTCCACTTTTCCTGGAAATGCTCTAAGCGATCGATTCTTTATGTAAAAACATGAGGAAAATTATCACCTTTATACTTTACTCCAAAACTCATCTTTATTATGGTGCCGGCATCCCGAACGTCCGGGGCATTGAAAAATCAACCGGCAGGTGAGGGAATGGCACGCAAGGAAAAGAAGAAGGCCGAACGCGGCGGCAAGCAGGGCAAGGGCGCTCCCCTGACTGAGCGGGACGTGGCCGAACAGCAGCTTTCCGGTCCGAAAAGCTTTCTTTATGTCGGCGGCCGTGACTGTCAGGTTGCGCATCTTCGCCAGATCGCCAGCAATTTCGGCGCGGAGCTCATTCATCACGATGGCGGCCTGCGTGAGGCCGTCTCGCGCATCGATACCGTGCTTCCCTCCGTCGACTGCGTTTTCTGCCCGATTGACTGTATCAGCCACGATGCGTGTCTGCGGGTGAAGTCCGGTTGTAAGAAATTCGGCAAGACGTTCATTCCGCTGCGCAACGGCAGCAAATCCAGTCTGGAGCGGGCGCTGCAGACCATGAATGAACGGACCTCCAGCGATGAGCGACGAGCGCAATAATTTTAAGGGTGAAGAGCCGGCGGCGGAAGCCTGCCGTGTGGAACTGCACAAGATGGCCGAGCAGGCTGCCGATCCGGCCCTGACGGATATCTATGAAATCATCGGTGAACGCGAAAGGCGCAACCGCCTTGCCGGAAGCGGCGGCAATGTCGTGACCTTTCCCTATCTGCGCACCCGCCAGCCCGGTGAAACGCCGTCCTTCGAAATCGGAGCGGCGGCCGAAGAGGGCCGCAATATCCTGTCGTTTCGCTGGACGCGGCGTTAGGGCTAAAGCCTAACCCTTCGGCTTCAGAAACGCTCCTGCGCACAGCACCAGCCATCCGGCAATCATGCCGAGGCCGCCCGTGGGTGCGGCGTAGGGAAACAGGCTGTGGCCGGAAAAATGCCGGGTGACGAGATCGCCGACAAAGATCGCGGTGCCGAGGCCGAGGATCAGGCCTGCCGGAATGGCGGTTCTGATGCGATCCGCGCCGATATGAAGCGCCACCAGCACCGGCGCATGCGCCAGCGCCATGGCCGAGGCATTGCCGAGCATATAGGTTTCGCCGGTATGGGTGGCGGCGGCTGCGAGCATCACGCCGGCCACGCCCAGAAGGCCGCCCAGCAACAGAATGAAGGCCCGCAATCTGTCGCGGGGCAGGCTTGCGATGGTCGCGCTCTGCGTGGTCATTGGCTGTCCGCCTCCTGGTTCTGCATGTGAAAGGCCAGCCGTTCGACCGGCGCCCAGATGATCTCGCGCAGCTTTGAATTTTCGATGGTCTCGTCCATGGCGCGGCGGAAGCAGAGCAGCCATTCATCCCGCTCGGCGGAGCCGATGGGGGCGACGAAATGGCGCCGCCGCAACATCGGATGGCCGTGTTTCTCGACATAAACGGGCGGTCCGCCAAGATATCCCGTCAGATAATCGTAAAACTTTGCCTCGCTGCCGGAAAGATCGGCGGGATGGATGGCGCGGCAGCGCGCGGCTTCCGGCAGGGTATCCATCAATTCGTAAAAGCGCCGGGTCAGTGCCCTGACGGTCGCATCGCCACCTATCGCTTCATAAAGGGTAATGGTCTCGCCGCTCATAATCCGCCTCTCGTGGCCCTCCGGTCCTTATCGCTCCATGGAGCCGGAAGAGCAACAGGGCACGGGCGGGGTGCGACATTTGCGACACCGCGCTGATAAGTCCTCAGTTTTGCGTCTGGTCATCAAAATATCCGTACGGCGGATTGCTCGATGTCATTCCGGAGCAGCGGGTGGAGGCTGTTGCGTGTCGTCACATCGACCTCCACGGCCAATTCTTCTTCCAGAAACTGCTTGATACCGACGAGATCGATCAACGAGAAACGGCGGCCCGGATCATAGTCGATGAAGATGTCCAGATCGCTGGAGGCAAGGGCCTCATCGCGGGCCGTCGATCCGAAAAGATAGAGCGACGTCGCGCCCATGCTTTTCACTGCATGGGCGTGGCGCTTGAGTTTCCTGATTGCGTCCGTTCTCTTCATGCGTGCAGCTTACACCATCGCGTATGCGGCATCCACTCTCACCCAAAATTGCGGATGAGATCGAGCCCCTTGTTCAAAAGCGTTTCGGCCTCGTCCTGATTGGCGGCTTCGACGTAGCAGCGCATTTCGGGAGCGTTGCCGGATGGGCGGAAATGGATGGTGCTGCCATCGGTGAGCGCGACGCGCAGGCCGTCGATGTCGCTCAGCGCCTTCACGGTGCCGACCGGCGCGAGGAAGGCCTCGAGATTGCTGCGCGAGGCGCGCAGATGCGTCATCAGGGCGGCGCTCTTTTCCTGCGCGAAATTTTCCAGGCGGCCGGCGGCGGCGACCGGCAGGTTATAGGCGGCGGCGATCTGCGACAGCGGCTTTTTCTGTTCTGCCGAGAGAAGCAGCACGGCGAGAACCGGCAGGAAGCTGTCACGTGTCGGCAGCGGCGAAAGCGCCCGGCCGTTAAGTGTGAAGGCGGAGGCCGTCAGCAGACCGCCATTGGCCTCGAAGCCCATGACGCCGTTCTTGCCGGCGGCGAGCGCCTCAGCCATGCCCGCGATCACGAAGGGGGAGCCGACTTTGGTGCGGACGACATCGAACGAACCGCTCGCCTCGATGCCGGAATTGGAGGTGACGGGGGTGACGACCACGCCGGCGCCGAGGAAATTGGCGGTGATCAGGCCGATGAGGTCGCCGCGCAGCGGCACACCGTTTTCATCGGTCAGCAGGGGACGGTCGCCGTCGCCATCGGCGGAAACGATGGCGTCGAGACCGTGCTCCGGCGACCATTTCTTGAGAAGGGCCAGCGTTTCCGGCGAGACCGCTTCGGTATCGACAGGGATGAAGGTTTCGGAGCGGCCGAGCGGAACGACATCCGCACCATAATGGGCGAGCACGTCGACAAAGAGATCGCGCGCCACCGTGCTGTGCTGGTAAACGCCGATCTTGAGGCCGGAGAGCGCCTTTTCCGGCAGCAGCGCGATGTTGCGCTCATAGAAAAGTTCGGCTGCGGTGGCGGAATGGTCCTCCGCCGTGCCTGCCTCGTCGCTGATGCCTTCCGCTTCGATTTCGGCGGCAAGAGCGGCAATCGCCGTCTCGTCCTGCTTGTCGATTTCACCGTCCGGGCGGTAGAACTTGATGCCGTTGCGGTCGGCCGGGATATGCGAGCCAGTGATCATCAGCGCGCCGGCCTTCAGCGACAGGCCGTAAAGCGCCAGCGCCGGTGTCGGCACCGTGCCGCAATCGAACGGGGTCAGGCCGGCTTTTTTGAGCGCGGCGATGCAGGTGGCGGAAACATCCGGGCTCGAATCGCGGAAATCGCGGCCGACGAGAATGGGATCGCCCGCCTTTGCCTGGCCCGATGTGAGAAGGTGCCTCGCAAATGCCGTGGCATAAACGGCCGAGGCTTTTCCTTTCAGATCGACGGAGAGGCCACGAAGACCGCTCGTTCCAAATTTCAGGCTCATTCCAAACTCCGTTTCGATAAAATCTTTGAGGGTCAAATGGATAATGCAAAAATATAACGGTTGAAAGAACCGTATCGATCCATTCAAGTCAATCATCCCTTTCAACGCGGACGCGAATAGGCGATGATGGCGGGACTGATGCGGGTAACCTAAAATTCACCCGTCATATTTAAACTTGTCCGTCGATAGCGGCTCTGGCGACGATGGGAACCCTCTGTTGCCGGCCTTTTTGTGGTTCGTTCGAGTTGGATTGGCTGATGTACAGGCTTCAAAAGGCGGGACATAAGCAGGCACGTCCGCTCGATGAAAAAACGGCGCCTGCCGCGAGAACCCATGGTTCCCTGCTGGACGATCTGGTGGATGAGGACGAGGTTTTCGAGCGCACGGTGCTGAAGGAGCATCTGGAGCCGAAACCGGCGAAGACCGTCGCCGAGCCGGCTGCGGCCGAGACGCCGGTGAAGGCGGCTTCGCCGAGTGGCAGTCTGGCGGCGGCACTGCCGGGCCTGAAACATCTCGACAGGATCGGTGTGGATGACGTCATCCTCTGGCTTCGCAAAGGCATCGTCTGGATCGTGCTGGCAATCGTTCTCTGCGTCGCCGGCGCGCTGACCTATGCCTATATGACGCCGCCGCGCTACAAGGCCTATACGGATATCGTCGTCAATCCCTCCAACCTGAATGTCGTCAATGACGGCGTGTTTTCGCCCAACCAGCAGCGCGACACGCAAATCCTTGAGGTGGAAAGCAAGCTGCGCACCATCACCTCGCGCAACGTGCTGGCACGGGTGGTGGACGAGCTGAAGCTCGATCAGGATCCTGAATTCATCAGCCCGCCGCCGCTCGCCCGGCTGAAGGCGATGTTCTCATCGAAACCGGAAGATGACGACAACCGTGTCGGCGCGCTTCGTTCGCTCGGCGATCGGGTGGCGGCGGAACGCGACCCGCGCTCCTTTGTCGTGACGCTTTCGGTCTGGACCAATGACGCGGAAAAATCCGTGACGGTATCGAAGGCCATCGTGAAGGCTTTCGAAAGCGAGCTGTTCCAGACAAACTCCGACAGTAGTCAACGCGTCGTTGACGATCTCAGGAAGCGGCTCGAGGAAATGCGCGAGAATGTGACCGCCGCCGAAAAGCGCGTGGCCGATTTCCGCCGCGAGAACGGCCTGCAGGAAAATAACGGCCAGCTCGTCAGCAATTTGGCTTCCGGTGAGCTGAACGCTCAGGTGCTTGCGACCCAGCAGCGCCTCATTCAGGAAGAATCGCGCCTCAAGCAGATGGAGGCGGCGATTGCACAGAACCGCACCCAGAGCGACGCCATATTCGACAGCCAGACGATGAATACGATCCGCGCGCAATATAGCACGCTGCAACAGCAGATCGGTGCGATGACGCTGACCTATGGCGCGCGCCATCCGCGTCTTGCGACCGCGGGTGCGGAGCGGGCGATGCTGGAACAGGGAATGGCGGATGAGGCGCGGCGTATCCTTCAGGCGGCAAAGATCAATGTCGCGGAGGCGCGCTCGTCACTCGATGCCCTGCGGCTGAAAGCGGTGGCGGAACGCGCCAATGTCTTTACCGACAATGAGGCGCAGGTGCGGCTGCGCGATCTCGATCGTGACGCCCGCTCGGCGGCGGCGATCTATGAGACTTATCTCACCCGCTCGCGCCAGCTGGCCGAACAGCAGTCGATCGATTCCACCAATGTGCGGGTGATTTCGCAGCCGGTTGCGCCCAATTCCAGAAGCTGGCCGCCGGGCAAGCTGACCTTCCTGATTGCCGGCGGCATGGGCGGCCTGTTCCTTGGTCTCGCAATTGCCGTGGCGCTCGGCCTCTGGGGTTATCTTCGCCGGGACGATCACGCGGATGTCGCGGCGCGGTAAGACAAGGCGGCTGCGTGCCGCCTTATTCTTCCGAAATCAGACCGTCATAAACTTCGAGCAGGGCGGCGGCGATGGCAGCGCCCAGCGCATTACCGGCATCGCGAATGCCCGCCTCGTCGCCGTCGCGAACCGAAATGGCAAGATCGGACGCCTCGTTGGCGACGATTTCTTTCGCCCGTTCTATCGCCCAGAGGCCGAAATCGCCGCGATTGTCGATCGAGATTGTTTCCATGGCCGGAGCCCTTCCGTGGTTTGGTTTCCGCGTCCCTTAACCCATCGGCTGGAAAACCGGAATAGGCGGAAAATGTGGCGCACAACCTTCAGGCGTGTAAAATGCCTGCCGCATACGGGGATTTATAAAAATATTAATGATAGTTCTTCGTAGTGTTTGAAACCTTATACCCTAAGCATAAGTGTGAATATAACAATGAAACGATGCCTATCTTGGACACCGGACAGATTATGACAGGGAGAGAGATGCCGGATGCGGAGGAGACTGGTCAGGTCTGGCCGGTTGTTCCGCTTGCGGCGTTGCCCATTACCGACGCGACCATCGACGAAACGGCGCGGGATTTCATCCTGCGCGCGACGACGGCGCGTGCGGCCGGTGCAAGACCGTTTTATTCGACATCGGCAAACGGTCAGGTCATCGCGCTCTGCCATCACGACCGGGAATTCGACGCCATGCTGCGACAGGCGGACCAGATTCATGCCGATGGCATGTCGCTGGTGATTTTCTCCCGCAAATTCTGCCCGAAGGCGTTGAGAGAACGGGTTGCGACGACGGATCTCGTTCATGCGGTTGCGAAGCCTGCCGAAGAGACGGGCAGCCGGTTCTATTTCCTCGGCGGCTCCGAAGAGGTGAACCGCGCGGCGGTCGAAGAAATGCAGAGGCTTTATCCGCGCCTTATATTTGCAGGCCGACGCAACGGTTACTTCAGCCGGGCCGAGGAAGAGGCGATCCTCGCCGATATAGCAGCATCCGGGACGGACATTCTCTGGGTTGGCTTCGGCATACCGCTGGAGCAGCGTTTCGTCTCGCGCAATCTGGACAGGCTTTCCGGCATCGCCGTGATCAAGACCTGCGGCGGCCTTTTCGATTTTCTCGCCGGCAAGAACAGCCGGGCGCCGCAATGGATGCAGGATATGGGGCTGGAATGGCTTTACCGGGCCATGCTCGAGCCGAAGCGGCTTGGAAAACGTTACCTGCTGACCAATCCTATCGCCATATATTCGCTGCTGAAGTATCGCTTCGGGGCTTCGGGACAAGGTCGCTAGATCATCGCGACAAGCAGCTGCCGCGCGAAGAATAAAACTCCCGCGCGCCTCCCGCCCGACAATATAAGATTCCCCTAACTTATTGAATGGATGCGCTGCGTCGCTGAAATCCGTTGCAACTGCGAACATCTGCGCTACACTGCATCAATATTACAAATTTATTCGAATCATAGATTTATTGAGGCCACCGATGGTGATTACGTCCATTTCTCTTTTTATATATGGAATTGGCACCGTTACCTCTCTCGCCATGACCTATATCGAAGGCGCCCGCCGCGACAAGGACTGGGATTTTTATCGCGTCACCGGCATTGTCCTTTGTTTCTTCTGGCCGGTGCTCGTGCCGCTCCTCGTCCTTGCGACGGCCTTGTCGTCGTTCGGTTTCCAGAAACGGTTCACGAATACGATCTCGCTCGGCAGGCAAAAAACCCTCAGCTGAGCCGAATCTATCCTGCTTCAGGTCTTCTTCGCCGGCGCCTTGTAGGGCGTGAGCGTAATGCCGAGGCTCGCCATCACGCGGCCGATGGACATCAGCGGCGGATGCGTGGCTGGCAGCAGGGTTCCGGTTTTCACGAAGGCGGAAACGGCGCGGACAAGAGACAGGCACAGGCTGACGGCGTTTTTGGCGGCAAGCAGCAGCCCGCCTTTCAGGCCGGGGCGTCGGGCACGGTCGATGCTGTAATTGATGATGCCGGTTCGGAGCGAGCGCTCCATGATCCAGCGCGGCGCCATGCGGTTTTCCGGCACATATTCGATGATGAGGGCTTGCGCATTCCAGGCGAATTTGAAACCGGCCTTGCGGCAGCGGGTGAAGAAATCCATGTCGCCGCCGCCGAGGAAGTTGAAGCGCACGTCGAATTCCGGTTTCGCCAGCGTCTCGAAAACCCGCCGTGAGATCAGGCAATTGCCCGATCCGTGGATTTGCTCGACAGGGCCGGTCGGCGCTTCGATGGAGCCGAACAGCGGATGCGAGAGAACCGCCTTCGAAGCCGGTGCGTCGAATTCCCGGTTGACCGGTCCGCCGACGATATCGACGCCGAAGGATTTCGCCGCCGAAACCATTTCGGCAAGCCAGACGGGGGAGGCGGCCTCGTCGTCATCGATCATCAGGAACCACTCAGCCGAAGCATAGCTTTGCCTGGCGGTGCGGAAGGCCGTGTTGATGGCGTAACAATTGCCCTGCGTGGGTTCGACCAATGCCTCTCCGGCCATGCCGCTTTCGGCGAAAAAGGCGCGCGCGACCGCAAGACCCGCCTGGCCCGCGCCGTCATTATCGACCACGACGATGGCGAAGGGAAAATCGACCTTCTGGGCTGCGAGCGACCGAAGCGTCTTTTTCAGGCCTTCCGGCCGGCGGAAACTCGGAATGCACACCACCGCTTCCGGCATGATCTCGGACATGGAAACTCCTAAATTCCGGCAAGCGCTGCGGCGGAAAAAACGACGGCCCTGAGGCTCTGGCGCGGGCGATTGAGGAAAGTATCGGCCAGCGCCGAAAAAGCCTCGCGGTAGCGGCGGGCGCGGAAGGCCTGCGCCACGGTATAGGCATTCATATGGTTTTCGGACCGGCGGCGAAGCCGTCGCAGCTCCGGCGGCGAAACCGCAGCGACGATGGCCGGGTCGGAAAACACGGCCTCGATTGCCGGTTCGCAATCCCGGAAGGTCAAAAGCCGGTTCATCATCACGCTTGTTCTATGCACCCGGTAATCCAGCACGTGGCAGCCAGGCAGATAGACGAAACGGCCGGCGGCGGCCAGCCTGCACCAGCCATACCAGTCTTCGGCATAACGCAAAGTCTCGTCGAAACCGCCGAATTCCTGAAAGATGCGGGTTCTGACCAGCATGATGCCGCCATTGACGATGAAGTTGCCGCCAAGCAGCGGCTGGAGAATGAAACCATCGGGTTTTTCCCGGCGGCGAATGAGGTTGCGCCGGCCGATCTTGACGCCATTTTCATCGATACGCTCGTAATCGCCATAGACTGCGACGACATCCGGCCCGGAAATGCCGGCGCAAAGGGCCGCGATGGCGCCCGGTTTCAGGCGATCGTCGGCATCGAGAAACATCGTCCATTCGCCGCGCGCCTGCGACAGGCCGAAATTGCGCACGGCCGAAACGCCCTGCCTTCTCTGCGGCCGGGCAAGTAATTTGACGCGAGGATCGGAAAAACCTTCCACCTTTTGTGCGGTGGTGTCGGTGGAGCCGTCATCGACCACCAGCACTTCGCCGATGGTCTCGCCCTGCAGCAACACGCTTTCGATCGCTTCGACGATGTAACGCTCGCCATTGCGAACGGGAATGACAATCGAAACGGAAACCAAGACTTCAAACTCCATGCGGCGTGGGCCAAGAATTCGCACAGCGAAGTTACTACCGCATTAAGCGGGTCTGGCCAATTATGACGTGGTATAACGTCGGTTAACCTTGCAAATCTTTAATATCCTTTTCCTATGATCGGAATGTTATGTTTTGGGAATAAAGGTTGCGGAGGCGGGTGCATGCGGATCGGGCGGCGGAATTTCATGGGTGGTGCGGCAAGCGCTGGCCTGCTGCATGCCGTGGCTGGCCCGGCCTTTGCCGCCGCGCAGAAGAAGGCGGCGAGCAAAACCGCCCCTTACGGCGCGGCCGTTTACCTGCCGGATCTCACCGCCGATAGCCGTATCGGCGAGGCGGTGGTGAAATATTGTTCGCGCATCACCCCCGTTACCGAAATGAAATGGGAGGTCCTGCGGCCTTCGGCGGAGGTGTTCGATTTCGCCGCCGCCGATGCAATCGCCAACTTCGCCCGCCAGCACAAGCTTTCCATGCACGGCCATCCGCTGATCTGGTATGCCTCCAACGCGCCCTGGCTTGCGAGCATCGGCGGCGGCGTGAAGGTCGAGAAGCTGATGGAGACCCATATCGTCACGGTGATGGAGCGTTATAAGGACGTGATCCACAGCTGGGACGTGGTCAACGAGCCGATACCCGACGTGCCGGGCAATGTGCGCGCGCGGCGCGATGCCTGGTATTACGGCGCCGGGCCGGATGCCATCAAGAAAGCTTTCGAGATCGCCCATGCGGTCGATCCCAAGGCGCAGCTCGTGCTCAACGAATATGATGTGGAATTCGCCGCCGAGAAATCGCCGGCCAAGCGCGCGGCCTTCCGCAATCTCATTCTCGAACTGCTGGAGAAGGGCGCGCCGATCAATGCCGTCGGCCTGCAGGGGCATTTGCGCGGCGGCTGGCCGATCGCCAAGGACGAGCTTGCCGCCTTCACGGCGGAAATGCGCAGTTACGGTCTTGCCGTTCTGGTGACGGAGCTGGATGTGATGGACCAGACGCTGCCCGCGCCGGAAGCCGAGCGCGATATGCTGATCAACGGCCAGGTCCGCGAGTTTCTGGAGGCGGCTTCCGCGGGCGGCGCGCTTTCCTCCATCACCACATGGGGCATCTCGGATCAATATAGCTGGATCCGCTGGGCCTATCCGCGCCGGGACGGCACCGCCAACCGGCCGCTGCCGCTGGACTGGAGTTTCAACGAAAAACCCATGATGGCCATCATCAATGAATTCCGGAACCGTGGTGCATGATTATGAATGCTGAAATGCCGCTTCCTCCCGTGCAAAAGGCGCTGCAAATCAACCTGCACCCCTTCGATGCCCCGCATGCGGCCCTGACCCTGCCGCATCAGCTCAGGGTCTGGGGCGGACAGGTGGACCGCATTCTGCTCACGGTCGATACGGGCCAGGTGGGGGCCGGCCGCTACAAGGGCAATGGTTTCGATGCGGCGCGCCAGCGTCTCTTCGACATGCTGGAGGAAATGCAGACCAATTATCCGCATCTGCATGTGGATATCGTCGATTACAGCGATGCGGCGCGCAGCGCCGTGACGGAAACCTTCTTTCCCCGCTCGCCGATCCCCTATCCCGCCAAGGCTTTCGATGGCGGGCCATTCCATGTCTATTTCTACGGGCTGAAACGCGCCAATGCCCGTTATGTGCTGCATATGGACAGCGACATGATGTTTGGCGGCGGCAGCCAGAGCTGGTTCGGCGAGGCCATCGCGCTCCAGAAGGCCAATCCGGATGCGCTGTGCATCACGCCCTTTTCCGGGCCGCCGACGGTGCGCGGCGATCTGGATATTTCCCGCCATGTCGGCATGCCCGGCGTGAAGAACATTCCTGCGCCGCGCAAGCTGCCGTCGCGCATTCCCACCTGGCGTTTCGCCACCGTGTCCACCCGGCTTTTCATGATCGACATGGAACGTTTTGCGAAACGCATCGGCTCGCTGGAACTGCTCAGGCCCGATGTCAAACGGCGCATCCGCTCCTATGCCTATAACCAGCAGCCTGTCTCGATGCCCGCCGAGGAGGTGCTGAGCACGAACATGATGCGCACGGGTGTTTATCGCCTCGATTTTCTCGGCACGGGCAAGGGCATGTATTCACTGCATCCGCCCTATCGCTCGCCGGAATTTTATGCGGCGCTCGCCTCCATCGTCGAGCGCATCGAAAAGGGCGATATTCCCGAAGGCCAGCTCGGCGATTTCGACATCAACGGATCGATGGTGGACTGGACCAGCGCGCTGGCGGCCAAGACGCGTTCCAAACGTTATGCGAAAGCGCTGCGGCATCTCATCTCGGCCAATGTCGGGCGGTTCAGCAAGGCTTGAGGGTTTCGATCCGTCTTCCGTCGTGAGGCGGGGCGGAGGACTCAATAGTCGGTGATGAGCTTGCTCCAGCTCTCCGAGCACAGTCCGCCAATATAGATGTCGCCGGCCAGCGCCTTTTCCCGCAGGGCGTCATCGCGCGTCGCCATGCAGAAATAACCGTCATGGCGGAAGCTCATGTGGTTCTGGCGGTAAAGCGCGTTGATGAGAAAGGGCTGCGCCATGCCGGTGACATGGGCATAGTTCTCGTCATCGAAATGGCGGAACAGGGTGTTGAGGACATCGTTTTCGCAACCGGCATCGCAGACGAGATTGAGCACATAGGCCGTTCTCCCCCGCTGGCCGAAAAACAGCGCAGCGCCCATGGCATGGCCTTCGGCGTTCTCGATCAGCACACCCTTCAGTTCACCGAGGCTTTCATTGGCCCTGCTCATCTCTATCAGCCAGTGGAATTCCTCGTGAGACCATTCCGGGCGAATGGAAAAACGCTCGATCATCGCGAGCGCCCTGCGGCGGAAGGTTTCGTAATCCACGGTTCTCACCGTAGCGCCGGCAGCCTCCTGCGGTCTCAGACCCTTTTTCCACCGGCGCAGGATTCCATCCACAAATCCGAGCGCGGCGAGCGCCAGCGTGGTCTTTGCCAGTTTCGAACGGCGCGGCATGCGCAGCGCGATGGTGCAGAAGGGCTTGAGCGCCTTGTGCCATTGCAGGCTTTCAATCGGCAGCATGTTGCCGCCGGTCGCCACCCAGTGATCGGCGCTGACGGGTGAAGCCGTATCCGAGAACAACATGTCGTGTTTGGATGCCCGCATGCCGCGGGACAGACGCGCCGCGCCGAGTGCGCCGCGTTTGCCGTCCGATGCGAAGGCGCAGAGCAGCCTTGCGGTAATGGTTTTTCCATTCGCAACGAAGCGCATGGGTACGGCGAGGATGACGCTGGTGACCCCGTTCTCCCCGGCATCGTAGACAACGCTGCCGTTTTCCGGACTGAAGGCGGGACTGCCGAAAAACAGTTTGTCGATATAGGAGCGGAAATCGAAGTTCCGCTCCTGCCCGGTTTTCCTGAAAGCGCTGTTGAGCACGGCTTCGACAGCCGGAACGTCTTCCCTGCGCATGGGGCGGATGCCGGACACACCGATTTGAACCGGGCGTTGTGTCAAGTGACCGCTGTCGCCATCGTCCATATGGGTGTGTATCGGAACGTCCACCGTCGGCCCCCACCTTTTTACGCATTGACGAAATCAACCATAGGCAGCGTATATTTGAATGTCTTAATATAGATATAAAACCCGAAATCCGGTGGGATGTGAAATGTTCAATAAGATATAAAATTGTTTTATATCAATGCATTAATTTAATGTCGCTGCATTATTTGAGGTTAACAAAATATACTTAAGTAAGCAACCGATGGATGAAATATGGAGCATTTTTTGTGGATGTTTTTTTGGGGTTTCGAAGTATAGCCTCTAGAAGCGGCGGCTTTGTCCCCTGTCTCCCGGCTCCGATTTACGGAGGAAAAGCGCACAATCACGGTGCTATTTTCCCGTGCATGAAGGATAACTAAAAAATAGGATTTGCGGGGGATATTCGTATTATCGAATATGCGAAGCACGAGTCTCGATGCGGGTGGCTTCAGGAAAGAGGGAGAGAAAAACCCCTTATGGATGCAGCGCATGGCGAACAGGGGCGTGGCTATTGGCGGGACGCGTTGTTTTACGTGACGTTCCTGTTTTTCACGGTCGGCTTTTCGCCCTATATCTCGCTCTCATCGACCTATCAGGGCTCCGCCATGGCGGCCGGGTCCAACCTGCTCAACCAGTTGACCGCGATCATCCTGTTTTTCAGTTTCCTCGCCTTCATGGCGAAGGAAAGGTCGTTTTCCATCCTCTTCATGCCGCGCCTGCTGATGGCGGCGATTTTCGGCTGGTTTGTCCTGACCTCGCTTGCGGGCGAAGCGCCGCTGTTTTCGCTGAGGCGGCTGGTTATGTGCGCCATTATCTGCGTGCTTGCCGGCGGCTTCCTGCAACTGCCGCGCACCGAGCGGCATTTCACGACGCTGCTTGCCACATGCGCCCTGATCATATTGTTCCTGTGCTATTTCGGAATCACCGTGCTGCCCTCGCGCTCGATCCATCAGGCAAGCGATGCGCTGGAGCCGCTGCTGGCGGGGGACTGGCGCGGGGTTTTCCGCCACAAGAACGAGGCCGCCTCGGTCATGGCGGTGTTGATCATCGTCGGCATTTATCTCTGCAAGCGCTGGTCCTTCATCGGCGGGCTGTCGGTGCTGTTGCTGTCGCTGGTCTTTCTGGTCAAGTCGGGCGGAAAGACTGCGCTCGGGCTGATGCCGATCATCATTGCGACAGGCTGGTTCATCCTGCGCTGGCCGCGCTGGCGCTACCCGGTCGTGACCCTGTTTCTGGCGGTTTTTGCGCTGGTGACCGTCGGCACCACGGTCGATCCCGTCTTTTCGCAGATGCTGACAAAGCTCGGGCTCGACGCCAGCTTTACCGGCAGACGGGATATCTGGACCGTCGCCATCGATTACATCCGTCAAAGCCCGCTCCTCGGATACGGCTATCAGGCCTTCTGGCGCAGCGACGCCCTGATGTCGAGTTTCACCGAGAACAATACCTGGGCGACGACCGCGCCGGATTCGCACAATGGTTATTTCGACCTTCTGCTGGCCGGCGGCGTGCCGGGGCTGGTGCTGGTGATGGTGTGGATCTATCTCCTGCCGCTGCACTATCTCGGCAAAATGAACGAGGCCACGCGCAACAGTCCGCTGACGCGGCTTTATGTCGGCGTATGGCTTTATGTGCTGCTCTACGGCTTTCTGGAAACGCTGTTTTTCCTCAGCACCGGGTTCGTCTGGTTCTTCCTCATCGTGGCCGTGATGGGCCTGCATCTTCAGGCCAATGCCAGCCTCGTGGAGGACGAGGCGGAGGGGGAACCGGAGAGAGCCGGCGGTGGAGCGGGCATTGCCCCGGCACCGCTGCGGGGACAGGCTTCCCCTGTCGTTCGCTCCAGATGATATTTTGAAATGATTTTTCGTTGCAAATATGTAAAAGAGCCGATTGTTGCGCGCGTCTGTGGCTATTTTCGCTAAACATGCGCGGCTCAAGTCTTTGTTATTGTGCACGTCGCACCGCGAAATCCCGGCTATTGGCGCGGCGGCACTCAAAAAACGGATCGGCTAGGTCAATCGATGGCAGATACAGGCGCCTGCGCGCTCGAGGCGGATGACATCCACAAGAGCTTCGGCACGCATGAGGTTTTGAAGGGCGTTTCGTTGCAAGCCCACAAGGGCGATGTCATCTCGATCATCGGGTCTTCCGGTTCCGGCAAAAGCACCTTTCTGCGCTGCATGAATTTTCTCGAAACGCCGGATCGTGGCCGCGTCATCGTCAATGGTGAGGAAATCGCCACGAAAACCGGCCGCGACGGCAAGGCCGTGCCGAAAAGCTGGCGGCAGGTGGAAAAACTGCGCACCGGCCTTGGCATGGTGTTCCAGAATTTCAATCTCTGGGCCCATCGCACCGTTCTCGAAAACGTCATCGAGGCGCCCGTTCATGTTCTCGGCGTCAGGCGGCAGGAGGCGGTTGAAAAGGCCGAAGCCCTGCTGAACAAGGTCGGGCTTTATGACAAGAAAAACGCCTATCCGGCATTCCTGTCCGGCGGGCAGCAGCAGCGCGCCGCCATTGCGCGTGCGCTCTGCATGGAGCCGGCGGTGATGCTGTTCGACGAGCCCACTTCGGCGCTCGATCCGGAACTGGTGGGCGAGGTTCTGAAGGTTATCCGCGATCTGGCCGAGGAAGGTCGCACCATGCTGCTCGTTACCCATGAAATGCGCTTTGCGCGCGATGTATCCTCGCAGGTCGTGTTTCTGCATCAGGGCCGGGTGGAGGAGGCGGGGCCGCCGGCGCAGGTGTTCGGAAACCCCTTGAGCGCCCGCTGCCGGGAATTTACCGGCGCGCTCGCCAATTGACCCTTTTGCCTGACAGTCCGTTTTAACAGGAGAGACTTGAATGAAATTTTTCGCCACGCTGCTTGCCGGAACGGCATTTGCGTTTTCCGCCTTCACCGCCAGCGCCGACGTGCGCTTCGGCATCATGAACGAGGCCTACCCGCCCTTCTTCGCCAAGGATGCCAGCGGCAAGTGGCAGGGCTGGGAAATCGATCTCATGGACGCCGTCTGCGCGGAAATGAAGGAAAAATGCTCGATCGTGGAACTGTCCTGGGATGGCCTCATCCCGGCGCTGCAGACGAAGAAATTCGACGTCATCTGGTCCTCCATGTCAAACACGGAAGAGCGGCAGAAGATCATCGATTTCACCGACAAATATTACAACACGCCGAGCAAGCTGATCGGCGCCAAGGGCGAAAAGGCAGGTGCGACGGCCGAGGACGTCAAGGGCAAGACCATCGGCATTCAGGTGGCCACCATCCAGTCCGAATATTACAAGAAATATTTCGCCGGTGTCGCCGATGAGAAGACCTACCAGACGCTGGACGAGGCGTTTCAGGATCTCGCGGCCGGCCGCATCGACTACGTCTTCGGCGATTCCATCGTTCTCGACGCTTTCGTGAAGAGCGATGCGGGCAAGGATTGCTGCGCCGACATGGGCGATGTCGCCGACGACAAGGAAATCCTCGGTCTCGGCGTTTCCGGCGGTCTACGCAAGGAAGACACCGAACTCAAGGCCAAGCTGAATACGGCAATCGCCGCTGTGCGCGCCAGCGGCAAATATGACGAGATCACCAGGAAGTACTTCAGCTTCAATATTTACGGGCAGTAATTCGGTCTGATCGGTCACGCATATGGCAAGCCTTGAAACCACGTTGCAACTTCTGTCTCCCTATCCTCCGGGATGGGGCGGCACCCTGTTGAAGGGTGCGGCGTCGACGCTTGCCATTTCCGCCGGCGCCTATCTGATCGGCCTTGCCATCGGCATGGCCGGGGCGCTCGGCAAGCTTTCGGGCAACAGGCCTCTTGGCCTGCTGCTCAACCTCTATACCACCGCGATCCGCGCCGTTCCCGAGCTGATCCTCATCGTCGGGCTTTATTATGCCGGGACTGACGGTCTCAACCGGCTGCTGCTGCTCGCCGGCATGCCGCCGCTGGAGGTGAACGGTTTCGTTGCCGCCGTTGCGGTTCTGGGTTTCGTGCAGGGGGCCTATATGACCGAGGTGCTGCGCGGTGCGATCCTTGCCATTCCGAGCGGGCAGATCGAGGCGGCGCGCGCCTTCGGCATGTCGCCGGCCTTACGTTTCCGCCGGGTGGTTTTGCCGGCGCTTTTGCCGAACGCCCTGCCGGGGCTCGGCAATCTCTGGCTTGCGGTGACCAAGGACAGCGCCCTGGTGGCGGTCGTCGGTTATCAGGAACTGGCGCTCGCGACGCGTCTCGCCGGGGCCAGCACCAAGCAATATTTCCTGTTCTTCCTTGCCGCCGCCCTGCTTTACCTCGCCATCACGCTCGTTTCCAACCTCGTCTTTTCGCTGCTCGAACGCCGCGTGCGGCGCGGCCAGCCGGCCCTGGCCTGAGGAGGGGACGGCATGGATTTTTCATGGGTCGCAAAATATTGGCCGCTGCTTCTTTCGGGTGCATGGCAGACGATGGCGCTGCTTGTCATCTCCGTCAGCATCGGGTTTCTTCTGGCCATCGGGATTGCGTTTGCGCAGGTGAGCGGCGGGCGGGTGACGAAAATCCTGGCGCGGTCCTATTGCACCTTCTTTCGGGGCACGCCGCTGCTCATCCAGCTCTGGCTGCTTTATTACGGCGTCGGCTCGCTTCTGCCGATGATCCCCGGCCTGCGCCAGAGCTTCATGTGGCCGGTGCTGCGCGAAGGGTTCTTCTTTGCGGCCGTCAGCTTCACGCTGAATTATGCGGCCTATGAGGCGGAAGTTCTGCGCGGCGCGCTGCTGGCGGTGCCGAAAGGCGAGCTGGAGGCGGGCAGGGCGTTCGGCATGGGCCGTTTCACCCTCATTCGCCGCATCTGGCTGCCGCGCGCCATCCGCATCGCGCTGCCGACCATTGCCGGCGAGGTGGTGATGCAGCTTAAAGCCACGCCGCTTGCTTTCACCGTGACGGTGATGGACCTCTACGCCGTCGCCTACAAGGTGCGGCAGGATACGCTTCTGGTCTATGAGCCGCTGATCGTCGTCACCGTCTTCTATCTCATTCTCACCGCCATCATCGCCCGCTGTTTCGGCCTTGTCGAACAGCAGGTGCCGGTCAGGCGATAAACATTCAGGGAGTATGACCATGAGCACAATCCGTATCCTCGACGGCGGCATGAGCCGCGAATTGCAGCGGCTCGGGGCCGAGTTGAAACAGCCGGAATGGTCGGCGCTGGCGCTTATCGACGCGCCCGATATCGTGCGGCAGGTCCATGCGGAGTTCATCGAAGCCGGCGCCGATGTCGTCACCACCAATTCTTATGCGCTGGTGCCCTTCCACATCGGCGAAGAGCGTTTCCAGAAGGATGGCGCATCGCTGATCGCCCTTTCCGGCAGGCTGGCGCGCGAAGCGGCGGATGCTTCCGGTCGCAGGGTGCTGGTGGCGGGTTCGCTGCCGCCGATTTTCGGTTCCTATGAGCCGCAGAATTTCGATGCCACGCGGGTGCAGGCCTATCTGAAGGTGCTGGTCGACAATCTCGCGCCTCATGTCGATGTCTGGCTCGGCGAGACGCTCAGCCTGATCGCCGAGGGCGAGGCGGTGCGCGAGGCCGTTGCCGCGACCGGCAAACCGTTCTGGATTTCCTTCACACTCAATGACGATGCGGTTGCGGCCGGCGGCGAGCCCGCGCTTCGCTCCGGTGAAACGGTCAGGGCGGCCGCCGAATGGGCGGCGCAATCGGGTGCCGCCGCCCTTCTGTTCAATTGCAGCAAGCCGGAAGTCATGAAGGCCGCCGTCGAGACGGCCGCCGCCGTCTTCGCGGAAAAGGCTGTTTCGCTGGAAATCGGCGTCTACGCCAATGCCTTTGAAGGCGAGCAGGGCGATTCCGCCGCCAATGAAGGGCTGCATGGCACGCGCGCCGATCTGACCGGCGATGTTTATTCCCGTTTTGCCTGCTCCTGGGCGGATGCGGGCGCGACCATGATCGGCGGCTGCTGCGGCATCGGTGCGGCGCATATCCACAGGGTTGCGACAGCGCTGCGACGCGCGGCCGCCTGAAGCACCCCACGCCACTGCAAGAGACGGATGCGGCAGGTTTTGAACCTGCCGCTTTTTTTATGCGCAGCTATTGACCTCAACTATAGTTGAGGAATTATCAGGACATGGAACACACTGTTGAAGGACGTTCCATGAGCGACAATACACTTTCCATCCGCATCATCTTCGGCAGCGCCCGCAATCCGCGCTTCTGCGATGTCATCGGCAAATGGCTGCTGGAGCGGCTCGAGGCCCTGCCGGGACTGGAGCTTGCGGTCATCGACCCGCGCGAACTCGATCTGCCGCAGGACCACGCGCCCGAGCGCGCCGCGGTGCGGGAGCTTCGGCAAAGCCTCGATGGCGCAGATGCCTTCATCGTCGTCACACCGGAATATAACCGCAGTTACCCCGGCGCGCTGAAGGTGCTGATCGATTCCGCCTATGACGAATGGGGCGCCAAACCGGTGGCTTTCGTATCCTATGGCGGGATTTCCGGTGGCCTGCGCGCTGCCGAGCAGCTTCGTCCCGTCTTTGCGGAACTGCACGCGGTGACGATCCGTGATGTCGTCAGCTTCGCCAATCCCTGGGATCGTGTCGATGCTGCCGGCCAGTTCGACGCCGGAGCGCCGGCGGCGGGCGCACTGGAGACGATGATGAACAAGCTTGGCTGGTGGGCGCGTGCGCTGAAACAGGCGCGGTCCGCAACGCCCTACAAGGGGGCATGAGATGGCCGAAAAATCCTTCGCCCTGAAAGTGACGCTGCTGTTCGTCGCCACGCTCACCATCATGGCCGGAACCACGGTCGCACCCTCGCTGCCGGCCATCGAGCAGACTTTCCTGTCGACGCCGCATGTGGATATCATGAGCCGCATGGTGCTGACATTGCCCTCGGTCTTCGTGGCTTTCTGCGCGCCCATTGCCGGGGTGCTGGCGGATCGCTTCGGCCGCAAGCGGCTGCTGCTCGGCGCGATCCTGCTTTACAGCCTTTCCGGCATGTCCGGCCTTTTTGCCGATAGCCTTGTCGGCCTGCTCGTCGGGCGCGCCTTTCTGGGGCTGGCGATCGGCGCCATCATGACGATCGGCACGGCGCTGGTGGGCGATTATTTCGAAGGCCCGGCGCGGGAGCGTTATCTCGGCCTGCAACAGGCCTTTACCCAGATCGGCGGCGTGGTTTTTGTGGTGGCGGGCGGTTTGCTGGCGGATATGCACTGGCGCGCGCCCTTCGCGGTCTATGCCGTCGCCTTGTTCATTCTGCCGGCGGCTCTGTTCTTTCTGACGGAACCGGTGAGGAGCGACAGCCGTATAAAAGCCGGCGGCGAACAGGACTTTGCGGTCAACTGGCCACTGGTGGGTGTGCTGGCGCTGGCGGTATTCCTCGTCAATGCCCTGTTTTACACCATTCCCTCGCAATTGCCGTTCTTCCTGCGGGAGCTCGGAGTGTTTTCCGGCAGCATTGCGGGATACGCCATCGGCATTTTCAATCTGGCCGGGGCGCTGGCGGCGCTCAATTTCGGGCGATTGCGGGCAAGGGCCAGCGTGACCGCCATCATTGCCGCCGGGCTGGTGTCGATGGCGACGGGTTTTGCGCTGCTTGCCATGGCCGAAGGGCTGGTCGCCATGCTGTCATCGCTTGCGGTGGTGGGGTTTGGCCTTGGCGTGGTGATGCCGGGCATCATGTCCACCACCATCATGCTGGCGCCGCTCAGACTGCGCGGGCGTATCGCCGGCATCGTCACCGCTTCGATGTTTCTCGGGCATTTCATCTCGCCGCTGGCAAGCCAGCCATGGATTGCCCGTTTCGGTTTCGCCGCCGCCTATCGCGACATCGCGATGATATTCGCCGCCATGGCCGGACTTGCCGTCATGGCCGCCATCTTGCAGCGATGGGCGGCCACGCGAAGGGCGCGGCCCTTTGCGCCGGGCAGTTGACGACCGGTCTCCGGGGGCAAAAAACATCCGTGCTTTGCCCGCCGTGGCGTGAAGGAATTGTAAAGTTTTTGACTATAATCATTTTACTGTGAAATAAACCGGGAGCGACGGCTGAAAATTCGCTCGCTTCCGTTTTTTCAGGGAATTCGGCCTGGCGTTCCCGCCTGCTGGCGGGCCGCCGCGCCAACCGTGGTGAGCGGCCTCCCCGTATTTGAAGGGACGGGCGGCTTTCTGCGGCGCATGCATGATGCAGATGCGGCCAGAGCCTATGATGCGGCTAGCGAAGTCTCGATGATCGGGGCGTTCGACGTGCAATGTCAGTCTTGCCGAACACCTCCGGCACGGGGAAGGAGCGGCTTTTTCAATGACGTGAGGCTTTCCGTGTCTTTTCTTCAAAACGCCAGTATCCGCACAAAAATCCTGTCGCTCATTCTTCCGCTCTGCATCGTCGGCCTTGGTGCCGCCGCCTACATGTCCACCCGCTACAAGGAAGCGGACACGGCCTACTCGCTCTTTATCGCCAACGACAATGCCGCGCTGGTCGAGCTCGCGCGCGCCAACCGAAATCTGGTTGCCCTGGCTTATGGCGCTTATCAGATCATGGCTTATGACGTGAACGGGCCGGAGATAAAGGCCGCCAAGCAGGCCTACAGTGACAGTAAGGGCGCGCTCCTGCAGCGCCTCAATAATGCGAAGACTGTTTTTCCCGAAGAGTCCGCTGCGATGGACGCCTTCATCGCGCAGTCGCAGGCTATAACCGCCATGACGGACAAGGCTGTCGAACTTGGCATGGCAAACCGTAATGAGGAATCCGCTGCCCAGCTGCTTAAGGCGGACGCCTCCATTCAGGCGACTTCGGTTGCCCTGACGGCGCTGCTGGACAAGCTCGCCAAGGGCGTCGTCGAGGGAAGCGACGAACTGACGGACCAGACCAATTCGACCATCCTCACTTCGCTGGTGGTTGTCGGCATCGCTTTTGCGGCCGGCATCATTCTGGCGCTGTTCGTGGCCTCCCGTGGCATCACCACGCCTATCGCCCGCCTGCGCGAGCGCATGGTGTCGCTTGCCGGCGGCGAGACGGCCACGGAAATCGACGGCATGGCGCGCCGCGACGAAGTGGGTCAGATGGCGAAGGCCGTGCAGGTCTTCCGCGAAAACGCCATCGAGCGCATTCGTCTCGAACAGGAAACCGAAGCCAATCGCAGCCTATCGGAGAAAGACCGGATCGAGCGCGAACAGCAGAAGGCAAGGGAAGCGGCCGACGTCAAGTTCGCCGTCGACAATCTCGCCGCCGGTCTCTCGAAGCTTTCGGAAGGCGATGTTTCCTATCGCATCGGCCAGCCGTTCACCGCCGCGCTCGACGCCGTTCGCAACGATTTCAACATGTCCGCCGAAAAGCTGCAGGCGGCCCTGACCAAGGTGGCGCAGAACGCCAGCGGCATCGGCGCGGGTGCAGATGAGATCAAGTCTGCCGCCGACGATCTGGCCAAGCGCACCGAGCAGCAGGCCGCGGCTGTCGAAGAAACCGCCGCCGCTCTGGAAGAAATCACCACGACGGTCAGGGATTCCACCAAGCGTGCGCAGGAGGCGGGCCTGATCGTCAGCCGTGCCAGGGCGGGCGCCGAACAATCCGGCGACGTGGTGCGCCGCGCCGTGGTCGCCATGGAGCAGATTGCGAAATCCGCCAATGAGATCAGCAACATCATCGGCGTCATCGACGAGATCGCTTTCCAGACCAACCTTCTGGCGCTCAATGCCGGTGTGGAAGCGGCGCGTGCGGGTGAGGCCGGCAAGGGTTTTGCCGTCGTCGCACAGGAAGTGCGTGAGCTTGCCCAGCGCTCCGCCCATGCCGCCAAGGAGATCAAGGCGCTGATCAACACCTCGAACGATCAGGTGCAGCAGGGCGTTCAGCTGGTGGGCGACACCGGCAAGGCGCTTGCGACCATCGTTTCGGAAGTGCAGGAGATTAACCGGCACGTCGTCTCCATCGTGGAGGCCGCGCAGGAACAGTCTTCCGGCCTGCAGCAGATCAATACGGCGGTCAACCAGATGGATCAGGACACGCAGAAAAATGCGGCCATGGTGGAAGAAACCAATGCCGCAAGCCATAGCCTCGCCAAGGAAGTGGGGTCGCTCAACCAGCTGCTCTCCCAGTTCCGGCTCGCCGACGGCGCCCATCAGCCGAAAAGCCAGCCTGCGCCGGTCCGCAGCGCCGGTGGCAGCGACAAATATGTCGCCTCTCCCGTCCGCGCGCTGGGCCGCAAGATCGCCTCGGCGTTTTCGGGCAATGCCGCCGTCGATACAAAGGGTGACTGGCAGGAGTTCTGAGCGGCGATTGGTTGCCGACATGCGTTTCGGCGGGGAGACATCCCCGCCGGCGTTCAACGACGATGCGGCGCAAGCGAAAGCCGTTCTGGCAAAATCGATGTCCACCGTGCGAAACGCAACATCTTCGCGACGGTTAGATCATACCCATCGGCAACCATCGCCATGGGGGTTTCCCGGCACCGGTTCACGCGCGAAAACATCCATCTGATGAAATCTGAACTTTTCGCTGCCCGACCGGCGGGCACTTAGGGTCCGCTGGGGCCCTTTTCCTTCTTCGCCTGATCGTGATGCCACTTGATGGCGAAGTACATGCCCGTACCCAGCACGATAATCTTGAACGGAAGAAAGACTATAGGGAAGAAATCTACCCAATCCCAATCCATCATTGGAGTATTTCCAGTCTGTTATCTAACGCATTCTGCCGGGGTAGCGCTATCGCAAAACTGCTGCTTCAACAACGTCATTTGATGCTCTCAGGCAGGGTCTTTTTGACGCAGCCTGCGCCGATTCGCTTCATCCGGAGCTCTTGAAGCTCATTCTCGACATGCTTCCCGTGATTGTTTCAGGGATAGCGTGAAACGCTGAAAGCTTTGAGAAATATGGCGCACCCGACAGGATTCGAACCTGTGACCTTTGGAATCGGAATCCAACACTCTATCCAGCTGAGCTACGGGTGCAGCGGTCACGCTTGAATCGCGTGCAGCGGTTGGTTCATACCCCAGCTTTGTTTTCGCATCAATGTCTAAAAATCAGAGATTTGCGAAAGGTTGCCGGTTTTTGGGCGGAGCCCGGCGTGTTGCCTGTTTTGGGGTGGTCATGGGCCCTTGTGCGGCGGCAGGGCGATGCGTCGTTTGACGTATTGTCTTTTTGCCGGAATAGGGTTTCCCTTATAAGTAGTATGTTATTGCCGGGCCGGACCGCTGTTTTGCCGCTGTCACGAAGAGGCCCTCGGATGAGGGCAACGCCTTTCAAATACGGCGCGGGAGGCGATTTTATCCCCTCAAAATTGGCGGGTAAATAGTCATACTTTTTTTGTTCGTCGGGTGGCGATCCGGAGTCCGGGTTTGCTTTGCCGGCGATTAACTGTCAAATTATTATACAATATTAGTATCATCTACATTTATTTGGGATACAGTTTCGTGACGTTGTCGGTTATGATTTCGACAAGGTAAAGGAACGAATCAGGCGGGGGATCGGATGGCTTTGCGATTGGCACACAGCAACGGGCCGCGGACGGAAAAGGCCGAAAGCGGCAGCGCGGAAGCGGCGCATATCACGGCTATCGACTACGGGTTGCTGACGACTGCGATCAGCTATCATTTGCGGCACTCGCAACTTGCCGTGGCAAACGGCTTTGCCGATGTGCTGGCGGAGCAGGGATTGCGGCCGGCCGATTTTTCCGTTCTCGTCATCGTCGGCGGCAATCCAGGTCTCAAGCAGAGCGATGTGGCGGAAGCGCTCGGCATACAGCGCGCCAATTTCGTCGCCATCGTCGACAGCATGGAAGAGAAGGGACTGCTCGTCCGCCGCAAATCGGAAGAGGACCGGCGTGTTCATTTCCTCGACATGACGGAGGAGGGCAGCAGCCTTCTCGACCGGCTTTCCAACACCTGGCGGGATCGCGAGGAAAAGCTGATCGACAGGATCGGCGGCAAGAAGGCCCGGGATCAGCTTCTGGCGCTGCTCGGACGCCTGCGGGACTGAGCTTCGACGAGAGCGGGGCTATCCGGGCGCGGGCCGCCGCAGGGTGCTGCCTGTGACGCAGATGTTCCGTCTTCCCATTGCCTGTGGCATCGGCGACGGTCTTCCTGCGCTGGTCTTTCACGCCAGCCTGATCGGCAGCGGGGCTGAATTGCGTTGCAATTTTCCTGTGAAACCGCCAAGACGCATAAGCATCTTCACGCCTTTGGGTGTGGAACCGCAATCATGCGATCGACTGGAAAGGCCCGGGACGGGAACGCCATGCTGAATATCGATACGAGTCATCCGCTTTATCGTCCCCTGTGGGTCCGGTTGCTCATCGTCGGCTTTTGCGCCGCGTGGGCCGTCATCGAATTCGTCAATCGCGAGTTTTTCTGGGGAACCATCGTTGCCGGCATCGGGGCCTATGCGGCCTATGAATTGCTGCTGAAGTTCAAACCCGCAGGCGATGCTCCCAAAAGCGGAAATGGCGCGGATGAACCTGTCGCCGAAAGCGCGCCCACCGACAAGAACGATGCGGGCTGAAGCGCCTCCTGTCTTTCGTTTCATGTATTTTGCGAGATTAAGGCCGTCCGGCACTTTTACCGGAAATGCTCCCGCGCCCGCAGCATCCGTATCGCCTGGTCGATCAGGAGATTGGCCGCCGTCATGCGCAGCGTCGCATTGTGCCGGAACTGCGGTTTCACCCGGTCGGGATGATTGAGGCGGGCAAAGGCGCGGCGCTTTTCCGCAAGCGTTGCGGCCGTGTCGGTGTCGTGGATCGCCAGTTCCGCCGAAACATCGGCAAGCGACGTCTTTTCGAGATGGGCCGGCATCGGTTCCGGTTCCACCTCCGGCTCCGGTTCGGGCGGTGGCGCGGGGTCGGCCAGGAAGGCGAGATAGGCATTGAGATTGCCGTTCGCGGGGGGCGGCATTTCAATATGTGTATCGATAACGAAGCCCGAGCTGAAACCGGCAATGCGGTGACCGGCGGGCGGTGGCGGCTCGGCGCCTTCCTCTTCCGTTTCTTTTTCGTGTTTCAGCCTGTCGACGACCGACTGGAAAACGGATTGTCCGAAGAGCATGCGGCTTTTCCCTCGCCGGTCTGACTATCCGGCCTTTATGGATCATGAAGGTGGTGTCTGGCTTGCCACCGTCAAGGGCCGGTCAGCTTGCGGCTTTCATCCAGAACCAGATCGTAGAGCAGGCGGGCGCTGGGCGGCAAAACACGGCCCTTGGTGGTGATGATGCTGTAGGGCTTTACGACGAGCTCGAAATCCGTCGGCAATATCCGGGTTCGGCCGATATCGGCCTGCTGGCCGGCAACGAATTCGGCCATGTCCTGCGCGATCGGGGCGATGGCATCCGTGTTGCAGACGAGCGCAAGGGTGAGCACCACCGATGGCGTGTTGATGACGTTGCGCGGCATGGTGACGCCGTGGGTGAGGAACACATCCTCCATGGTTCTGCGCAAAAGCGCGCCGGGCGGCTGGAAGACCCAGTCGTAACCGGAGAGATCCTGCAGGGTCACGGGCTCGCCGCGAAGCAGCGGGTGGCCTTCGCGCACCACAAGACAGGCGCGCTCTATGCCGATTTCATGGATGGAAAAGAGGCCGGGATCGAAATCATCGGGAATGCGGCCGATGATGAAATCGTGCCGCGCCGCCAGCAGTTCGCGGGCCAGAACGTTGCTGCTTTCCACCTGCACGTTGATTTCGATGCCGGGATAGGTGTCCATGGCGCGCCTTATGGCGGGAACCACGAGGCTGATCGCAGGTGCTGTGACGGCGCCGATATAGACCGAGCCGCCGCTGCCTGATTTCATCTGGTTCAGCTCGCGGCTCGCCTCGCGCAGTTCCAGCAATATGGTGCGTGCCCGCCGCGCCAGCGCCTCGCCGAACTTCGTCAGCACCACGCCGCGCGAGGCCCGCTGACAAAGGGGTGATTTGACGATCGCCTCCATTTCCGAGAGCATGCGCGAGGCTGCGGGCTGCGTCATGTTCATGGCGGCGGCCGCCGCGCTGACCTGCCCGTGCTCCTCGATCATGACCAGCATGCGCAGGTGGCTCATCTTCAATCCGGCCCGCAGCAAAGGGTTGTCCTCAAAGACGAAAAGGGCATCCGTTGTTTGCGCCTGCTCATACACTTTTTGGTTGTTCATTCGTGGTTTTATACCCCTCATCGGTTTTTGTATCGATTTAATATATCATAATTGATATATGGAAACTGATTTATTCTATTTGACAGTTATATGGA
Source organism: Agrobacterium sp. CNPSo 2736 (assembly GCF_004005385.1). Classification (NCBI taxonomy): domain Bacteria; kingdom Pseudomonadati; phylum Pseudomonadota; class Alphaproteobacteria; order Hyphomicrobiales; family Rhizobiaceae; genus Agrobacterium; species Agrobacterium sp. CNPSo 2736. The sequence continues at coordinate 45,750 of NZ_RZTX01000016.1, read as the reverse complement.
TTCAGAACAATTTGCGGAATGCCGGGGAGGAGCGGCAGCTGTTCCATTTCGCAATTGCGAAATCGGGGTGAGCGCAATGCGGCTTCTTCCTCTGACGGCATGAATTTCATGGTGCACCGCAGCATGCGGGCTCCAGAGAAGGGCTCAAGGGAGAGAGTTAATGAAGTCCATTATTTCGCTGATGGCAGCTTGTGCCATCGGTGCTGCTTCTTTCGCAGTGCCGGCTTTCGCACAGGACAAGGGTTCCGTTGGTATCGCCATGCCGACCAAGTCGTCCGCACGCTGGATCGACGACGGCAACAACATCGTGAAGCAGCTTCAGGAAGCCGGTTACACGACCGACCTGCAATATGCCGATGACGATATTCCGAACCAGCTTTCCCAGATCGAAAACATGGTCACCAAGGGCGTCAAGGTCCTCGTGATCGCATCGATCGACGGCACGACGCTGTCGGACGTTCTGAAGCAGGCCGGCGAGCAGGGCATCAAGGTCATCGCTTATGACCGCCTGATCCGTAACAGCGGCGACGTCAGCTACTACGCCACCTTCGACAACTTCCAGGTTGGCGTTCTGCAGGCGACTTCGATCGTCGACAAGCTCGGCCTGAAGGATGGCAAGGGCCCGTTCAACATCGAACTCTTCGGCGGCTCCCCGGACGACAACAACGCCTTCTTCTTCTATGACGGCGCGATGTCGGTTCTCCAGCCTTACATCGACAGCGGCAAGCTCGTCGTAAAGTCCGGCCAGACCGGCATGGACAAGGTCGGTACGCTGCGTTGGGACCCGGCAACGGCCCAGGCCCGCATGGACAACCTGCTGTCGGCTTATTACACCGACGCCAAGGTTGACGCCGTTCTGTCGCCTTACGACGGTCTCTCCATCGGCATCATCTCCTCGCTGAAGGGCGTTGGTTATGGCACGAAGGACCAGCCGCTGCCGGTCGTTTCCGGTCAGGACGCTGAAGTTCCTTCCGTCAAGTCGATCATTGCCGGCGAACAGTACTCCACCATCTTCAAGGACACCCGCGAACTCGCCAAGGTGACCGTGAACATGGTCAACGCCGTTCTGCAGGGCAAGGAGCCGGAAGTGAACGACACCAAGACCTATGAAAATGGCGTCAAGGTCGTTCCGTCCTACCTGCTGAAGCCGGTTGCAGTGACCAAGGAGAACTACAAGCAGGTTCTCGTCGATGGCGGTTACTACAAGGAAGACCAGCTGAAATAAGCTCGACACACATGCGGGGATGGCTTGGCGTCATCCCCGTTTTTCCATAAAAATAAAAACGCCGGAATTAATCGGGCGCTGGATTGCGATATGGCCAATACCATTCTCGAAATGCGGAACATCACCAAGACGTTTCCGGGCGTGAAAGCGCTTGAGAACGTCAACCTCAAGGTTAAAGAGGGTGAGATCCACGCACTCGTCGGTGAGAACGGCGCGGGGAAGTCGACCTTGATGAAGGTCCTTTCCGGTGTTTACCCCGCCGGCACCTATGAGGGCGAAATCCACTATGAAGGCGCAGTGCGGAATTTTCGCGCCATCAATGACAGTGAAGATATTGGTATCATCATCATTCACCAGGAGCTGGCGCTCGTGCCGCTCCTGTCGATTGCGGAAAACATCTTCCTTGGCAACGAGGTCGCTTCGAGCGGCGTCATCAGCTGGCAGCAGACCTTCAACCGTACCCGCGAACTTTTAAAGAAGGTGGGCCTGAAGGAATCACCGGAGACGCTGATCACCGATATCGGTGTGGGCAAGCAGCAGCTGGTCGAAATCGCCAAGGCGCTGTCGAAGAGCGTGAAGCTGCTCATCCTCGATGAGCCGACGGCTTCGCTCAACGAAAGCGATTCCGAGGCGCTCTTGAACCTGTTGATGGAATTCCGCAAGCAGGGCATGACCTCGATCATCATCACCCACAAGCTGAACGAAGTGCGCAAGGTGGCCGACCAGATCACCGTTTTGCGCGACGGCATGACGGTGAAGACGCTCGACTGTCATCAGGAAGAAATCAGCGAGGATGTCATCATCCGCAACATGGTGGGGCGCGATCTCGAGGATCGTTATCCGCCGCGCGACGTGCCGATCGGCGAGACCATTCTCGAAGTGAAGAACTGGAACGCCTATCACCAGCAGCATCGCGACCGCCAGGTTCTGCACGATATCAACGTTACCGTGCGCAAGGGCGAAGTCGTCGGCATTGCCGGTCTGATGGGTGCCGGGCGCACCGAATTCGCCATGAGCGTGTTCGGCAAGTCCTATGGCCACAAGATCAGCGGCGAAGTGCTGATCGACGGCAAGCCGGTCGATGTCAGCACCGTGCGCAAGGCCATCGATGCGGGTCTCGCCTATGTCACGGAAGACCGCAAGCATCTCGGTCTCGTGCTCAACGACAACATTCTGCACAATACCACGCTTGCCAATCTGGCCGGCGTGTCGAGTGCCAGCATCATCGACGACATCAAGGAAATGAAGGTGGCGAGCGATTTTCGCACGCGCCTGCGCATCCGCTCGTCGGGGATTTTTCAGGAAACGGTCAATCTTTCGGGCGGCAACCAGCAGAAGGTCGTGCTCTCCAAGTGGCTGTTCTCCAATCCTGACGTGCTGATCCTCGATGAACCGACCCGCGGTATCGATGTCGGCGCGAAATACGAAATCTACACCATCATCAACCAGCTCGCTGCCGACGGCAAAGGCGTTCTGATGATCTCATCGGAAATGCCCGAACTGCTCGGCAATTGCGACCGCATCTACGTCATGAACGAAGGCCGCATCGTCGCTGAATTGCCGAAGGGAGAGGCGAGCCAGGAAAGCATCATGCGCGCTATCATGCGCTCAGGGGAGAAGAACTCATGAGTTCGGCAAACACCACAAACGAAGAAAGTAACGTCGTCTCGGTCGGGTCGTATATTCGCGCCAATATCCGCGAATACGGCATGCTGATCGCGCTCGTCGCCATCATGGTTTTCTTCCAGTTCTACACCGGCGGCATCCTGTTCCGTCCTGTGAACCTGACCAACCTCATCCTGCAGAACTCGTTCATCGTCATTATGGCGCTGGGCATGCTGCTCGTCATCGTGGCCGGGCATATCGACCTGTCGGTCGGCTCCATCGTCGCCTTTGTCGGCGCGATAGCGGCCATATTGACCGTGCAATGGGGCATGAACCCGTTCCTTGCGGCGCTGATTTGTCTCGTCATCGGCGGCATCATCGGTGCTGCACAGGGTTACTGGATCGCTTACCACCGCATCCCGTCGTTCATCGTGACGCTGGCGGGCATGCTGGTGTTCCGCGGCCTGACGCTGTTCGTGCTCGGCGGCAAGAACATCGGTCCGTTCCCGACCGATTTCCAGATCATCAGCACCGGCTTCCTGCCTGATATCGGCGGCATTGAAGGTCTCAACACCACCTCGATGATCCTGACGGTACTGATTACCGTCGTGCTGTTCTATCTCGCATGGCGCCGTCGCGTCGTGAACGTGAAGCACGGTATCGATGTCGAGCCTTTCGGTTTCTTCATCGCCCAGAACCTGCTGATTTCGGCTGCGATCCTCTTCCTCGGCTACCAGCTTTCGACTTATCGCGGCCTGCCGAACGTGCTGATCGTGATGCTTGTTCTCGTTGCGCTCTATAGCTTCGTGACCCGCCGCACCACCATCGGCCGTCGCATCTACGCGATGGGCGGCAATGAAAAGGCGACCAAGCTTTCCGGTATCAACACCGAACGCCTGAGCTTCCTCACCTTCGTCAACATGGGCGTGCTGGCCGGCCTTGCCGGCATGATCATCGCGACACGCCTCAACTCGGCGACGCCGAAGGCGGGCGTGGGCTTCGAGCTTGACGTCATCGCGGCCTGCTTCATCGGCGGCGCTTCGGCATCCGGCGGCGTTGGCAAGATCACCGGCGCGGTCATCGGCGCCTTCATCATGGGCGTCATGAACAACGGCATGTCGATCGTCGGCCTCGGCATCGACTTCCAGCAGATGGTCAAGGGCCTCGTGCTGCTCGCCGCCGTGTTCTTCGACGTCTACAACAAGAACAAGGGCTGATTGCCCAACCCACATAGCAAGTCAAAAAAGTGGCCGGTTTCCGGCCACTTTCATAAGGTGCAGGCGTTATGCGCCGCTTAGAATAGACAAGGCGCGTTGCGCCGGAGGAAGGAAATCCCGTGCTTATTTCACAGATCAAGGATGCCAGTGGCAAGATCACCGTAGCCGTTCGCGAAGAAGGCGGGCAGGCGCAGGCCGTCAAGGGTGCGGCGTCGGTTTATGCGCTCGCCATGGAAGCCGCCAATGGCGGCAAGAGCCTTGCCGATGTCATTTCCGCGCATGGTCTCGGCGATGCCGTCGATCTCGAAAAGGCCTATGCCGAAGGCCGTTTCCTGCCGCCGATCACTCATCCCGATCCGGCGCATCTGCATCTGACCGGCACGGGCCTTACCCATCTGGGTTCGGCCGCAACCCGCGACAGCATGCACAAGAAGACCACGGAAGCGGCGGAAGAAAGCCTGACGGACTCCATGAAGATGTTCCGCATGGGTCTCGAAAACGGCAAGCCCAAGGCCGGTGAAAAGGGCGTTCAGCCCGAATGGTTCTACAAGGGCAACGGCCATGTGGCGGCGGCACCGGGTGTCGCTCTCACCTCTCCCTCCTTCGCGCTCGATGGCGGCGAAGAGCCGGAAATGGCCGGCATCTACGTGATCTCCGACAAAGGCGAAGCGGTTCGTATCGGCTTTGCCGTCTCGAACGAGTTTTCCGATCACGTCACCGAGCGGATCAACTATCTCTATCTCGCCCATTCCAAGCTCCGCCCGGCAAGCTTCGGCCCGGAAATCCGCGTCGGCGCTCCGCCGTCCGATATTCGCGGCACCTCGCGCATCCGCCGCGGCGACAAGGTCATCTTCGAAAAGCCGTTCGTTTCGGGTGAGGACAACATGTCCCACACCTTTGCGAACCTCGAATATCACCACTTCAAATACGGCCTGTTCCGCGCGCCCGGCGACGTGCATGTGCACATGTTCGGCACCGCGACGCTCTCCTTCGCAGAAGGCATCAAGCCGGAAGCGGGCGACGTCTTCGAGATCGAAGCCGCCGGTTTTGGCCTGCCGCTGAAGAACCCTCTGGGCGTTGATGCGGAAGAAGAGATCGTCGTTCGGCAGATCTGATCTGCGTACTGCGCGTGAAAAATGGTCGGGGGTGGGTCATCCCTCCCTCGACGTCATCCTCGGGCTTGTCCCGAGGATCTGCGACCGATTGATTTTACGCGACGTGGATAGATCCTCGGGACAAGCCCACTGCTGTCCGGTTTAAATTTCTGGACAAGGCGTAAGACTCTCATTCGAATAGGCTTTTAGGATTTCCGCCTTAACCGGACACTACAGAAGAGCGGCGGCGTCAGATGGGAAGAAGAGTTGAGCCAATCGCGCCGACGTCATCCTCGGGCTTGTCCCGAGGATCTGCCAACGTATTGATTTTGTTTGACGTGATTAGATCCTCGGCACAGGGCCGAGGATGACGTTGAGAGAATGCGCACCCTTCACGATTCACGGCAAGGGGACGCAGCCTGTCCGGAAATTTAAACCGGACAGTCGTGGGACAAGCCCGAGGATGACGCCAGATGATAGCTCTTTCATCCCATTGCCCCTCTGTGCGTCAGGCAACTTTCAGGCGCTCGCCTTACTCAATCCCCCACAGTTTGCCTTCCCCAACTTCCACCGAATTACCCGCCGGATCACGGATATAGACGGAATAGCTGTCATTCGGCCAGCGGTGATAGTGCTCGATTGGAATTCCGAGCGCTTCGAAGTGAGCCTTCCAGCCGTCCACCTCCGACTTGTCCCTGGCGTAAAAGCAGAAATGGCCTTGCCCCACCGCGCCGTGACGGGGGATCGGATTGTCGGGGTCGGCCCGGCGGGATTGCTCGGGATCGAAGATCAGCAGCATCTGCTGCCCGCATCGGAAGAAGATGAATTGCCCCGGCAGCCTGCGCACCACTTCCAGCCCGAAGACATCCCGGTAAAAGGCTTCGGCGGCGTCGAGATCGTCGGCGTAGAGCGCGGTTTCCATAATGGCGGCTGGCGGTCGCATGGTTCCTCTCGGCGTTTGAGGGGTTTCCGGCGGCGGATCGCGGCGGAAACCTATTTGTCTGTTGTGTAGGTCAGCACCGTCAGGTCGTGTTTGCCGACGCCACGTTCCAGAACGGTCCAGCCGCAGTTGACATAATAGGCTTCGAGACCCGGCTGGCAGCAGAGATAGCTGGTCTCGTGGCCAAGTTCGGCCGCCCTTTGCGTCGCGGCCTGCATCAAGGCTCGCGCCACGCCCGAGCGCCGGTAGTCTTCTTCAACCCACAGGGCCGCGACCCAGGGCAGATATTGCGGCCGTTCTTCCAGATCGCAATGGATGAGGAAGGCGGAACCGATATAATCGCCGCCGTCATGGGCGACGAAGCCGGTGGGCAGCGTATGGGGGTTGGTCATGTCCTTCAGGTGCTCGGCGACGTCGCCCACCTGAAGGCCGCTATCCTGCCACCATGCCGTCCAGACCCGTTCGGCGATGACCGGGCCATGCGACTGGCAGTCGCGATAGTCGGAAATGCTGTACAAGGCCGTCTCCCGGCCGGCTTTCCTCCCGCAGGCTGAAGCCGGATCATGCTTTCAAATCGATGCGGGGATTAAACCGGGTGGGACGGGGTTTCGCAACCGTCAAGTTGTCGCGCTGGATCAGGGTTTCGTTGCCGTCACATGCAGCCATGCGGTCGGGAGCTGGTCGTAACCGCTGCCCTGCCTTGCCTCGATCTCCACCGCCGCCCAGTCAAACTGTCCGTAAACGTCTTCCAGCCAGGGTTTCGAAGGGTAATTGTAATAGCGGCCGAACATGTCGCGGCCTTCCGCTTCTCCCGCCTTGAAGCTGGCATAAAAAATGCCGCCCTTCCTCAGCGCGATGTGTATGCGGCCGATAATGCCCGGCAGGGCAGGGCGGGGCACATGCAGCAGGCAAGCATTGGCCCAGACGCCGTCATATCGCGCGCTCTCATCGATATTCTCGAACAGCAAAGTCCGGACGGGAATGCCGAGCCGGGCTTGAGCCGCTTTGGCGATTTCAGGCGTTCCGTCGGTGGGGTGGACATCGTAACCGGCGGCCAGCATGAATTCGCTGTCCTGCCCGCCGCCGCAACCCAGTTCGAGAATGCTTGCACCCTCTTGCAGCCGCGCCAGGAATGTTTCCAGATGCGGGCGATCCGCCGCCTGTCCACGCGAGGTGTAGGCCGCGGCGTTACCCGTATAAAAGCCGATTGTGTCGTCGTCCCTGCCGGTCATCGTCTCAACTCTGCGACTGGCTCTGGCCCTGCGATTGCTGCACGGTGACCGACACATTCAGCGTCTCGCCCGCCGGGCCGATCCGCATGCCCGATATCGGCGCGCAATCGCGGTAGCAGAGGCCCGATGCGATGCGCACATAGCGGTCGTCGGGGCAGATATTGTTGGCGGCGTCGAAGCCCACCCAGCCCAGCCCCTGAAGATGCACTTCGGCCCAGGCGTGGGTGGCCGTCTGTTCCTCCACCTCTTCCATCATCAGATAACCGGAAACGTAACGGGCCGGCAGGCCCATCAGCCGGGCGGCGGAAATCAGGATATGGGCGTGGTCCTGGCACACACCCTTGCCCGCTTCCAGCGCTGTTTCCGCCGTGGTTTCGATATCGGTCGCGCCCGGCACATACTCCACCTTGCGGTGAATATTTTCCATGAGGTCATGCAGGCGGGCCAGCTCGCTGTCGCCGGCGCTCACCTTCACCAGTTCGCGCACGAGCTTTCCCGGTTTGGTGCGCGGCGTCTCGCGCAGGAAAAGCCACAGCGGCGCATTGCCGATGTGGTAACCGAACACGCCAGCCTTGTCCTCGGTGTTCACGGTGCCGCTCGCCACCACCTTCACCCGCTGCTGCGGGCCTTCCGTTTCCACCAGCGCAACGCGGTTGCCGAAATGGTCGTCATAGGTCACTTCGACGGTGGCGCCATCGACCGAGACATCCCAGTTCTCCACCGTCTGGCCGGGGCCGGTCTGCGGCGTCAGGCGCAGCCGCTGCAACGCATAGGGCATCGGCTCGTCATAGACATATTCCGTCGTATGGGTGATTTTCAGACGCATAAGCTGTCCCCGTCCACGCGCTTATTGATAAAAGCGGTAGCCTTCCGTGATTTCCTGTCCCAGTTGCCCGTTGCGATGGACGAATCTTTCCAGAAACTCGTGCAGACCTTCGTCCATCACCCGGGCGATGGTCGTCGCGCGCAGGCTGTCGCGAATGCTCTCGGCCGTTTCATGCGCCTTGTGCCTCTCGCTGTAATCCTCGGCGATGTAATTGAGGTTGCTGGCGATCTTCTCGTAACAATAGGCAAGCGAACGCGGCATGCGGCCATTGAGGATGAGGAAGTCGGCAATATTGGCCGGCTTGTATTCCGCATCGTAGACCCAGCCATAGGAACGGTGCGCCGAGACCGAGCGCAGGATGGACTCCCATTGCGCATTGTCTAGCGAGGAGCCGACATGCGCCACAGCCGGCAGCAGCACGTAATATTTGACGTCGAGAATACGGGCCGTGTTGTCGGCGCGCTCGATGAAGGTGCCGATGCGGGAGAAGTTATAAAGATCGTTGCGCAGCATCGAGCCGTGGAAAGCGCCGCGCACCAGGCCGGCGCGGTGTTTGATGCCATCGATGATTTGCGGCATGTCCGCCGGCTTCACCCTGCGCTCGAGGCTGGTCTTCAGCTCGATCCAGAACTCGTTGGTCGCTTCCCACGTCTCGCGCGTCAGCGCGGTGCGCACCATGCGGGCATTGTTGCGGCCCGCCTCGATGCAGGAGAGGACGCTCGACGGGTTGGCCTTGTCGCGAAGGAGATAATCGATCGCATCCGCCGTCGTTACCTTGTCATGCGTTTCGAGAAACGCCTCGTGGACGCCCGCACTCTGCAACACGCCGTCCCAGTCTTCATCGCCGCTGCCCGAGCGCGTCAGTGAAACGCGCAGACCCGCATCGATCAGCCGGGCGATGTTTTCAGCGCGCTCGATGTACCGGAACATCCAGTAGAGCCCGTTTGCCGTTCTGCCCAGCATGGCTTAATCCTCCAGTACCCAGGTGTCCTTTGTGCCGCCGCCCTGGCTGGAATTGACCACCAGCGAGCCCTGCTTGAGCGCAACGCGGGTCAGGCCGCCGGGGATGATCTTCACCTTGTCCGACACCAGCACGTAAGGGCGCAGATCGACATGGCGCGGCGCAATGCCGTTCTTGACCATGATCGGCACGGTGGAAAGCGACAGCGTCGGCTGCGCGATATAGTTGGAGGGGCGGGCTTTGAGCTTTTCGGCAAAGAGCGCCCGTTCCTTTTTCGATGCGGTGGGACCGACCAGCATGCCGTAACCGCCCGAACCGTGAACTTCCTTGACGACGAGGTCGGCGAGGTTGTCCAGCACGTATTTCAGACTGTCCGGCTCCGAACAGCGCCAGGTCGGCACGTTTTCCAGAAGCGGCTTGCGGCCGGTATAGAACTCGACGATCTCGGGCATGTAGGAATAGATCGCCTTGTCGTCGGAAATGCCGGTGCCGGGGGCATTGGCGATGGTGATGTTGCCGGCGCGGTAGACATCCATGATGCCGGGCACGCCAAGCGCCGAATCCGGCCGGAAGGTCAACGGGTCGAGGAAGTCGTCATCGACGCGGCGGTAAAGCACGTCGATGGCCTCATAACCGCGGGTGGTGCGCATCTTGACCTTGCCGTCCATGACCCGCAGGTCGGAGCCTTCCACCAGCTCCACGCCCATCATGTCGGCGAGGAAGGAATGTTCGTAATAGGCGGAATTGTAGATGCCGGGCGTCAGCACCGCGACGCGCGGCTTGCCGGAACAGCCGGGCGGGGCGAGCGAGGCGAGCGACTGGCGCAGCAGATAGGGGTAATCCTCCACCCGCCGCACGCGGTTCTCGTGGAAGAGTTCCGGGAACATCTGCATCATCGTTTCACGGTTTTCCAGCATGTAGCTGACACCGGAGGGCGTGCGGGCATTGTCTTCCAGAACGTAAAACTGGTCTTCGCCGGTGCGGACGATATCCGTGCCGACAATGTGGGTGTAGACGCCGCCGGGCGGGGTGAAACCGATCATTTCCGGCAGGAAGGCTTCGTTTTTCTCGATGATTTCGCGGGGAATGCGGCCGGCGCGGATGATTTCCTGCTTGTGGTAGATATCGTCGAGGAAAGCATTGAGGGCGAGGACGCGCTGTTCGATGCCCTGGGCCAGTTTGCGCCACTCCCGTCCGGAGATGATGCGCGGGATGATATCGAAGGGGATCAGTTTTTCTGAACTGTCGGCATGGCCGTAGACTGCGAAAGTAATACCGGTTTTTCGAAAGATGTTTTCCGCGTCTTTTGATTTCTGGATCAGGTGCGCCCTGTCCTGTCGGCTGTACCACTCGTTATAGTTTTCATATGGGCTTCGCGGCGTGTCGTCCGCATTTATCATTTCGTCAAATGCCAACTTCGATGTCCCCTTTTTTGCCATATGAATACAACGCCAAATGCAATGCAAGAACTATGCGGAGCTCCCTGCGAAGATTTTTCACCGCTCTAGAGTTTTAAAAAAGAAGCGTTTTTTCGGTTTCAGCCTATAAATGCGGCATTGGCAAATTGGTTGCGCGGGGATGAGGCGCGTATCGGGGTGACGGTGCTGTGTGCGCCGTGGGCGAATGCATAAATTTTGGTCGGTCGCTTTCGGTTGATGAATATCGGGCGTCGCATCAGAAAATCTGAAAGATGCGATCACGAAAACACCTTTGACCTTTCGCCGGGATGCGGATACCGCCTTGCTGAATACCCGGTTCGATCCTTCGCCGGTTTGCGTGAAGCCGCAGAAATATCAATTCGCCGCCTTTCCCGCGCCGTGTCCGGTTACGGGGCATCGTGCGGCACAGGGGATGTTCCCATGTCGCTCGACCGTCTGGCTCCGGCCATCTTCGTCTTTCTCTGGTCGACCGGCTGGGTCACCGCCAAATATGCGGTCTATTATACCGGACCGCTGACCTTTCTCTGTCTGCGCTATCTGCTGGCGGGGGCGCTGCTGTGGGCGATCTGCCGCTTTTCCTGCATCCAGTGGCCTGAGCGGCGTGTCGATCTCTTCCGGGCGATCCTGTCCGGCGTCTTCCTGCACGGTCTTTATCTCGGCATGATCTGGTGGGCGATAGGGCAGGGCGTGCCGGCGGCGATCGGCGGCATCATCGCCGGTCTGCAGCCGCTGATGACGGCGGTGGCCGCCCGCTACATGATCGGCGAAAGGATCTCGCCCTTGCAGCGCGCCGGCCTGCTCATCGGCTTTGCCGGCATCGCCATTGCCGTGCTGCCGAAGGTCATGGCCACCGGTGCTGTCGGCCTGTCGGTGCCGCTCTACGCCGTGGCGGTGAATGTGCTGGGCATGACTTCGGTTACCTATGGCACGCTCTACCAGAAGAAATATGTCCATGGCGGAAACATCATGGCGGTGGCCACGCTGCAATATGTCGGTGCGCTGCTGATCACCGTGCCCTTCGCGCTTCTGCTGGAGGATGGGCATGTGGACTGGAGCCTCGGCCTTGCCGCCACGCTCGCCTGGTCGGTGGGTGCGATCTCCATCGGCGCCGTGGCGTTGCTTCTTTATCTGATACGCCGCGGGCAGGTCTCGCGGGCCGCCTCGCTCATCTATCTCGTGCCGCCGCTTGCGGCCGTGGAAGCAGCACTGCTTTTCGGCGAAACGCTGACACCCGCCATGATTGCCGGCACCGTTCTGGCGGTGACGGGGGTTTATCTCGCCAATCGCAGACCTGCCGCAGCGATTGCCGCACGTTAGAGCGTTTTCGCTTTTCTTCGAGTAGCGAAAGCGCTCTAACTCTTTGTTTTGCTGCATTTCCGGACGGAAAACCGGGCTCCACTTTTCCTGGAAATGCTCTAATTACCACAACCGCATATTAGGGGTTTGTTAACCATAAAATTATACCTCTCGTTAATCACATGATTTGGCGGGGGTTACATGTCTATTTCACGTCGTGGTGTTCTGTTCGGATTGCCGCTGTTTCTGGCCGGCTGCGCGAATACCGGCATCGGCCAGCAGAGGCTGAATTATGCGGCAAAGCCGGAGGAGAAATTCCCGCTTCCCGCCATGCATCTCGACAAGGTCAAGCCGGAGCTTCGCCGGCAGGAAGTCACCTACGATACCAGGCACCCGGCCGGAACGGTTGTGGTGGATACGCCGGCGCGGCGGCTTTATTACGTTATGGGCGATGGGCGCGCCATGCGTTACGGCGTCGGTGTCGGCCGGCAGGGTCTTGCGCTGAAGGGCGATGCCTATATTGGCCGCAAGGCGGAATGGCCGTCCTGGACACCGACCGCGAACATGATGCGCCGCGATCCGCGCAATCTGAAGTTTGCCGGCGGCATGGCGGGCGGCCCGAACAATCCGCTCGGCGCACGCGCGCTCTATCTCTATCGCGGCGGCAACGACACCATGTTCCGTCTGCACGGCACCAACCAGCCGCAATCCATCGGCCATGCCATGTCAAGCGGCTGCATCCGCATGCTGAACCACGACATCATCGATCTTTACAGCCGCGTGCCGGTCGGTTCGAAGGTCGTCGTCTTGCAGGCGTGAGGAAGAGGCGGATTTTTCCGCCTTTGCCACGCCAGAAAATGCCTGTATCCTTGAGTTGATTTTTTCGGCAGACGGTCAATTTTATGCTTGAAAATCAACCATGTGTAGAATGCCTCCCTTTCTGTATTTAAGGGAGTTCTGCTATATCGGAAACGTGATTTCCGGTGTTCGAGACGTGTATCCATAAAGGGTTAAATGCACGGTATCGAGCGCGGCACCACTTCAACGGGGACACATGAACATGGCAACTTTCGACTCTCTCTCCCGCTATCGCCCGCAGGCACTCGGGGCGCTGCGCATCATGACGGCGCTGCTTTTCGTGGCGCATGGAACGCAGAAACTGTTCGGCTTTCCGGCATCGCAGATGGAAGGCTCGCTGCCGACCCTGATGCTTGTAGCCGCACTGCTGGAATTCGTCGGCGGCATTCTCGTGCTGATCGGCCTGTTCACACGACCCGTCGCCTTCATCCTGTCCGGCCAGATGGCGGTCGCTTATTTCATGGCGCATGCGCCGAGCAATTTCTTCCCGGCCCTGAACGGTGGCGACGCCGCCATCCTGTTCTGCTTCATCTTCCTCTATCTGTTCGTTGCCGGTCCGGGCGCCTTCTCGGTGGATGAGCGCCGGGCCTGATTGCCGGACCCGTCATCGATCTCTTTTACCGAAGCTCCGCATGGTGACGCCGTGCGGAGCTTTTTTTTCAAAAGAGGATTGAAACTTCGGCCGTGGCCGAAGCATAGATGCTTGTTTTCGGGTTAAGAACGGGTCATCCTGAACGCAGTTGGAAAATCGATCCGTGACCTCCCAGAACCCCATCGCCCGCGAATTGCTGCTTCTCGCCCTGTTGTCCACGCTGTGGGCCGCATCCTATACCTTCATCAAGATCGGGGTGGAGACGATACCGCCGATCACCTTCATCGCATCGAGAACGCTGATCGCCGGTCTGCTGCTCTTTGCGGTGATCCGGCTGCGCGGGCTGCGCCTGCCCACGGATCTGGCGACGTGGCGGCTGTTTTTCATTCAGGCCTGCATCAACAGCGTTCTGCCTTTCACATTGATCGCCTGGGCGGAACAAAGCATCGATGCCGGTCTTGCCGTCATTCTCAATGCAACGACGCCGATCTTCACCTTTCTTCTCACCGCACTCGTTATCCGGCACGAGCCGGTCAGCGGGCGCAAGCTGTTCGGCACCATTGCCGGCATGACGGGTGTTTGCCTCATCATCGGTGTCGAAGCGCTGAGCGGCGCGGGCGAGGCGATATGGAGCCAGCTCGCCGTGCTGACGGCGGCTTTTTCCTATGCCTGCGCGGCCATTTTCAGTAAAAATTTCAAAGGGCTCGATCCTATCATGCCGGCCGCCGGCTCGCTTATCTGCGGCGCTGTTTTCCTGTTGCCCGTGAGCCTGATCGTCGACCGGCCCTGGATATTGTCGCCTTCGGCGGCGTCACTGACGGCGCTCCTGTGCCTCAGCGTCTTTTCGACCGCGCTCGCCTTCATGATCTATTTCCGGCTGATGCAGACGCTGGGCTCCGTCGGCACCACCTCGCAGGCCTATCTCAGGGTGCCGGTCGGCGTCGCCATCGGCATGGCGTTTCTGGGGGAAATGCCGACACCTGCCATGTGGGTGGGGCTCGTCTGCGTCATCGCCGGCGTGCTGGCCATGACCCTGCCGTCACGGCGTCGTCCGGTCGCGCAGGGTAGTTGAAGGGAAAGAAAAGCCCCGCTGGCCGGATGTGGCTGCAGGGCTTGATTGGCGAGTGCTCGCCACTTGTTTCTTCTCCCCGAGGGGGAGAAGTCCGCGGCAGCGGGATGAGGGGGCGCCCTCGCCGGATCATGGAGACCTTACCCCCTCATCCGACCCTTCGGGCCACCTTCTCCCCGGCGGGGAGAAGAAACGTCCCGGCAATGCCGGGCGTCCTTAATCCACTCAGAGCAACTTAGCGGTTGCGGCCGCGATGGCCGTTGCCGGAAGCGCGTTTTTCCTGGCCGTTGCCGCCGGCAGGGGCGTGGCGGTTGGCGCCGCTGCCGCCGGGCTTGCGGGCCGGGCGGCGGTGCTTGCGCGGGCCGGCCGGGCGGCCTGCTTCGCCTTCAGCCTGCTTGACGCGCTTGAAGTCGGAGGTGACTTCCAGATCGTTGTCCGCGTCGCGCGGCGCATGGTGGCGCGAGGGGCGGGATTCGCCATTGTGACGGCCGCCTTCGCGGGGACCACGCTGATGGCCGCCATTATTGTTGCGGCCGCCGCGGTTGTTGTTGGGGCGTGTCGGGCTGGCAAGACCGGCCGGACGTTCGCCGGAGGCGACCGGAATATCGATCTTCATCAGCTTTTCGATGTCGTGCAGCAGGCGGGTTTCGTCCGGTGCGCAAAACGCAATGGCGATGCCGTCGCGGCCGGCGCGGGCGGTACGGCCGATGCGGTGAACATAGGCGTCGGGCACTTCCGGCAGGTCGTAGTTGAAGACGTGGGTGACGGCCGGAATGTCAATGCCGCGGGCTGCGACGTCGGTTGCCACCAGCACCTTGATCTCGCCATCCTTGAAGCCCTTCAGTGCCCGCTCGCGCTGGCCCTGGCTCTTGTTGCCGTGGATGGAGGCGACCTTGAAGCCGATATGTTCGAGATGCTTGTAGAGCTTCTCCGCACCATGCTTGGTGCGCAGGAACACGATGGCGCGGCCATCCGGGTTTTCGTTGAGCGACTTCTTCAGAAGCTCGGTCTTGTCGTTCTTGCCGGCGACGAAGTGAACATATTGCTCCACCTTGTCGGCTGCCTTGCCGGGCGGGGTCACTTCGACCTTGAGCGGATCGGTCAGGTAGCTGTGGGCGAGATCGGCGATCGCCTTCGGCATGGTGGCCGAGAAAAGCAGCGTCTGGCGCTTGGCCGGCACCATCTTCGAAATCTTGCGCAGATCGTGGATGAAGCCGAGATCGAGCATCTGGTCCGCTTCATCGAGCACCAGATAGGTGACCTTGGAGAGCGAGATGGCGTTGCGGGCGATGAGGTCCAGCAGGCGGCCGGGGGTCGCCACCAGAATGTCCGTGCCCTTTTCCAGCTGGAGCTGCTGCTTGTTGATCGACGCGCCGCCAACCACCTGGTTGATGCGCAGCGGCGTCTTCTTCACGAAGGAGCGCAGGTTTTCGCCGATCTGGTTCACCAGCTCGCGCGTGGGGGCGAGGATGAGGGTGCGGCAGGTGCGGTTTGCCGGGCGGTCCGCCTGCTTCATCAGCATTTCGATGATCGGCAGGCCGAAAGCGGCGGTCTTGCCGGTGCCGGTCTGTGCGAGCCCGATCAGGTCACGGCCTTCGAGCAGCAGCGGAATGGCCTTTGCCTGAATGGGAGTAGGGGTCGTATAGCCAAGCTGGGTAACGCTGGCCACGATCTTTTCGGAGAGGCCGAGTTCGCTAAAACTGGTCAATATAATGCCTTTCGGGGCGCCAAAAACCAATCGTCCGGAACAGGGCTGCTGTCCGGCGGTTTAGGCGTCAAGAACCCCGCGTGAATTGGGAACTTGTGGGTTGGAATAACTTTCTGCGCATCAGTGCGGCACATGCCGTCTTCTGTATTCTTTGCGCTTTTCCTTCATGCGGGCCAGATTCCTTTTTAAGGACGTCTTTCCGGTCATACGCTGCAGCTCACGCGGCTGCCGAAGGTGAAAGCTTGAGGGCCATGTGGGCGTTTTGCGCGTCAAAGTCAAGCGATAGTTTTGTAACGCCGCCGCTGGAGGGTGCATGGCAGCCATGCGTACCGGTAGCCGGCGATTGCCGGGACAGCGCGGGCACCAGCGAAGAATTATGGTTAAAAAAGGGTAACGGCCCCCTTGGATACATAGCAAAGATCGATTTTCTCACATAACGTTTTTTGCGACGGCGTCCGGAAATATTTGATTCGACAGGAATGGACTGCAAGGTGTGGAGTATCGATTGACCGAAAGCTGCGGGTTGCTGGAAAAGGCTTGCAGGGCCGTGGCCGCCCTGGACCTGCCCGCGTGCATCAAGGACAGCGAACTTCGCTATATCGCGGTCAATTCCGCCTATGCCCGGGTCATGGGGCGTCCGCCCGGGGCATTCAAGGGACACACCAGCCTTTCCCTTTCCGCCGATATACGCGATGCCGAGCGCGAGGACAGGGAGCGCCGCTCGCTGGTTTTCGCCACGGATGAGATGATTGCCTGCCATGGTGGGGGCGCGTCCAAGCCATACACGCTTCGCTGCGAACGTTTCACCGGTGACGACGGCAATCTGTTCCTGTTCGAAGCGTTCGAGGACATGCCGTCCGCCACCGTGGAGGTTTTTCCGCAAGCCGATAGCGCTTCGGACCTGCTGTTCGGCAGCGGCGTGATCGATCTCGTCGATGCGGGTATCGTGATTTATGACCGCGAAAACCGGCTGGTCTACTGCAATACCCGCTTCAGGGAATTCTACGGCGCGCTTGGCGTCGACCTGAAGGCCGGCGTCCCGCTCGAGACGTTGATGACGGCGATTTATTTTTCGAGCGGCTATCGCGATGCGAAGGACGGCGATCCGGCGTTCGAAGGGTGGATGCAGGAGCAGCTACGGGATTTTTCACTGCCCTATCTCGAAAGGGTGGAGCAGTTTGCCGATGGCCGCTGGGTGCGCATGGTCAACAAGCGGCTGGAAAACGGCATGCTGGTGGGGCTGCGGGTGGATGTCACCGAGTTCAAGGCGCATGAGACGCTTCTGAGCACGCAGATCCGCGAGACCTGGCTTCTGCGCGCCGCGCTTGAGCAATTGCCGGTCGGCGTGTTCCTGAGGGATCAGGACAGGCGGCTGACCTTTGCCAATGCGGCCTATGAGAAATTTCTGGGCGGCAGCCTCGCCGATCATATCGGCAAGACCGAATGCGAGATGTTTCCGGAGGAAGGCCCGCAGTTCCAGCGGGAAAACGAGCATATTCTGCGAACCGGGGAAGCCATTGAAAAGACCGGAAGCGTTCCGCTTGCGGATGGCGGCGCCATTCCCGTCATCACAAGGCTCGGCCGGGTCGCGACGCCGGACGACGAATACTATCTGGTGGGCTCGGTCACCGATGCCAGCCTGCTGCAGGACCGGGAAAAGGCGCTGATCGCTGCGCAGGCCGAGGCTGAGACGCTGCACCGCCAGCTCGAAGCGGTTCTCCATGCCCTGCCGGTGGGCGTGCTGCTGCTCAGCGCCGATCTCGTCATCGAATATGTCAATCCGTTCTTTTATGAGGTCTGGGGCGAGATCGGCGGCGAGAAGTCGCTTGTCGGCAAAACTTATCGCGAATTCATGGAGATGAATTTCGACAGCGGCCTTTATGACTATGGCGACAGGCCTTTCGATGAGGTCTATGGCGAGCGGGTGCAGCGGCTTCTGAAGGAGGAGGTCTTTGCGCCCCGCGAGGTGCGCAGCAAAAGCGGCAAGGTTACGGTCATTTCGAAAACCCGGCTCGAAGGCGGAAAAATCCTCAGCACCTATGCCGACGTCACCGATGTCCGCATGCGCGACGTCGAGATCGGCAAGGCGACGGCCGAACTGGAGCGGGTCGGCGAATATATGCAGGGTGCCACGCGCGCCATGGCGCAGGGGCTGGTGCTGGTCGAGCAGGGCACGATCATCATGTCCAATGAGGCGATGGCGCGCATGTTCGACGTGCCGCCGCATCTTCTGGAAAAGGGCTGCAACTGGTCGGGTTTCTTCGCCCATTGCGCCGGGCGCGGCGATTTCGGCACGGCCGGGGAGGCTGCGGAGACGCTGCGCGCCTGGAGGGAGAATATCGCCGCCAACCGGCCGTTTTCCTGGCTCATCCATGTCGCCGGCAAAAGCTGGCTCAATCTGGAGGCCACCAACAGTTCCGGCAATTACTGGCTCATCATCGTCACCGATGTGACCGAGATGAAGCTGCGTGAAGAGGAATTGCAGCGGCTGCTTTCACGCGCGGAAGCGGCGGATCGGGCTAAATCGGAATTCCTGGCCAATATGAGCCATGAAATCCGCACGCCGATGAACGGCGTTCTCGGCATGGCGGAGCTTCTGGCCAAGTCCAATCTGGATACGCGCCAGAAGACCTTCACCGATATCATCGTCAAATCCGGCAATGCGCTTCTGACGATCATCAACGACATTCTCGATTTCTCGAAGATCGAGGCCGGGCAGATGAGGCTGCGCAGCGTGCCCTTCGATCCGGCGGAGGCGGTCGAGGATGTGGTGTCTCTGCTGTCTTCGGCGGCGCTTGAAAAGGACATAGAGCTGATCGTCCGGATCGATGCTTCCGTCTTCGGCAAGGTCATCGGCGATGCTGGTCGCTTTCGCCAGATCGTTACCAATATCGTTGGAAACGCCGTCAAGTTCACCGAAATGGGGCATGTGCTGGTCGAGCTTTCGGCGCGTTCGGCGGAAGCTTCCGAGGCTATCCTGTCGCTGCGCGTCGAAGACAGCGGCATCGGCATTCCGGCCGACAAGCTCGAAACCATCTTCGACAAGTTCAGCCAGGTCGACGGTTCCGCCACGCGCCGGCACGAGGGAACGGGGCTGGGGCTGGCGATCACGGTCGGTCTCGTCGGCCTGTTCGACGGCGCGATCAAGGTCGTCAGCGATGTCGGCAGGGGATCGACCTTCGAGGTCAATATTCCGTTTCAGGTGACCGAGAGACAGCGCGACCTCCCGCTTCTTTCCGTGGCGATCGACGATATCCGCGTGCTCGTCATCGACGATAACGACGTCAATCGCCGCATCCTGACGGAGCAGTTGCGCAGTTGGGGCATAGACGGCCACGCGGTCGAAGACGGGCCTTCCGGCATCGCCGTGCTTGAGGAGGCGGCGTCGCTCGGTTTTTCCATCGACGCCATCGTTCTCGATTATCATATGCCTGTCATGA
Organism: Agrobacterium sp. CNPSo 2736; assembly: GCF_004005385.1. Classification (NCBI taxonomy): domain Bacteria; kingdom Pseudomonadati; phylum Pseudomonadota; class Alphaproteobacteria; order Hyphomicrobiales; family Rhizobiaceae; genus Agrobacterium; species Agrobacterium sp. CNPSo 2736. Next base: position 26,248 of record NZ_RZTX01000016.1, on the reverse strand, counting down.
ACGGGCTGGATGTGGTGGAGCGGATCCGGGCGGATGCGCGCTTTGACGACATCGCCATTGTTTTCCTGACCTCCATGGATGTCGTCGGCGACGAGACGCTGTTCACCGATCTCAATGTGCAGGCGCATCTGATGAAGCCGGCGCGGGCGCGGCTCCTGCGCTCCACCCTGTTCGATGTGGTGCGGGATGTACGGTTGAAACGCGCCCGGCAAGCGCCGGTCCCGCGTGAAACAGGTCGCGGTGATGGCGCCGTCCGGCCGGAAAAAGGCTCCGCCGAAAGAAAGCAGCGCGATGCCGTATCGACGGCGGTGCCGGCGCGGCATCGGCCCAGCCTTGTCGATGTGCTGGTGGCCGAGGACAATGACGTCAATCAGATTGTCTTCACCCAGATATTGCAGCAGGCGGGTCTGCGCTTTCTTATCGTCGGCAATGGCAAGAAAGCCGTGCAGGCATGGCAGGAGAACAATCCCGCCATCATCCTGATGGATGTCTCGATGCCGGTCATGAACGGACATCAGGCGACGCAGGCCATCCGCGCCGCGGAACGGACCGCCGCCGACGGCCGGCGTGTGCCGATCATCGGCGTTACCGCCCATACGCAGGAGGCGGATCGGGAACTATGCCTTGAGGCGGGCATGGATGATTATCTGTCGAAGCCCATCAGCCCGGAAACGCTCGAAGACAAGATCGCGCAATGGCTGGGCGAAAACATGCCGCGCCGCGACGTGCCGGGCGTGTGACTATCCGCCGCGACTGCGGGTCTCCGAATTGCTTCAGCCGGAGCGCTATCTTCCATGACGCTTTTTCAGACGCAAAACCGCTTCACGCTTTTGCTGAAAATGCTTTGGTCCCGCAGAGCATTTCCCGCTTTCCGGCAAAACCTTTCCGGCGCTCCAGCTCAAAACCGGCGGCGATGAGGTTGCGGCGAACGAAGCCGGCGGCGGCATAGGTGGCGAATGTGCCGCCCGGCGCCGTCTTTGCGAAAAGCGCCTGCATGATTTCCAGCGACCACATGTCCGGATTGCGCGCGGGTGCGAAGCCATCGAGAAACCAGGCGTCGAAACTTTCCTCGCTTGCGGAAATGCCGGCGAGCGCCTCGCCGCAAACCACTGTCAGCTGCGTTTCGTCATCGAGCTGGATTTCGACCCGTCCTTTCGGCTCGGCAGGCCAGAGGGCGGTGAGCGCCTTGCGTTCGGCATCCACTTCCGGCCAGCGGGAAAGCGCCCGGTCGATTTCCTCCGCCTTCATCGGATAGAGTTCGAAGGAGATGAAATGCAGCGTGGAGCGGCCGTTGCGCATCTCTTTCCACTGACGCCATGTCTCGCAGAGGTTAAGCCCGGTGCCGAAGCCCAGTTCGCCGATGCGGAAGGTGCCCTCCCGTTCGAGCCAACGCTCTGGCAGGCCGTTTCCGGAGAGGAAGACATGGCCGCATTCCAGCCGGCCATCCGTCTGGCAATAAAAATGGTCGTCAAAGGCCAGTGAATAGGGCATATCCCCGTCACGCCAGTCGAGCGCGGTGGGGGCTTCCCCGGCCGGTGAACCGGCCGCTGCGCCGGTCTCTGTGATATTTTCGTTGGAATGTTTCATGGCTAAAGCCGATAATCCCGCTTTCGAACAGGGTCAATCTCCAAGATTGCCGGCTTCCGTGCCGCTTCTCATCGTCGGCGGCGGCATCATGGGGCTGTGGGCCGCCGTCAAGGCGGAACGGCTCGGCATCAATACATTGCTGGTGGAGGCGGATCGCCCCGGCGGCGGCGCCAGCGGCGGGCTGCTGGGTGCGTTGATGCCGCATATGCCGGACCGCTGGTCGGACAAGAAGCAGTTCCAGTTCGATGCCCTGGTTGCGCTGGAAAAAGAGATTGCCGGGCTGGAGGCGGAAACCGGGCTTTCCGCCGGCTACCGCCGCGCAGGTCGTATCATTCCGCTGCCGAAGCCGCATCTGCGCGCCATTGCCGAACGGCACGAACGGGATGCGCTGGAGAACTGGGTTTCGGGCGAGCGCCGGTTCCATTGGCATGTCGGTGACAGTCCTTCGGTTGCGGGCTGGGTGGATGATGCGGCGGGTGAAGCGGGTTTCGTGTTCGATACGCTGGCGGCGCGGGTCTCGCCGCGCGCGATGATCGCCCTTCTTTCGGCTTTTCTCGGCAAGGCGCGGCATGTGCGGCTGGCGGAAGGTTGCCGCGTTCTTTCGCTCGACGTGGATGCCGGGCGGGCGGTGCTGTCGTCGGGCGACGAGGTTTCTTTCGGCCATGTCATCGTCGCCAACGGCCATGGTTCCTTCCCCCTGATCCGCGACGCCCTCGGCCTGGAGGCCGGCGTGACGCTGGGGCAGGCGGTGAAGGGGCAGGCGGCGCTTCTCGACGCGGCGGCCGACCCGGCGATGCCGGTCGTGTTCCTGAACGGTCTTTATATCGTACCGCATGAGGATGGCACCGTCGCGATCGGCAGTACCAGCGAAGATTGTTTTTCCGATCCCTTCAGTACCGATGAAAAGCTCGAAAAACTGCTGGCGGACGCGTCTGCCGTTGTTCCCTCGCTTGCCGGCGCGCCGGTGCTGGAACGCTGGGCCGGGCTGCGCCCGAAGGCGGTGGGGAGGGACCCGATGGTGGGCACGATCCCCGGCAATCCGAAGCTCGTTGCGCTGACCGGCGGCTTCAAGGTCAGCTTCGGGCTTGCGCATTTTCTCGCCGATGCGGCGTTGCAGACCGTGTGCGGTCACACGCCTGTCATCCCCTCGGGCTTTCACCTTCAACAACACGTGAGTATTGCCGCCGCGGACTTTAGAAAGTTCTGATCAGGCCGCCCACGTCGTTAATCTGTCACGCAAATCACTTATTTGCTGGCCTGCAACGAGGCCGGTTTGTCCGCATTTGCGGCGAGGTGACAGTGCATGCGATACGCCATTCATTTCACGCCTTCCCCCAATGACCCCCTGACGCAGGCGGCTGCCGCGTGGTTGGGGCGCGATGCCTATTCCGGTCAGGCGGTGGAGCCGCCGGGCATGATCGATCTCGGCATGCAGGAGATTTCCTACCATACGGCCCTGCCGCGCCGTTACGGTTTCCACGGCACGATCAAGGCTCCCTTCCGTCTTGCGGAGGGCCATTCCGAGGCGGCACTTCTGCGTGACCTGATGTATTTTTCCGGCAGGCAGGAGCCCTTCACGCTGCCGCAACTGGTGGTGGCAAGGCAGGAGAATGTCTTCAGCCTCGTTCCCGAGCGCCCCTGCGAAGTGCTGCATTTCTTTGCCGCCCGCGTGGTGCAGGAATTCGACCGTTACCGGGCGCCGCTCTCCGACGCGGAAATCGAGCGGGCGGATCCGGACCGGCTTTCGGCCTCGCAGCTCACCAATCTGCATCGCTGGGGCAGCCCGCATGTGATGGATGAGTTCCGGTTCCAGATGTCGCTGACCGGCGGTGTGGAAGCTTCCAGCAGCCAGAGGATTGAGCGGGCCGTGCGCAAGGTTTTCGAGCCGCTGCTGACCCGATCCCTGCAGTTTTCCAGCCTTGCGCTTTTCATCGAGGATGAACCGGGTGCGCCTTTCCGGGTACACTCGCTTCACCCCATGGGCCGTGTTTCCGCCCGAAAGATCGCCTGAAGAGCGCGCCGGAGTAATCGTATACAAAAAAGCATCGGAATGTCGGCAAGATTGATCTCGACATTCCGGATGCGGATGCTACCGTTCGGATATCGCATATCTGAAGCGTGTGTTCTCCCCATTCCGGGTCATCGCGCTTCGGAGGTCTGTTTTATGTCTCCCGAAATCGGTTTCCGCCTTGGGAGAGATGGTCTGGGTGGCTGCATGATTTCCGAAAATTACTCCCGCAATCTGGTGGGCTATGGCCGCAATGTTCCCGATCCGAAATGGCCGGGCGGCGCGCGCATCGCCGTGCAATTCGTCATCAATTACGAGGAGGGCGGCGAGAGCTGCATTCTCGACAATGACAAGGCGTCGGAATCGCTGCTGTCGGAAATCGTCGGCGCCCAGCCCTGGCCCGGCCAGCGCAACCTGAACATGGAATCGATCTATGAATATGGCTCGCGCGCCGGCTTCTGGCGGCTGTGGCGCATGTTCACCGGTCTTGGCGTCACCACCACCGTTTATGGCGTGACCGCCGCCATGGCCCGTAACCCGGAAGCCGTTGCGGCGATGAAGGAAGCGGGTTGGGAAATCGCCAGCCACGGTTATCGCTGGCTGGAATATAAGGATTTCTCCGAAGAGGAGGAGCGCAAGCATATAGTCGAAGCCGTGCGTCTGCATACGGAGGTTACCGGCGAGCGTCCCTATGGCATGTATCAGGGCAAGCCGTCGGACAATACGCTGCGCCTTGTCATGGAAGAGGGCGGTTTCCTCTATTCGTCGGACTCCTATGCCGACGATCTGCCCTATTGGGTGAAGGATGCGAAGGACGAGCCTTTCCTGATCATTCCCTATACGCTCGAAACCAACGATATGCGTTTCGCCACGCCCCAGGGCTTCAATTCCGGCGATCAGTTCTTCACCTATCTGAAGGATGCTTTCGACGTGCTTTACCAGGAAGGTATCGAAGGCGCGCCGAAGATGATGAGCGTCGGCCTGCATTGCCGCCTTGTCGGCCGTCCCGGCCGCGCGGCAGCACTTCGCCGTTTCATCGAATATGTGCTTGGCCATGAGAAAGTGTGGATCCCGCAGCGCATAGAGATCGCCCGTCACTGGCATGAACATCATAAGCCGGAGGTGCTTTGATGGTGACGCGTGAGGATTTTGTCACCCGTTTCGGCGGCGTGTTCGAACATTCGCCTTTCATCGCCGAACGGGCCTATGACGCCGGCGGAGCCGGCCTGGAACTGACGGCGAAGGCGGTTCACGCCGCGCTTGGCGCGCAGTTTCGCGGCGCTTCCGAGGCGGAAAGGCTCGGCGTGTTGCGGGCGCACCCCGATCTGGCCGGCAAGCTGGCGATTGTGGGCGAGTTGACGGCCGACAGCCGCAACGAACAGGCCGGTGCGGGGCTTGACCGGCTTACCCCGGAAGAACATGCCCGTTTTACCGAATTGAACGGCGCCTATACCGAAAAATTCGGCTTTCCCTTCATCATCGCGGTCAAGGGGCTGAACAGGCACGATATTCTCTCGGCATTCGAGACGCGCATCGGCAACGGTGCAGCCGAAGAATTTGAGACGGCGACGGCGCAGGTGGAAAAGATCGCCTGGCTGCGCCTTTCCTCGATGCTGCCGGAAGGCTGAATTGGCGAGTGGTGGCCGTTCTGCTAGAATCGCGCCGTCTGGAGATGAAGATCATGAGACCGTCCGAGGTGCTGGAAAAGAACAGGGAAGCGATCCGCGAAGCGACGAAACGCTTCAACGCGGCGAACCCGCGCGTATTCGGCTCCGTCGCCCGTGGCGAGGACCGGCCAGACAGCGATCTCGACATTCTGGTGGATGCGCTGCCGGGCACAACACTGTTTGATCTCGGCGGTTTGCTGGAGGAATTGAAGGCGCTGCTTGGTGTGGAGGTCGACGTCGTCACCTCAGGCGGCCTGCATTCGGATATACGGGCGCGCGTTCTGAAGGAAGCCAAAGCGGTATGAGTACGGATCGGCTTCTGCTCTATCTGAAGGAGATGGATGTTGCCGCCTCCAGAATACAGGATTTCATTCAGGATATGGATGAGGCCGCTTTTTCCTCCGACACGCGGACGCAGATGGCGGTCATGATGGGGCTTGCCCTGATTGGCGAGGCGGTCGCCAAGCTGGACAAGCACTACCCCGCATTTTTACAGCAGCACGCGGAAATCCCCTGGATCAAGATGAAGGGTATGCGCAATCTGATCGTGCATGATTATTTCCGGGCGGAGCTCTCGGTCGTCTGGAAAACGATAACGCAGAGCATTCCGGATTTGCAGGCGCGTCTGTCCCTCCTCCGAAACTGGTATGCTGAGGGTGAGTGATTTTTTGATATGATGCCGGAGAGAATGAGGCCGTTTCGTTATAATGATGGGTCTGGAGATTGAGACCATGAGACCGTCCGAGGTGCTGGAAAAGAACAGGGAAGCGATCCGCGAAGCGACGAAACGCTTCAACGCGGCGAGCCCGCGCGTGTTCGGCTCCGTCGCCCGCGGCGAGGACCGACCAGACAGCGATCTCGACATTCTGGTGGATGCGCTGCCTGGCACAACACTGTTCGATCTGGGCGGCCTGTTGGAAGAGCTATCGGCCATCATGCGCGGCACGGAAATTCATCTGTTGACGCCGGGGGACTTTCCCGAGCGCGTCCGTGTGAAGGTTCTGCAGGAAGCGAAGCCTGTATGAGCGTCGAGCGGCTGCATGTTTATCTTCAGGATATCAGGCAGGTTGCTTCGGAAACCATCGACTTTGTTCGACTGAAAACGAAGGATGAATTTTTGGCTGATCTCGTCCGCCAACGGGCGGTCGCGATGAACCTTCTGATTATTGACGAAACGACCGCGCGCATCATGGAAGAGTTCCCCGCTTTCGTGGCGGATTTTCCCGATATTCCGTGGGTCAAGATGCGCGGCATGCGAAACAGGATCGCGCATGGTTATATGAGCATCAATCTTGAAACGGTCTGGGATACGACACAGACGGCTATACCGGACCTTCTGGACAAACTCTCCCTCCTCCGAAACTGGCATGCCCAAGGTGAATGACATTTGACTGATTTTCTCGACATAAAACCTCTCACCAGAGAGGCTTTCGCATCCTTCGGTGATGTGATCGAAACGACACCCTCTTCCATGCGGCATATCAATGGCGGCCAGACCGAGCGGCACCATGCGCTCGCAGCCCCGGAGGCGGCGGGTGAGGGCGCGCGTGTCATCCTCAATATTTTCCGCGGGCAGCCGCGCGCCTTTCCGCATCAAATCGAGATGATGGAGCGGCATCCGCTCGGCAGCCAGAGTTTTTCGCCGCTTTCCGGCCGGCCTTTCCTCGTGGTCGTCGCCAATGACGATGGCGGCCGGCCGGGGCGGCCGCAGGTGTTTCTGGCGCGGGGCGATCAGGGTGTGAATTACCGCCGCAATGTCTGGCATTATCCGCTGATGCCGTTGCAGGCGGTTTCGGATTTTCTGGTTGCCGACCGCGATGGGCCGGGTAACAATCTGGAAGAGTATTTTTTCGATAAGCCCTATATGATCGCGGAGCCCAAGCCATGACCGGTTTGACCACCCATGTCCTCGATGCCGCTCATGGCACGCCTGCCGAAGGGCTGACGATCGAGCTCTACCGGCTCTCCGGCGATCGGCGTGAGAAGCTGAAGACGGTGCAGACCAATAGCGACGGCCGTGTCGACGGCGGGCCTCTGCTTGCCGGCGACAGTTTCAGGGCCGGTGAATATGAGCTGGTTTTCCATGCCGGCGATTATCTGCGCGGCAAGGGTGTGGCGCTGCCGGAGCCCGCCTTTCTCGATATTATTCCGATCCGTTTCGGCATTGCCGATGAGAGCGGCCACTACCATGTGCCGCTTCTGCTTTCGCCCTATAGCTATTCCACCTATCGAGGAAGCTGATTGCCATGATCTTTGCCGCGATTGCCGATATTCACGGAAACTGCGCCGCGCTTGAAGCCGTGCTGGAGGATATCGCGAGGCTTGGCATCAAGGACATCGTCAATCTCGGCGATTGTTTCAGCGGCCCGCTGGAAGCGGGGTTTACCGGCGATGTGCTTGTTAGCAACTGGATTCCCAGCATTCGCGGCAATCATGACCGGGAACTGATCGACCGTGCGCCGGAAGAGATGGGAAGCTGGGAAAGACCCGCGCATGCGCAGCTGAGCGCCGCCCATCTGGACTGGCTGCAAACCCTGCCGTTCAGCATGGTGTTCAAGGATGTCGCCTATTGCTGCCATGGCTCGCCGCGTGACGATCTGGAATATTGGCTGGAAACGCTGTCGCCGGAAGGCGTTCTGAAATTGCGGCCGTTGGCCGAAATCGAAGCCATGGCGGAAGGCATCGCGCAACCGCTGATGCTGTGTGGCCACACACATATTCCCCGCACCGTGCAGCTTTCCGACGGCCGGCTGATCGTCAATCCCGGCAGCGTCGGCTGCCCCGGCTGGAAGGACGACACGCCTTTCGACCATCACGTCGAGGCGGGTCATCCGCTTGCCACCTATGCCGTGCTGGAAGAGACGGGGCGCGGCTGGCAGGTCTATTTCCGCAATATCCGTTACGACAATATGGCCATGGCCGAAATGGCGAAGGTCAATGGGATTCCGTATCTCTCCGATGCGCTTGCGAGCGGTTGGCTCAAGCGCTGATCCTCACCCCTCGCTGGTCATCACCACGCAGGAATAAGATTGCGCCTTCAGTTCCTTGCAGGCGGAAACCGCCGAAGACTGGTCTTCGAAGCCGGTGAAACGGGCGCGGTAGAGGGTTGCCGATCCGCTTTGCACGGCTTCGGTGTAGGGCGCTATCCCGGCATAATTTCCGGCGATGTTGGAGCGGGCATTGGCGAGCAGCGAGCGGGCGGCGGCTTCGCTGTCGGTGGCGGCGATCTGCACTTCCCAGCGGCTTCTCTGGCTGGCGGAGGCTGCCGCGGGAGCGGGCCGCGGGATGGCCGAAACCTGCATCATGTCGGCCATCTGGTTATTCGCCGTGGCGATCTGCATGGCGACTGGATCCTGGCGGCGCTCCGCGAACATCGGCAATGGTACGGAGGCGGGCGGTACTGAAGCGGCGGGCGCGGCTGCGGGCGTCACAGCAAAGGTGCGGCTGACATTGGCGCTGGCAACGAGCTGTTCGGTGTTGCGGCTTCTCGATGCCTGCGGCACGGCCTTGTCGAGAAGGGCGGCCATCTGCGCATCGCGGCTGCGCGCGGTCTTGCCGCCCAGCACGACGCCGACGACGCGGCGGCCATTGTGATTGACGGCGCTGACGAGGTTGAAACCGGAAGCATTGGTATAACCGGTCTTGATGCCGTCCATGCCCCGATAACGATACATCAGATTGTTGTGGCCACGAATGCGTTTTCCCCGGAAACTGAAGGATTCCATGGCGAAGAGATCGTATTCCTTGGGAAAGTCGCGCTGCAGCGCCAGGCCGAGTTTCGCCATGTCGCGCGCCGTCGTCACCTGCGATTTGCTGGGCAGGCCGGAAGCGTTGCGGAACACCGTTTTCGTCATGCCGAGCTGGCGGGCCTTGCGGGTCATCATCTCGGCGAACCTTGCCTCGGAGCCGCCGAGATGATCGCCCATGCCTTCCGCCATGTCGTTGGCGGATTTGACGATCATGCCGTAGACCGCCTCGCGCACGGTGAAGGTCTGGCCCTGACGCACATAAAGCTTGGAGGGGATGACGGCTGCGCCGTTCCTGGACATCTTTATCTTCTGGTCCCAGCGAATGCGGCCGGCGTGCAGCGCCTCGAAGGTCATGTAAAGCGTCATCATCTTGGTGAGCGAGGCCGGGTGGTTCAGCACGTCGGCATTGCGGGCGGCCAGAACCTTGCCGGTATTGGCATCCATGATGAAATGGGCGTAACCGGCCTGGGCGGGCGATGCCTGCAATGAGAGGATCGCGCAAAAGAAGGCGAGTGCGAAAACCCATGCGCCCACCATTCCCCGTTTGATCGTTCCCGACATAATCCACCCCTTTTGTTCGGCCGCCGCGATGAGCGAAGTTTTACTGATACTTTCCGGCAACAAAACCGCTAAAACTTTAGAGATCGCTTTCATGCTTAATTAAGTATGAATTTCAAGCTGGTGGCAGCCCTCACAATTTCCTTGCAAAGAAACCAACCGTCCGGTATGTTAAGAAGCATGAAAAATGCACATGAACGGAAAAAGCAGCCTGAGATCGTTCGCCGCAGTCTTCTCGATTGCGCGGCGAAACTCGCTGCCGAACAGGGTGTTGCAGCACTTTCCGTGCAGGCGGTGGCGGATGCCGCCGGGGTGACGAAGGGCGGGTTGTTTCATCATTTCGCCTCCAAGCAGGCTTTGCTGGAGGCGGTGATGGCGGACCTTCTTTCGGCGCTGGACGCGGAAATCGATGCGCTCATCTCACAGGATTGTGAAGCTTACGGATGCTTCACGAGGGCCTATGTGAACGCGGTTTTTTCCGATCGCGACCGGGAATCGGGCAGGCAATGGGCGGCGTTATCGGTGTCGATGGTCGGTGAACCGTCGCTCAGGCGCATGTGGACCAGCTGGTTCGAAGGGCGTCTCATCCGTCATAAGGAAACGGATGAGGGGGTGGTATTGGAACTCGTCAGGCTTGCGGCTGACGGCATCTGGTTTGCCGATCTTCTGGCCGATGACGGCAGGGCAGGTGGCGACAGGGCGGCTCTCAGAGCCCGGATGATCGCGCAGACGAAAAAGGAAATGGAACAATGAACGCGGCTATCTTCACCTACGGGGCGCTCGTCGCGGCCATTGTCTGCGAGGTCATCGCCACCTCGTTCCTGCAGCAGTCGCAGCAGTTCACCCGGCTGTTGCCGACGGTGCTGATGGCGTTGTTTTACGGTGCGGCCTTTTATCTGCTGTCGTTCACGCTGCGGGCGCTGCCAGTCGGCGTGGCCTATGCGATCTGGAGCGGGCTCGGCATCGTGCTGATTTCCGGCATCGGTTATTTCGTGTTCCGTCAGACGCTGGATATCGCCGCCGTTGTCGGTCTCGGGTTTATCGTGACGGGGGTGGTGATCGTGAATGTGTTTTCGAAGACGGTGGGGCATTGAGACTGGCTGCTGAGGGCGCTCGCGAGGGCAACATCCGCACGCCGTCACCCCGGACCTGATCCGGGGTCCAGCGCGATCAAGTCCTTGATCGCAGAAGGGTCTTTTTCACGGCGCAGACGCGCCGTGGCTGGATGCCGGATCAAGTCCGGCATGACGGCAGAGAATGCGGCTCCTGCATTTCCGGAGTGCCTTCTGCCTTGTCACCATCACGCCAGAACGCTGCGGTCCACATCCGTAATCAGCCTTTTGCCGCAAAGCGCCATGCTGACATCCATCTCCTTGCGGATGATTTCGAGCGCCGTCGTCACACCCTGCTTGCCACCGGCACCGAGGCCATAAAGGAAGGGGCGGCCGATATAGGTGCCTTTGGCGCCGAGCGCCACGGCCTTCAGCACGTCCTGACCGGAGCGAATGCCGCCATCCATGTGCACCTCAACCCTGTCGCCAACAGCGTCGACGATTTTCGGCAGCATGGCGATGGAGGAATGAGCGCCATCGAGCTGGCGGCCGCCATGGTTGGAGACGATGATGGCGTCGGCGCCGGTATCGAGCGAGGCGCGTGCATCTTCCTCGTCAAGAATGCCCTTGAGGATCAGCTTGCCGCCCCAGCGTTCCTTGATCCATTCGACATCCTTCCAGGACAGGCGCGGATCGAACTGTTCCGCCGTCCATGAGGAGAGCGATGACAGGTCGGAGACATTTTTCGCATGACCGACGATGTTGCCGAAGCTGCGGCGCTTGGTGCGAGCCATGTCCATGCACCATTTCGGCCGGGTCGCCATCTGCCAGATATGTTTCGGGGTGAATTTCGGCGGTGCGGAGAGGCCGTTGCGCAGATCCTTGTGGCGCTGGCCGAGAATTTGCAGGTCGAGCGTCAGCACCAGTGCGGAGCAGCCAGCGGCCTTCGCCCGGTCGATGAGATTATTGACGAAATCCCGGTCCTTCATCACGTATAGCTGGAACCAGAAGGGTTTCGAGGTGACGGAGGCGACATCCTCGATGGAGCAGATGCTCATGGTGGAGAGCGTGAAGGGCACGCCGAATTCCTCCGCCGCTTTTGCGGCCAGCATTTCGCCATCGGCATGTTGCATGCCCGTCAGCCCGGTGGGGGAGAGCGCCACCGGCATCGAAACCTTCTCGCCGACCATTTCTGTGGCAAGCGACCGGTCGGTCATATCCACCAGCACGCGCTGGCGCAGCTTTATCTTGGAAAAATCATCCTCATTGGCGCGGTAGGTGCCTTCCGTCCATGCGCCGCTATCGGCGTAGTCGAAAAACATTTTTGGCACACGGCGCTGGGCCTGATTTTTCAGGTCCGCTATGGTCAGGATTTTGCCCATGGATAAAGCCTTCACATTTGAATGATGGCTTCACATAACATGAATGGGACGGCTGCAACATCAAAATCGACGGGGTTCATCACCAGAAAGCCCGTAAAAACAGCTCGGCTCCCAGTATGAGCAGGCAGATGAGGAACCAGCGCCGGAATGTGGCGGGGCTGACGATATAACGGATCTTCTGGCCAAGCCACATTCCGGCAAGGGCCGGCAGAACGGCCAGCGCGGATAGCGACAGATGCTCGATGTGAAAGGCATTCTGGGAGGCTAGGCCGGCGGCAAGCGCAATGGTCGAAACGGTGAAGGAAAGGCCGAGCGCCTGCACGAGATCGTCCCGGTTGAAACCGAGTGACTGGATATAGGGCACGGCGGGTACGACGAAAATTCCGGTGCCGCCGGTCAACAGGCCGGTTGCGAGCCCCATGACCGGGGAGAGTTTTGGTTCCAGCCCGGCCGGAATCGAGACGGGTCTGGCAAACAGGCTATAGGCCGCGTAAGCCGCAAGGCACAGGCCGAGCGCCGAGGTGGTCCAGACGCCGGTGCCTGACGTCATCAGCCGGATGCCGATGAGGGTGCCCAGCGCAATGGCGATCATCATCGGCCACAGCCGCTTCACAATGGCCCGGAAATCCGGCCCGGCCAGCAATTGCCAGATATTGGTGATGAAGGAGGGCAAAATGAGCAGGCCCGCGGCGATGACCGGCGGCATGAAGAGGCCGAGCACGCCCATGGCAACGGTGGGCAACCCCATGCCGGTTACGCCCTTGACGATGCCTGCGATGATGAAGGTCGCGAGAACCATGAGCATGGTGGTTGTGTCTAAGGTCGGCACCGGGCACTCCAGAGGTCATTCGCGTTTCGGCTAGGATGGCGTCAGCCCGTCATAAGAAGCGAGCGGGTGCCACGGGCTTCTTCTCCCCGGCGGGGAGAAGTCCGCGGCAGCGGGATGAGGGGGCAAGCTCTCCGAAATCCGGCAACGTTGCCCCCTCATCCGACCCTTCGGGCCACCTTCTCCCCGGCGGGGAGAAGAAATACGCGGCACTCGCTCGATCCAATATGTGACTGTGTAAATGAGTTGGCAGCCAATTGTTTCGGCCCCAGCCGAACTATGCCAGCACGCTTTTCATCGCCTTGCCGGCCACATAGGTTTCCACCACGGTGCGGTCATCACCCATGGTCAGCATCAGGAACAGCTCTTCCGTCAGGCTGTTCACCACTTCCATCTTCAGCGCCATGGCGGGTGTCGAGGAAGCGTTGAGCACGGTGATGTCCGCGTCCGTGCCGGCCTCCAGCGTGCCGATGCGGTCGACCATGGAAAGGGCCTCTGCATTGCCGCGCGTCATCAGATACCAGCTTTCCAGCGGGTTCAGGCGCTCGCCCAGCAATTGCTGGATCTTGTAGGCCTCGTCCATGGTGCGCAGCATGGAATAACTCGATCCGCCGCCAATATCGGTGGCAACCGCGATCCGCACCGGCTTTTCGCGCCGCTGCAGCTTTTTCATCGGGAAGAGGCCGGAGCCGATGAAGAGGTTCGAGGTGGGGCAATGCACGGCCACCGCGCCGGTTTCCGACAGTACGTCCGCTTCGCGCTCCGAGAGGTGGATGGCGTGGCCGAGCAGGGTTTTGGCGCCCATCAGGCCGTAACGCACATAGATATCGGTATAGTCGGTCGCTTCCGGGTAAAGCTCGCAGGTGTATTTGATCTCGTCCAGATTTTCCGAAAGATGCGTCTGGATGAAGAGATCGGGAAACTCCTGCGCCAGCGCCTGGGCGGCTTCCATCTGCTTCGGGGTGGAGGTTATGGCGAAGCGCGGTGTGATGGCGACGTGGTTGCGGCCCTTGCCGTGCCAGTCGGCGATCACCTGGCGCGTCTCGTCATAGGAGGTTTCCGGCGTGTCCAGCAGGCCCTGCGGGGCATTGCGGTCCATCATCACCTTGCCGCCCACCATCAGCATGTTGCGCTTCATGGCCTCAGTGAAAAAGGCGTCGGCGGAGGTCTTGTGCACGGAGCAATAGGCAGCGGCCGTTGTTGTGCCGTGGCGCAGCAGCTCGTCGTAAAAATGTGTGGCGATGCGCTGGGCATGGGCGGTTTCGACGAAGCGGCATTCTTCCGGGAAGGTATAGGTATTCAGCCATTCCAGCAGATTGGCAGCGTATGAGCCGATGACCTGCATCTGCGGGAAATGCAGGTGCATGTCGATAAGGCCGGGCACGATGAGATGCGGCCGGTGATCCTTTTCCTCGACGTCTTCGGGGGCTGCCTTACGGATATCGGCATATTCGCCAATGGCGGCGATCCTGCCGTTTTCGAGCAGCAGGCCGCCATCTTCGATATAGAGATAGCTTTGCGTATCGTCGATTGCGAGCGGCGCGCGGCGGAAGCTCAGCAGGCGGCCACGCAGCAGAACCAAGCTCATTCAGTCTTTCCTTCGGCTTTTCCAGCCCCGGAAACCGCACTTTCATACCATGCGGTCAGCACCTTGCGCTCATCCGGGGTGATGGCGGTGATGTTGCCGGGAGGCATGGCATGGCTGCGGCCGGCTTGCAAATAGATTTCGCGCGCATGGGCGGCGATCTGTTCGTCGGTTTCGAGCTTCACCGATTTTGGTGTGAAGGGCACGCCTTCCCAGACAGGCTCGGCCGCGTGGCACATGGAACAGCGGCCCTGAACCACATCGCGCGCCTTGGCGAAATGAGCGTCGCTGACGAATTGCTGCTGCATGGGGGAGAGGGTGGCGGCCTTCTGCTCCTCCTCGTCGGTCAGCACTTTCGGCACGGTGGAAAGCCACATGATGACGATGAAGATGAGGGCGGTGAGAAGCCAGGTCCATGTCGGTTTGCCCTTGCGGGCATGGGTGGTGTTGAACCAGTGGCGGATGGTGACGCCCATTAGGAAGACGAGTGCCGCGATGATCCAGTTAAACTGCGTGGCAAAGGCCAGCGGATAATGGTTCGACAGCATGAAGAAGATGACGGGCAGCGTCAGGTAGTTGTTGTGCAGCGAGCGCTGCTTGGCGATGCGGCCATATTTCGGGTCCGGCGTCCGTCCGGCAATCAGGTCTGCGACGACGATCTTCTGGTTCGGAATGATGATGAAAAACACATTCGCCGACATGATGGTGGCGGTAAACGCGCCGAGATGCAGGAAGGCGGCGCGGCCGGTGAAGACCTGCGTATAACCCCATGCCATCGCCACCAGCGCGACATAGAGCACGATCATCAGGCCCCAGGTATTATTGCCGAGCGGCGATTTGCAGAGGAAATCATAAAACAGCCAGCCGATGGCAAGCGATGCCAGCGACAGACAGATGGCCTGGAACTGGGTGAGCGCCAGCACGGAATGATCGATCAGGAAGAGATCGGCACCGCCATAATAAACGATGCAGAGCATGGCGAAACCGGAAAGCCAGGTGACGTAGCTTTCCCATTTGAACCATGTCAGGTGTTCGGGCATCTGGGCAGGCGCGACCAGATATTTCTGGATGTGGTAAAAACCGCCGCCATGCACCTGCCACTCCTCGCCATAAGCCCCCGGCGGCAGATGCGCCCGTTTGACCAGCCCGAGATCGAGCGCGATGAAATAGAAGGACGAGCCGATCCAGGCGATGGCGGTGATGACGTGGAGCCAGCGGACGGCAAAGGCCATCCATTCCCACGCAATGGCGTATTCGTACATGCGGTTCCCCTGATCCTTGTGCAGCGCACCTTGCGAGAAATTTGACCTTTAGGAAAGGGAAAAGCAGAGAGCCGGAGGTGATTGTTCACAATCTGACGCCTTTTGTGTCCGCAATCGCTGTTGAGTTCATTCTGCGTAAGGATTGGCCCGGTAAAGTTGCAGCCGCTTATTCCTGTCGCATAGTTTGTGCTTAGCTGGCTAACGCGACTCAGCTATTATCCTTTGTGCAGTCTGCCGATGTGCTAAAATATAAGGCTGCGGAGTCCTGCGGGGCGCCTTGCCGGAAATCCATTCCGGTTTTACGCCGATGCGCAGGGCTTCCATGACATGTTTCGCTGGCGGTTCTTCCGAAAGCGGGCGCTGCGAACCCTGGGTGGGGGCAGATCAGGGGGCAGGTATCGCAGTTCCCGGTGCCGTTGTGTCCGGGTGGGTGTTGATGTGAAATTTGAATAAAGGGACGCAATGATCTTCCGGCAGCCGCCGTTGTTTCAACGGAGACCATGCCGATGCGCCTTGTTCTGACGGTCCTCTTCCTACTTCTGGCGTTCAGCGCCACCGCGCTTGCCCATGAATCCCATAAGGGGTTCAAATATGAAAGCTATTGCTGCAATGGCGACGCCGAAACCGGCGACTGCCAGATGATCCCCACGCGCAGCGTCCGCGTGACCCCCGATGGTTACGAGGTCTCGCTCGCACCCGGCGATCACCGCATGGTCACGCGACGCCACGTCTTCAACTGGTCGCAGCGCGAGGCA
Source organism: Agrobacterium sp. CNPSo 2736 (assembly GCF_004005385.1). Taxonomy (NCBI): domain Bacteria; kingdom Pseudomonadati; phylum Pseudomonadota; class Alphaproteobacteria; order Hyphomicrobiales; family Rhizobiaceae; genus Agrobacterium; species Agrobacterium sp. CNPSo 2736. Next base: position 9,817 of record NZ_RZTX01000016.1, on the reverse strand, counting down.
AGACGATCCGAGGATGGCGAATATCATCTCTGCCTGTTTCCGGATGAGGATACGCCGCGCTGTTTTTATGCGCCGGACATGGGGTTTTGAGGCAGTTGCTGCGGCCGGCTTTCCTCGATCCGCTTCAATATCCAGTCGCGGAAAAGCCTGATCTTGCGGATGTTCCGGCGGTTTTCGGGGTAGACCAGCCAATAGTTCTTTCCTTCGCTGCTGAGGTGCTCGAAGGGTTGATACAGGCGGCCGAGCGCAATCTCATCGGCATAGAGTTCCGGGGTGAGCATGGCCACCCCCTGGCTGGCAATTGCGGCGGCGGCTTCGAAGGCCTGCACGTTGAGGCGGCTGCGGGGATAACGGTCGAGGCCGGGATTTTCAACACCCACTTCCCGAAACCATTGGCTCCACCAGATGTCGCCGGGATCGATGATGCGCAGGCGCAGCAGGTCTTCCGGTTTGTGCAATCCGCCGATGCTTTCGGCAAGGCCCGGATGCAGCATCGGCGTGTAAACGCCGCGCAGCAATTGATGGTAGATCAGCCCTTTGCCGTTATCTTTGCTCCAGCGAATGGCGACATCGCAGTCCGACTGGGAAAAATCGATCAATGCGCTTGATGTGTCGAGCCGCACGGCAATCGAGGGATGTTCGAGCTGGAAAGCACCCAGATGCCGCGAAAGCCAGCGTGAGGCGAAGGTGGCGGTGGAATGGATTGTCAGGGTCGCGTCGGACGTGTCGCGCACATTGTCGACGGCCTCCCGCAGATTATTGAAGGCTTCCGCGACTTTCGGCGCAAGTTTCTGCCCGGCCTCGGTCAGCGAGACCTGCCGCGCCTTTCTGATGAAGAGCGGCTCGCCGATATTCTCCTCCAGCAATTTCACCTGATAGCTCACCGCCGTCTGGGTCATGCCCAGCTCTTCGCCGGCCTTGGTGAAGCTCAGATGCCTTGCGGCAGCTTCGAACACCCGCAGGGCGTTCAGGGGAAACTGGCGGGACATTTTCATGGATAAGTTCTCTTTATGCCAATTGCCGAAGGTTTCATTGGTTTTTCTCCGGAAAACAGAGCATTTTTAGCTCAATTCATCAACTGAGCTTCTGACATTTTTGAATGGAGACAAACATGCGCACAGCACTCTTGCGCGCGTGGTCCCGCCTGCATGCGGGTCTGCGGACAGCGGAACGGTTTACTCTTGAAAGCCTTCAACCCGACAATCTGGCGGATGAAAGCCTGCCGGAGGGGCTCAGGCGCGATCTTGGTCTTGAGGATGGGCATGTCGATTTTCGTTGCGACGGATTTCGGCAGCGGAAAATGCTTGCAGCAACTCGGCTGCCACAAGGGCCGCTATGACGGCGGGGCGCTTGTCCCTGACGCTTGTGCCACCGATGGGCAGGGTGAGCTTTGCAAGGCGGGAAGGGGGCTCTCCTTCCCGTTCCAGCCAATGGGCGAAGGTGGCGCGTTTGGTCTTCGAACCAATCATGCCGACATAGGCGAGATCGTCGCGGGCAAGCGCTTCCTTCGCGATGAGGAAATCGAGCGCGTGATCGTGGGTGACGATGATGGCCGCGCCGTTTGCCGGGATTTTCGGAACGAATGCTTCCGGCATGGGGGTCAATATGGACGCCACCACTGAGGGAAGATCGCGCAGCTCGCTTTCACGGGTTTCCACCACCGTCAGGGTCAGGGGCAGCAGTGACAGGGCATCTGCCAGTGCCTTGCCGACATGACCTGCGCCAAAAATGAAGACGGCGGGCTGCTGTTCGGTTTCGCCCTTCAGCCGCGCCTCAAGCCCGGCAGCGATCTCTGCCGTTATCCGCCGGAAGCGGATAAGGGTGCGACCGCCGCAGCATTGGCCTATTTCCGGCCCTAGCGGAATATCCATGCGGTCTTCGGCAGCACCTGTTCGCAGCATGGCGCGGGCGTGGTCTATCGCCATATATTCGAACTGCCCGCCGCCGATGGTTTCCCACAAGTCAGCCTCTGAGACCAGCATGAAGGTGCCGGCCTCACGCGGGGATGAGCCTTTCACTGCCTCGATTTCCACGAGGATTGCGGGGGCAGGGCGGGCGAGGAAGGTGGAGAGGGAGGCGTCAGGCATTGGGGCTGGCCCCTTCATCCGGCGCTGCACGCCACCTTCTCCCCGGCGGGGAGAAGAAACCCGGAGCGATGTTTTCGCTCACCTCACCAACTTTGCGGAAATTTGCGACGGCGCGGCCTATTTCTTCTCCCCGCCGGGGAGAAGGTGGCGCGCAGCGCCGGATGAGGGGGCTCGGCCGCATGGGTACGTCCTCCCTCACACCTTCTTCAACCGTTCCACCGCCATCAGCACCCGCTCCGGCGTTGCCGGTGCATCAAGCCGCGGGCAGACCTTGTAATCGGCGACGGAGGCGACGGCCATGGAGAGGGCTTCGAGAACCGAGATCGCCAGCATGAAGGGCGGTTCGCCCACGGCCTTGGAGCGGCCAATGGTGGGTTCGGCATTTTCCGCCCATTCCGCCAGCTTGACGTTGAAGCTCTTCGGCCGGTCGGAGGCGAGCGGGATCTTGTAGGTAGAAGGCGCATGGGTGCGCAGCCGCCCCTTGCCGTCCCACCACAATTCCTCGGTGGTCAGCCAGCCCATGCCCTGCACGAAGGCGCCCTCGATCTGGCCGATATCGATGGCCGGGTTCAGCGATTTGCCGACATCATGGAGAATATCGGTGCGTTCCATCAGGTATTCACCGGTCAGCGTATCGATCGACACTTCCGAGCAGGCCGCGCCATAGGCGAAATAATAAAACGGCGTGCCACGGCCGGCGGCGCGGTCCCAGTGGATTTTCGGCGTCTTGTAAAAACCGGCGGCGGAAAGCTGCACGCGGGCGAAATAGGCCTTTTTGATGAAGTCGTTGAAGGCGATTTCCTCAAGGCCGATGCGCACCCGGTTTGGCAGGAAGACGACTTCCTCTTCCGGCACGTTCCAGTTGTCAGTGGCGAATTTGACGAGCCGCTCGCGGATCTGGCGGGCGGCGTCATAGGCCGCCATGCCGTTAAGGTCGGTGCCGGAGGAGGCGGCGGTGGCCGACGTATTCGGCACCTTGCCCGTCGTCGTGGCTGTAATCTTCACCCGGCCGATATCCACCTGGAAGGCATCCGCCACCACCTGCGCCACCTTGGTATAAAGGCCCTGGCCCATTTCGGTGCCGCCATGGTTCAGGTGAATGGAGCCGTCATTATAGATATGCACCAGCGCGCCCGCCTGATTGAAGGCGGTCATGGTGAAGGAGATGCCGAATTTGACAGGGGTGAGCGCGATGCCCTTGCGGATGATCGGGCTCGTTTTGTTGAACTCGATGATTGCATCACGTCGTGCGCGGTAGTCACTGGAGGTTTCCAGCTCCTCGACGACACGGGCGATGATGTTGTCTTCGACTTCCTGATGATAGGGCGTCGTGGTACGGCCGGAGCCGGTCTCGCCGTAGAAATTCAGCTTGCGGATATCGAGCGGGTCCTTGCCGACGGCATAGGCGATTTCCTCGATGAACCGTTCCGCCCCCAGCATGCCCTGCGGCCCGCCGAAGCCGCGAAAGGCGGTGTTGGAGACGGTGTGGGTTTTCAGCGGCCGAGAGGTGAGATGCACATGCGGGTAGAAATAGCTGGAATCCGCATGAAACAGCGCGCGATCCGTGACCGGGCCGGACAGATCGGAGGAAAAACCGCAGCGGGCGGCATAGGTGGCGTCGACGGCGTGGATGCGGCCTTCTTCATCGAAGCCAAGCTCGTAATCGACGCGGAAATCGTGGCGTTTGCCGGTTGCTGTCATGTCCTCGTCGCGGTCCGGGCGGATTTTCACGGCCCGGTTCAGCTTCTTGGCAGCGATGGCGCAGAGGGCGGCGAATTGGTTGCCCTGCGTTTCCTTGCCACCAAAGCCGCCGCCCATGCGGCGCACCTGCACCGTGACGGCGTTGGACGGCACCTGCAGGATGTGGCTGACGATGTGCTGGATTTCGCTTGGATGCTGGGTGGAACTCCACAACGTCACCTCGTCATCCTCGCCCGGCACGGCCATGGCGATGTGGCTTTCGAGATAAAAATGCTCCTGCCCGCCGATCCGCATGGTGCCGGTGAGGCGGCGGGGTGCGACATCCATTTCGATCTTCGCATCGCCGCGTTTCAGCGTCATCGGATCGATGACGAGCGCGCCGCCATTTTCAATCGCCGTATCGACATCGGTGAAATGCGGCAGGTCCTTATAGGTGATCTTTGCCTTGCGGGCCGCCTTTCTGGCGATATCGCGGGTTTCGGCAAAGACCGCGAAGATCGGCTGGCCGTGGAATTCGACCTTTGTCTCGGCCAGCAAAGGTTCGTCGTGACGACCGCCGGACGAGATGTCGTTTTCGCCGGGCACGTCCTTGGCAACCATGACCCAGAGCACGCCGGGTGTTTTTTCCACTTCCGAGAGGTCCATCGAGAGGATCTCGGCATGTGCCCGGTCGGAAAGGCCGAGCGCGCCGTGGATCAGTCCGGCGGGTTCGGGAATATCGTCGATATATTCGGCGCTGCCCGTCACATGCTTATGGGCGGAATCGTGCCGGAGCGAGGCGTGCATCGGGCCGTCGATTTCGGTCTTGGTCTTGTCGAAGCTTGTGGTGTCCATAGTTCAAGCTCCTTCTTGGTGAATTACGGCATATGACAGCGATAATAATACCTCATTCCTGTGCTTGTCACAGGAATCCAGCCAGCCCAAGTCTTTGGGCTGAAAAGAGTCTTTCGCCGCGCAGACGCGCGTCGGCTGGATTCCTGTGACAAGCACAGGAATGAGGGAGGGTGTGGGTTTCGCCATCGCCATCATCACGCCTCCTCCAGCGAGAAACGGCTGAGTTCCTGCTTCTCCCCCGAAGTCTCGAGGAAAAACCGCGTCAGCAGGTTCTTGGCCGTCAGTTGCCGATATTCGGCAGTCGCCCGCCAGTCGGTCAGCGGGGTAAAATCCTCGTCCAGCACGTCGCGTGCCGCATCGATCGTTTCCTGGCGCCAGGGCTTGCCGAGAAGCGCCGCCTCCAGATGCGCGGCGCGTTTGGGCGTGCCGGCCATGCCGCCGAAGGCGATGCGGATGTCTTCTACCGCGCCATCGGCATCGAGCGTCAGGTTGAAAGCGCCGCAGAGCGCGGAAATATCCTCGTCGCGGCGTTTGGAAATCTTGTAGACGGCATAGCTGCTTTCCGGTTTCCGGAACGGAATGAAAAGCTTTTCGACGAATTCGCCGCTCAGCCGGTCCTGTTTGCCGTAATCGATGAAATAGCTTTCCAGCGGCAGGCTGCGGTTGCCGGAGGAGGAGCGCAAGGTCAGCGTCGCCCCCAGTGCGATCAGCGCTGGCGGCGTGTCGCCGATGGGGGAGCCGTTGGCAATATTGCCGCCGATGGTGCCCATATTGCGCACCTGCTCGCCGCCGAGGCGGTCGAACAGCCGGGCAAGCGGCGGAAAATGGTCTGCAATGGTCTTGAAGGCCTGGCTGTAGGTGACGCCAGCGCCGAGTGTCACGCCGTCCTCATCCACGGCGATGGTTTGCAGATCTCCGAGATTGTTGATGAAGATCACCGGGTTCAGCGCCCGCATCTGCTTCGTTACCCACAGGCCGACATCAGTGGAGCCGGCAACGATGGTCGCCTTCGGTTCAGCAGCGTAAATCTCGGTCAGCTCGGCCAGTGTCGCTGGAATGATGGTGCGATCCTCGCCGTGGGTAACGGTGATCGTTTCATTGGCGCGGATCGCCCAGAGCCTTGCCATGATATCGGTGCGGTCGCGTTGCAGCGGGTCGAACAGGGCGCTCGGGCGCGCAGCGGCGATTTTTTCGGCGGCGCGGACTATCGGCTCATAACCCGTGCATCGACAGAGATTGCCTTGCAGCGCCTTTTCGATGTCGGCGCGGCCGGGGTTTTCACTGGCAAGCCACAGGCCGTAAAGCGACATGATGAAGCCCGGCGTGCAGAAACCGCATTGCGACCCGTGGAAATCCACCATCGCCTGCTGCACGGGGTGCAGCGTGCCGTCGCGGGCGGCCAGATGCTCCACCGTGACGATATGGGTGCCGTGCAGCGAGCCTAAAAAGCGGATGCAGGCATTGACGCTCTCATAACGCAAGGAACCATCCAGCAGCCGCCCGACCAGCACCGTGCAGGCGCCGCAGTCGCCTTCGGCGCAACCTTCCTTGGTCCCGGTCAACCGCTTGCTGATGCGGAGATAATCGAGAAGCGTGTCTGTCGGTCCGAAATCCTTCAGCGAGATGGTTTCGCTGTTGAGGATGAAGCTGATCGCGTCGTTCATGCAATGCCCTGCTTTTTTGACCGGCTGTCGAGCCGGTTTCTTGTCATTATCCCTGCGCATCATATGCACGCCGCCGCGCGCATATCGATTTCCGTTTTGGCAATTCATTGTTTCCAAAACGGAAAGAAAGTTCGGCAATTATTGCGCCGTCCAGCCGCCATCCACGGAAATATGGGTGCCGGTGATGTTGCTTGCGGCATCGCTTGCCAGAAACAGCGCGGCGGCGGCCACGTCATCGACGGTGACGAACTGCTTGGTCGCCTGCAGTTCCAGCATCACGTCGTTCTTCACCGCCTCTTCGCTGATGCCGCGCACCTTCGCCATTTCCGGTATCTGCTTTTCGACGAGCGGGGTGAGCACATAACCTGGACAGATGGCGTTGACGGTAACCCCGGTCTGCGCGAGCTCGAGCGCTGCCGTCTTCGTCAGGCCCATGATGCCGTGCTTGGCCGCCACATAGGCTGATTTGAACGGCGAGGCGACGAGACCGTGGGCGGATGCGATGTTGATGATACGGCCTTTGCCGGCCTTCTTCATCAGCGGTATCGCAGCCCGCATGGTATGGAAGGAACTGGTCAGATTGATGGCGATGATCCAGTCCCATTTTTCCGGCGGAAATTCCTCGATAGGCGCGATATGCTGGATGCCGGCATTGTTGACGAGCACATCCACCGAGCCGAGTTTTTCGTGCGAGGATTGAATGAGATCGGCGATCTCGTCCGGTTTCGTCATGTCCGCGGGGTGATAAAGCACGCGCCCGCCGCTTTCCGCTTCCAGCAAAAGGCGAAGTTTTTCGATCTCGTCCTCATCGCCGAAACCGTTCAGCACGATATTGGCGCCCTCCCGCGCAAATCGCTGCGCAATCGCAAGGCCGATACCGCTTGTAGAGCCCGTCACGATAACTGTCCGATGCATGCTTTCCCCTTTTTGCATTACTTCGCACATGTTTAAGCAAGGTATGCCCAAAGGGGGCGGGCTGGCAATCGCCATTTCGGGCGCCATTTCGGGGGAGCCCGGTTGTGCGGTGAAACAGGCCGCGCCCATCCATTTTTTCGAAGCTAAGCATCCAGATTTTGCGCCAGATTCTGCATTTGCCTGCCGGTGCTTCCGTCCCTATCTCTGAGGCAAGCAAACAGAGGTATCATCTATGGAACTCGGTCTTTACACATTCGCGGATGTCAATCCCAACCCCGCCGATGGCCGTGGGCCGGAAGGCGCGCGCCGGCTGCGGGAGCTCATCGAAGAGATCGAGCTTGCCGATCAGGTCGGGCTCGATGTCTTTGGCCTCGGGGAGCATCACCGTCCGGATTATGTCGTCTCCTCGCCCTCCACCGTGCTGGCGGCGGCGGCGGTGAAGACGAAGAACATCCGCCTGACGAGCGCCGTTTCGGTGCTGAGTTCGGACGATCCGGTGCGGGTGTTCCAGCAGTTTTCGACCGTCGATCTCCTGTCGAACGGCCGCGCCGAAATCATGGCCGGGCGCGGGTCCTTCATCGAATCCTATCCGCTGTTCGGTTACGATCTCGAGGATTACGATGTGCTCTTTGCCGAAAAGCTCGATCTGCTTCTGGCGCTGCGGGAGCAGGAAATCGTCACCTGGTCCGGCACCAAGCATCCCGCCATTAACGGACGCGGCGTTTATCCGCGTCCCTTGCAGGACCGTCTGCCGGTGTGGATCGCCGTTGGCGGCACGCCGCAATCGGTGGCGCGGGCTGGCGCCATGGGTCTGCCGGTGGCGCTTGCCATCATCGGCGGCGAATATCGCCGCTTTGCGCCGCTGTTCGATCTCTATCATGAGGCCGCGCGCCGTGCCGGGCAGGAAAAGACCAAGCTGCGCACCAGCATCAATGTGCACGGCTTCATTGCCGACACCACCGACAAGGCGGCGGACCAGTTTTATGGCCCGCAGGCGGAGGTGATGAACCGCATCGGCCGCGAGCGCGGCTGGGGGCCGACGAACCGCGCGCATTTCGACGCCGCACGCGGGCCGGAGGGCAATCTCTTCCTCGGCGAGCCGGAGCTGGTGGCGGAAAAGATCATCAAGGCGCATGGCGTGTTCAGGAATGACCGCTTCCTGCTTCAGATGGCCATCGGCCTGATGCCGCACGATCAGATCATGCGCGGCATCGAGCTTTATGGTACGAAAGTCGCCCCGATCGTCAGAAAAGAATTGACGGGGAGCGCCGATCCGGTGAAAGCCACGGCCTGATGATTGCCAAGGCGGGCGTTTTGAGACCCGCCATACAGAACGACGGACAGAGACATGGTCATTTCCACCGAAGAAGAACTGGTTCTGCTGAAGGACATCGGCCGTTTGTGCGCCGTCGCGATGCAGACCATGGCGGACGCGCTGGAACCCGGCATCACCACGGCCGAGCTGGATGCCATCGGCCGCAAGGTGCTGGAGGATAACGGTGCTCAATCGGCGCCGGAGTTCTGCTACAAGTTTCCTGGCGCGACCTGCATCAGCGTCAATGAGGAAGTGGCCCACGGCATTCCGGGGCCACGCATCATCAAGGCGGGCGATCTCGTCAATATCGATGTCTCGGCGGTGAAGAACGGCTTTTTCGGCGATACTGGCTCGTCTTTCGCCGTGCCGCCGGTGAAGAAGGACATCGAGCGGCTTTGCCGCGATGGCAAGCGCGCCATGTGGACGGGCCTGCAGCAGGTAAAAACCGGCAGGCCTTTCGCCGATATCGGCAATGCCATCGGCGCTTTCGCCAAGAAGAACCGCTATACGCTGATCACCAATCTCGCCAGCCACGGTATCGGCCGCTCGCTGCACGAGGAGCCGAAGGAACTGGCGACCTGGCCGGACAAGGACGAGCGGCGCATCATGCAGGAAGGCATGGTGTTCACCGTCGAGCCGTTTCTCTCGACGGGCGCCTATTGGGCCGAAGACGGCGATGACGATCCCTGGACGCTCTATAGCGATCCGAGTGCGCCGACGGTGCAGTATGAGCACACCGTGGTTGCGACGAAGAACGGGCCGCTGGTGCTGACGCTTGCGGAGTGACAGCTACACCTGCCTCCGTCACCCTCGCTTTTAAGGTCGGAGCGAGCTCGTGCCGCTTGTTTCTTCTCCCCGACGGGAGAAGTCCGCGGCAGCGGGATGAGGGGGCAAGCTCTCCGAAGTCCGGCAATGTTTCCCCCTCATCCGACCCTTCGGGCCACCTTCTCCCCCTCGGGGAGAAGAATACACGGCACCCTCGGAGCGCACCGACGCTCACCGCGTGACCGATAAAGGCGGCTTATGACGCCGATCAAAATAACTCGCTTGTCCCTTATCCGCCCCGTTGCGATAAGCCTTGAATGAGCATCGACAAGCCACTTTCCGCCAGACATCTGACTGCACTCGGATTTTCCGGGGCCTTGATGATGGCCTCCGCCATGGGGTTCGGCCGCTTTTCCTTCACCCCCATTCTGCCCGGCATGATGGCGGATGTTCCGCTCTCGGCGGGGGATGCGGGGATCGTGGCGGCGGGTAACTTCGCCGGTTATCTGGCGGGGGCGGTTCTGGCGGCCTATTCG
>NZ_RZTX01000015.1:0-130410 GCF_004005385.1 Agrobacterium sp. CNPSo 2736 | reverse complement strand
GGTGTATTCTCTTGTTCAAAACGTGACCGTCAAAGTCTATTCCTGAGATCCAAATTCCTTCAGACCCCGCAAGCTTCGCCGCCCACGTTTCTCTTTCTTCTCATATTCAATTGTCAAATAACAGACCGCCCAAAGCAGTCACAAAATCAATCGCCCCAAAGCCATAAGCCCCGAAACCCAACAAGCAATCCGCTCATCAACTTGATTTCTTGAGAACGAAAGTCGCCGTCGCCAGCAGCGCCGCTCGCCCTCGTTCAGTGAGCGGACTTATAAATCCACACCCTCAAACAAGTCAACAGCCCAAATTGGAAATTTTAGAGAAATATTCCAATTATTTGATTTTGCTAGATAATTTCAATTTTCAACGACGACCCGCTGCAAAAGACGCCACAGCGCTGCCGGTTTTGCACAGGAGAACGGAGCCCGCGACATCAAGTCGAGCCCCGCGCCTTCTTTTGGCCCGGTTCCTCACTAATTGCTTTGCCAACGAAGCGTTAATGCGGGCATGCGTGCGCGTGTCCTTATGTAGGCTGTTGCGACATATCTTTCGATGCGTCGATCAAATTTGACTCATCGCTTTGAAAGTTGCACACCTTCGCCTGAAGTTTCTGGAGAGCGCATGACCGACGGGGCACAGCTGGTATGACTGCGGATCGCAATGTGATCCGGTCGCTAGGCACGGAACCGCCAATTTTGGCGGAAGGGCGCCGTGCACCCGATCGTCGCGAAATTTCGCTGCGATGGCTTTCCGGCACGTTTCTCACCGGCATTACCTCTTCCATATTGATGGGCGTGGCTCTTTTCGCGGCCCTTGACGGCCGCCAGCAGCTCGCCATTCCCGCCGAAGCCTTCGCAAAGGCGGATATGGGCAACAACGCCGCGGAAGCCGCCCGTCGCGGCACGCGCCTCGTCGCACCGAATATCGCGGCCCGGCCGTCCGACCGGTCGATCATGGAAGTTTCCACCGTCATCAATGAAGGCGACAAGGAAGTGGTCCGCAAGGTTCCCTTCTCCCACGTCAAGATTCCGCTGGCGTCAAATTACGCCAAGCAGGATGACTATCCCGCCTTCGATCCCCTGAATATTTTTGCCAGCAACGAGGACAAGGACGCATCGGCACCCGCACCAAGCCGGACGGGAACGATCTATGGCTCCGAGGTTGAATCCGAAGTCAGCCTGAAGACTGTCGCCTTTCCCGTCCAGCACTCCAAATATGCCTTCGCCGGCTCCTTGAGCTTCGACGAGGTCGAGGAGGCGGTGCGCTCGAACGGTTCGATCCTGACGGATGGCAACGAGCAGCTGGCCGCGCTCTATTACATCGACCCACGCCGTTTCGATAATGACGACGGCGATGTCGACATTACCGCTGGCCTTGCCGCCCGTGTCGTCGAACAGAACATGTCGGTCTCGACCCCGCAGTCCGCCTCGGTGCCTGTCAAGGAATATGCCGACGACGTGATCCCTGCCCGCCAGACAGAGACCATCGAAGCCGCCCTCTTCGGCGCCGGCTATTCGAAGGCGCAGTCGTCGGAAATCGCCGGGCTGCTATCGCCGCAAATCCAGTCGAACAATGTCGAAAGCGGCGATGTGCTGCGCGTCGGCATTATTCAGGAAGACGAGAAAAGCGACATCGTGCGCGTGAGCCTTTACCGCAAGGGCCGCCACATGGTCACCATGGCCATCGATGACAGCAAGCGTTTCATCAAGGCCAGCGAACCGCCGAAGCTCGATGCCGTGGCGACCGCCTTCGACAGCACTCCGGCACCTGCCGCCGGACGCGATCTGCCGAGCGTTTATGACGGGGTCTACCGTGCGGCTCTGGCCTACGGCATGAACCAGGGCATGGTTTCGCAGCTCATCAAGCTTCTGGCCAGCAGCGTCGATTTCCAGGCGCAGCTCAAGCCGGCGGATACGCTGGAAGCCTTCTTCTCCGTGGAAGACGCGGATGGCAAGGCGACGGACAAGTCGGAACTGCTCTACGTCAATGCCAAATTCGGCGACAACGAGACACGCTTTTACCGGTTCCAGAACCCGGACGACAACAGCATCGATTATTTCGACGAGAACGGCAAAAGCATCCGGCAATTCCTGTTGCGCAACCCGGTTCCGAACGGCCGCATGACATCCGGTTTCGGCATGCGCCGCCATCCGGTTCTGAAATTCAGCCGCATGCATACCGGCACTGACTGGGCCGCCGCCCGCGGCACGCCGATCATCGCGACGGGCAACGGCACTGTCGAGAAGGCCGGATGGGCCTCCGGTTACGGCAACCAGACGCTGATCCGCCATGCCAATGGCTATGTCTCTTCCTATAACCACCAGAGCGCCATCGCCAAGGGTGTCACGGAAGGCGCAAAGGTCCGGCAGGGCCAGGTCATCGGTTACGTAGGATCGACCGGCCTTTCGACCGGCGCGCATCTGCATTACGAGCTGATCGTCAACGGCACCAAGGTGGATGCGATGAAGGTGCGCCTGCCGGGCGGCAAGTCGCTTTCCGGCGAGGCGCTGGCGCGTTTCTCCGACGAGAGAAAGCGCATCGACAATCTGCTGAATATTGACGAAAAGCCCAATCAGGTGGCGAGCCGCTGATCTGCGGGCAGACCCGAACGATAATCCCGGTCATGTGAAAAGGGCCCGGTCATATGAAAAGGGCTCCGTTTCCGGAGCCCTTTCATTTTATGCCGCATCGGCCGTTTCAGCCTCAGCCTCAGCCTCACCCCTGGCGGGCTTGACCTTGAACAGCAGCCGGTCCGTGCCCGAGGTCACCTTGACCCGCGATCCATCCGGCACTTCGCCGCCGAGGATCATTTCGGCAAGCCTGTCCTGAACCGCCTTCTGGATAACCCGCTTCAGCGGACGCGCGCCGTAAGCTGGATCATAGCCCTTGTTAGCAAGCCAGTTGCGGGCATCCTCATCCAGTTCGAGTGAAATCTTGCGATCGCCGAGCAGCGAGATGAGACGCTTCAGCTGGATTTCGACAATTGCACCCATTTCGTCGCGCCGCAGGCGGTGGAAGAGGATGATATCGTCGACACGGTTGAGGAATTCCGGCCGGAAATGCGACCGGACCCGCTCCATCACCAGGTCACGAACCGAATCCACATCGTCATTGTCGCCCATCTGCGTCATGAATTCCGAACCGAGGTTCGAAGTCATGATGATGATGGTGTTCTTGAAATCGACGGTGCGGCCCTGGCCATCCGTGAGGCGGCCATCATCCAGCACCTGCAAGAGGACGTTGAACACATCCGGATGCGCTTTCTCGATCTCGTCGAACAGCACGACCTGATAGGGCCGGCGACGAACCGCTTCCGTGAGCGCCCCGCCCTCTTCGTAACCGACATAGCCGGGAGGCGCACCGATCAGCCGGGCAACGGAGTGTTTCTCCATATATTCCGACATGTCGAGGCGAACCATCGCGGTTTCGTCGTCGAACAGGAAGCGGGCGAGCGACTTGGTCAGCTCGGTCTTGCCCACACCCGTCGGGCCAAGGAAGATGAACGAACCGATCGGCCGGTTGGGATCCTGAAGACCGGCGCGCGAACGGCGAACCGCCTTGGAAACCGCCTGAACGGCCTCGCCCTGCCCGACAACGGACTTGGCAAGCTCGTCTTCCATGCGCAGCAGCTTTTCGCGCTGGCCTTCCAGCATCTTGTCGACAGGAATACCGGTCCAGCGGGAAACGACATGGGCGATATTGTCCGCCGTCACCACTTCCTGAACCATCGAGCCGGCACCGCTGCTATCGCGGGCTTCCGCCGCAGCCAGTTCCTTTTCGAGACCGGGAATGATGCCATAGGTCAGCTCGCCGGCGCGCTGGAACTGACCGTTACGCTGGGCAATTGCCAGTTCGTTACGGGCTTCGTCCAGCCGCTTCTTGAGGTCGGCGGCATGGCCGAGCTTCTGCTTTTCCGCCTGCCAGCGGGCCGTCAGCGCATCCGCCTTTTCTTCCGTATCGGCCAACTCGTCCTCAAGCTTCTTCAGCCGGTCGGCGGAGGACTGGTCCGTCTCCTGCTTCAAGGCTTCGCGCTCGATCTTGAGCTGAATGATGCGCCGATCCAGTTCGTCCAGTTCTTCCGGCTTGGAATCCACCTGCATGCGAAGACGCGAAGCGGCCTCATCCATCAGGTCAATTGCCTTGTCGGGCAGGAAACGGTCGGTGATATAGCGGTTGGAAAGCGTCGCAGCCGCAACCAGGGCCGAATCCGAGATACGGACCTTGTGATGCTGTTCGTATTTTTCCTTCAATCCGCGCAGGATCGAGATCGTGTCCTCAACGGTCGGCTCATCGACGAGCACGGGCTGGAAACGGCGGGCAAGGGCCGGATCCTTTTCCACATGCTTGCGGTACTCGTCGAGCGTGGTGGCGCCGACGCAGTGCAACTCGCCACGGGCAAGTGCGGGCTTCAAGAGGTTGGACGCATCCATCGCACCATCGGCCTTGCCGGCGCCGACCAGCGTGTGCATCTCATCGATGAACAGGATGATGCCGCCATTTTCGGCCTGCACTTCGTTGAGCACAGCCTTCAGGCGCTCTTCGAATTCACCACGATATTTCGCACCGGCGATCAGCGCGCCCATATCGAGCGCCATCAGCTTCTTGTCCTTCAGGCTTTCCGGCACGTCGCCATTGACGATGCGCAGCGCAAGACCCTCGGCAATCGCCGTTTTACCGACGCCCGGTTCACCGATCAGCACGGGATTGTTCTTGGTGCGGCGCGAGAGCACCTGAATGGTGCGGCGGATTTCGTCGTCGCGGCCGATCACCGGATCGAGCTTGCCTTCGCGGGCCTCTTCCGTCAGGTCGCGAGCGAACTTCTTCAGCGCATCGAAGCCCTGTTCGGCATTGGCGCTGTCAGCCGTGCGGCCCTTGCGGATATCGTTGATGACCTGATCGAGCGCCTGCGCCGTTGCGCCGGCCTTCTTCAGGGAAGCCGAGGTGGTGGCGGAGCTTTCAATCGCAAGCGCCTGCAGCAGACGCTCGACAGTGACAAAACTGTCGCCGGCCTTCTTGGCGAGATCTTCCGCGGTGGAGAACACTTTGGCGAGCGGCGCGGTGAGCGAAAGGCCACCATTGCCGCCGGAAACCTTGGGCAATTTCGCAAGCGCCGCATCATTGGCAAGACGCGCTTCCTTGGCGTTGCCGCCGGCGCGCTCGATCAGCGATGCCGCCATGCCCTGTTCGTCATCGAGCAGAACCTTCAGAACGTGTTCGGGCGAAAACTGCTGATGGTTCTCCGCCAGCGCAAAGGTCTGCGCCGATTGCAGAAAACCGCGAACGCGCTCGGAGTATTTTTCAATATTCATAGTCGAACCTCCATAAACCGGCCCGCCCGCTTTCGGCACGGCTCCGGGTGTTAGGGTTGAGGCTCCCTCAAAAGGCAAGCCCCGCTACGACAGTCGCGTTTTAAAAGGATTTCACGATCGCCGCCTCTTGAAGATCGGTTGCCGGCGAATGCGGCTTCCGTCCTTCCTGCACGAATATGGGAGGCATTTTCATCGGTTTAAAGGGGAGAAAAACCCATCATCCGGGAAATTTTCATATGATTTGACAGGCATCAAATCCCACCGGCTGCGAACGGAATGTGCATAACCAAGCGCCAAAAGCAAAAAACTCCGGCAAGCCGGAGTTTTTCGATCGCAGAGTGATTTGCAGAAGCTGCTTATTCGGCAGCATTCTCAAGCGTGGCGGGTGCCGCCTCTTCACCGGCCGGCGCGTCTTCGCCTTCGGCGCCTTCCGCAGCGGCGGTGCGGCGCGGGCGGCGCTGGCGCGGTCCGGTCGCACGGCGCGTCTTCGGTGCGCGTTCGCCCGCCGGAGCTTCCGCCTGCTGCTGCTCTTCCTCGACGGCCACTTCCATGGGCGTGCCTTCGATGACGGGCTGCGGCGCCTGGCTGGCGTCATAAACCGGCGGCTGCTGTTCGGCGGCCACCTGCGGCTGGCGCGGCTGACGCTCCTGCCGCTCGCGGCGGTCCGGACGCTCACGACGCTCCTGGCGCTGTTCGTTCCGCTCAGTACGCTCCTGACGTTCCGGCTGCTGCGCGCGCTCGGCCTGTTCGGCCTGCTGCTGCGGTGCAACGACGCCTTCATCGCCGTCGTTCACATCCATATCGTCGCCATCGGCAGCATTGTACTCGCCGCGGTCGTCGCGCTGGAAGCGTTCCTGCATCTGGGCCTGAGCCGAAGCGATGATGCGGTTATAATGTTCAGCGTGCTGCAGATAGTTCTCAGCGATCACGCGGTCGCCGGAACTCTGCGCGTCGCGCGCCAGAGCCGCGTATTTTTCCGCTATGTGCTGGGCTGTGCCACGGATTTTAACATCGGGGCCGGAACTGTCATAAGTCCTGGTGAGCGGGTTGCCGCCCTTGCGGTTGAAGTTGTTATTGTTACCGCCACCATTGTTATTGTTGTTGTTTCCACGCCCCCGGCCGCGCTTGTTTTGCTGTCCTGGCCTCATCAATTGCTCACCTGAATTCTGTTTTGCTGACAATCTGGTTGTTTTCATGCAATTCCGGGCGGAAAACCGCTGGAAATTTTTCCTGAAATTGCTCCATCACGCGCCTTGCCGAAGATAACTCCAGGGCAAGACCTCGCGTATGACGACCGGCTGCGCAAATGCTGCACCGAGCCGCCTGCGAACAAAGTTTACTGATTCACATGCCGGAAACGCCCAGCCTTTCAGGGCTCTTTAAAGAACCCGCTTCGGGACTGACCCATACCCTGACGAATCTCAGTTCGTCCTCAGCCACCCGGCATGTGGCCGCAAACTATCCCGCTTCCCGCGGAAATCCAAGCCTTTTCTTTTGCTGTGCAAAATATCCTTGCAAAAAATCCGCAGACATATCGCGAACAACTATCTCCGGAAGGTCAAAACTCTGTCGTTACCGCCATAATCCTTCACGGCGTCCAGAAGAGAGAAGCCGTGGGAAGCAAATATAGCGGAAACATCAAGCCTTTGATCGAAACCGATCTCCACACCGACAATCCCGTTTTCCACAAGAAAGCGGCCTGCATCGGCAGCGATGAGGCGGTACGGTGCAAGGCCGTCCTGACCTCCATCCAGCGCCACCATCGGGTCGTGGTTACGAACCTCCTGGTCAA
This sequence comes from Agrobacterium sp. CNPSo 2736, assembly GCF_004005385.1. Lineage (NCBI taxonomy): Bacteria > Pseudomonadati > Pseudomonadota > Alphaproteobacteria > Hyphomicrobiales > Rhizobiaceae > Agrobacterium > Agrobacterium sp. CNPSo 2736. The sequence continues at coordinate 123,311 of NZ_RZTX01000015.1, read as the reverse complement.
GCGTTGCGACGATATCAGTCTTTATATAAGGCGGATTCGACACAATTATGTCAAAGCGGCCAGAGATTTTTTCAAACCAGTCGCTGCGGATGGCCTCGAAGCGCCCGCCGAGATCGTTTCGGGCCGCATTCCGGGCCGCCGTTTCCAGCGCATCGGCGGAAATGTCGCTGCCGATACCGGTTGCTTCGGGGCATTCCTTCAACAGCGCCAGACAGATCGCGCCGGTCCCGGTGCCCATATCCAGAATGCGGGCGCTGCCCTTGGCGGAAACGGTTTTTTTCAGCGCCGGCAAGAGGGTATCGACAAGAACCTCCGTATCCGGCCGGGGTTCGAGAGTCTCCTTCGATAAAAGAAGGTCGAGGCCATGAAATTCCCGATGGCCCAGAATACGGTGAACGGGTTCGCCATTCGCCCGTCTTTCGATCATGGCGGCGATACGGGCGCTTTCTTCCGGCGTAACGGCACGATCAGGCTTCATCACGAAATCGGTCAATGAAAAACCGACGACCTCCGCAATCAAAAGCCGCGCATCGAGAAGCGGATCGGCGATCCCCGCCGCCTGCAGCCTTTTGCGGGCGGCGGCAAGCGCGCTTGCAACACTCGCTTCGGCCGCCGTGCTCAAAGCTGTTCGCCGAGCTGTGCAAGCTGTCCGGCCTGATAATCGGCGATCAGCGCATCCACAAGTTCATCGATCTCGCCTTCGATCATCCGGTCCAGCTTGTAGAGCGTGAGGTTGATGCGGTGATCGGTGACGCGGCCCTGCGGGAAGTTATAGGTACGGATGCGCTCGGAACGGTCACCGGAACCTACCTGGCTCTTACGGTCGGCTGAACGTTCGCTGTCCACCTTCTGGCGCTCGATGTCGTAAAGCCGCGAGCGCAGAACCTGCATGGCCTTGGCGCGGTTCTGATGCTGCGATTTCTCCGAACTGGTGACGATCAGGCCCGTCGGCAGATGGGTGATGCGAACGGCGGAGTCGGTGGTGTTGACGTGCTGGCCGCCCGCACCCGAAGCACGCATCGTGTCGATGCGAATGTCTTCCGGGCGGATTTCGATATCGATATCTTCCGCTTCCGGCAGCACCGCAACGGTGGCGGCAGACGTGTGGATGCGGCCGCTCGCTTCCGTTTCCGGCACACGCTGTACCCGGTGCACGCCGGATTCGAATTTCAGCTTGGAGAACACCCCTCGCCCGCTGATCGTGGCGATGATTTCCTTGTAACCGCCCGCTTCGCCCTCGCTTGCGGAAAGTACTTCCACCTTCCAGCCCTTGGTCGAGGCGAAACGTTCATACATGCGGAACAGATCGCCGGCGAAAAGGGCTGCCTCGGACCCGCCGGTACCGGCGCGAATTTCGAGAATCGCGCTTTTTTCGTCCGCCGCATCCTTCGGCAGCAGCAGAACCTGCATGTCCTTTTCAAGCTCGCCGATGCGGACCTCGACATCCGGCAGCTCCATTTCCGCCAGATCGCGCATATCCTTGTCGGTCGACTTGTCGGCCAGCAGCGCCTCGAGATCGGCGGCCTCGGAAACCGCTTTCTCGTAGTCGCGGATTTTCTTCACCACCGGCTCGAGTTCGGAATATTCCGAAGCCAGCTTCACATAGACATCCGCGGCAGGCCCGGCCGACATACGCGCTTCGATCTCACCGAAACGTCTCTCCAACTCGCGCATTTTTTCGACGGGAAGCTTCGCCACCAGTCACTCCAATAATGAAACAGGTCTTTTAGAGCGTTTTCGCTTTTCTTCGAAACGCGAAAACGCTCTAACTTTTTGCTTTAACGCATTTCCGGACGGAAAACCGGGGTCCACTTTTCCTGGAAATGCTCTAAATGGGAATGGAATGCGTCGCGGCAAAGCGTAACAACACCTCGCGCGCGCTTTCCAGCGAATTATGGTCGTCCAGCGCCGCGTTCAGCTCTTCGGCCAGGCGCGCGGCATCGAGCCCGAGCAGCATGGCCTTGACCGGACCGATGGCCGTCGGCGACATGGAAACAGAACGGAAGCCGAGGCCGATCAATGCCATGGCCGAAAGCGGCTTGCCCGCCATTTCGCCGCACAGCGTGACCGAGGTGTGGTGCCTTTCGCCGGCGCGGACGATATCGCGCAGAATGCGCAGGAACGGCTTGCCGAGATTGTCGAAACGATCCGAAACACGCGCATTGCCGCGATCGACCGCCATCGAGAACTGGAACAGGTCGTTCGAACCGACGGAGACGAAATCCACCTCCTGCATCAGCTCATCGAGCTGCCACATCAGCGATGGCACTTCCAGCATGGCGCCGAATTGCAGCTTTTTCGGCAGCGCGTGGCTGAATTTCGAAAGATGCTGCACTTCCTTTTGCAGAAGATCGCGCGCTGCACGGATTTCGGACACTTCCGTCACCATCGGCAGCATCATGCGCAGTTCGGCACCCGAGGCGGCGCGCAGCAGCGCGCGCATCTGCGTGCGCATCAGGCCCGGCCGGTCGAGCGACAGGCGGATCGCCCGCCAGCCCAGTGCCGGGTTTTCCTCTTCCTGACCGCGCATATAAGAAACGACCTTGTCGCCGCCGATATCGAGCGTGCGGAAGGTGACGCTCTTGCCCTTCGCCTGCCGCAGAACGGACCGGTAGAACGCCTCCTGCTCCTCGCCCTTCGGCATGTTGGAGGCGATCATGAATTGCAGCTCGGTGCGGAACAGGCCGATGCCATCGGCGCCGGATTCGTCGAGCTGCGGCAGGTCCACCAAAAGGCCCGCATTCATCTTCAGATTGACCTTCTGGCCATCCCTGGTGATCGGCTCAACATTGCGCAGCGCGCGGAACTGCTCCTGCCGGCGGGCGCGAAGGCGCACCTTTTCTTCATAGGCACGCTGCAAATCCGACATCGGGCGCAGATGCACCTGGCCGTCATCGCCATCGATAATGATGGGATCGTTGTTTTCCGCCAGAGCGACGATACCGGTCGCCTGGCCGATGATCGGAATGCCCATGGCGCGCGCGACGATGACGACATGGCTCGTCACCGCGCCGTCTTCGAGCACCAGACCACGCAGTTTTTCACGCGGGTAATCGAGCAGTTCGGCAGCACCCATGGCGCGCGCCAGAACGATGGCGTCGAGCGGGAAATCCTGCTCCGGCCCACGACCGCCAAAACCGATCAACTGACGCAGCAGCCGGTTGGCGAGATCGTCGAAATCATGCATGCGCTCGCGCAGATAAGGATCGGTCAGGCGCATCATGCGCGCCTTGGTGTCGCTCTGCACCTTCTCGACCGCCGCTTCCGCCGTCAGGCCGTTGCGGATCGCCTCTTCCATGCGCCGCACCCAGCCCTGGTCGTGGGCGAACATGCGATAGGTTTCCAGAACCTCGCGATGCTCTCCCTCGGTCGGCACATCGCGGCGCTGCAACATATCGTCGATGGACAGACGCAGCGAACCGATGGCATCGGCAAGACGCCGGATTTCCGTATCGGCATCTTCATTGAGCAGATTGGTGACGACGATGCGCGGATCGTGCAGCACGACGTGGCCAAGACCGATGCCTTCGCCATAGCCGTCGCCATCGATGGAAACGGCGCGCGTCAGATCCAGCTCCACCCCGGGGCGGGTGATCTTCTTCAACTCGCCGCTCGCCACTATTTCGGCAATGAGCATCGCGGTTGTCTCAAGCGCTTCCACTTCATCCTCCCGGTATGTTCGGCTGGCCTTGTTCTGGACCACAAGAACGCCAAGAGTGCGACCGGAACGCAAAATCGGCACGCCGAGGAAGGAATGATAAATTTCCTCACCGGTTTCAGGAAGATAGCGGAAAGCGGGATGCGCCTGCGCATCGGAAAGATTGAGAGGTTGGGCGGAAGCGGCGATGGTGCCGACAAGACCTTGCCCCATTTTCAGCTGGGCAAGATGCACGGCATCCTTGTTCAGACCTTCGGTAGCGTAAAGCTCGAGCACGCTGTCGGAGCGCAGCACATAGACCGAGCAAACCTCCGCCACCATGTTGCTGGCAATCTGACGGACGATCTGGTCCAGACGGTCCTGCGGTTCAAGGTGCTCCGCCATCATTTCGCGCAGCCGCTTGAGCAGGACGCGCGGACCTGCGGAAAGGTCTCTCATCGCGTTTGCTCCCCGACACTTCCGATCCGAATGTCATAATATTCGAGAATCAAAAGGTCATTTAAAAATTTATAGCGCGAGAAGCGCGTCCCGCAAGGGACACGCTTTCATGAAACGCCACATCGGAAGAACGCAACTCCGAAGAATCGGAGCATCGGGAACCGATGTCTCGGCTTAGCTCTTATCGAGACCGTAGGCGGAATGCAAAGTGCGAACCGCAAGTTCGGCATAGGCGCCGTCGATCAGGATCGAAATCTTGATCTCGGAGGTGGTGATCGCCTTGATGTTGATGTTCTTCTCGGCAAGCGCCTTGAACGCGCTGGCGGCAACGCCGGCGTGGCTGCGCATGCCGATACCGATGACCGAAACCTTGGCGAGACCGGTCTCGTTCTGCGCGACGTCGAAGCCGATCTGGGCCTTGTTGTCTTCCAGAAGCTTGATCGCCTTGGCAACGTCGCCCGAAGGAACGGTGAAGGTCATGTCGGTGCGCGAACCGTCTTCGGAGATGTTCTGCACGATCATGTCGACGTTGATATGCGCTTCGGCGAGCGGCCCGAAGATCGCGGCGGAAACGCCCGGACGGTCGGCCACGCGGCGCAGCGAGATCTGTGCTTCATCCTTGGCATAGGCGATGCCGGTTACGACTTCCTGTTCCACGATTTCATCCTCGTCACAAATCAAAGTACCGGGCGGGTTGATGAGGTCGCCCATGCCCGGCGCATCGGGATCCTCGAAACTGGAGCGAACGAAGGTGCGCACCTTGTGTACCATGGCAAGCTCGACCGAGCGAACCTGCAGAACCTTCGCGCCGAGAGACGCCATTTCGAGCATTTCCTCGAAGGCGATCTTCTTCATGCGGCGAGCCTTGGGCTCGATGCGCGGATCGGTCGTATAAACGCCGTCGACATCGGTATAGATGTCGCAACGATCCGCCTTGACAGCAGCGGCAATCGCAACTGCGGACGTATCCGAACCGCCGCGGCCAAGCGTCGCGATGCGGTTGTCAGGACCGATGCCCTGGAAACCGGCGACAACGGCCACCTGGCCTTCACCCATGCGATGGATGATATCCGAACCGTCGATTTCGAGAATGCGGGCGGCGCCATGCGCATTGTCGGTGCGGATCGGGATCTGCCAGCCCTGCCAGGAGCGCGCATTGATGCCCATGGATTGCAGCGTGATCGCCAGCAGACCTGACGTCACCTGCTCACCGGATGCGACGACCGCGTCATATTCACGCGCATCGAAAAAGGAGGCGGCGTTGGTGCCGGCCACCTTCGCGGCGTTCTGCACCCAGTCCACCAGCTCGTTGGTTTTGCCGGACATGGCGGAAACGACCACGGCCACTTCATGGCCGGCATCCACTTCGCGTTTCACATGCCGTGCGACATTGTGAATGCGTTCGAGGTTCGCGACGGACGTGCCGCCGAATTTCATGACAATGCGAGCCATAGCCTTGACCAGTACCATCCCATTTTCCCGCCGGCTCCTTCAAAGAGCGGACGGACAAGAACAAACCCAGTCGGCTCTTCCTGACAAAGAGCCTCAAGTTGCGGGTCTCTTAGCGAAAAGGCGGGGGGCACGCAATGCCGTTTATGAACCATGCGGTACGCCTTTTTCGCGGCATCGCTCCGGAACAATGGCGGGATGAAAACGTCGACGGGATAAAGCACCCGCAAAAGAGCGTACCGCAGTGCACTGTACAAATGGGCCCATTCGCAGTATGAGCGCGGCAATGCAACCGGCCAGATGGCCGAAATGGCCTGTATCGGCTGCCCCGGAGACTTTAGGATCTATTGGTTTCGGGCGGATGCGGGCGGCTTCATATCCGAAAGACGGTAGATGACAGACACCCAGGGTATCGCCCCGGCGATCGCGCAGGCGTTGGAAAAACGCGGCTATAAAGATTTGACCCCCGTGCAGCAGGCGATGCTTGCGCCGGAACTCGCCGACAAGGATGCGCTGGTTTCCGCGCAGACCGGTTCCGGCAAGACGGTCGCCTTCGGCATTGCGCTTGCGCCAACGCTGCTGCCGGAAAATGGCCGCTTCGGTCAGGCTTCCGCACCCTTGGCGCTCGCCATCGCGCCGACCCGCGAACTGGCCATGCAGGTCAAGCGCGAGCTGGAGTGGCTCTATGAATTCGCCGGTGTCTCGATTGCCTCCTGCGTCGGCGGCATGGATGTGCGCAACGAGCGCCGGGCGCTGGAGCGCGGCGCTCACATCGTCGTCGGCACGCCGGGGCGTCTTTGCGACCACATCAAGCGCGGCGCGCTCGATCTGTCGTCCATCCGCGCCGTGGTGCTGGATGAGGCGGACGAAATGCTCGACCTCGGCTTCCGTGAAGATCTGGAATTCATTCTAGAAGAATCGCCGGAAACCCGCCGCACGCTGATGTTCTCGGCCACCGTTCCGCGCAGCATCGCCAAGCTTGCGGAAAGCTACCAGAAGAACGCCGTGCGCATCGCCACCGCTTCCGAACAGAAGCAGCATGTCGATATCGAATACCGCGCCATGCTGGTGACGCCGGCCGACCGCGAGAACGCCATCATCAATGCGCTGCGCTTTTATGAAGCCCGCAACGCCATCGTCTTCTGCTCCACCCGTGCGGCTGTGAACCATCTGACGGCGCGGCTCAACAATCGCGGCTTTGCCGTCGTGGCCCTTTCCGGTGAACTGACCCAGAACGAGCGCACCCATGCGCTGCAGGCCATGCGCGACGGCCGCGCCCGCGTCTGCGTGGCGACCGACGTTGCCGCCCGCGGTATCGACCTGCCGGGTCTCGAACTCGTCATCCACGCCGACCTGCCGACCAATTCCGAAACGCTTCTGCACCGCTCCGGCCGCACCGGCCGCGCCGGTCAGAAGGGCGTCAGCGCCATCGTCGTGCCGATCAACCAGCGCCGCAAGGCGGAACGCCTTCTGGAAGGGGCCAAGGTCAGCCCGGCATGGGTACGTCCGCCTTCCGCCGAAGAGATCGTCGAGCGCGATGGCGCCCGGCTTCTGGCCGACCCGTCGCTGACCGAGGCCGTGGCCGAGGACGAGCGCGATTTCGTCACCAGGCTGCTCGAACAGCACGGCGCGGAAAAGGTCGCCGCCGCTTTCGTGCGCCTTTACCACGCCGGCCGTTCCGCGCCGGAGGACATCGCCGAAGTCTCGCTCGACAACAATCGCAAGCCGCGCCGCGACAGCTTCGAAACGGTCGAGAACAATGCGCCGCGTCGTGAGCGCTCCGATTTCGCCGACAGCGCCTGGTTTTCGCTGTCCGTCGGCCGCAAGCAGAGCGCCGAACCGCGCTGGCTGATCCCCATGCTCTGCCGTTTCGGCAAGATCACCCGCCAGGATATCGGCGCGATCCGCATGCAGCAGACGGAGACTTTCGTGGAACTGGCGGCAGATGCCGTCGACCGTTTCACCTCCGCCATCGGCAAGGACATGACGCTCGAAAAGGGCATTCGTCTGAAGGCGCTGGAAGGCAAGCCGGAAATGACCGGCGGCTTCCGCGAAGACACGCGCCCGGCCAAGGCGCAGCGGAAATTCAGCAAATCGGACAATGCAAGCGGCCCCCGCGATGACCGCAAGGGCGACGACAAGCCCTGGAAGAAGAAAAAGCCCTTTGGCGACAAACCGAAATACGAGGGCAAGAAGGACAAGCCTTTCGAGAAGCGCGGGCCGAAGCCGACGAAGGGCTGAGGACGCCCCGGCTTTCAGGCTTATCGAGATAAAGGTCCCGTTTGCGCGGGACCTTTTTTATTGCACCATTCTGCGACATGTCCGCTGCTACCGCTCCTGCGGTCAGTCTTTGGTCGTCACTTCGACAAGCGCCGTGACCGGCTTGCCGTCGACCAGAACAGGCCGATGGTGGTCATCTGCCAGCAGAATGCCGATGACATGCCGCCCGGCCGGGTTTGGGCAATGTCCGAACCGCGCCTTGATGAGATCACCGCCGAAGTCGCTGTTCATGCTGTTATAGGCACGACCGGGAATGTTGCATGTATCGCCCGAAGGGTCGATTTTCATATGCACATGGCCGCATTGGCCGTCTCCTCCACACTGCCCGGCGGGAAGCAGCTTGAAGCTGCTCTTGACGACGACGCCGATAGCCCGTTCGGGATCATTGCCCAATTCGATGACGTCACCAGCCTTCGGCCACACGATTTCCAGCTTTGGGCCTTCCTGCGCATGAGCGGCGACGATCGGGAAAAATGCAAATGCGAGAGTGATTTTTAGAACCGGGTGCAACATTGAAATCTCCATATCTCAATGTAATCGATGATTACATAAAGCTTCATTTCGACGCAATAAAATAATCAGTGATTACATCCCAGTTTGGTGCTACCCGATGGCCTATGGAAAAAGCTCAGGACAAGAAGACGGGACGCGACAGGCCCTACCACCACGGCAACCTTGTCGATGAACTTGTCGCGGCAACAATCGCAATCATCGAGGAACGGGGTGCTGAAAATGTTTCCGTCCGTGAGGCCGCCAAACGTGCCGGCGTCTCGCCGGGAGCGCCTTTCAGGCATTTCCGTTCAAAAACGGCCCTGATGACTGCTGTCGCGGAGCAGGCGATGAACCGGCTGACCGAATCCGTCGAAATCGCGAGAGCGCAGGCCCGCGGTGAGGACCCGCTTGTCGCCTTCGAAGCCATTGGCCACGGTTATCTGCGCTGGGCACTGGCCAACCCGACGCATTTTGAAGTCATAAGTTCGCGAACGCTGATCGACTTCAATTCGTCCGATATTTTACGCGAACAGAACGATGCCATAAGGCGCTTGATGATAAATCTGCTAATGCAGGCGCGTGAAAACGGCCAGCTCCCCCACGGCCTCGATCTGGATCAGCTCGTATTGAGCGCCCGCGCACTGGTCTATGGCCTTGCCCGCATGGCAATCGATGGACATTTTCCGGAATGGCATGTTGCCGAGCCCCCTTCGGAGGCAATGCATAAAACGCTGCATCTGTTCATAGGGCAACTCACCAAAGGCTGAGGCTGCCATTAAAAAAGCCCCGCTTACGCGGGGCTTTCTATTTAACGCAATAACAACACCGGCAATCAGAACTCCAGCGCGCGGTCGCCGTTTTCGTCCTTGATGCGGTTCGGAAGGCCGATCTTGTTTAGGATGTTCAGGAACGGCTTCGGCGGCAGTTCTTCCACATTGGCCATCTGCTTCACGTCCCACTCGCCCGTCGCAATCAGCATGGCAGCGGCGACCGGCGGAACGCCAGCGGTGTAGGAAATGCCCTGCGAGCCGACTTCTTCATAGGCTTCCTTATGGTCAGCCACGTTGTAGATGAAGACTTCGCGCTCCTTGCCGTCCTTGATGCCCTTGACGATATCGCCGATGCAGGTCTTGCCGACATAATCGGGCGCCAGCGAAGACGGATCGGGCAGCACGGCCTTGACAACCTTCAGCGGAACGACTTCAAGGCCTTCAGCCGTCTTGACCGGCTTTTCGGACAGGAGGCCAAGGTTCTTCAGCACGGTGAAGACATTGATATAGTGATCACCAAAGCCCATCCAGAAACGCACATCGGCGCCGTCCATGTTCTTGGACAGCGAATGCACTTCGTCATGGCCGGTCATATAGGCCTTCTGCTTGCCGACGACAGGCAGGTCGAATTCCTGGCCGACTTCGAACATCTGGTTCGTCTGCCACTCGCCATTCTGCCAGGAGTAGACGACGCCCGTGAATTCGCGGAAGTTGATTTCCGGATCGAAGTTGGTCGAGAACCAGCGGCCGTGGCTGCCGGCATTGATATCGACGATATCGACCGAAGTGATCTTGTCGAAATAATCATCCTTGGCGAGACGCGCATAGGCGTTCACCACGCCCGGATCGAAGCCGACGCCGAGAATGGCGGTCACGCCTTTTTCCTTGCACTCTTGCGCGCGCTTCCACTCGTAGTTTCCGTACCACGGCGGCGTCTCGCAAATCTTGGTCGGATCCTCGTGGATCGCCGTGTCCATATAGGCAACACCCGTGTCCATGCAGGCACGAAGAACGGACATGTTGACGAAAGCCGAACCGACATTGATGACGATTTCCACGCCGGTTTTCCTGATCAAGGCTTTCGTCGCCTCGATATCCATCGCGTCAAGCGCATGGGCCTCAAGTTTCACATCTGTCTTGAGGCTCTTCTTTTCGCGTACGGACTCGACAATCTTGCGGCACTTTCCCAAAGTCCGTGACGCAATATGAATGTCTCCCAATACATCGCTGTTCTGGGCGCATTTATGCGCCACGACCTGTGCTACGCCACCGGCGCCGATGATCAGAACGTTCTTCTTCATTTCAGGTGATGCCTCCTTTTCCCCGCAGGGATGAGCTTCGTTTGGTGTTAAAAACAGGGTTTAAGACAGGCTTTGCTCGAAATCGGCAAAGTCGAATTCACGAACGGCGCGAACGGTGCCGTCCAGTTCCTTGATGGCGATGGTCGGCATCTTCACGCCGTTGAACCAGTTCTTCTTGACCATGGTGTAGCCGGCCGCGTCCTGGAAGGAGATGCGGTCACCGACCTTCAACTCCTTGTCGAAGCGGAAGTCGCCGAAAATATCGCCCGCAAGGCAGGATTTGCCGCAGACCATGTAGGGATGCTCGCCTTCGTTCGGCGAAACCTTGGCGGTTTCGCGGTAGATCAGCAGATCGAGCATATGCGCTTCGATGGAGCTGTCGACGATGGCGAGGTTCTTGCCGTTGAACAAAGTGTCGAGAACCGTCACCTCAAGCGTCGTGCTTCTGGTGATCGAGGCTTCGCCCGGCTCCAGATAGACCTGCACGCCGTATTTTTCCGAGAACGCCCGGAGGCGATCGCAGAACTGGTCGAGCGGATAATTATCGCCGGTAAAGTGAATGCCGCCGCCGAGGCTCACCCATTCCGCACGCGACAGCAGCGATCCGAATTTCTCCTCGATCTGCGTCAGCATACGGTCGAACAGGGAAAAATCGCTGTTTTCGCAATTATTATGGATCATGAAGCCGGAAATACGGTCCATGACCTTGTCGACCTTGGCGACATCCCATTCGCCGAGACGGCTGAAGGGGCGCGCAGGATCGGCAAGATCGAAGCTCGAAGAGCTGACCTGCGGGTTGAGGCGCAGACCGCGCGTAATGCCGGAGGCCTTGTCGGCGAAACGCTCGAGCTGACCTATGGAATTGAAGATGATCTTGTCCGCATTGGCAATCACCTCGTCGATTTCATAATCGGCATAGGCAACGGAATAGGCGTGGGTCTCGCCGCCGAATTTCTCACGGCCGAGACGCACTTCATAGAGCGAGGACGAGGTGGTGCCATCCATATATTGCGACATGAAATCGAACACCGACCATGTGGCGAAGCACTTCAGCGCCAGGAGCGCCTTCGCGCCGGATTTTTCCCGCACATAGGCAATCTTCTCCATATTGCGAAGAAGTTTTGTCTTGTCGATGAGGTAATAGGGCGTCTGGAGCATGTCGTTTCACATATTGATTGAAGTCAAGGTACGTCTCGATGATGGGCCTTATAGGATGCTTGTGACAGGAAAACAAATGTCCGGCACCGAATTCCTCGAAAATCGGCCCCGAGCCGAAGTGCCATCAAGAAAACCCGTCCCGTTACGGAACCAAGCCGGCATCGGCGCGTTTGACTGACGGACAGGCGGGTGTTTCGTCCGCCTAAACGAAGCTTCACGGACGGCGGTGACGTGTCGTCGTCCTCATCAATGATGTTCAGGAAGGACCTCCCTATGGCAAGCGTGCGTAGCAACGTCAGCGACAAGATCCAGCAATCCCTCGAAAACGGCGATGCGGCCGATGTGGCAGCGCAGCTCGCCCAGCTTCGCGAAGATCTGGCTAGTCTTGCCAAGAGCGTGAAGGCGCTCGGCGTCGGCGCTTCGCATGAGCTGAAGGCGCAGGCTGCCCGTGTGGCCGATGACGCCCTTACCGCATCCGGAGAAATGGCCGACAGCGTCCGCAATGAAATCTCCACGCTCAACGATAACCTCACCGACCACGTCCAGAAGAACCCGCTCCAGTCCCTCGGCATCGCCGTCGGCGTCGGTTTCGTGCTCGCCCTTCTGACGCGTCGATAAGGCCGCGCTCATGCTTGAGGCATTGCTGGTCTATCTGGGGGAGACCCAGCGCGAGGGGCGCGTCGTTACACGGCGATTGCGCGCGACCATAATCCTGTCGGTTCTGACCGGGATATTTTTCCTGATCGCCTTCATCGCCGCTGTGGTGGCTGGGTCCATCTATCTTGCCCGGCATGTGGGTGCAGGCCCTGCGGCGCTCGTCGTCGCCGGGACCGCCTTCCTGCTCGGCGTCATCATGCTGGTGGCGCTGGCGATCGTCAAACGTCCGAGGGTCTATGCCGCACGGCCCGCTGTCGCGCCTTTGACGGCGGCGCCGCTTGCCGCAGCGCCGCTCGCCCTGCAATCGCTGCTGACCCTGGCGATCCAGGCGCGTCCCTATGCGACGCTCGCCGTGGCTGTCGCGGCCGGTTTCCTGGCCACCAGGGTCAATACGAAAAAGTCCAAGTAATTTCTTGGCGACACGACAAGGCAAACCGCGCGTCCAGACGATGGATGCGCGGTTTTTTTTATGTTACCCGCGAAGGATAGACTGGTTGATGGCGTTACCCGCCACGCCGCCCTTATTTGAACAAAGTGACATACAGTCTCGGGCAGTCTCGGCGCGTCCGTAATTTTCTGAAAGGCAATTGATGAAGAAGAAAGTCCTTGTCGTCGGCGGTGCCGGCTATATCGGTTCGCACACCTGCCTTCTCCTGTCTGAGCGAGGATATGAACCGGTCGTTTTCGACAATCTGTCCAACGGGCATGAGGAATTCGTCCGCTGGGGACCATTCGAACAGGGCGATATTCGCGACCGGGCGCGGCTGGACGAGGTCTTCGCCAAACACCGGCCGGAAGCCGTTCTGCATTTCGCCGCGCTGATCGAAGTCGGTGAATCGGTCAAGCAGCCCGTGGCTTTCTACGACAACAACGTCATCGGCTCGCTCAACCTGCTCTCCGCCGCCATCGATGCCGGCGTCACGGCCTTCGTTTTCTCGTCCACCTGTGCAACTTACGGCTTGCCGGAACAGGTGCCGATCGACGAAACGCACCGGCAGGCGCCGATCAACCCCTATGGCCGCACCAAATGGGTGGTGGAGCAGGCGCTGAAGGACTACAGCACCTATAAGGGGCTGCGCTCGGTGATGCTGCGCTACTTCAATGCCGCCGGCGCGGATTTCGAAGGCCGCATCGGCGAATGGCACAAGCCGGAAACCCACGCGATCCCGCTGGCCATCGAAGCCGCACTCGGCCGGCGTCAGGGCTTCAAGGTGTTCGGCACGGATTACGACACCCGCGACGGCACCTGCGTGCGCGACTATATCCACATTCTCGATCTCGCCGATGCGCATGTGCGGGCCGTGGATTATCTGCTGGCCGGCGGGGAGACCGTCGAACTCAACCTCGGCACCGGCACCGGCACCACGGTGAAGGAATTGCTGGCGGCGATTTCGGACGTTTCCGGCCGCCCCTTCCCCGTCGAATATACCGGACGGCGCGACGGCGATTCCACGACGCTGGTCGCCAATAACGAGAGGGCGAAGGAGGTTCTGGGCTGGGAACCGCGCTATTCCCTGTCGGATATCATCAAATCCGCCTGGGCGTGGCATTCCTCCCGCAATGCCGGGGATTGAACAGCCGGCGAACAATCATAAAAAAGACACCGGCCTGTTGGCCGGTGCCTCCCGCGGGACAGCTGATTGAAGCCGGTCCCGCTCCTGCCTCCCAGGGATGGGAATTAGGGCTTGGTGGCGGACGTCGTCGTGCTGTCGGGAGCCGCAGGTGTTGCCGCATTCTTCTCGCTGGCCTTCTGTTCCAGCGTCTTGAATTCGGGAGCGGCCTTCAGCGTTTCCGCCGTTTCCGTCGTTGTCAGGCGGATGGTGCCGTCCTGCGCGTTGCGCGTCATCGTCACCTTGTCCATCGGAACGGCAACGTCCTTTGCGCCGATACCCAGGAAGCCGCCCACACCGATCACGGCCGCAACCAGACCACCGTCTTCTTCCATGATCAGGTTGGTGACGTTACCGATGCTTTCATCGGCCGCAGTATAGACCGACTTGCCGATATAATCGTTAGCGCTGACCTGCGTTTCGCCCTGTTCGGTCAGATAGGCGCCGCCCGTCGTTGTGGCCGCGCTGTCATTGGTCGAAGGAGCGGCAGGCGTCATCGGGGTGGCAGGCGGGGTTGCCGGCTCCGTCTGCGTACTCGGATTTGCCGGCGCAGGCTGGGTGGTGCCCTGAGCGATGGCCAGCGGCGCGAAAGCCGTCGTGCCCATCAGAGCGGCAGTGACGAGGATCGTAAGTTTCTTAGCCATTTCGTACCTTCCTTTCATCGTTCTCAACTGGCCGGCGGCGATGAATTTCATGTCCGCTCCTCGGCCGGTTCGTCTGGCAAACGGGTTGGTCGTTGAAATAGTTCCGATTTTTTCAATTACGCCGACGCAATTGTGGCCTGCCGCAACAACCGAAGGTAAAAATCAGGCATTGCTAAAGGGGGACGGCACGGTATTATCCGTGTCGTAACAATGCCATAACTGCCGGAGTTTTTTGTATGCCTCGACCCGGCGACAGACTGAAAGACATGATCTCGGCTTTGCGTCGGCGCAGTGCGAATTTTTTCCCAACCGCCTCCATCGGTACTTATCTGGTGGTGATGGCTACCGTCATTACCCTGCCGCTCATTCTTTTCGGCGGCTATCTGATGCTGCGCCTCGAGGCGGAAAAACGCGACGACCTGCAACGGGAAACCATCGAGGATGTGCGGGTGGTTTCCCGCAATATCGACCGCCGCCTGCAGGAAATCGCCACCTCGCTCAATCTCCTGTCGCAATTCCCGGAACTTGAGAGCGGCAACCTCGCCGCGTTTCAGGGGCGCGTCGCCGACAGTCTGAAACGGGAGGGCCTTTACGCCATTCTCGCCACCAAAGATGGCCAGCAGCGTCTCAATACGCGCGTGCCCTATGGCCAACCGCTCGGCAAAGTGCCGGCGGAAGCCAATCTGACCAGGGCGATCGACTCCCGCCGCATCACCGTCTCGGACATGTTTTTCGGCTCGACCAGCAAGGAATGGGTGTTCAACGTCACCATGCCGCTCGGCCCGGACCTGGACCCCGCGGGAGACGCCCTCATCCTGACGCAGAATACCAGCGACCTGAGCCGGCTTATCCCCACGGAAAACCTGCCGCGCAACTGGGCGGTCGCCATCATTGACGGCAACAACCGCGTTGTCGTCTCAAGCGCACCCGAAGAGGCGGAAGTGGGCAAGCCGTTTGTCACGCCCGATGTCCTTTCGGAAATGCAGGCCTTCAGCGGCAATTTTTTCGACGGCAAGGGTAATCTCTATGCCTATGCTCAATTGCCCGGCTGGCAATGGAAGACGGTGATGTGGGGGCCGCTCGCCGCAAGCCAGGCCGCCCTGATAGACACCTGGCGGCAGATGATGATCGGCAGCCTGATGCTGGTGCTGATTGCCATTGGCGGCGCCTATCTGGTCGGCCGGCAATTGCGCAGCTCCATTCGTGACCTGACCCTGATGGCCGAGCGCATCGGCGAGGGCGAGATCGTCGCACCCGTCGATACCAAGATAAAGGAGGCCAACCAGGTCGCCATCGCGCTCTCCAACGCATCCTTCGACAGAAGCCAGTCGGAAGAGCGGCTGCAATTGCTGCTGCACGAGCTGGTTCACCGTTCCAAGAACATTCTGACGCTGGTTCAGGCGATGATACGGCAATTGGGACGCGAAAATAAAAGCATTCCGGAATTCCAGAAGGAGGTCGATCACCGCCTGCGCGGCCTTGGAATGTCGATCCGGGCGCTGGCGGAGGTACAATGGCAGGGTCTGCCGATCCGCAAGCTGATCGAAACCCACCTCGATGTTTTCGGAACCGTGGCACAGCGCATCGTGCTGGTGGGGGACGATTTCATGCTTTCCCCGGAAGCGGCACAGAATTTCGGTCTGGTGATCCATGAGCTGACGACGAATTCCATCAAATATGGCGCATTGTCGGTTCCGCCAGGAAAAATCACCGTGCGCTGGCAGTCGCTTGAGAAAGACGGGCGGCAGATGATCCATCTCGTCTGGACCGAAACGGGCGGACCGCCGGCGAGAGAGCCGAGCCGCAAAGGCTTCGGCACCACGGTCATCAAAAGGCATGCGGAAGGCGCCTTCGGCGGGCAGGTGCTGACGGAATATCGTGAATCCGGCTTCGAGTGGTCGCTGGAAGCGCCGATGCGTTATTTCACGCCCAAACGATCGGAACAGACAGGCACGCATTGAGGCCGAGACTTGCGGACCTATCCGCCGTGCAGACTGCAAAAAAACCGGGCAAAAATGGCCGGTATTTTGCGTAATGTTAAAAAAACGCATTTTTTGGGAACCGAATCCGGTCGGGCGTGTTTTTACTGCAGGCCAAGCAATTCCCCCGTCCCCGCCTGAAGCTTGGCTGAAAATAAACAGGTTTCGCCCCTGAAAACCTGTCATAAAAATAGCACGGCTCTTTCATGAGCCGTGCTTTTTGTTTTGGTTTTCATGAAATGAAAAGATGAGCCGGCGCTGCGCGCGATCTTGAGATTTCAGGCATCCGCGCCGTCGCCGGAAGGAAATTTCAGCCGGTAGACGATCCGCTCCGGCGTCAACTCGTATTCCGCGCTTCCCCCCAATGCGGACGGAACCACCTTTTCCAGCACCACGCTGCCGAAGCTGCCGCGCCGGGTCTCCGCAGGCTCTTTTGACGGCACCATCGGCTCAATCCATTCAACGATATAAAAATCGCCCTCCTGACGACATTGCAGGGATATGGGCGGGTGATAGGCAAGATTGCCGCTGTGGCTGACGGTGTTAACGACGAGCTCATGGAAGGCAAGCCCGATATAAAGCGCCCCATTCGGGTTGAGCAGCAGGTTTTCGCCTTCCATATGGATGAGGTTCGGATATTCCGGCACGTAAAGATCGAATTGCTGGCGCAGCAACTCGAATATGCGTGCACCCCGCCAGTCCGAATCCGTGATGAGATCCTGACTCTGGGCGAGAGCATGCAGCCGGCCGCGGAACTTGCGCAGAAAATCATCCTTGGTCAGGCTGAAACGGGCCGTCTGGCCGGCAAGGCTCTGGATGATCGCCAGGAGATTCTTGGAGCGGTGGCTGACCTCGCGCAGCAACGAGCGCAGAAGCTGCTCGCGCCGCCTTTCCGCCGTCACCTCGCGAATGGTGGTCTTCATCACCACCTGGTTCGTCTGGTTAAGGGTGGAATGAACCTGAAACTGGAAGACGCGGTCATTGCCGGCATTGACTTCCAGCATGCCGCGGCTGCCCGCCGTGTTCATGTCCTTCTTGAGATCGGCCAGCCGGGCGGAGAGATCGTTGCCGAACAGAGTTTCATCAGTCGGGCGGGAGTCTGCCGGAATTTTCCATACATCCGGCAGATTGGCCACGAATATATAGTCGCGGTTCCAGTCCTGCAGCATGACTGTCTCGCCCGAATCGAGCAAGGCGAGGACGAGCGAATCGTGAAGTTCGCTTTCGTCCCTCTCCGCGTTATGCCATGCCAGCCGATGCAAATTCGTCTCCTTGCAGAAAGCCGCGGGGCAGCCCCACGACCGTAACCGCCAACGCCCGGGCACCAGACTGGTTCCCGGTCAGCCTGCGGTTTCGGCAAAATTCACGCCGCGACGCGTGAGCTTTCGTTGAAAAACAGGGCCTGGCTGATAAGCGCTTTCACCATGTCCGGATTAAACGGCTTCGTCACAAGGAAGGTCGGCTCCGGCCGCTCGCCCGTCAGAAGACGCTCGGGGAAAGCCGTGATGAAGATCACCGGCAGCGTGGTCATCTGCAGGATGTCCTTCATCGCATCGAGACCGGAACTGCCATCGGCGAGCTGAATATCGGCAAGGATCATCTTCGGCTGGGTGCGATGGAAGAGATCGAGCGCTTCCGTGTGGGTGCGGGCGATGCCCGTGACGCGGTGGCCGAGATCGGTGACCATCTGCTCGATATCCATGGCGATCAGAGGTTCGTCCTCGATGATCATGATATCGGTCGCCACCTGCCGGGCGATTTCAGACGCTGCCTCGTCGATCAGCTTGCCGACCTGATCCTCGGAGACTTTCAGAACCTCTGCGGTTTCCGAAGGTGTGAATTCTTCGACCGTGGTCAAAAGAAACGCCTGACGGGCCAGCGCCGGCACGGCGGAGAGGTTGGCCGAGGCGCGTTTTTCCCATCCCGACAGGTTTTCGTCGGTCTTAATATTGATCGTGACGGAACTAAAGATCGATACGAACAATTGATAGAGCGAAACGCGATCGCTGCTTGTCTGCGGAAAAATGCTGATATCGGCGATCAGAGCTTCGAGTGTTGCCGCAACATAGGCATCGCCCGTGGATTGTGAGCCGCAAACGGCACGCGCGAACCTGCGCAGATATGGCAGGTGCGGTGCGATGCGTGTAGAAACTGACATGGAATTCTCCCCTTTCATGCGGTCTGCAACGCAAACCCACGATAGCAACGTGCGCATCGCAAAAAAAGTTCCGGACCGCCGGAACTATTTTTTTCACCGCGCATTCTTTGCCACGACGAAAAAGGAATACCGGACGTTATGAGCATATTTCAATCGGACCAAGATCAGCCGGACAATTCGGCCGCCCCCCAGGTTCCACACTCCGGGCGGGCGGTGATTTCCCGTAAGCTCAGGGAGCTTTATGATGCCGTTCAGGATGAAGGCATCCCTGACAAATTCCTCGACCTTCTCGAAAAACTCGATGAAGCCGAAAGCAAAGCCAAAATAAAGGCTTCGGAGGAATGATGGCGAAAGAGCCGGAGCAGACAGAATACAACTTCAAACGGGAAATGCTGGCGGCGCTGCCGAACCTGCGCGCTTTCGCGATCTCGCTCATCCGCTCGCGGGACCGTGCCGACGACCTCGTGCAGGACACGATCATGAAGGCATGGGCAAAACAGGACAGCTACCAGCCGGGCACCAATATGCGGGCATGGCTGGTGACGATCCTGCGCAACGAGTTCTACAGCCAGATTCGCAAATCCGGCCGTGAGGTGCAGGATACGGACGGGGTCTATACCTCGCGCCTTTCGGTACCGCCGGAACAGCATGGTTCGGTCGACCTTCAGGATTTCCGCGCAGCACTGGCTAAACTGCCGGACGACCAGCGTGAAGCGATCCTACTGATCGGCGCCTCGGGTTTTGCCTACGAGGAAGCCGCCGAAATCTGCGGTTGCCCCGTCGGCACCATCAAGAGCCGTGTCAGCCGCGCAAGGCTGCGCCTGCAGGAATTGCTCGGCATCGAAAACGAAAACGAATTCGGCCCGGACGCGCAGATGAGCGCGGTAACCGCCGCCGCCACCGCGCGCTGAGAGCGCTGAATTCGGACAGTGGCGAACGGGCAGGCCTGCGTCTGCCCGTTAAAACGATGACAAAGGCCGCAAACCTCTCCTCCGTCATGCCGGACTTGATCCGGCATCCAGCCACGGCGCGTCTGCGCCGTGAAAGGACTCTCTCGCGATCAAGGACTTGATCGCACTGGACCCCGGATCTAGTCCGGGGTGACGGTGTGCGGATGATCCGGCGAGCGCGCGCCTGCCACTGTCTCCGTGTTACCCCTTCAGATGCCGGTTTCCTTGACCGATTGCATGACCACGAAGGTCGAGGTGTTGGCGACGGATGGCAGGCTTGAGATTTTCTCGCCGAGTACCCTTCGATATTTGCGGATATCGCTGGTGCGCACCTTCAGAAGATAATCGAAGGCGCCGGCGATCATGTGGCACTCCTCCACTTCCTTGATCCTGCGCACCGCCGTGTTGAACTCCTCCAGCGCCTTTTCGCGCGTATCGGAGAGCTTTACCTCCGCGAAGGCGATGTGATCGACACCGAGCTTCTGCGGATTGAGCATGGCGCGGAAGCCGAGAATATAGCCCTCATCCACCAGCCGCTTCAGCCGTGTCTGGCACGGCGTCTTGGAAAGACCGACCCTTTTCGAGAGCTGCAGCACGGACATGCGCCCGTCTTCGCTCAGCGCCTCGAGAATCTTGAGATCGAAGTGATCCAGATCGTCTGTTTTTTGACTATTTGCCATGTGATTTAACGCCATATCTCAAAAATAAAAGTTCATATTGCCTGTTTTATCCTGAAAATAGGGCCATAGCAATTTCTGCGGTGATGATATTGTCTGCGACAGGATGACAAGCGGCGGGCGGAGGACACGCTGCCGCCGAAGGTCTGTCTTCAACAGCGTTTTCAGGATTTTCAGAATGGCCGATGGTACAAGCAACGCCGGTGTAGTGGCGAACGGTATCTTCCAGAATTTTGCGCCGCCGGTGCGCGAACAGAGCCTGCTGCGCAAGGCGATCACCGCCGCCTATCGCCGCCCGGAGGAAGAATGCCTGGCGCCGCTGATCGAGGCGGCGACGGTGACGGCTGAGGAGGCGAAAGCCATTCGCGACACCGCCCGCAAGCTGATCGAGGCTCTGCGCGCCAAGACCAGGGGCACCGGCGTCGAGGGGCTGGTGCAGGAATATTCGCTCTCCAGCCATGAGGGCGTGGCGCTGATGTGCCTTGCCGAAGCGCTGCTGCGCATTCCCGACACCGCCACCCGCGACGCGCTGATCCGCGACAAGATCGCGCGCGGTGACTGGAAGTCCCATATTGGCGGCGGGCGCTCGCTTTTCGTCAATGCCGCCACCTGGGGCCTCGTCATCACCGGCAAGCTGACCTCAACGGTAAACGATAGCGGCCTTTCGGCGGCTCTGACAAAGCTGATCGCCCGCGCCGGCGAACCCGTCATCCGTCGCGGGGTCGATATGGCCATGCGCATGATGGGCGAGCAATTCGTGACCGGTGAGACGATCGGCGAGGCGATCAAGCGTTCGAAGCCGCTGGAAGAACAGGGCTTCCAATATTCCTACGATATGCTGGGCGAAGCCGCGACCACCGCCAAGGATGCGGAGCGTTATTATAAGGACTACGAAAACGCCATCCACGCCATCGGCAAGGCCTCTGCCGGCCGTGGCATCTATGGCGGTCCGGGCATTTCCATCAAGCTTTCGGCACTGCATCCGCGTTACGCCCGTGCGCAGGCGGAGCGCGTGATGGCAGAGCTTCTGCCGCGCGTCAAATCCCTGATGCTGCTCAGCAAGAAATACGATATCGGCCTCAATATCGATGCTGAGGAGGCCGACCGGCTGGAACTGTCGCTCGATCTTCTGGAAGAACTGGCGCTCGACAGGGATCTCGCCGGCTGGAACGGCCTCGGTTTCGTGGTGCAGGCCTATGGCCGCCGCTGCCCCTTCGTTCTGGACTACATCATCGATCTCGCCCGTCGCTCGGGCCGCCGCATCATGGTGCGTCTCGTCAAGGGCGCCTATTGGGATGCAGAAATCAAGCGCGCGCAGGTGGAGGGGCTGGAGGACTTTCCGGTCTTCACCCGCAAGGTGCATACGGATGTCTCCTACATCGCCTGCGCCCGCAAGCTGCTCGCCGCGCGCGATCTGGTCTTCCCGCAATTTGCGACCCATAACGCGCAGTCCATGGCGACGATCTACCATCTCGCTGGCCCCGGCTTCAAACTCGGCGACTATGAGTTCCAGTGCCTGCATGGCATGGGCGAACCGCTTTACAGCGAAGTCGTCGGCAAGAAGAAGCTCGACCGCCCCTGCCGTTTCTACGCGCCCGTCGGCACCCATGAGACGCTGCTCGCCTATCTCGTCCGCCGCCTGCTGGAAAACGGCGCGAACTCTTCCTTCGTCAACCGCATTGCCGACCCCGCCGTGCCGGTGGATTCCCTGCTGGAAGACCCGGTCGCGGTGGTCAAGGCCTATGCCGTTCCCGGCGCGCGTCACGACCGCATCGCCGCCCCTGAAGGCCTGTTCGGCCCGGAACGCAAAAATTCCGCCGGCCTCGATCTTTCCAGCGAAACGACGCTCGCCGCACTGGACAAAACCCTGAAGGCAGGTGCTGCAACGGAATGGAAAGCCACAGCGCCGCAGGCAGGTGGCAACACGCGCCCGGTTCTCAACCCCGGCGACCACAACGATATCGTCGGCCATGTGACGGAACCGACTGAAGGCGATGTCGAAGCGGCCATGCAGCGGGCGGCAGCCTCAAGCTGGCCTTCCACCCCGGTGGATGAACGCGCCGCCTGCCTGGAGCGGGCCGCCGATGCGATGCAGGCTGAAATGCCCGCCCTGCTCGGCCTCATCATGCGCGAGGCGGGAAAATCCATGCCGAACGCCATTGCCGAGGTGCGCGAGGCGATCGACTTCCTGCGTTATTATGCGGCGGAAGCCCGCAGGAATTTCAAATCCGGCGAAACGCCGCTCGGCGCGGTCGTCTGCATCAGCCCGTGGAACTTCCCGCTCGCCATCTTCATCGGTCAGGTGACGGCGGCGCTGGTTGCCGGCAATCCGGTGCTGGCGAAGCCCGCCGAAGAAACGCCGCTGATCGCGGCGCAGGGCGTGCGCCTGCTGCATGAGGCCGGCGTTCCGCAGGATGCCGTGCAGCTTCTGCCGGGCGACGGCAAGACGGGTGCCGCACTTGTCGGCTCACCCCTTACAGCCGGCGTGATGTTTACGGGCTCGACGGAGGTGGCGCGGCTCATTCAGGGCCAGCTTGCCGGCCGGGTTCTCGCCAATGGCCAGCCGGTGCCGCTGATTGCCGAAACCGGCGGCCAGAACGCCATGATCGTCGATTCCTCCGCACTTGCCGAGCAGGTCGTCGCCGATGTCATCGCATCTGCCTTCGACAGCGCCGGCCAGCGCTGCTCGGCATTGCGCATTCTCTGCCTTCAGGAAGATGTGGCGGACCGCACGCTGACCATGCTGAAAGGCGCGCTGCATGAATTGCGCATCGGCCGCACCGACAGGCTTTCCGTCGATGTGGGCCCCGTCATTACCGCCGAGGCGAAAGGCATCATCGAAAAGCACATCGAGGGCATGCGCGGGCTCGGCCATCGCATCGAACAGATCACGCTTGCGGGCGAAACCGGCAAGGGCACCTTCGTGCCGCCGACCATCATCGAGATGAAATCGCTCGCCGATCTGAAGCGTGAAGTCTTCGGCCCGGTGCTGCACGTCATCCGCTTCAAGCGCGACAATCTCGACCGGCTGATCGACGAGATCAACGCTACCGGCTATGGCCTGACCTTCGGCCTGCATACCCGTCTCGACGATACGATCCAGCACGTTCTGTCCCGCGTCGCGGCCGGCAATCTTTATGTGAACCGCAACATAATCGGCGCGGTAGTTGGCGTGCAGCCCTTTGGCGGACGCGGCCTTTCCGGCACCGGCCCCAAGGCGGGCGGGCCGCTCTATCTCGGCCGCATGACGCAGACCGCCCCGAAGATCGACCGCATCGCCAACCAGCAGGATCAAGCCGCCGTCGATCTCGCCCGCTGGCTGGATGAAAACGGCGAGACAGTCGCCGCCGAAGCCGCACGGCGGGCGGCGGCACTTTCCGGCCTCGGTTTCGAAACCGAACTGGCGGGTCCTGTCGGCGAGCGCAATGTCTATGCGCTGCATCCGCGTGGAAAGGTTCTGCTGGTTCCGGCAACCGAACAGGGGCTTTACCGCCAGCTTGCGGCAGCGCTCGCGACCGGAAACGCGGTTGTCATCGACAACGCTTCGGGACTGGAGAAATCCATTTACGGACTGCCGGCAACCGTGACCTCGCGCATCGTCTGGGCCGATGACTGGGCGAAGTCCGGTCCCTTCGCCGGCGCGCTGGTTGAGGGCGATGCGGAGCGTATCGTAGCCGTCAACAAAAAGATCGCCGCCCTGCCCGGCCCGCTGGTTCTCGTTCAGGCCGCGGCAACGGAAGCGCTTTCCGGGGAAAGCCAGCCCTACAACCTCGACTGGCTGGTCGAAGAAGTCTCCGTCAGCGTCAACACCACGGCCGCCGGCGGCAATGCCAGCCTGATGAGCATTGGCTGATAATATCGTCCGGCGGGGTCTCGGCCCTGCCGGTTCATGCCTTATCCGTTGGTCTCGCCACGGCCGAAGAGCTGGTTCAGAACCTGCTCTTCCAGCCTTGCGAATTCCGCAGTGCCATGACGGCGCGGACGCGGCAGTTTCACATCGAGATCGAGCGCGATGCGCCCTTCATCGATGACGACGATGCGATCCGCAAGCGCCACGGCCTCGGAAACATCGTGGGTGACGAGAACGGCGGTGAATTTCTGCTTGCGCCAGATGCGCTCCAGCAGAAGCTGCATTTCAATGCGGGTGAGCGCATCGAGCGCGCCGAGCGGCTCATCCAGCGCCAGAATCTGCGGATGGGCCACAAGCGCGCGCGCCAGCGCCACGCGCTGCTTCTGGCCACCGGAAAGCACATAGGGCCATTCGCCAGCCCGGTCCTTCAGCCCGACCTCTTCGAGAATTGTAAGCGCCTGCTCCTGCGCCGTCTCACCCTTGGCGATGCCGGTAAGCCCCACGGAGACGTTGCTCGCGATACGCTCCCACGGCAGAAGGCGTGGCTCCTGAAACATCATGCGGGTGCGGCTCGATGCATCCTTCGAGACGGTTCCGGTCGTCGGCGTGTCGAGGCCGGCCAGAATGCGCAGGAGCGTGCTCTTGCCGCAGCCGCTCTTGCCGATGATGGCCAGAAACTCGCCTTCCCGCACATCGAGATCGATGCCGCGCAGAACCGGTTTGTCGCCAAAGCTTTTCGCCACATTGCGGAAGCTGAAGGCGACCTTGCCTTCTGTCGTCTTCTCGCGTTGTTCGATTTTCCCCTGAGACGGGAGGGATGGCGGGGCATCCGGGCGTCTCAGCGTCGTAACATTGCCGGTCGACATGGGTTACCTCAGACTTTCTTGAAGGCTGGATGCCATTGCAGGAAGATGCTTTCGAGGAAGCGGGCGAAACTGTCGGCCAGCTTGCCGAGAAGCGCATAGATCAGGATCGACAGAACCACGACGTCGATCAGCAGGAACTCGCGCGCCTGCATGGCCATGTAGCCGAGGCCGGACGAGGAAGAGATGGTTTCAGCCACGATGAGCGTCAGCCACATGATGCCGAGCGCATAACGCAGGCCGGTGAAAATGGCGGGCAGCGCGCCGGGCAGGATGACCCGCCGGAACAGCGTGAAGGGCGACATGCCATAAGTGCGGCCCATTTCCACCAGTTGCGGATCGACACCCTGAATGCCGAGCAGCGTGTTGATGTAGATCGGGAAAAACACCCCGAGCGCAACCAGAAAAAGCTTCGCCTCCTCATCGATGCCGAACCAGAGGATGACCAGCGGAATGAGCGCCAGATGCGGAATGTTGCGAATCATCTGCAACGTCGTATCGGTGAAGCTGCGGGAGAATTTCGAGAGGCCGTTGGCCAGCCCGAAGATGAAACCGATGGAGCCGCCAATGGCGAAACCGGCGAGTGCGCGGGCGGAACTGACGCCGATATTGGCGACAAGCTCACCCGAGAGCAGAAGCCGCCAGAAGGCTTCCGCGACAGCCGAAGGCGCCGGCAGCACATTGGCGGAAATCAGACCGGCACGCGCCGCCGCCTCCCAGCCTGCAAGAATGAGCGCGGGGAGCAGCCAGCCTGTGATGCCGCCAATCTCGATACGCTTTCCGGTGCTCATGGCATGCCCTCCGGCTCTTGCTCAGTTCGTCGCGCCCGACCAGACGGCATCCTTGATGTTGATCTGTTTCGGGATCAGGCCGAGACGATAAAAGCGGTCGGCGGTTTCCTGCTGGCTGGCGACGATCTTGTCGTCGATCCTGGTAATGCCGAATTCCGAGCGGTTCGCGGCCAGCGTCTGCGCCTCCAGCGGCACGCCCGTCACCTCATGGAGCGCTGCGGCGACCTTTTCGCGGTTGGCGGCGGACCATTTCGCCGCCTCGCCCAGCGCATTAATCGTCGTGTTGATCGTGTCCGCATTGGATTTGGCATAGTCGCGATTGGCAAGGAAATAGGTGCTGACATTAAGAACATCGCTGGTGCGGGCAAGCGTCACCGGCTTGTAGCGAGTCTCCGCAATCGCATAGAACGGATCCCAGACAGCCCAGGCGTCGATCTTGTCACTGGCGAAGGCGGCCGAGGCATCGGCGGGGCTAAGATACACCACCTCGATATCGCTGAATTTCAGGCCGTTCTTCTCCAGCGCCGCCACCAGCAGATTGTGCGCGCTGGTGCCCTTGCCGACGCCGACCTTCTTGCCCTTGAGATCGGCAACCGATTTGATGCCGCTTTCAGGCTTGGTGAAGATCGCTTCACCCTTGCCGTTCGAAGGAAGGGCCGCGACATAGACAATGGCGGAACCCGCCGCCTGACCGAAGATCGGCGGTGCATCCCCCGTCCAGCCGACATTGATGGAGCCGACATTCAGGGCCTCCACCAGCGGCGGGCCCGCCGTGAATTCGACCCAGGAAACCTTCACGCCCTTGGCCTCGAGCGCCTTTTCGATGACGCCCTGCTGGCGGGCTATCACCGGCAGGCCGGTTTTCTGATAACCGATCTTCAGCTCTTCCGCCGCCTGCGCCTGCAGCGGCAGGACCGAGAATGCGGCGGCAACAAAAAGGCTGGCGGAAAGAGCGCGGCGGGTGATGGCTGGCATTTCATCTCCTTGTCACCAGCCCCTCTGGCCGGTTCACGATATGGAACAATGCTAGGGTTTTCCATTAAAACGATAGAGAGACGATAATTCAATATGAGCAATATTGCGGGAATAAAATTCCGCGCAAATAGCTCTTTTCCGCAAATCGTCGCGGACGCCCTCGTCCGACCCCTCGAATAGAAATGCCGGCGCAGATGGAGCCGCGCCGGCATGGTAGATCAATTTCTCTATGGAGGAGGCGATTATTCGATATCGAAGGAAACGCCCTGCGCCAGCGGCAGCGCCTTGGAGTAGTTGATGGTGTTGGTGGCGCGGCGCATATAGGCCTTCCACGCATCCGAACCGGATTCACGTCCGCCGCCGGTTTCCTTCTCACCACCGAAGGCGCCGCCGATTTCCGCACCCGAGGTGCCGATATTGACGTTGGCAATGCCACAATCGGAACCTTCCGACGACAGGAACCGTTCCGATTCCTGCATGTCGCGGGTGAAGATCGACGACGAAAGACCGGCAGCGACCGCGTTATGGTCGTCTATCGCCTGATCGAGATCGCTGTATTTCATGACGTAGAGGATCGGTGCGAAGGTTTCTTCCAGCACAGGCCCCGCCTGCTTCGGCATTTCGACAAGCGCCGGCTTGACGTAATAGGCATCCGGCGCACCCGTATCCACGCGGCCGCCGCCATTCACCACGCCATCATGCGCTTTCGCCGCTTCGAGGGCCTTCTGCATGCCGTCGAAAGCCGCCTTGTCAACCAGCGGGCCGACGAGGGCCGATGTTTCCAGCGGGTTGCCGACGGAAACGGAGGCATAGGCCTTTTTCAGACGCGGCACGAGCTGGTCATAGACGCTGTCATGCACGAAGAGACGGCGAAGCGTGGTGCAGCGCTGGCCGGCCGTGCCCATGGCGCCGAAGGCGATGGCGCGCAGCGCCATATCGAGATCGGCGGAAGGGCAGACGATGCCGGCATTGTTGCCGCCAAGTTCCAGAATGGCGCGGGCGAAACGTTTCGCCAGACGCGGGCCGACATCGCGGCCCATGCGGGTGGAGCCGGTGGCCGAGACGAGCGGCACCTTGGGATTGTCCACCAGAGCCTCACCCGCGGCGCGGTCGCCGATCAGAAGCTGCGAA
Source organism: Agrobacterium sp. CNPSo 2736 (assembly GCF_004005385.1). NCBI lineage: Bacteria > Pseudomonadati > Pseudomonadota > Alphaproteobacteria > Hyphomicrobiales > Rhizobiaceae > Agrobacterium > Agrobacterium sp. CNPSo 2736. Next base: position 95,480 of record NZ_RZTX01000015.1, on the reverse strand, counting down.
AGACCTTCCGGCGCATCGCCGAAGCGGGCGGCCGCGCGCTCGAAGATGCCCTGAACGGCAAGAGCCGTGAGCGGCGTCTTTTCCGAAGGCTTCCAGACGACCGAATTGCCGCAGACGATGGCGAGCGCCGCATTCCACGACCACACTGCGACCGGGAAGTTGAAGGCGGAGATGACACCGACGACGCCGAGCGGATGCCAGGTTTCCATCATGCGGTGGCCAGGGCGTTCGGTGGCGATGGTGAGACCATAAAGCTGGCGGGAAAGGCCGACCGCGAAATCGCAGATATCGATCATTTCCTGCACTTCACCGAGGCCCTCGGAGGGAACCTTGCCCGCTTCCAGCGAGACGAGACGGCCGAGATCGGCCTTGAAGGCGCGCAGCTCTTCGCCGAGCAGCCGGATCAGTTCACCGCGACGGGGCGCCGGCACATTGCGCCATGTCTTGAAGGCGGCATCGGCCCGGTCGATCACGGCTGCGACACCTTCGACCGAGATGGTCTTGAGGCTCGCGACCTGTTCACCCGTCACCGGGCTGAAGGAGGCCATATCGCCGCCGGTATAAAGATCGCGGGCAACGCCCATCCTGTCGAGCAGGGCCGCGGCTTCCTGTTTCACGTCGAGCTTCGTGGTCGCATCCATGTCCATCGTCCTTTTGGCTTAAAAGGGGAGGAAAGGCCGCTTCGATACGGCGCTTTCAACTCCCGTCACTCTTCTTTCCCCGAATTTGCCATTCGTTCTGTGAAACTGGCATTTTACACCGTTCCATTCTTTCCCGTAATCATATATGGCCATAATGACCCTTTTCCAATGAGGAAAGCGGGTAAGTTGATGCGAGAATGGAATGGATCCGCGCAGAAGACTGGTCCCTGACATCGTTACCCTGCAGGCGTTCGAATGCGCGGCACGGCACGGCAATTTTACGCGTGCGGCGGAAGAACTCAACCTCACGCAGAGCGCGGTGAGCCGGCAGATCGGCGAACTGGAAGCACAGACGGGAATGCAGCTTTTCGAGCGCATCCGCAGGCGAGTCGTGCTTTCGGAGGCGGGGCGCAAATTCCTGCCCGATGTGCGGCGCCTGTTGCAGCAATCCGAACAATTGATGGTGCGCGCGGTCTCAGCCGGAACTTCACATGCATCGCTTTCCGTCGCCACATTGCCGACCTTCGGCAGCCGCTGGCTGATGCCGCGTCTCCATCGCTTCATCGATGCCAATCCGGAGATGACGATCACCATCGGCTCGCGCTCGCATCCCTTTGATTTCGACGAAGAAGGGTTCGATCTCGCCATTCACTATGGTCAGCCGGTCTGGGCGCATGGCACCTGCACATTCCTGTGCAACGAGGTGATCGTGCCGGTCGCAAGCCCCGCCCTTGTGCGCCGCGCCGGCGTGAACCAGCCGCAGGATCTGACCGGGCAGCCGCTCCTGCATGTGACGACGCGGCCGAAACTATGGACGGAATGGCTGGAAATGAACGGGGTGACGGCGGAGAATGCCTATCAGGGCAGCCGTTTCGACCAGTTCTCGATGATCATCGAGGCCGCCGCAAGCGGCATTGGCTTTGCCCTTCTGCCGAAATATCTCATCGAGGCGGAACTTGCCTCCGGCCGCCTCGAAATCGTCTTCGACATTCCTCTGCAGACCGACAAGAGCTATTACGTCGCCCTGCCGGAAGGACGGCAGGACAATGCGCTGGCCCGCGCCTTTCAGGCCTGGCTGCTCGATCAGGTCGGCAAACCGGTATAATCCATCATCCGCTCAGTTCGAAGGGCGGAGGGAAACATCGTCAAGTCCCGGAAGATCGGGGCCGACCGGCACGATCCGGGTCGGGTTGAGCGCCTTGATGGAGTAATAACCGCGCTTGATATGGTCGATATTCACCGTGTCGCGCACGCCCGGAATGGTCAGCACCCGCATCATATAGGCCTGCAGCGCAGGATAATCGGCGATACGGCGAAGATTGCATTTGAACAGGCCGTAATAGGCGGCATCGAAACGAACCAGCGTCACCAAAAGCCGAACATCCGTTTCGGTCAGCAGATCGCCGAAAAGGAAAGGCCCGCCTGAGACCAGGCGCTTTTCAAGTTCCTGAAGCGTTGCGAACACATCGGTAAAGGCCTCTTCATAGGCGACCTGCGTGGTGGCGAAACCGGTTCTGTAAACGCCGTTGTTGAGGCGCGGATAGATGTGGTCATTGAGAGCATCGATCTCATCGCGCAGCGCTTCCGGATACAGATTCAGGCTATTATCGGCCAGAGCGCCGAAACCGGAATTCAGCATGCGCAGAATATCGGCGGATTCGTTGTTGACGATGGTTTTCGTCTTTTTGTCCCAAAGCACGGGCACAGTGGCGCGGCCGGTATAATGCGGATTCGCGCTGGTATAGACCTCATGCATATAGGTGAAGCCGTTGAGCGCATCGCGGTCCGAGCCCGGATAGTCGCCGAATTTCCAGCCCTCGTCGGAAAGCGCCGGCTCCACCACGGAAACGGAGATCACCTCTTCCAGCTTCTTCAGCTTTCGGCCGATCAGCGTGCGCGATGCCCAGGGGCAGATCAGCGCGACGTAAAGATGATAGCGACCGGGCTCGGCCGCAAAACCGTCCTCACCCGTCGGCCCCGCCGAACCGTCAGGTGTCACCCAGTTGCGGAAGCCGGAGGTCTGGCGAACGAAGCCGCCCTTCCTGTCGGTCGCCTGCACCGGATGCCATTCGGCGGTCCATTTTCCATCCACGAGCATCTGCGGCTCTCCGTTCATCTAAAGATGAAAGCCTTATGGGCCGGGTCGCCGCCGCTTCACAAGCCGCGCTTCGGTTGACGCACTGTTTCCGATCAAGGGTGAATTCAGAGGCGATTGCGGAAAAACGGGTTCCAGCGCACGGTGCCAAGCCTCACCTTTTCGCGGATCATCGTCAGCAGTCCCGATGCGGCGATGACGGCCAGACCAAGCACGGCGACCGCATCCGGATATTCGTGGAAGAAGGCCATGCCGATCGCCACCGCCCAGAGGATTTGCGAATAATGCGACGGCGCGATCTGGCTTGCCGGCGCGATGCGGGTTGCGACCAGAAGGGTGATCTGCCCCGTCGCCGTGCAAAGGCCGATGAAGGCGAAGGCCAGGAGCTGGTGCAGGTTTGGCATGACGAAATCGGGAATGGCGGCAATACCGTTGAAGGTGAGGCCGTAGATCAGCAGCACGCCCATGATCGAGGTGCGCTTTTCCTTGCCCGCAAGCGAGCGCAGCAGAACGATGGTCATTGCCGCGAGGAACGCAACGCCGATGGCGGCGAAATGCCCGAGTTCCAGCGTCTTGAAGCCCGGCCGCACGACGAGGATGACACCGACGATGCCCGCCAGAACCGCCGCCCAGCGCCATGGGCCGATATTCTCCTTCAGCACGACGGCGGAAAGCACGGTCACGAAGAGCGGCGACAGGAAGATCAACGCATAGGCCTCCGCCAGCGGAATGGTGGTGAAGGCATAGATGCCGAAAATACCGGCGAAAAGGCCGGAGATTGCGCGCCCGTGCACGGCGAAGGGCCGGCTCATGCGCCAGAATTCACGCCACCTTTCCTCGCGCGGCTTGCTGAAGAAAATGAAGATGCCGGAAAACAGAATGCTGAAGAAGCCGATTTCGAAAACGCTGATCTGCGATCCAAGCGACTTGATGGTGGCATCGCCCATGGAAAAGGTCGCATAAGCGAACAGACCGAGCAGAAAACCCTTTTGCATTTGACTTCCCCGAACACCGACCGCAACGCAAAGCTTCTCCCGGCCGCGTGGAACGCGACCCGGACGCCCCTTTGAAGGGACAGACAGTCTGGCAGATTTGATCCTCACCCCTATGGCTAGACCCGGCTACCTATGAGTGCAAGCCGGAAAAACCGCAAAATGACCCGATTGAACACGACCGGTGCAAATGGCGGCAAGGTGCGGCAAATTTGTCCCGCCATGGCCATCACATCCCCGTCATGGAAAGAGGTTAGCCGCTGTTGATCGTGGCGCTTGGCGACGGGCATGAAGGCGGCTAAATATTATCATGCGATTTTCACCCGCCGATTTCCCCGGCCGGTATTGCCGCGTTAACATGGCCTCGCTAACCGAAAGGAAAAAGAATGCGGATTGTGATGATCGGTTCGGGTTATGTCGGCCTCGTGTCCGGCGCGTGTTTTGCGGATTTCGGCCATGACGTGGTCTGCGTCGACAAGATGCCGGAGAAGATCGAAGCCCTGAAAAATGGCCATATCCCGATCTTCGAGCCGGGTCTCGATGTCATCGTCGCCAACAATGCCAAGGCCGGGCGGTTGAGCTTCACCACCGATCTTTCCGCAGCCGTCGCCAATGCCGATGTCGTCTTCATCGCGGTCGGCACGCCGTCGCGGCGCGGCGATGGCCATGCCGATCTCGGTTATGTCTATGCGGCGGCGAAAGAGATCGCCCATTCGCTCGATGGCTTTACGGTCATCGTCACCAAATCCACCGTTCCCGTCGGCACCGGCGACGAGGTGGAGCGTATCATCCACGAGGAAAACCCCTCGGCCGATTTCGCCGTGGTCTCCAACCCCGAATTCCTGCGCGAAGGTGCCGCCATCGAGGATTTCAAGCGGCCGGACCGCATCGTTGTCGGCCTCTCGGACGAGCGCGCCCGCCCCGTCATGACCGAAGTTTACCGCCCGCTCTATCTCAATCAGTCGCCGCTGCTCTTCACCACAAGGCGCGCTTCCGAACTGATTAAATATGCCGCCAACGCCTTTCTGGCGATGAAGATCACCTTCATCAACGAGATGGCTGACCTGTGCGAAAAGGTCGGCGCCAATGTGCAGGACGTGTCGCGCGGCATCGGTCTCGATGGCCGCATCGGTTCGAAGTTCCTGCATGCCGGCCCCGGTTATGGCGGCTCCTGTTTCCCGAAGGATACGCTGGCGCTTGCCAAGACCGCGCAGGACTATGACGCGCCGGTGCGGCTGATCGAAACCACCATCGCCATTAACGACAATCGCAAGCGCGCCATGGGCCGCAAGGTCATCAACGCCGTGGGCGGCGATGTGCGCGGCAAGAAGATCGCCGTGCTTGGGCTGACCTTCAAGCCGAATACCGACGACATGCGCGACAGCCCGGCAATCGCCATCATCCAGACCCTGCAGGACGGCGGCGCGAAAGTGGTCGGTTACGACCCGGAAGGCATGGCGAATGCCCGCCATCTGATGGAGGATATCGAATACGCGGCCGGCCCCTACGAAGCGGCGGAAGACGCCGACGCCGTGGTGATCGTGACGGAATGGAACCAGTTCCGCGCGCTCGACCTGCCGCGCCTGAAGGCGATCATGAAAAGCCCTGTTCTGGTGGACCTGCGCAATATCTACCGTACGGATGAGGTCGCCGCGCATGGCTTCATCTATGCCGCGGTCGGTCGCCCGCACGAAGGCGGTTCCGGCAACGGCGCTTAAGGGTTTCGCTTCGCAATTTCATTAAAAGGTTTTCTGCGCTTCGGTCAGACCGCAAACGCACCAACGGATTCGGGATATAATCATCATGCGTTATCTGGTTACCGGCACGGCTGGCTTCATCGGCTTTTATGTTGCCAAGCGGCTCTTGGACGCCGGCCATTTCGTGACCGGCTTCGACGGCATGACGAAATATTACGATGTCAGCCTCAAGGAAAAACGCCACGCCATTCTTTCCCGCTCCAACGGCTTCCGGGCCGAAATCGGCATGCTGGAAGATACGGATGCGCTGAAGCGCGCGGCTGAGGCCGCCGAACCTGAGATCATCATACACCTCGCCGCACAGGCGGGCGTCCGTTACAGCCTTGAAAATCCGCGCGCCTATATCGATTCCAATCTCATCGGCTCGTTCAACATGCTGGAGCTTGCCAGGAGCCTTGAGGTCAAGCATCTGATGCTGGCGTCTACCTCCTCCATCTACGGCGCCAACGAGAAAATACCCTTCGCGGAAAGCGACAAGGCCGACGAGCCGATGACGCTTTATGCCGCCACCAAAAAGTCGATGGAGCTGATGGCGCACAGCTATGCCCATCTGCACAAGCTGCCCACCACCGCCTTCCGCTTCTTCACGGTCTACGGGCCGTGGGGGCGGCCGGACATGGCGCCGATCAAATTCGTCGATGCCGTTTCCAACGGCCGGCCGATCGATATTTACGGGCAAGGCAATATGAGCCGCGATTTCACCTATATAGACGATCTGGTGGAGGGCATCGTCCGGCTGAGCACGGTCATCCCTTCCGAGGAAAACCGTGTTGTGCAGGAAGGTGTCACCGACACGCTGTCGCACCACGCACCCTTCCGCGTGGTCAATATCGGCGGCGGCCAGCCGGTGGAACTGATGCACTTCGTCGAGACGGTCGAAAAGGCGGTCGGGAAACCCGCGATCCGCAACATGTTGCCGATGCAGCAGGGCGATGTTCCGCGCACCTTCGCCTCGCCCGATCTGCTGAGGGCATTGACCGGTTACGTGCCGCAAACCCCGGTCGAAGAGGGCATCAAGGCCCTCGTCGCCTGGTATCGCGAGATGCACCCGGCCCAATTACGGGAGTAACTTCACAACGTCGCCAGCAGGCGGTTGGAGATGGTGCCGCCGGAAGCGCTCTGCATGGTGATCTTGGTTTCCACGGCCTCGATGATCGTGTCGCTGAAATCCATCTCGGTGAGATCGCGGATATTGGAAAGTCCTCCCGGGGAAAACACGTTCACTTCCAGTATCTTGTCACCGACGATATCGAGCCCGACGAGGAACATGCCGTCCTCCACCAGCTTCGGCCGCACCATTTCGGCAAGCGCCACGATTTCATCCGTCACCTTCACGGCTTCCGCCGTGCCATGGGCATGGATATTGGAGCGCAGATCGCCCTTGGCCGGCACGCGGCGAAGGGCGGCATATTTGCCTTCACGCATCAGCGGACGGCCATTCATCATGAAGAAGCGGATATCGCCATCCTTGGCGGCAGGCAGATAGGCCTGCGCGATCAGATATCCCTCAAGGCTGACAGCCTCAAAAATCTGGTTGAGATTGGTCTCCTTGCTGGAGCCGATCTTGAAGACGTTCTTGCCGCCGGAACCCTGCAGCGGCTTGACGATGACGCCCTTGGGGTGCGCGTCGGCAAAGGCGCGGATTTCATCGACATTGCGCGAAATGATCGTAGTCGGGCGGACGATTTCCGGAAAGCTCTGGAAATAGAGCTTGTTCTGCGCGAGTGCCAGACCTTCTGGATCGTTCAGCACCACGACGCCCCGCTGTTCGGCAAGCCGCCCGAACAGGATGCCGGCATGCACCGCCCATGGCCGCGTCGTCTGGTCGAGCGAGGGATCGTTGCGCAGCATCAGCGCATCGATTTCCTCCACATCCATGGTCCGCCGCTCCAGCGCCTTGTCCTGAAGCGTGGAATGGAACGTCTCGCCTTTCTTGATTTTACCCTTCGGCAGCACGGTGGCGTGAATGGTCAGGCTGTCGTCCGAGCGTAATGTGAAATCGCCGGGCGTCAGATAGACCACCTCATGGCCGCGATTGAGCGCCGCCATGGCAAGCAGGCCGGTCGCGTAGTTCGGTCCTTCTGTTTCGATGGAATTGACGAAAAATGCGATACGCATGAAGCCCCTCCTATAATGTCGCCAGTTCGGCAATGGATAATCCCGCCCGTATTTTTTCCAGCCGTTCATTGGCCCTGGCGGGCAGCAGGAATGCGGGCCTGACGCCCGGCGGGCGAAGCAGGCCGCGCAGGGCAAGCTCCTGCATCACCGGAAAATGGGCGGCGGCGATCTTGCCCATCCAGAACGGATCGAGCGCCCCGCCCCTGCGCAGATGGTCCAGCACTTCAGCAAGCCCGCGCAGATAGATCGCATCCTTGGAAAGACCGCCGCCGCGATAGATGCGCAGCACCATGTTGAAGGCCCCGGCCTCGTCGAAACCGTGATCGCGGGTCATGGTGCGGAAGGTCTCCACGAAGCTTGCCCCATCCAGCATGGCGGCGCAGCCGATAACGCGGCCGGCGATCAGCCGCAGGCGCTCGCGCGTCATGCCGCCAGCCAGATGTTCCGCCAGCACCGCCAGCCCCTCCTGCACGCCCTCGTAACCGGAAAGGCCGGTTCGGAAGAGGCGCAGCCCCTGAAACGAACCGTTGAAATAGGTAAGAAGATGCACGCCGATCTCATGCGACAGCAGCGCCTCGACACGGCGCTGTTCCATGACGGTATGGCGGGAGATCAAAAGCTTCTCGCCCGTCACCATCAGGCCCGGCGGCAGGTCGTCGCGGATTTCGACGCGCGCCTTGAATTCCGGGTCTTCCGCAAGATAGGTCTCGACCATCTCCCGCGACTTCTTGGCGACCGCGTAACAATCGACCATGGCGATTTCACTGGTCTCCTCCCTGCGCGGGCAATCCGCAAGCACGCGCAGCGCCAGCTGAAGGAGAGCCGGTTCGACAGCGCCATAAAGGGCGCGTGAAAAATCGGTGAAGGTGCGATGGTGCAGATTGGCGAGCATCGTCAGTTGCAGATCGATCTCCTGCTGTTTCTCCCGGTAGAGATTATAAAGCACCGGGTCTTCCAGATGATCGAAAACGACGGAATAAAGCTTGCGTTTCTGCTCCTCCACATCGACGCCGAGCGGCCGGTAAAGCAGGCGCGGCGCGAACTGAAAGCCGCCATCGCGAAACTCCTCGAAGGCCCGCCGGGCATTGATGGGCGTGACGGAAAGCAGAAAATCGAAGGATGAAACAATATCGTCGACGGACCGGTCGGCACGCCTGACCGCATCGACGAAGGCCTTGCGCCCCAGCGCCCGATGGCTGGTGACCTTGAGGGCGTCCTTGCCCGAAGCGAAGGATGAAAAAGCCTGCAGGCCGGCATCGAAAAGATCGGCGATCATCGTCACCCGCAGGCCCGGATAATCCGCACCGGATTCCGGCTGGCGGTAGATCGGCGCAAAACGCACGCTGATACAGGGAAAATCGAGGCCCGCATTCTGGAAACGCAGAACCGGATCGGCATCCGGCTCCGGCCGGGTGATGCGCGGCGTGCGAAAACGCACTTCGGCATCGCAAACCGCCTTGATGAAGACCCTGCGGGCATTCTGCGTCTCTGGCTCAGCCGTCGCCGAGACGGAAACCTCATAATGCGGCAGGAAAGGCGAATCGTCGGCCAGCAGGATGTCATGCTCCAGCTCGCCGATATCGAGGACGATGAAGGCGCCGAAACGCTGCCGCATGACCGTGCCAACGGCCTCGATCAGCGGCGCAGCCTCCTGAATGGTCGACGCGATCAGATAGGAGGCATGGGCGGCGGCGATATCGCGGGCAGCGAGATTTTTCGTGCCGCCCGTCAGATGGAGGCAGAGGAAGGGCAACGGCCGGTCGATATGCAGGCGGCCGTCTTTGCCGACATCGCGGCGGATGGCCTTGCCAGCCTCGAGGCAGGACACGACGTCATCGACCAGATCGGCGATGGGAGACGGTGCGCTGCGGGCGGAGGAGAGGTTCATCGCCGCGACCTCAGGCACTCTTCGAGCACCGGCTGAAGTGCTGCGATCGCTTGGCGAATATCCGCCACTACACGCGCATCCGGCTTTCCCGTCCACTCGTCCATGAAGAACTTCTTGAACTCGACCGCAATGGCGCAGCCATTTTCGGCGAACCTTTCGTGGATGAAACGGGTCTGCTCCCCCTTGCCCTGAAACGCCACGTTCTCGCGAACATCGAGGCGGCGTCCGCCGATGGTCGCTGACGCGAAATGGTGCCCGACCGCGCTCACGATATCGCCCCAGCGGCTGCGATCCATGGAAAATGTGCCGATATTGATATCGGGCGCCTCCGCCTGCGCCGTCGGCGGCGCGCCGGCGCCCTGCCGGCGATGATTATAGCTGTGCACATCGAGCACCACGAAAGCGCCGTGCCGCCTTTCGATTGCAGAGAGCACGGTCTCCAGCATCGCATAATAGTCGGCGTGAAAAGCGAGCGATTGGCGGATGGCTTCCTGCGCCGGCTCCTCTTTCCAGACCTCAAGCCCCCAGGATTGTTCCGGCGTCAGATAGATCGCGTGATCGGCCGCACGGTTGAGATCGATTTCGAAACGCGAATGGCGAACGACGATGCGGTTCGTCAGTCCCGCGACCATCTCACCGGTGAAAGGGTCTTCCTCCCGCAGCCGCTGTTCCGGGGAAAGGGCGATGAGCCCGGCTACGTCCGGTCTAATGCGATGACCGTCATGAATGGCCGTGCCGATAACCGGTGAATTGCCGAAATCGATCGACCAGAAACCCTTGTTGTCGTTGTTACCGTGGTATTCGCCGTCGCTCTGTCTGGCTGCCATGCTGCCTCCCCTGCATCGGGGATAAAACAGCGGGACATGCCCGTTTGTTCCGGGAAAAAATTGCGCGCGATACATTCGGCACCGGCAACGAGGCCGCCGAAAAAACTGGGGAACCTTACCGGAAAGCTCACGTTGTTCCAGCAGGAGGGGCCGCCGTGTCAAACGGACGCGATGGCGCTGAAGAACATCGGGATTTTTCCGTTTTCTCCCGGTGGCCAACGAAATGGCAGCCGAGCTTCTTACCCATCCGGCACCCCTCCGTTCCCGCTTTCCACGCACAAGGAGCCGCGACATGGAAAAGACCGAAACTCGCAAACTTGCGGAAGAATATTTGCGTCTCGGCGGCACGCGTCAGGTGATGATCGATGACAACAAGACCTTCGTGCGCCAATGGCAGCACGAACCGGCGGAAGCCGAACGGTTCTGGCAAACGCATATCGAAAATCTCGACGCGAAGCGCCTCAAGGACGTGGAATTTTTCCTGCCCTCCATGAATTCCGACAAGGACAAGTGAACCCAGAAGGAGACAGACATGACTGCCATCAACGCTGCAAAAATCCTCATTCTCGCAACCGACGGCTATGAGCGTTCCGAACTGCGCGTGCCCTATGACCGGCTGAAGGCCAAAGGTGCAGACGTGAAGGTCGCCTCCATCAAGGAGGGCGAGATCAGGAGCTGGGACAAGAAGAACTGGGGCGACAGCATCGCCGTCGACCTTCCCGCCAAGGCCGTAAAAACGGAAGATTTTGACGCGCTGGTTCTTCCCGGGGGCCAGATCAATCCGGACGTTCTGCGCCATGACGAGGATGCGATGCGGGTGGTGCGTGATTTCATCAAATCCGGCAAGGTGGTGGCCGCCATCTGCCACGCACCCTGGCTGCTTGTAGAAGCCGACGCCCTGCGTGGCCGCGACGCCACCTCCTATTGGTCGATCAAGACCGACCTCAAGAACGCCGGCGCCAACTGGAAGGATGAAAAAGTGGTGACCGACAAGGGGATCATTACCTCCCGCAGCCCTGACGATCTCGATGCCTTCGTCGCCAAGATCGTGGAAGAGGTCGAGGAAGGCCGCCACGAACGCCGCGCCGCTTAAGGCACGTACCATATTCGTGCCGCCGGTTTCCCGGCGGCACTTCTATTTGGGAGGAAGACATGAAAAGCAGATTGCTGGCAAGCGGCTCGGAGCGCACCTTCATCCTCGTCATCGATCCAGAGGAAGAAGCCTTCGAGGCCATCAGGCGCTTTGCCAGGGCCGAGAACATCAACGCCGCCTCGGTTACCGCAATCGGTGCCTTCGCCACGGCGACACTCGCCTTTTTCGATCTTTCGACAAAGGACTATAAGGAAATACCGGTCACCGACCAGAGCGAGGTTCTGAGCCTGCTCGGCGATATCACCCTTGACGAGAACGATACGCCCAATCCGCACCTGCATGTGGTTCTGGGCTTTGCCGATGGCTCCACGAAGGGCGGCCATTTTCTGAAGGGCATGGTGCGGCCGACGCTGGAAGTCGTCATCCGCGAAACACCTGCGGAATTGCGGCGCAGCTATCGCCGGGAATTCGGCATCGCTCTCATCGATCCCGCGAAATAAACCCACGGAACCGGAAAAACGCCATTGCGTTATCGCTTTGGACAGGGGGCGGCATGGTGACGGCGATCAATCGAAGAGATGCGGATGATGACGAGGTCGGGCAATTTCTGATCGGTCTCGCGCGTGGCACGGCGGGTGCATTGCTGTTTGCCCTGCCCATGCTGATGACCATGGAAATGTGGTTTCTCGGCCTTTACGCCAATTCCTGGCGGCTTCTGCTGCTCTGCATCCTCAACCTGCCGCTGCTGCTTCTTCTCGCCCGCCGCATCGGTTTCGAGAATATTCACTCCTGGAGCCAGGCGCTGCGCGATGCGATAACGGCCTATGGGCTGGGCATCGCCGTGAGCGCGGCCGTGCTCTTGCTGTTCGGCATTCTGAACGACCAGATCACCGCTTCCAACATCGTCGCCAAGATTGCCCTGCAATCCGTTCCAGCCAGCATCGGCGCGCTGCTCGGACGCAGCCAGCTCGGTCAGCATTCCGACGCGGAGGATGAAGAGGAAGGCGAATATTCCGGCGAGACGGGTTATCTGCACGAACTGTTCATGATGGTTGTCGGTGCGCTTTTCCTCAGCCTCAATGTCGCGCCGACGGAAGAAATGATCCTGATCGCCTATAAGGTGACGCCCTATCACATTCTGGCGCTTTGCCTGCTGTCGATCGCCATCATGCATGGCTTTGTCTACGCGCTTCACTTCAAGGGCTCGCACCAGCTGCACGAGGGGCAGAAGTGGTGGCAATCCTTAATCCGCTTCACCCTGCCCGGTTATGTCATCGCCATCGCCATCAGCATCTATACGCTCTGGACCTTCGAGCGCCTTGACCACACCTCGCTGTCGCAGATCATGAACGCCGCCGTCATTCTCGGCGTTCCCGCCTCGATCGGCGCGGCCTCCGCCCGGCTGATCCTGTGAGGACAAGATGACGATATCCAAGGGCCGCAAACATACGGAAAGCTCCGAGCCCCACTGGGTGGAATGGCTGACGGGCGTCATCTGCACGCTTCTTGTCGCCGCCATGCTGGGCTGGATCGGTTATGACATTTATCGCTACAGACCGGAGGATGCCCGCTTCGAAATCGCCGTTACCGGCGTGGAGGCGCAGGCCGGGCAATACCGGGTACGGTTCGATATCCGCAACCTGTCCATGACGACGGCGGCGCAGGTGCAAGTGCGTGGCAACCTGCAGCAAAACGACGCGACACTGGAGAGCGCCGATGTGACATTCGATTACGTCGCCTCGGAGTCTCGCGACACCGGCACGCTTTTCTTCCGCAACGATCCCCGCAGCGCAACGCTCACCATCAATGTCGCCGGTTATACAGAGCCGTGACACCTTTCAGGATGATTTCATGCCGACATCGGAACTGACGAAAGAACGCGACCTCAGGGATTCAAAGCCCGTGTGGGCGGATACGCCGCGCATCGGCCTCCGCAGCAGGCATACGCCGGAAGCCGACCATTACGACACGATCGTCGTCGGCGCCGGTATCAGCGGCGCGCTGGTGTCCCATGCCCTTCAACGGCCGGGTCAATCCATGCTGATCGTTGACCGGCGCGAGCCGGTAATGGGCAGCAGCGTCGCCAGCACCGCGATGATCCAGCACGAAATCGACACGCCGCTGACACAGCTTCGAAAGATGATCGGCAGGCACGCGGCTGACCGGGCATGGCAGCGTTCCGCCCGCGCCGTCCTGCGGCTGGAGGAAATCGTTTCTTCGCTCGGCATCTCCTGCAGCATGAGGCGCAAACAGGCCCTTTATCTGGCTGGAGACGAAATGGGATCGCGGGCGTTGAAGGCCGAAACGGCAGCCCGCAAAGAAGCGGGCATCGAGGCCCGTCTTCTCACGGCTGCGGAACTGAGAGAGCAATACGGCTTGCACCGGACCGGGGCCATCCTCAGCGATATTTCGGCCTCCGCCAATCCCGCGCAGCTGACGGCCGGCCTGCTGCGCCACACGGCGGGCGCCGGCGCCGAAATCGTCTCCCAGCTTGAGATCACCGATCTCAGGAACCTCGGCGACGAGGTTGTCCTTGCCACCGCCGGCGGCAAAATCCTTTCAGCACGCAATGTCGTTTTCTGCACCGGCTATGAATTCCTGAAAATGCTGGAGAGCCCGAAACACCAGATCATTTCCACCTGGGCGCTGGCGAGCAGAAAGGGGCTGAACCTCCCCGACTGGCTGGAGAACCATATCGTCTGGGAGGCCTCCGATCCCTATCTCTACCTGCGCACCGACCGGGAGGGGCGGATGATCGCCGGAGGCGAGGACGAGGAAAACCCCACCGCCTACCAGTCGGAGCGCAAGCTCGCCGCCAAGGCGGAGACGATCCGCCGCAAGATCGAGAAGCTTCTCGGTATCGATATGGGAAAGCCGGAATATCGCTGGGCGGCGGCCTTCGGCTCGACCACCACTGGCCTGCCGCTGATTGGCGCTGTGCCCGGAATGAACAACGTCTATGCCGTGATGGGTTTCGGCGGTAACGGCATCACCTTCAGCCAGATCGCCGCTGAAATCGTGGCCGCCGCCATCAATGGCGGCAAGGATCCAGACGCCGATCTTTTCCGCTTCGGCTGATCTCGTTCATTCCTCCTTGATGCCCGCCGCCACCTGTATGCGGCGCAGCGTCCACAGGACGACAATGCCCATTCCCGAGGCAAGAAAAGCAAGCGGCCACATGCCAAGACCGACCGAGAGGCCGATTGCCGCCGAAAGCCACATGCTGGCGCCCGTCGTCAGGCCTTTGACATCGCCCCGGGTATATACAACCACACCCGCCGCGAGAAAGGCGATGCCCGCCGTCACCGCCTCAACCAGGCGGATGGGATCAAGCCGTGCGGCCTCATGGCCTTCCGCCATCGTCTCCATCATGTGGATGGTGATGACGCAGAAGGTGACGGCGGCAAGGCCGATCAGCATGTTGGTGCGCAGGCCGGCGGTGTTCTTGTGAAACTCCCGCTCCAGACCGATCAGGCCGCACAGGATGACCGCCCCGAACACACGCACCAGCAGCACCTCGAAGGGGATGGAAATATTCATGGAAAATTCTTCTGCAAGGCTCTGGGGCACTGTCGCGTCTCCTCCCGAAATTTCTTCACACTAAGTTCGCAGAGGCGTGTTGGTTCCGCACGGCAATATAAACGTTGCGCGCAACCGAGCCGGAACCATGGGCGCAGCAAAGGGTTTGTCTCCCGTGCGCGTGGGCGCACGTCATGTATTTTCACACATGGGAGAAGGACCAATGGCCGAGAAGAAACTCGATGATCTGTTCTACGACACGCTGAAAGATATCTATTACGCCGAACGGCAAATCCTGAAAGCCCTGCCGAAGATGGCACGGGCAGCGACCGATCCGAAGCTGAAACAGGCCTTTGAAAAACACAAGGAAGAAACCCAGGGCCACGTCGAACGCCTGCAGGAGGTGTTCGAGATCATCGGCAAGCGGGCGCAGGGCAAGACCTGCGAAGCCATTCAGGGCATCATCGCCGAGGGCGAGGAAATCATGGAGGACTTCAAGGGCACGCCCGCCCTCGACGCCGGTCTGGTTTCCTCGGCACAGGCGGTCGAGCACTATGAGATCGCCCGTTACGGCACGCTGAAGGCATGGGCGGAAAAGCTGGGCCACACGAAAGCAGTTTCGTTGCTGGATGCCACGCTCAAGGAAGAAGCGAAGACCGATGATGCGCTGACCGCGCTCGCCAAGACTTCGGTTAACGCCGCCGCCGAGAAAAAGGCGGCTTGATACCCTCCTTCGCAGCAAAAACCGGAATGGTCTCCCATTCCGGTTTTTTTGTATCTTGAAACCTGCAGAGATTACGGCAGGGTATAAGCGATCACATAGTCGCCCGGTTTGGTTCCGACGGAGCCGTGGCCACCCGCAACCATCACCACATATTGCTTGCCGTCATCCAGCGCATAGGTCATCGGCGTTGCCTGGCCGCCGGCCGGCAGGCGCGCTTCCCAAAGCTGTTTGCCGGTCGTCAGGTCATAGGCGCGCAGATAGTTGTCAACGGCCGCCCCGAGGAAGGCGACGCCCCCCTTGGTGATCATCGGCCCGCCAATGCCCGGCACACCCACCTTGAAGGGCAGCGGCAGCGGCGTCATGTCATGGACCGTGCCGTTCTTGTGCTTGTAGGCGATATCGCCGGTGCGCAGGTCAGCACCCGCGACATAACCCCATGGCGGGGCCTGGCAAGGAATCTGCAGCGGACCGAGGAACGGACCCATGAAGACGCCATAGGGTGCGCCGTCATTGCGGTTGAGGCCCTGTTCGCTCCCCTTTTCGTCCTGGCCCTTCGGCGGAATGTCGGCGCGCGGCACGAGCTGCGAGGTGAAGGCGAGATAGGTCGGCATGCCGAACATCACCTGGCGTTCGGGATCGACCGCCACGCTGCCCCAGTTGAAGGTACCGAAATTGCCGGGATAGATGATCGAGCCGGTGAGCGAAGGCGGCGTATAGCGGCCCTTGTAGTTCAGCTGATGGAAGCGGATGCGGCAGGCGAGCTGATCGAACATGGAGACGCCCCACATGTCCTTTTCCTGCAACGGCTCCGGTTTGAAGGACAAGGCCGTCGTCGGCTGCGTCGGGGAGGTGAAATCCTCCGGGATGGCGCCGCCCGGCGCGGGCTCTTCGGTGATCGGCAGAAGCGGCTCGCCGGTGCGCCGGTCGAGAACGTAGATATCGCCCTGCTTGGTGGGGCCGACGAGGGCCGGCACGGTCTGGCCGTCCTTGGTGATGTCGAGCAGCACCGGCTGGGCCGGCACGTCCATGTCCCAGAGATCGTGATGAACCGTCTGGCGCACCCAGCGATCCTTGCCGGTGTTTATATCCAGCGCGACGATGGAGGAGGAATATTTCTCCACATTCTCGCTGCGGCCCATGCCGAGCTGATCCGGCACCTGATTGCCAAGCGGGATATAAACGAGCCCGAGGCCCTCATCATAACTGAAGACCGACCAGCTGTTGGGCGAATTGGTGGTGTAGGTTTCACCCGCCGCAATCGGTTCGGTTTTCGCCGGGTTGCCGGAATCCCAGTTCCAGACGAGCGCGCCGCTATTCACATCGAAAGCGCGGATGACGCCGGACTGTTCCTGCGTGGAATAGTTGTCGTTCACCGCGCCGCCGATGATGATCTTGCCCGCCACGATGACGGGCGGCGAGGTCGAGTAATAATAACCGGCAGGATTGTATTTCATGCCCTGCTCAAGATGCAGCACACCCTGATCGGCAAAGGACGTGCAAACCTGACCGGTGGCGGCGTCAAGCGCGATCAGCCGCGCATCCGAGATCGGCAGGTAGACGCGCTCGGCGCAGGCCGTGCCCTGAGCGGCATTCGGCTCGGCATAATAGGAAACGCCGCGGCATGTCTGGTGCTGGCGATCCGGATTGAGACCGACATTCGGGTCGTATTTCCACTTTTCCTTGCCGGTGGCGGCATCGATGGCAATCGCCCAATTATGCGGCGTGCAGATATAAAGCGTATTGCCGATCTTGAGCGGCGTCACCTGATAGGTGGTTTCACCCACATCATCGGGCAGCTTCACATCGCCCGTCTGGTAACGCCAGGCTTCCTTGAGCTGCGAGACATTGTCGACATTGACCTGGGTCAGCGGCGAATAACGCTGGCCATAGGGCGTGCGGCCATATTGATGCCAGTCACCGTCAGGTACATTGCCGCCATAGGCAGGCGTGACCGAGGCGGTTTCCTTAGGCAGGGAACCTGCCTTATCGTGCGGATCCTGCGCCATGGAATATCCGGCCACGACGATGGAGGCGAGCACGGAAAGGGCAAGCGGCCAGGCGTTCGGCCCGTAGCTAAGCCCGGTCGGGCTCGAAAAACCAAGCGGCCTTCTGACCCATGGAACCAGAAGCCAGAGGCCGATGAGAATGATGATGCCGCCGCGCGGGCCAAGCTGCCACCAGTCGAAGCCGACTTCCCAGATGGCCCAGGCGAGTGTGGCGACAATGAAGACGGCATAGACGTGAAGGGCTGCGCGATTGCGCTTGAACAGCAGAATGGCCGTCAACAGAAAGGCCAGTCCGGAGAGCACGTAATAAAAGCTCCCGCCCAGCATGACGAGCTGAGAGCCGAAACCGAACAGCGCAAGACCGATCAGCGTGAGAACAACTGCAGTGACGGTGACTGCCATGAATGAAACCCCCGATTCCTGTCACTTTGCGTGAAATGAAATCGGGCGCGATCTGGTTCCATGAAAATCATCATCGTCGCGAAAAAACTTCACGCCATGGTGGTCATGGGTTTTGCGGTGCTCCGGTCGAATCCTGCGGCGTGGGATTTGTTTCTGTCGAGGACGGCGGTTGGGGACGGCCATTTGCCGGATTGTTGTCGAAGCTTCCCGGTCCGGACGGCTGCTGCGGCACGGGCGCTGTCTCGGTCTGCGGGTTCTGCGGCAGGTTCTCGTCGGGTTCGAAAACCGAATATTCGACAACGGCCCAGACCACCAATGCAAGAAACACGCTGACGATCAGAATGACAAGGACGGGACGTCCGCGCGATCCCTGCCGCGCGCGCGTTGCCGTTTCGCTTTTTGGAGCATCCCGACTGTCGGGATAGCTGGCATTTTCTCTGGCCATGTCTTTCACTCCCTGTAACCCTGTTGATCTAATCCCCGGGGTCAGGGTTTTGTTCCAGATCGCCGGAGAACGGCTTTCACCTCACTCGGCCGGCAAACGCGCCCTGTCACAGTCCGCTACATCCACCGCGCTGAAGCTTTGCCCGAGGCCGAGCCAGGAAACCGGCCGCCGCGCTCCATCATCCGTTTCCGATGGATCGTCTGCTGGGCTGTCAAAATTCGCCGACGACAGGGGTGATGGCCGCCTGTGAAATCCGGCGCCGGAAAAGGAGAGGTGTTGTTTCAGCTCATGGCGCCATTGGCGACACAGGTTCAGAAAAGCGAGGATTCTCAACATCATGATTGTCAGGCAATATATTGATAAAAATAACCTGCCCTGTTTGGCACGTCTGAAAGACATGCGCATCCCCATCGCGCCGCAACCGCAGCAAATGGTCGAATTGTGCCAACAAACCGTCATAAAGTGTCAGAAGGGCACCCCTAAAAGCGTGGTCAGCGGCCGAGTTGCACGATCCAGCGGGTCCATTCCGCGCTGTCCGGCTTCAGAATATCCGACGTGAGGTCACGGTTTTCCGAAGCGAAATGCCGCATCTGACGCGGCGAAAGGCCGAAGGCCTTCTTGAAGACGCGGCTGAAATTTTCCGGATTGGTGAAACCATAGGACGCCGCCACCTCGGCAATCGTCATATGCGCCGACTGCGGTGCCCGCAGGAAATCCATCGCGCGCTCAAGACGCCGATGGGTGATGCAGGCTGAAAACCCTCCCAGCGGCTCGAAGAGCCGGTAGACGGTACGTCGCGACACGCCAAATTCGCCCATGACCTTTTCCACCGACAGGGCCGGATCGAGAAGGTGATTGTCGATATAACGCCGGATGGATGCCCTGAGCGCCCGCTGCACGCCCTGCGCATTGTCGTGCCCGACATGATTGTTGATGGCGGCCGCAGCCAGTTCCAGAAGCGGCGAGACTGTCGCTGCGCCCTCGCTGGCGTTCATGACGTCGAAATGGCGATAGATGCTCGTCATCGTTTCGCGTAGCAGCGATACCAGCGGCAAACCGGCCGGCAGCACGCGTTCATGATGATTGCCGGAACCGCCAAGCCTGCCTTCCAATAGCCGGCGCGGCACGACGAGGCTGAGATGGTCGTGGTCGGTCGTGGCGGTGGCAAGCGGCTGCGCCATGTCGATGAGATAGAGGTCGCCGGGCCCTGCGGTCTCACCCGATCCGCGCCGCGACATGCTCTGTCCGCTGGCGTAAAATTGCAGCAGAAAACCGTCCATGCCGTCGCGGGCAAGCTTGTGGCGCGAACGGTCGAAATCCTGCGCCGAGGACTGGGTGCGGCCGAGCGCGACATTGCCGATGAAAGCGGCATCCACGCTGGCGAAGAAGCCGTCATCCTGCGAGCGGCGCAGGCGGGCATCGAAAAGCACGTTGATCGAATCCCGCCACAGCCCCATGGCGTCGCGTTTCGGCACCTGGCGCGTATCGAAGCGCGAACGCGCCAGCGGCGCTTCAAAAGACCCTGTGTTCATCATGACGCTTTTCCGTGGACACGGCGCTGAACCTCCGCCGTCCACGAAAACTATACAGGATTGAAACCGCTCAACAATGCCGGAAGCCGGTGAGACAGTTCGCTTAAAGCGCGCGCGTGAAAATTATTTCGCGGTCCAGCCGCCATCGATGGAAATGGTGGTGCCGGTGATGGAGCGCGCCATATCGCCCGCGAGATAAAGCGCCATTTCCGCTACTTCTTCCGGTTGCACAAACCGCCTGGTCGGCTGCGGCGCGAGCATCACCTTTTTCACCACCTCCTCCTCGCTCATGCCATGCACGCGCGCCTGATCGGCAACCTGGGCGGCGACAAGCGGGGTCCAGACATAACCGGGGCAGATGGCGTTGCAGGTGATGCCGAGTTCGGCCACTTCCAGCGCCACGCTTTTCGTCAGCCCCACCACCGCATGTTTGGTCGCCACATAAGGCCCCTTGAAGGGCGAAGCGCGCAGGCCATGCGCGGAAGCGATGTTGACGATGCGGCCCCAACCCCTTTCCTTCATGCCCGGCAGGGCGGCATGGATGGTGTGAAACGCGCTGTCGAGCGAGATGGCGACGATGCGGGAGAAATCAGCGAAATCGAACTCGTCGATCGGCGCGACCTTCTGAATGCCGGCATTGTTGACGAGGACGTCGATATGACCGAATTCGGCGATGACGGTTTCCGGCAGATGGGCGCTTTCATCATAATTGGCGAGGTTGGCCGCAAAATAGACCGGCCTGTGACGCGCCACCTGCGCGACCATCTCCAGCGCCTGCGTCGCCTCCTCCGTCGTTTCTATGCCATGTACCGCGACCAGATACCCCGCCTCGGCGAAACGCTTGGCGATGGCGAGCCCGATGCCGCTGGTGGAACCCGTGACAAGCACGGTCTTCGGTTGATCCTCCATCGGCCTAGTCCTTCAGCTGCGGCAGGTTGCGGAAAAGTTCGAGCGCTTCGGGATTGGCGAGCGCATCGGCATTCTTCACCGGCCGGCCGTGGATGGTATCGCGCACCGCGATTTCGGAAATCTTGCCAGAACGGGTGCGGGGAATGGCGCTGACTGCAATGATCCTTGCCGGCACATGCCGCGGCGTCGCACCCGAGCGGATGCGGCTGCGGATGGTCTTTTCCAACTCCTCCGTCAGGGCCGCACCTTCCTTCATGCGCAGGAAGAGAATGACCCGCTGGTCGCCCTCGATATCTTGCCCCACGGCAATCGCCTCTTCGACTTCAGGCACGGTTTCCACCTGCCGGTAGATTTCGGCCGTGCCGATGCGAACCCCGCCGGGATTGAGCGTCGTGTCCGAACGCCCATGGATGACATAGCCGCCGGAGGGGCGCATTTCGGCGAAATCGCCATGCGCCCAGATGCCGGGGAAGCGGTCGAAATAGGCTGCCCGATAGCGCGAGCCATCCTCATCGCCCCAGAACTTCACCGGCATGGAAAGGTGCGCATTGCGGCAGACAAGTTCGCCGGCAACGCCGCGAACGGAACGGCCCTCATCGTCCAGCGTGTCGATATCCATGCCGAGCATCGCACCCTGCAATTCGCCGCGATGAACCGGCTGCAAAGGGTTGCCGCCAAGGAAACAGGCGCAGATATCCGTGCCGCCGGAAATGGAGGCAAGGTGCACGTCTGCCTTCCAGTCGCGATAGATATAATCGAAGGATTGCGGGATGAGCGGCGAGCCGGTGGAGAGAATCGTCCTCAGCGACGAAAGATCGTGGCTTTCGCGCGGTTTCAGCCCGGCCTTCAGGCAGGCATCGATAAACTTCGCCGACGTGCCGAAAGTGGCGATCCGTTCGGCGTCGATGAGATCGATCAGCCGCGCGGATGTCGGATAACCGGGATTGCCGTCATAGGTGACGAGCGTTGCGCCGAGCGCCAGACCGGAGACCTGCCAGTTCCACATCATCCAGCCGCAGGTAGTGAAATAGAAGAAGCGCTCGTCTTCCTGAATATCGCATTGCAGCTTCAGTTCCTTCATGTGCTGAAGAAGCAAACCGCCGCCGGAATGGGTGATGCATTTCGGCTTGCCGGTGGTGCCGGAGGAATAAAGGATCGCCAGCGGCGCCTTGACGGGCAGACGGTTGAAGGCAATCTCGCCCGCCGCATAAGGCGCGACGAAATCCGTAAGCGTCACGCAGCCGAGATCGGCAAGACTTTCGGGAACGGCACCGCCGATCAGCACGATCTTCTCAGGCGCCGCACTTTCCGCCACGGCGCGGATGGTCGGGCCGACATCGATGCGTTTGCCGGCATAACCATATTCCGGCACGGCGATGAGGATTTTCGGGCCGATCTGCGACAGGCGGTCGGAGGCTCCCGCCGGGCCGAAATCCGGCGAGCAGGACGACCAGATGGCCCCGATGGCGCTGACAGCCAGATAGCTGACGATCGCCTCGATATCATGGGTGACGATGGCGCCGACGCGGTCGCCTTCGCTCACACCTGCATGGGTAAGCGCCTGCACCATGCGGGACACTTCGTCGTAAAGCTCTCTGCGGGTAATCTCCCGCCTGGTGCCATCGTCGCGATGGGCGATGATGGCCAGCCGCCCGTCGGCATCGCGCAGCAGGTTTTCGGCATAATTGAGCCTCGCGCCCGGATAGAACTCCGCCTCCCGTATGGTCTTGCCGGGCTTGAATGCGGTGTCGCCGCGTGTGCCGATAATGCCGAGTTCGTCCCACAGCGCATCGTAAAATTCATCCGGCGCGTCGATGGACCAGCGCAGCAGGCCGGCATAGTCATCGGCGGCCTGCCTGTGCAGCTTTGCCGTTTTCGTCGCGAAGGCGAAAAGCGCCGAGCGCTCCAGCCTCTTCTCCGGCGGTACCCATAAGATGTCGGATGGCGCGGCGTCCGTCATGCTTCGCTCCCGCGCAGCATTTCGACGATGGCGGAAAAATCGCGCCCGCCGCTCCCCTCGTCGACGAAGTTCTCATAAAGCGCCGCCGCAGCCGCACCGAGCGGGGTGGAAGCCCCGGCTCCATTCGCGGCCTCCTGCGAAAGCTTCAGATCCTTCAGCATCAGGGCCGCCGCAAATCCGGGCTGGTAATCCTTGTTGGCGGGCGATGTCGGCACCGGTCCCGGCACCGGGCAATAGGTGGTGAGCGACCAGCATTGGCCCGAAGACGTAGAGGCGACATCGAACAGCGCCTGATGCGAAAGCCCGAGCCTTTCGCCGAGCACGAAGGCTTCGGACACCGCAATCATGGAAATGCCGAGGATCATGTTGTTGCAGATCTTGGCCGCCTGGCCGTTGCCGCCCTTGCCGCAATGCACGATCTTCTTGCCCATCGCCTCAAGCACCGGTTTTGCCGCAGAGAAGGCCTCCGCCTCGCCGCCACACATGAACGTCAGGGTGCCCGCCGCAGCCCCGCCCGTGCCGCCGGAAACGGGCGCATCGACCGAGTGGCAACCGGCGGAAGCGGCCAGTTCGTGCGCCTTAAGGGCGCTTTCCATATCCACCGTCGAGCAGTCGATGAGAAGCGTGCCAGCAGGAATTTTCCGAACCAGATCGTCATAGACGGAAACCACATGTTCGCCCTTCGGCAGCATGGTGATGATCACCTCAGCCGCTTCGATAGCCTCGGCGGAATCTGCCGCTACGGGAATTCCCGCCTCTTTCGCCGCCACGCGGCAGGCTTCGGAAAGATCGTGACCCCTGACGGCATATCCGGCCATGACAAGATTGGCGGCCATGGGCAGGCCCATATGTCCCAGCCCGATAAAAGCGACGGTCTTCATCGGAGCGCTCCTTTCAGCGATTATCCGCAAGGATCATGTCGGCGGCCTTTTCGGCAATCATGATCGTCGGGGAATTGGTATTTCCGGATGTTATGCGCGGCATCACCGATGCGTCGGCGACGCGCAGCCCGGCGAGCCGGCGGAATTTCAGCCGCGCATCGACAACGCTTTCCATGTCCGACCCCATGCGCAGCGTGCCGACGGGGTGGAAGATGGTGGTGCCGATATCCCCCGCCGCCTTGGCGAGATCGTTGTCATTCTCGAAAGACGGGCCGGGCCGGTATTCCTGGGGCTTGAAGCGCGCGAAGGCCGGCTGGGCGACGATACGGCGCGTCAGCCGCATGGCGTCGATGGCCACCTGGCGGTCGCCTTCGGTGGAAAGATAGTTCGGGCGGATTTCCGGCTGCATGGCGAAATCCGGTCCTTTCACATGCACGGAGCCCCGGCTTTCCGGCCGCAGATTGCAGACACTTGCGGTAATGGCCGGAAAAGTGTGAACCGGATCGCCGAACTTGTCGAGTGAAACCGGCTGGACATGATATTCCAGATCGGCGGTTTCCTTTTCCGGCGAGGAGCGGGTGAAGACACCGAGCTGGCTGGGCGCCATCGACATCGGCCCGGAGCGCGTCAGTGCATATTCGAGGCCGATCCTCGCCTTGCCGAACAGGGTGGAGGCCCTTTCATTCAGCGTCAGGACGCCGGAGACCTTGTAGACCATGCGCAGTTGCAGATGGTCCTGCAGGTTCTCGCCCACACCCTGAACCTCCGCCACCGTGTCGATACCGGCCGCCTGCAACACATCGCCACGGCCGACGCCGGAAAGCTCCAGAATATGCGGCGAGCCGATTGCGCCGGCGGACAGCACCGTCTCGCGCCGCGCCCGCATCGTTTTCAAGACGCCGTCATGGTGAAACTCGACGCCTGTGACACGGCCTTCCTCGATGATGAGACGCTTGACATGGGCCTTGGTCAGAACCGTCAGGTTCTTGCGGCCGAGCGCCGGTTTCAGGAAGGCTTTCGCCGTGTTCCAGCGCCAGCCGGCCCTCTGGTTGACATCGAAATAACCGGCGCCTTCATTGTCGCCCCGGTTGAAATCATCGGTTGCGGGAATGCCGGCCTCGCCCGCAGCCTTCTGGAAGGCGTCCAGCACATCCCAGCGCACGCGGGCCTTTTCCACGCGCCATTCGCCGCCGGCGGAATGCATCTCGTTCTTGCCGCGATAAAAGTCTTCCGACTTCAGGAAATAGGGCAGGATATCGTTCCACCCCCAGCCCTCGCAGCCGAGCTGCCGCCACATATCGTAATCGCGCGCCTGACCGCGCATATAGATCATGCCATTGATGGAGGAGCAGCCGCCAAGCACCTTGCCGCGCGGATAGATCAGCGAGCGGCCGTTCAGCCCCGGCTCTTCCGCGGTCTTGAAACACCAGTCGGTTCGCGGGTTGTTGATGCAATAGAGATAACCGACCGGAATATGGATCCAGTGGTAATTATCGTTGCCGCCCGCTTCCAGAAGCAGCACGCGGTTGTTCGGATCTTTCGAAAGGCGGTTGGCGAGGACGCATCCGGCACTCCCCGCTCCGATGACGATATAGTCATATTCGCCCATGCTCTTCTCCATGCGCCGCCCTTGCCGCACCGTCCCGGACGCGGAGGAGGCCTTGTCTGTGTTTTCAAAAATGTCTAGCTGCGGTGCTGAAAGCCGAGTTTTCTCCCGAGCCGCGACGCGTAAAATTCGCCGATCAGACCGCGCCGGAACACCAGAACGCAGGCCATGAATACGAGGCCGGTGATGATGGTGACCGGGAAATCGGATGTCGCGAGATAGTTCTGCAGGGTGACGACGAGACCGGCACCGAAGATCGGGCCGATCATGGTGCCGATGCCGCCGAGCAGCGTCATCAGAATGACCTCACCGGACATCTGCCAGGTCACATCGGTCAGCGTGGCGAACTGGAAGACCAGCGCTTTCAGACCGCCCGCAAGCCCGGCAAGCGCCGCCGACATGACGAAGGCGCCGAGCTTGTAGCGCTGCACGCTGTAGCCCAGCGAAATGGCGCGTTGTTCGTTTTCGCGGATGGATTTCAGGATCATGCCGAAGGGCGAGTTGACAAAACGCCAGATGACAAGAAGCGCCAACACAAAGGCCGCCAGCACCGTGTAATAGATATTGAGCGGTGCATTGAGGTCGAGAAGGCCGAAGAGATGGCCGCGCGGCACGCCCTGCAAGCCGTCCTCACCATGGGTGAAGGGCGCCTGAAGGCAGAAGAAATAAAACATCTGCGACAGCGCCAGCGTAATCATGGCGAAATAGATGCCCTGACGGCGAATGGCGAAGAAACCGATGACGAGACCGAGAAGGGCCGCCCCCGCCATGCCGATGACAAGGCCGATCTCCGGCGTCACGCCCCATTCCTTCACGGAATAGGCGGTGAAATAGGCTGCACCGCCGAAAAACGCCGCATGGCCGAAGGACAGAAGGCCCGTGTAACCGATCAGCAGATTGAAGGCGCAGGCAAACAGCGCAAAGCACAGGAGCTTCATCAGAAAGATCGGGTAAACGAACATCGGCGCGGCGATGAGCACGGCAAGCCCCGCCAGAATGAGCACGGTCTTGATGGTTCCGGCAGTCGCGGACACTTCCGTCTGCGGTATCGTACCGGCAGTGGGGCTATGGGTGGCTTTGGACATATCAGGCGTCCTTTCCGAAAAGTCCGGCGGGGCGGATGAGCAGCACAAAGGCCATGATGACGAAGATGACGATGTTGGAGGCTTCCGGGTAGAACACCTTGGTCAAGCCTTCGGCCACGCCCAGCATGTAACCGGTGACGATGGCGCCCATGATCGACCCCATGCCGCCGACCACGACCACCGCAAAGACGACGATGATGAGGTTCGTGCCCATCAGCGGCGAGACCTGATAGATCGGCGCGGCGAGAACCCCGGTGAACCCGGCAAGGCCGGCGCCCAGCGCGTAGGTCAGCGTCAGGAGAACAGGCACATTGATGCCGAAAGCCTGCACCAGCGTCGGGTTTTCCGTCGCAGCGCGCAGATAGGAGCCGAGGCGCGTCTTTTCGATCAACGCCCAGGTGGCGATGCAGACGATGAGCGAAATGACGACGACGAAAGCGCGGTAATTCGGCAGGAACATGAAGCCGAGATTGGTGCCGCCGGCAAGCTCGCGCGGCACCGAATAGGGTTGGCCCGCCGCGCCATAAAGCCAGCGGAACGTGCCTTCCACCACCAGCGCCAGGCCGAAGGTGAACAGCAGCCCGTAAAGCGGATCGAGATCGTAAAGCCGCGATAGCAGGAAGCGTTCGACGATCGCACCGAAAAGCGCCACGACGAAAGGTGTGACGATGAGCGCCACCCAGAAATTGATGCCGAAATATTGCAGGCCAAGGAAGGCCACGAAAGCGCCGAGCATATATTGCGCGCCATGGGCAAAATTGATGACGCGCAGCAGGCCGAAAATGACGGCAAGGCCAAGCGACAGCAGCGCATAAAACGAGCCATTGATAAGGCCCACCAGCAATTGCCCGAGCAGTGCCTGAATTGGAACGCCGAAGATCATCGTCATCGTTAAACCCCCAGCACCTTGTTGAGCTCGCCCATGCGGCCGGAGAGCTCGCTGACCGGAAAATTGCTGACCATCTGGCCGTGATCCATCAGGTAGAAACGGTCGGCGATGCGGCTCGCAAAACGGAAATTCTGTTCGACCAGAACGACGGTCATGCCGCGGCTCTTCAGTTTCTGCAGCACCTCGCCGATGCGCTGCACGATGACGGGGGCAAGCCCTTCGGTCGGTTCGTCGAGCAGCAGCACCTTGACCCCTGTGCGCAGGATGCGTGCCATGGCCAGCATCTGCTGCTCGCCACCGGATAGCTTGGTGCCGGGGCTAGTGCGGCGTTCGTAAAGATTGGGAAACAGGTCGTATATCTCATCAATCGTCATGCCGCCGGATGCGACGACGGGCGGCAGCTTCAGGTTCTCCTCGACGCTCAGCGTCGCGAAGATGCCGCGCTCTTCCGGCACGAAACCGATGCCGTATTTCGCCGTGCGATGCAGCGGCACCGGCATCAGATCCCTGCCGCCCAGCTTGATGACGCCCTTGCGGTTGCGGATGATGCCCATGATGGTGCGCAGTGTCGTGGTCTTGCCCACACCGTTGCGGCCGAGAATGGTGATGGTTTCGCCCTCGCCGACCGTCAGATCGACACCGTGCAGCGCCTGGCTTTCGCCATACCAGGATTTCAGGTTGGAGACTTCGAGCATTGCCGCCATATCAAGCCTCCTCCGTGCCCATATAGGCCGTGCGCACACGCGGATCGGCGGAGACAGTGGCATAATCGCCCTCCGCCAGAATTTCACCCCGTTGCAAGACCGTGACGTGGTGGCAGATATCGGCCACGACTTTCAGATTATGTTCGACCATCAGCACCGCGCGTGTCTTTGCCACCTCGCGGATGAGTTCGGCGACGTGGGAGACATCCTCACCGCCCATTCCGGCCATCGGCTCATCCAGCAGCAGAACCTTCGGATCGAGCGCCAGCGTGGTGGCGATTTCAAGCACACGCTTGCGGCCGTAAGAAAGATCGGCCGCAAGCGCATGTTTTTCCCGTGTCAGGCCAACCGTTGCGATCAACTCCTCGGCGCGGGCGTTCAGCCTGTCGAGCGAGGAGAGCGGCAGCCAGAATTGCGTTGCGAGGCCATTCGGCCGCTGCAACGCCACCCGCACGTTTTCCAGAACCGTCAGGTGCGGAAACACCGCCGATATCTGGAAAGACCTGACGAGGCCCAGTCGCGCCACCTTGTCCGGCGGCGTCCTTGTTATGTCCGTTCCCATGAAGGTGATCGCCCCGCCTGTCGGCTGGAGAAACTTGGTCAACAGGTTGAAGACCGTGGTTTTGCCGGCGCCGTTCGGACCGATAAGCGCATGCACGCGGGCATGGTGGACGTCGAGATCGACGTTTTTCACGGCCGCGAATGCGCCGAAGGTCTTGGAGAGACCGCGCGCCGAAAGAACGACGCGAGGTTCCGCCTGCCCGGCAAGGGCGGGAGCGATCGTCATCAAGCTTTCCCCTTTTTATTCTTCTTTACTGCGTTACCAGCGGGCAACCGCTCTTTGCGGGGTCCATGAAGGCTTCCTTGCCGGGGATGGTGGCGAGAACCTTGTAATAATCCCACGGCTGCTTGCTCTCATCCGGCTTCTTCACTTCCATGAGATACATGTCATGGATCATGCGACCGTTGGCGGCCACATGGCCGTCCTTCGAGAAGACGTCGTTGACCGGCATTTCCTTCATGGCCTTGGCGACGGCATCGGCATCGTCGGTGCCAGCCTTTTCGATGGCCTTCAGGTAATGCAGCACGGCGGAATAGGTGCCGGCATGAACCATGTTCGGCATGGCGCCGGTGCGTTCCTTGAAGCGTTCGCCGAACTTGCGCGATTCATCGTCGCGGTCCCAATAAAAACCTTCCGTCAGCGTCAACCCTTGAGCCGCCTCAAGACCGAGGCCGTGGACTTCGGCAAGCGTGAAGAGAAGCGCGGCAAGCCGCTGGCCGCCGGCGACGATGCCGAATTCGGCCGCCTGCTTGATGGCGTTGGAGGTATCGAGACCGGCATTGGCAAGGCCGATGACCTTCGCACCCGAGGACTGCGCCTGCAGCAGGAAGGAGGAATAATCCGTCGTGGCGAGCGGATGGCGCACGGAACCCAGAACCTTACCGCTATTGGACTTGACGAAATTGGCGGTATTTTCTTCCAGCGAATAACCGAAGGCATAGTCGGCGGTCAGGAAGAACCAGCTGTCGCCGCCCTGCTTGACGAGCGCGCCGCCGGTGCCGACCGCCAGCGAATAGGTGTCATAGGCCCAGTGGAAACCATAGGGGCTGCACTGCTTGCCGGTGAGCTCGGTGGTTGCCGCACCCGTATTGATGGTGATCTTCTTCTTGTCCTTCGACAGCGCCTGCACGGCAAGACCCACCGACGACGAGGTCAGTTCCATGATCGAATCGACCTGTTCGGTATCGTACCATTGGCGGGCGATATTGGAGGCCACATCCGCCTTGTTCTGGTGGTCGGCGGTCACCACTTCCACCGGCGCATCGAGCACCTTGCCGCCGAAATCCTCAACCGCCATCTTCGCGGCTTCATAAGAGTATTTGCCGCCGAAATTGGCGTAGACGCCCGACTGGTCGTTCAGGATGCCGATCTTGACCTTGCCGTCCGAAATCTCGGCGGCATAAGCGGCGGTGCCAGCGGCCAGCGCCATGGCCGTGGATAAAACGATACTCTTGCGCATGACTTCTCCTCCCAGAGATGATTGCGAGCCTCAGATGGGTCTGTGCAACGGTGAACGAAACCGCCTGCGGGCTTCCATGCCATTGCACCTGAACGGTCACACCGCCCTCCTCAAAGCGATGCATCCTGAGCCTAGACTTCTCGAATTCGGCCGTTGACACAAGAGCGGGGCATCATCAAATTGCGAACAGGAACTGTTCATTTTTGAACAGAACTCTTGATGGGAGACAAATATGGCCACCCCTTTCACCTGGGACGACCTGCAATATTTTCTGGCCGTGGCCCGCACCGGACAGCTCTCATCGGCAGCCAGAAGCCTGCGCACCAGCCACGCCACCGTCTCCCGCCATATCGACCGGCTGGAATTTTCCCTGAAAACCAAGCTGTTCGAGCGAAACCCGCGCGGTTATGAACTGACGACGGTGGGACGGCGGCTGGTCGATACGGTCGAGCGCATCGAGGCGGAAGCCGAAAGGCTGCAATCGGATATTTCCGAAAGCGGCAGCCTGCTGCGCGGCGTGGTGCGGCTCAGCGCGCCTGAAGGTTTTTCCAATTTTTTCTTCGTGGAGAGGCTGAAAGACTTCGCCGTCACTCATCCCCATATCATGGTGGAGATGGTGACGATCCAGCAAATCATGGCGCTGTCCAAAAAGGAGGCGGATGTGGCGGTAACGCTCGATCCGCCAAAGGCCGGTCCCTACATCAATGAACAGATCATCGATTACACGCTGCATATCTATGCCTCGCGTTCCTATCTCGCCGGGCGGCCGAAAATCGTAAAGCGCGAGGACCTGCTCGACCACTTCTTCATCGGCTACGTGCAGGACCTGATCTTCTCACCGGGCCTCGATTATATGCGTGACGTGCTGCCGGGTCTGCGGCCGAGTTTCCAGTCCTCGAGCATTTTTGCGCAGCTGACCGCAACGCTGAGCGGCAGGGGGCTGTGCATCTTGCCGAATTTCATCGCCGCCCGCTTTCCGGATCTGCAAATGGTGCTTCCCGGTGAAGTGGAGCTGCGGCGAGGCTATTGGCTGACGAGCCACCAGGACCTTGCCAACGTGCCGCGGGTGCGCTCGCTCATGGATTTCATTCTCACCACGGCCCGCGCCCACCAAAATCTCTTCGTTCTCGACCGAAAGACGACCGCCTGAGCGGCAGCGTTCACATTTCGGCGACACCGTGTCTACCGGTGGCGAATTGGAGAATGCGCTCAACTGCTTATATGACTGACAACAACGAAGCCGGCTGGCAAAGCCGGCATCCTCCGACATCTGGAAGGTCATCATGAAAAAGATCGGATTCCTGTCCTTCGGCCACTGGACGCCCTCGCCCCAGTCGCAGACCCGCTCGGCTGCGGACACGCTGCTGCAATCGATAGACCTCGCTGTCGCGGCGGAAGAACTGGGCGCCGACGGCGCTTATTTCCGCGTGCACCATTTCGCCCGCCAGCTTGCCTCGCCCTTTCCGCTGCTGGCCGCCGTCGGCGCGCGCACGAGAAAGATCGAGATCGGCACCGGCGTCATCGACATGCGTTATGAAAACCCGTTCTACATGGCGGAGGACGCCGGTTCGGCCGACCTCATCGCCGGCGGACGCCTGCAGCTCGGCATCAGCCGCGGCTCGCCGGAACAGGTGATCGATGGCTGGCGTTATTTCGGTTACCGTCCGGCCGAAGGCCAGAGCGAAGAAGACATGGCGCGTCAGCACACCGAAGTCTTCCTCGAGCTTTTGAAGGGCGAAGGTTTCGCTGAGCCTAACCCGCGCCCGATGTTCCCCAACCCGCCCGGCCTTTTACGGCTGGAGCCGCATTCCGAAGGGCTGCGCGAGCGCATCTGGTGGGGTTCGAGTTCCAATGCAACGGCGGTCTGGGCGGCAAAGCTCGGCATGAATTTGCAGAGCTCCACCCTGAAGACGGATGAAACGGGCGAGCCTTTCCATGTCCAGCAGGCGCAGCAAATCCGCACCTTCCGGGAAGCATGGAAGGAAGCAGGCCACACCCGCGAGCCGCGTGTATCGGTCAGCCGCAGCATCTTCGCCCTCGTCAACGATCGCGACCGGTCCTATTTCGGTTACGGCAACGAAGGCGACGACAAGATCGGTTATATAGACGACAAGACACGCGCGATCTTCGGACGCAGCTATGCCGCCGAGCCGGAAAAACTGATCGAACAGCTGAAAGCCGATGAAGCCATCGCCGAGGCCGATACGCTGCTCCTGACCGTGCCGAACCAGCTGGGCGTCGATTACAACGCCCATGTGATCGAGACGATTCTCAAGCAGGTAGCGCCGGCTCTCGGCTGGCGCTAAATTTGGAAAAATTGCATCATCCACACTCCGTCATGCCGGATCTAGTCCGGCATGACGGAGGACGTGCTTTCCCTCCCTTAAAATCCGGGCTGTATACCGCTGCTCATTTCACCGCCTTGCCATAACGGGCGAAGCTTTCCGCCAATGGCGTCGTACTCGCGCCGGGGTGCTCCGGACGTTTGTAAACGCCATCCCGCACATGGATCGGCTCTTCGAAATGATCCTTGATCCAGGGAATATATTCGAGAATGGTCGAAGCCGGGTGCCAGTAGCTCAGATGCACATGTACCTGGCTCATCTCGCCGGCATGCGGCACCACGGGCAGGCGATGGGCGAGCGCGAGATCGGCGACCTGGATATATTCGGTGATACCGCCAAGCCGGGTCACATCCGGCTGGACATAGGCCACCGCACCGGCATCGATGAATGAGCGGAACGCGTCCACCGTGTAGAGCTGTTCCCCCAGCGCAATCGGAATGGACGTATTGCGCGCCAGCCGCGCATGGCTCGTCACATCGTCATACCAGAGAGGCTCCTCGAACCAGTAGATATCCAGATCTTTCGCCACCGCGCAGAAACGCTGGCATGTGGGCAAATCCCACTTGCCGTTGCCGTCAATGGCGATGCGGATGGACGAACCGACACGCTTGCGCACGGCCGCAAGGCGGGCAATGTCGATATTCGGGTCGTCATGCCCGACCTTGATCTTCAGCCGGGTGAACCCGTCTTCCTCCACCGCCCTTGCACTGCCCGCCAGCAAATCCTCCAGCGTGAAGGAAAGCCAGCCGATATCGGTATTATAGGCTTCCACGGCCGCCGTGCGCGCGCCGCCGAGATAGTGCCAGAGCGGCACGCCCGCCTTTTTCGCCTTCAGATCCCAGAGTGCAACGTCAATTGCGGCCAGCGCCAGATGGGTGATGCCGGCCCTGCCGACCCATTGCAGCGCCGGATAACGGGCCAGTTTCGTCCACAGCATCGAATGTTCCGATGCATCCTCCCCCAGAAGCAAGGGCGCGTAACAATCGCTGATGCAGGATGTGATCAGCCTGTCCGACGGCAGATGCGCGTGGGTGCCGGTAAAACCGTAGCCCTCGAGGCCATCACTGGTGGTGATCTTTGCACCGACGACGCCCCAATGGGTGATGCTGTGGGTGGAATCGGAAATGGACTCCGATGTCAGCGGCAGGTGCAGGATGAAAGGTTCGACGGCGGTAATTTTCATGATCGGTCATTCCTCGATGCTGATTGCTTGCGGGGAGGAATAGATGCCGCGTCCCCGCGACCATGGGCCGCGAAGATGGCTTTCGGGAAATTGCCAGACCGCCCTCCTCCAGCAGCCTGCTTCCAATGACGGATAGAGCTAAAGGAAAAACGACTTTTGTAAAATAAAAAATTTTTTATTTTTAATATTTGGCCATTGCCAGTCCCACGAGGTTGGGTGATGATGTCGCCATGAACTCGCTGGTCAAAGTCACGCTCGCCGAACAGGCGCATAAGGAACTGCGCGCGCGCATCGTCAGCGGCAGATTGCGCGGCGGCGAACGCCTACTGCCCAATGAGCTTGCCGCCGATCTCGGCATCAGCCCCACGCCGGTCAAGGAAGCATGCCTGAAACTCGAGGCCGATGGGTTGGTGGTCAATTCCTCCCGTCGCGGCATGGTGGTGCGCGATTTCACCGTGGAGGATGTGGAGGAACTTTACGCCGCCAGAATGCTGCTCGAAAAAGGCGCGGTGGAAGTGGCCTTCGACGCCGGGCAACTGGATGGAGCGCTGCACGCTGAAATGCTGGAAAGCCTGGCGAAACATCGCAAATTCGCCAAAGGCTCGACGCTCGACGAATTGTCGAAAGCGCTTTTTTATGATCGCAGCTTCCATACGACCCTTGTGTCGGCGGCGCGCATTCCAGTCATTTCCGGCTCGCATGAGCGCATTCTCGACCAGACCCACACGGTTTTCGTCTCGATCCTTGGCGACTACGCCCGCTCGGTCGAGGAGCACCAGAATATCGCCGATGCCATCGCCGCCGGCAGCAAGGCTCAGATCGTCGATGCCCTGTGGCGGCATCTCGAGCGCAGCCGCCAGAATACGCTGCGCCAGGTCCGGCTGCTCAAAGAGGCTGGCGCCTGATCAATCCGCATATAAGGGGAGGAACTGACATGATGCGCCACAAGCCGGACGCCGCAATGAGAGCGGCGCGAGCCACAACCGTCCCGTTCCGCATGGGGATTTCGCATCGATGACAGACCGGCTTTCCGCTGCAGCCCTGCCCCGCCTGCCGCAATCCGTCGCGACACCCGCCTATGACCGCCAAAGCGTCACGCCCGGCATCGTCCACCTCGGCGTCGGGGCCTTTCATCGGGCGCATCAGGCGGTTTTCATCGACGATTGCCTTAATCGCGGCGAAACCCGATGGGGCATCGTCGCCGCATCGCTGCGCAGCCCGGACACGCGCGACGCCATCGAGCCGCAGGATAATCTCTACACCTTCTGCCTGCGGGACGGTGAGAGCGAGCGCCTGCGCATCATCGGTTCGAT
The DNA here is from genome assembly GCF_004005385.1 of Agrobacterium sp. CNPSo 2736. Classification (NCBI taxonomy): domain Bacteria; kingdom Pseudomonadati; phylum Pseudomonadota; class Alphaproteobacteria; order Hyphomicrobiales; family Rhizobiaceae; genus Agrobacterium; species Agrobacterium sp. CNPSo 2736. The sequence continues at coordinate 60,545 of NZ_RZTX01000015.1, read as the reverse complement.
TCTCGAAACCATCGTCGCCCCGGAAGAGCCCGAACGGCTGGTGGAGCGGATGGCCGATCCGCGCGTCCTCATCGTCACCCTGACCGTAACGGAGAAGGGTTACCTGACCAATCTCGCCTCCCGCAGCCTGCTGCGCGATCATCCCGATATCACCCATGACCTTGAAAACCCGGAGCGGCCGCGCTCCATCTTCGGCTTCATCCTTGCGGCCACACGGCGTAGGCGCAGGCAAGGTTCTCCGCCCCTGACGCTCCTTTCCTGCGACAACCTGCCCGCCAACGGCCATGTGCTGCAAAAGCTTCTGCTGGAATTTGCGGAACTGGCCGATCCGGAACTGGCATCCTTCATCGAAACCAATATTGCCTGCCCCTGCTCGATGGTGGACCGGATCGTTCCCGCCACCACGGATGCGGACCGCGAGGCGATTTCGGCCGCACTCGGCCTCAGCGACGCCTGGCCGGTGGTGGCCGAACCCTATTTCCGTTTCGTCATTGAAGATCGTTTTCCGCATGGAAGGCCGACGCTCGAGAAATCGGGTGTGGAATTCGTCGGCAATGTCGAGCCATACGAGCATATGAAGCTCAGAATGCTGAACGGCTCCCACAGCGCCATCGCCGCCATCGGCCAGATTGCCGGCCTTGCGACCGTGGCGGATGCATGGGGTGAAAAACCCGTGCGCGATTTCATCGACGCCTATTGGCGCGAGATCGAACGGACGCTCGACCCCGCCGTCGACGGGGCGGAATTCGCAGCCGGCCTGCGGGAGCGTTTCGCCAATCCCTCATTGCAGCACAAGACCATGCAGATCGCCTCCGATGCATCGCAGAAAGTACCGCTGCGCATTCTCGCCCCGTTGCGCGAGCTGCTGGAGGAGAAGGCTGAAAGCCGGACGGTCATTTTCGCCGTCGCGCTCTGGATCAGGTCCTGCGCGGACAAGAATGAAAAGGGGCAGCCGATCACCATTCTCGATCCCGCTTTCAAGGAGTGGGATGCGCCGGATCAACTGGCAATGGCGCCGGATGCGGTCGTCGACCATTTTCTGACTTTCGAACGCACATTTGGCAGCGACCTGCCCAGGAACGAAACCTTCGTCCCAACCCTGAAAGCCGCCTATCGCGACATTCGGGAACAGGGCGCACTTGCGGCAATCGAGCGTTTCCTGAAGTCCTGAAAAAGAACAGGCCGGAAATCCGGCCTGTTCTTAACCTCGGTCGTCGGCCTTCAGGCTGTCGCTGCCAGCCGTGCCGCCTTGCGGCGTTCCACGCGGGCGCGGATGGCATCGACATCCGTGATCGGTGTCGCAGCGAAGAGCTGACGGGTATAGGGGTGCTTCGGATCGGCGAAGAGTTCCTCGCGCGTGCCCTGCTCCACCGCCACGCCCTTCGAAATGACCATCACATCGTCAGCGATGTAACGCACCACAGAAAGATCGTGGCTGACGAAAACATAGGTCAGCTCGAATTCTTCCTGAAGGTCGGCGAGAAGGTTCAGCACCTGCGCCTGCACCGAAAGATCGAGCGCGGAGACCGGCTCGTCCAGCACCAGCAGCGCCGGGTTCAGCATCAGTGCACGCGCAATGGCGATGCGCTGGCGCTGGCCGCCGGAGAACATGTGCGGATAACGGTTGAAATGCTCAGGACCGAGACCAACCTTCACCAGCATGGCTTCGGCCCGCTCGCGGCGCTCGGAAGCCGGTATTTTGGTGTTGATGACCAGCGGTTCCATCAGCACGTCGCCCACCTTCTGGCGCGGATTGAGGCTGCCATAGGGGTTCTGGAACACCATCTGCACCTTGGAGCGCATCTCCGTATCGGGACGGCGTCTGGCGATATCGACGGGCTTGCCTTCGATCTTCAGTTCGCCGCCGGATGCCGGATCGATCAGCGCGATGATGCGGGCCAGCGTCGATTTACCGGAGCCGGATTCACCGACGATGGCGAGCGTCTTGCCGCGCTCGACGGCAAAGTCGATGCCCTTCAGGGCCTGCACCGTCTTGGCGCCGCCGAACAGGCCGCCGGGAACGTGATAATCGCGGGTAATGCCCTTGCCTTCGACAACGATACTCATTGAACGCCCTCCTTGCCGAAGAAATCGGAAACCGTGGGCAAACGGTCGCCGGTGGCATTTTCCGGCAGGGCCGAAAGCAGTGCCTTGGTATAGGGATGCTGCGGGGCCTCGAAGAGGCTCAAGACATCCGCCTCCTCCATCTTGCGGCCCTTATACTGCACGACGACCCGGTCCGCGGTTTCCGCCACCACGCCCATGTCATGGGTGATGAGGATCAGCGCCATGCCATATTCCGCCTGCAGGTTCATCAGCAGATCGAGGATCTGCTTCTGGATCGTGACGTCGAGCGCGGTGGTCGGCTCGTCGGCGATCAAGAGGCGCGGCTTGGAGGCGATCGCAATCGCGATCATCACACGCTGGCACTGGCCGCCCGACATCTGGTGCGGATAGGCCTTGAGCTTGGTTTCCGGCTCGGGAATGCCGACAGCCCGGAACAGTTCAAGGGCGCGGGCACGCGCGGCAGCGCCGCTCATGCCGAGATTGAGGCGCAGAACCTCCTCGATCTGGAAACCGACCGTGAAGGACGGGTTGAGCGAGGCCACCGGCTCCTGGAAGATCATGGTGATCTCGCGGCCGATCACCCGGCGGCGTTCCTGCGGCGTCATGGCCAAAAGGTTCTTGCCATCGAAGGTCATCTCGTCGGCGGTGATCGTCGCCGTGTCGGGCAGAAGCCCCATGACGGCGAGCATCGATACCGACTTGCCGGAACCTGACTCGCCGACGATGGCCAGCACCTCGTGCTTGTCCACGGAAACATCGATGCCGTTGACGGCCGTGAAGGCGCCGGTGGCGGTGGCGAATTTGACGGTGAGGTTCTTGATTTTCAGCAGGCTCATCGCTCAGCTCCGCTTCAGTTTGGGATCGAGCGCATCGCGCAGGCCGTCACCCATGAGGTTGATGGCGAGCACCGAGATCAGGATCGTCAGGCCCGGAAGGGTCACGACCCACCAGGCGCGCAGGATGAATTCACGCGCTTCCGCCAGCATCGTGCCCCATTCGGAGGCGGGCGGCTGCGCGCCCATGCCGAGGAAGCCGAGAGCGGCGGCATCGAGAACCGCGGACGAGAAAGAAAGCGTCGCCTGAACGATCAGCGGAGCAAGGCAGTTCGGCAGGATGGTCTTGAACATCAGCCGGATATTGCCGGCGCCGGCCACGCGGGCGGCGGTGACATATTCGCGCCTGAGTTCGCTCATGACCGCAGCACGTGTCAGACGCGCGAAATGCGGCTGGTAGACGATGGCAATCGCGATCATGGCATTGGTGAGACCCGGCCCGAGGACCGCAACCAGAACCAGCGCCAGAAGCAGGGACGGAAACGCCAGAATGACGTCCATCACGCGCATGATGACGGTGTCCACCCAGCCGCCGAAGAAGCCGGCGACGAGACCGATGACGATACCGCCGACAAGGGCGATGGAGACGACGACCACGCCGATGAACAGCGAATATTGCGCGCCGTAGATCAGCCGGGACAGCATGTCGCGGCCCACCGCATCGGTGCCGAAGAAGAAGCCGGCACGGCCGCCTTCCTGCCAGACCGGCGGGACGAGGAGCGCATCGCGATATTGTTGTGTCGGATCATGCGGGGCAAGGATAGGCGCGAAGATCGCCACCAGCACAAGCAGAATGAAGACGGCAAGCCCGATGACGGCGCCGCGGTTCTGGCGGAAATAGAACCAGAAATCGGCAAGCATCCGGCGGCGGATGGCGGCGTCCGAAAGGCGGACGCCGGGAGTGGTGGTCACATCGGTCATTTGTGACGGATCCTCGGATTGATAAGGCCATAGGTCAGATCGACGAGCAGATTGACGATCATCACCAGACCCGCGATCAGGAGCAGGCCGCTCTGCACGACCGGATAATCACGGCGCGAGATGGAATCGATCATCCACTTGCCGATACCCGGCCAGGAAAAGATGGTTTCGGTCAGGATAGCGCCCGCCATCAGCACGCCGATCTGCAGGCCGATGGTGGTGATGACCGGGATCATCGCGTTGCGCAGCGCATGGATGCCGACGACGCGGGCGGACGACATGCCCTTGGCGCGGGCGGTGCGCACATAATCCTCACCCATGACTTCCAGCATGGCCGAGCGCGTCTGGCGCGCAATCACCGCCAGCGGAATAGTGGCGAGCACGACGGAGGGCAGGATGAGATGCGAAAAGGCCGACGCGAAGGCGCCCTTCTGGCCCGAAATCAGGCTGTCGATCAGCATGAAACCGGTGACGGAGGGGAAGAAATACATCAGCGAGATGCGACCCGACACCGGCGTCCATTGCAGGATGCCGGAGAACATGATGATGAGCAGCAACCCCCACCAGAAGATCGGCATGGAGAAGCCGACGAGCGCGGTCGTCATGGAAATCTGGTCGAACCAGGAACCGCGACGGATGGCGGCGATGACGCCGACCGGCACGCCGATCAGGGTTGCGATGATGATGGCGACGAGACCAAGCTCGACCGTCGCGGGGAAGAGCGACAGGAACTCGGTAAGAACCGGCTTCTTGGTGACCAGCGAATTGCCGAGATCGCCTTGAAGCAGCCGTCCGAGGAAATGAAGATATTGCTGCCAGATGGGCTGGCTGAAGCCGAGCTGTTCGGCAAGCTGCGCATGCCGTTCGGGTGAAATGCCGCGTTCGCCCGCCATCAGCAGCACGGGATCTCCCGGCAGGACGCGCACGAAGGAGAAGGCGACAAAGGTGATCCCGAGAAATGTCGGAACGAGGTAGAGAAGTTTGCCGAGAATGAACCGGATCATGGCTTTTTCCTGAAAAGACGCGCGGAAGAACAGGGTCCTTCCGCGCGTCCGTTGTTTGGGATTATTCCGCGATGTCGACGTTTTCGAAGGTGAAGTCGCCAAGCGGGCTCATGGTGAAGCCGGAAACCTTGGCGGACATCGGAACGAACTGCGTGGAATGCGCAAGCGTCGCCCACGGAGCCTGTTCCTTGAAGATCACCTGCGCCTGCTCGTAAAGCTTGGTGCGCTCGGCAACGTCAGTCGCCTGCTTCGCCTTGGAAATCAGCTCGGAGAACTCCTTGTTGCACCACTGCGCACGGTTCGTGCCGCCTTCGCCTGCCGAAGCGCAGGAGAGCAGAACGCCCATGAAGTTGTCCGGGTCACCGTTGTCACCGGTCCAGCCGAGGATGACGGCGCCGTCGCGGTTCACTTCGGTCGACTTCTTGAGGTATTCACCCCATTCATAGGAGACGATCTCGGCCTTGACGCCAACCTTGGCGAAATCCGCCTGGATGAGTTCGGCGGTGCGGCGTGCGTTCGGCATGTAAGGACGCTGAACCGGCATTGCCCAGATCTTCATCGACAGATCCTTGACACCGGCAGCTTCGAGAGCCTTCTTGGCCGCTTCCGGATCGTATGCGTCGTCCTTGATGCTGTCGTTATAGGACCACATCGTCGGCGGGATCGGGTTCTTGGCGACCTGACCGGCGCCCTGGAACACGGCGTCGATGATGGCCTGCTTGTTCATCGCCATGTTCAGCGCCTTGCGGACTTCCGGCTTGTCGAAAGGCGCAACGGTGGTGTTATAGGCGAAGTAGGCGACGTTCAGACCCGACTGTTCATCGAGCTTGAGGTTCTTGTCGGCGCGGATGGCGGCAAGATCGGCCGGTGCCGGGTAAGGCATTAGGTGGCATTCGCCGGCCTTCAGCTTCTGCAGACGAACGGCCGCGTCCGGCGTGATCGCGAAGATCAGGTCGTCGATCTTCGGCGCTTCGCCCCAGTAGTCGGCGTTCTTCTGGTAGCGGATGACCGCGTCCTTCTGATAGGCGACGAACTTGAACGGGCCCGTGCCGATCGGCAGGTTGTTGAAGTCTTCCTTGGTGCCGGCCTTTTCCAGCGTATCGGCATATTCCTTCGACACGATGGAGGCGAAAGGCATGGCGATATTGGCGAGGAACGGCGCTTCCGGACGCGTCAGCACGAACTTGACGGTGTAATCGTCGACCTTGACGATTTCCTTGATCAGCGACGGCATTTCCATGGAGTTGAAATATTCGTAGGTAATGCCTGCGATATACTGGTTCCACGGGTTCTTCGCATCGCGCTGGCGGTCGTAGCTGAAGATCACGTCATCGGCGTTGAATTCGCGGCTCGGCGTGAACTTGTCGTTGGAGTGCCACTTCACGCCCTTGCGCAGGTGGAAGGTGTATTCCAGACCGTCGCTCGAAACTTCCCATTTTTCGGCAAGGCCGGGCTCAACTTCTGTCGTGCCCTTCTTGAACTCGGTCAGGCGGTTGTAGACCGGATGCGCGGAAGCGTCGAAGGTGCCGCCAGCGGTGTAGGGCGACGGATCGAAGCCTTCCGGCGATGCCTCGGAGCAATAAACGAAGGTCTTCGCCATGGCGGGCATGGCGGAAGTGATCGCAATCGCAGAGGCGATAAGCAAACTGCGGGTCAGCGTTTTCATCTGGTGGTCCTTTCCCTCTTTTTCTGAGTTCCTGCGGCCCCGTCCCGGGGCCTACCTCTTCTGGTCAGCAGCGACGCGGGAGCCCCGTGTCGCCGTTCGGTCCTTTGCCTCCCGACCAATTACCCGGCGACCGGTTGAAACAACCGGTCGAGGTTCTTCTCCGGTGGGCAGAACCAGCGCGGTCCCGCCTCCGTCATATAGGCTATATCCTCGAGACGGACGCCGCATTCGCCATAAACGCACAGCATCGGCTCGATGGAAAAACACATGCCCGGCTCCAGCGCCGTGGCATTTCCTGCAACGATATAGGGTTCTTCGTGAATATCCAGCCCAAGCCCGTGGCCGGTGCGGTGCGGCAGGCCGGGAAGCTGATAATCCGGGCCGAAACCGGCCGCTTTCAGGCTGTCGCGCGCGGCCCTGTCCACATCCGAGCAGGCAGCGCCGACCTTTGCTGCGGCAAAGGCCGCCGCCTGCGCGTCGCGCTCGGCGTTCCAGAGGAAACGCTGCCGTTCCGTCGGTTTGCCGAAGACGTAGGTGCGGGTGATATCGGAACGATAGCCGTGAAGAATGCCGCCGAGATCGACCAGCACCATATCGCCTTCGCTGAGCGTCTGCGCATGGGGCACGCCATGCGGATAGGCCGTCGCCTCGCCGAACTGCACCGCCACGAAAAGTGGCTTCAGGCCAAGGGCAATATGCGCCGCATTGACGAAATCGGCGACTTCCGTGGTGGAAACGCCGGGACGCAACCCCTCGAACACGGCCTTCTGTACACCGTAGCTCGCGTCCATCGCCGTCTGGATGATGGCGATCTCGGCTGCGGATTTGACCTGCCGCTGGGCGACGATCATCGGCTGGGCGGAAATGATGCGCCCTTCAAGACGCTGCATGAGAGCCGATGCAAAGACAAAGGGGGTGGCGGGATCGATGGCGACAAGATGGCCGGGACAGGTCAGCGCCTCAATGCGCCTTGCCATCAGGTCGAAGGGGCTTTCATCCTCTTCCCAGACGGCAACCTCACCCGCAATGCGGATGAGTGTCTGAAGCTTCGGCTCCTCGAAGGTCGGGCTGACATAGACCGGCACGCCTTCCGCCGGCACCAGCGCGCCGTGAATGCGCTCGGAAAGACCAAGCGACAGGCCGGTATAATAGGTCAGCGACGATGATGCATCGAGCCAGACCGCCTTGATATTTTGCTGGATCATTCGCGCCTGCAGGCCGCGTAGTCGCAACCTGAACTCGTCTTCAGCGATCGATGAAACCGCGATCGGCTGAAACCGCTTCAGCGCCTCTTGAAAGTCTGCCATTCTCTCCCCGCCGCTTTCGGGCCGCAGACACAGGCGTGCCGGCAACCTCCCAAGCGTTCTTTTGCCCATGCTTAAACACAGGGCGGGGGGTAAGCAATGGCCCGGCAAGGCACGCCACCACAAAACTGTGCAAATTTATCTAGACATAACGAAAATGTGATCGGCGCACGCCTGATTTCAACGCTCGTTGCCTTGACGCAGAAATTCAAAATCCCCCGGAAATCCAAGGGGAGACTGCGGACCGCCTTCAGCACCGAGCCGGTGCGCGGAAAGTCGGCGGCCAAAAATATTCAAGGAAAAGACGCCCAGAAAAGGAAAAAGCCTGCCGCGGGAGGAGGTGCGGCAGGCTTCAAACTTGATCGGTGATTGGGAGGAGGAGTACCACCGATCCACATCGAGCAACGCTGGGAGGAGGAGTGCGTCGCTTCGATGATTTGAATATAGCGGTATCCGTGATTTTTAACAGAGCAAGTCTCGCAATGCAGCATTGCATTTCTGCATAGCTCGAAAATTCCTGCCCGGTTTTTCAGCACTCCCCAAAATCGCGGGAAAATCAGCTTTCCCGATAGACCTGGAAACCGGCGAAGGACTGGTTGACCGGCATGAGTTCGAGGCTGTTGATGTTGATATGCTTGGGCTGCGAGGCGACCCAGTGGATGGTGTTGGCAATATCGTCCGCCGTGATCGGATTGACGCCCTTGTAGAGATTGTCCGAGGCTTCCTGATTGCCGCCGGTGCGCACCAGCGTAAATTCCGTTTCGCACATGCCGGGCTCGATGGATGTCACCCGCACACCCTTGCCATGCAGGTCGGAACGCAGGCCGAGCGAAAACTGCCGCAGGAACGCTTTGGTGCCGCCATATACATTGCCGCCCGTATAGGGGTAATGCGCAGCCACAGACGAGAGGTTGACGACAATACCCTTGCGCCCGATCAGCGTTGGCAGCAGATGGTGGGTGATGTTCAGGAGACCGGTGATGTTGGTGTCCACCATGGTCTGCCAGTCTTTCAAGGGCACCTGCGGTGCGGGGGCGGTGCCGAGTGCGAGACCGGCATTGTTGACGAGAACGTCGATGTCCCGGAAGCCTTCCGGCAATCCGGACAGCGCCTTTCCTGTCGCCTCCTCGTCGGTGATGTCGAAGGCGAGGCCATGAAAGGCGGAACCGAGTTCGGCGGAAAGCGCCTCCAGCCGTTCCGCCCGCCGGCCCGTGCCGATGACCTTCCAGCCTTCCTTGACGAAGCGCCGCGCCGTGGCCTGTCCGAAGCCGGATGTCGCGCCGGTGATGAGGATGGTTCCGCTCATGATGATGCCTCCACTCTATTGGTTTTTTCAGGGTCAATCGGTGTCAGTAATTTTTCGGCCGCCGCCGCGAGACAGCGCCTGTAGGCCTCGAGATCCGTATACAAAGCCTCTTCGGGAGCATCGCCAACGATGATGACGCCGCCGCGCCGCAAAATCCCGCCATGCAGCATGAGATTGTCGACCATGTCGAAATTCTCGATCGACAGCCCGTCCGGCCCGCGATAACGGCCCGTTTCATCCAGGGTGGCGACGCTGCCATAATGCGCCTTGATGCGGGTGAAGTGATTGGCCGCGACATTGGTATAGGCGAAAACCGGCTTGCCCAGCGCACACATGAAGCCCAGCTCATAGCTGGTTCCCGTATCGGCGGCGATGCCGCGGAACGGCGTGAGATTGGCAATCACCGCATCCGCTTCCAGCATCATCCGCTCATCGACGGCATTGATATTGCAGCCGTGACCGACCCTGGTATCCGCCGGCGGAATTTGCAGATCGCCCGGCGAAAGCGGCGTGAAACCGGCTTCCCGCGCCAGCGAGGCCTTGAGATCGAGCATTTCGCGCGCGTTCGGGAGGAAGACTTCCGGTCCGGCGAGATAGATTTTCTTTGTCATCGGGAATTCATGCGATTTGTCAGGAAAGGATTTCCCGACCCTAACCCGGGGACTTTCGCAAAGGCAAGTGCCAAGGGCATGCGGCGTGACGCACTGGGCGAGCCGATAAAACGGTATCGTCCCGCCGCTCTTTCCGTTATAGCCGGAGCAGGAAACTGGAATTTCTGGAGCAGGACATGGCAGCACCCATCCGTTACCACGAGGGCGATATTTCCGCCGAAGATGCCGCGCGTTACACCGGCGCCATCGCAATCGATACGGAAACGCTGGGACTGGTGCCGCGCCGCGACCGCCTCTGTGTCGTTCAGCTTTCGCCGGGCGACGGCACCGCGGACGTCATTCGCATCGCCGCCGGTCAGAGGCAAGCGCCGAACCTCATCCGGATGCTTGCCGACCCCGCCCGCCAGAAGATCTTTCACTATGGCCGTTTCGATATCGCCGTTCTGTTCCACACCTTCGGCGTGACGACAACGCCGGTCTTCTGCACCAAGATCGCCTCGCGGCTGACCCGCACCTATACGGACCGGCACGGGCTGAAGGATAACCTCAAGGAAATGCTGGAAGTCGATATTTCCAAGGCCCAGCAATCTTCCGACTGGGCGGCCGAGACCCTGTCTCCGGCGCAGCTAGAATATGCCGCCTCCGACGTGCTGCACCTGCACGCGCTGCGCGACAAGCTGACAGGTCGTCTCGTGCGTGACGGCCGCCTCGAGCATGCCGACGCCTGTTTCGCCTTTCTGCCGACGCGCGCCAAGCTCGACCTCCTCGGCTGGGAAGAAACCGATATTTTCGCCCATAGCTGAGCGAGCTCGCATCTGCTTTAAGCACTGATTTACCAGAATTGCCTATTCTCGGCCGCAACTTTGGGCGGCCGGGGACTTTGAGGGATGATTACTCCGCTACAGCAGACGGCGGGCATTGCAGTCAGCGGCCTCATGCGCTCGATGGTCGAGACCATCGAGGAACGCCAGCGCGAAGAGCAGGAAAAGGCCCACGGCACCAAAAAGGACGATGCGGTCAAGACGAACCCGCAGCCGGACGAAAGCCAGCGCGCCGCCAATGAGAAGATAAGCGCCTATCTCTTCGGCGTCATGAAGCCGGATGCCGATGCCTTCGCCTCGCTTGTCTCCCGTTTTTCCTCCGCGCTGGGCATCACACAGGAAAAGGACGAATCGAGCTTTTCCTTCGCGCGAAGACTTCAGGATGCGCTGACCCTGACCGACAGTTTCGAAAAAACCGATGCGCAGGGGAAAGCCACGAAGATTTCCCTGAAATCCTTCGGTGTTTCCGAGGCTGAGGTCGTGGAGGTGCTGAACAATGGCGTCAACAGCAAGACCGATCCGATGGCCGCCCTTGCCGCCCGCATCGCAAAGGGTGCAGGCCTCACAGGCACGGAAGAGGATTTCGGCGAGCAGATGTCGAAAGCCATCATGGCCGCGCGCGCGACCCTGCCGAAAAATGTCGACGATCTGGAAGAATCGACCGGCCTCAAACAACTGGGCGTCTCCGCCCGGCAGATGATCTCCGCCATCGCCAACCCCTATGGCGATGAGGCGCGCGCCGTGAAGGATGCCTTGGACGAACAGGCGCAGGGCACCCGCTTCATGACGCGTGAAACCCTGAAGGTCATCCAGCGTCTCGAAGATGTCGCCGATCCGAAAACCAGGGAAGAGTTGCAGGCCGAACGCGGCAAGGATCGTATCGGCGAAATCAACGATGCCGAGGTGAAGGCCGAGCGGGAACAGGATATCCAGGCGCGCGATGCGCAGGGCAAGCTTGAAGACGTGCAGGAGCTCCAGGACGTCGTGAAGGAGCATATCGATGCTTCCGGCGACGAGAAAACGGAAGGCGTCGATCCGCAGGCGCCGGCCGACACATCGTCGGAAACGGCCCTGATCTCCGTGCTTGCGGCTGCGCCTGCTGAGCAAGCCGCCCCGGCGGAAAACGAAAATGAGCCTGCGGAGACAGACGCGGGCACCAATCCGGCCGATGCAGAAGACGACGGCGAAAAACTGCTCGATGCGCAGGCGCTTGTCGAAGATACCCGCAACGCCATTTTGCCGATCTCGATCGACGACAATGGCCTTTATGAACTGCTGAAGAAAAAGGCGGCATGATTGCCGCTTCCGATCGTCGCTTGAGCGAAACATGATGTGAGTTCAGACATGACCGATATTTCCGGCCTATCCGGCAACGCCGTTTACGACACAGAACCCAATGCGGCGCAGGCGCTGCTATCCATGGCCGCCCCGTCGCTCGTTCCGGATGACGCGACCTTCACCGCGCCCGCTGAGGAAGACAGCCTCATCGACCCCGTCAACATTCAACCGGATCGAAATCTTCCCAAGGCAAGCTGGCTCGATGCCATGCCGCCGGGAGCTTTTGAGACGGCGCTCAGCGATCCCGACCATATTTCCTCGGTCAATTCCGACGATAACGGCCTTTACCGCATGTTCATCGGCGTTTCGCCCTGACCGGACGCGCAATTCCTTGGTTAGCCAAATCTTAATATCTGCAAGCCAAGATTGAGCCTGATGATTCTGTATGCGCTGCAACCGGCATTGCGGTGAGAAGCGTATACGGCGCTCCCGCATGAGCGGGCGAGATGACACCTGTCCATCACCGGCGCGGCGATTTTTCAACATTCAAGCCAGAAGCGGATCACAGAGCCAATGGGGATTGGCCCTTTCGCAGCCAGCGGCGGTCACCGATAGAAACGGAGCGCAGCATGTTACCGCCTGTACCGAAAATTGCGGCAACCGATGCCGCCTATGGAACCACGGTTTCACTGACACCGCGCGAGCAGGTGAAACAGACTACGCCGCCGCAACCAAACACTCCCGCCCCTGAAAACAGCAGCCTTTTTGCCCGCGCGGCAATCGCCTCCCTTACCAGCGAATTTCAGCTCTCGCGCAGCACCGCCGTTCTGGCGGAAGCGCTCGGCAAGCTGATGAACCTGCCCCGGCGGGACGGCGAAGCGATCGAAACCTATGTGACGCGGCTGACGGAGGCGCTCCGCACCCTGCCCGCGCCACAACGCCTGGCGCTGGAACAGCAGGTCGGCAAGGCCCTGCAGGGCCTGACCCTTTCGATGCTTGCCGAAATCCTGAAACAGCCGACCGGGCCGGATGCTGCCCGCCTCGCGCTGCTGATCGAGCTTTCCCGTTACAAAGGAACGGACCTTGCGGCAAAGGCGGTGGTTTCCTCCTATCAGCAGAACAATTCCTCCAATTCCGCCCCCACGCAATCGGCCCAGCCGAAACAGCAGAACGCACCGGGCCAGAATGCGGAAGCGCGCCCGTCGCCGGCCGCGACAGCGCAGGCGGCGAATTCCGCCACCGTCAGCCGGCTCTTGCCTCTGCTCATCGGGCCGATCGCCCTCAGTGGCGCAGCGATGAAAGCAACGGTGGCGGCGCTGACGGCGCAACTGGACCCCCGGCCCACGCTTTCTACTCCGCCTGCCGACACACATGATACGCAGACCAATGCCGCAAAGCCGGATGGAAGAGCCGAAAACGTGGCACGTCCGCTTCCGACACAAACCGGCAGCGCGATGAAGGAAGTATCGGCCGAGGCCCGCCCGGCAAATCCGCCCCGCGCCGAAACCGGCGAAGCCCGCCCTGCCCTTCCGCATCGGGAGACGATGAAGCCGGAGCAGAAAGAAATCCGCACGGGCCTTACCCCGCCATCCGGTTTGTTCGCAGACGAGGCCGAGACCGTGAACAGCCTGCTGCTTGCCGCCACCGCCGGCAAACTTCCGCTCAAGCCGACCGGCACGCAAGAGCCTCCGCCCGCGCCGCAGGGGGTTGCGCAGCAACCGCCCGATGATCAGCCCGCCGAAAAATCGGCCCTCGCAACAGCCGCCGCCCGCCCCTCGGGTGAGGAAACGGAAACTGCGGCCCATCGCCCCGAAACCCAGCCGCTGCCTCGGGCCATGCTGGACCCGGAAGCGAGAATGGCGATGCTGGAGCAATCGGCTTCGCAATCATTGATCGCCGCGGCTCTGGTAAAGGACGGCACACCGCTGCCGCTCGTCGCCTATCCGCCGGCGGATGAGGACTATGAATCGGAAACGCCGCCGCGCGGAGGCGGCCCGTTTTCCGAGGATGAGACGGACGGCGAGGCCGAAGCCGACGCTGATAATTCCGACGCTCAGGACGAAAAAGAAGAGCGCATCGCCGCCAATGACGGGATCGACACGCAGGAAAGCCTGACGGCGGTGGCTTCTGATGACAGCGCGGAAAATTATTATCTGAAGATGAGCGGCATGCTCTGAGAACCGCGCCGCTGCCCGTTCGCCGGTGCGAACTGAAACCAACAAAAAACCCGCCGGAAAATTCCGGCGGGTTCTTCATTTCAAAGGATCGAAGCGATTATTCGCCGCGGTTCTTCAGAGCCGCGCCGAGGATGTCGCCGAGCGAAGCGCCCGAGTCGGACGAACCGAACTGTGCGACGGCTTCCTTCTCTTCAGCGATTTCCAGAGCCTTGATCGAAAGCATGACCTTGCGGTCCTTCTTCGAGAAGTTGACGACGCGGGCGTCGACAACCTGGCCAACCGAGAAGCGCTCAGGGCGCTGCTCGTCGCGATCACGGGAAAGGTCAGCGCGACGGATGAACGAGGTGAGGTCTTCGTGGTTGACGAGCTTCACTTCGATGCCGCCATCGTTGACGCCGATGACTTCAGCGGAAACGACTGCGTTCTTGCGCAGGTCGCCGGAAGAAGCGGCTTCGCCGACAGCATCCTTGCCGAGCTGCTTGATGCCGAGCGAGATGCGTTCCTTCTCAACGTCAACGTCGAGAACGACAGCCTTGACGACGTCACCCTTGTTGTACTCTTCGATGACCTGTTCGCCCGGACGGTTCCAGTCGAGATCCGACAGGTGAACCATGCCGTCGACATCGCCTTCGAGGCCGATGAACAGACCGAATTCGGTCTTGTTCTTGACTTCGCCCTCAACTTCAGTGCCGGCCGGATGGCTGTAGGCAAATGCCTGCCACGGGTTTTCCAGCGTCTGCTTGAGGCCGAGCGAGATACGGCGCTTGGACGGATCGACTTCGAGAACGACAACGTCGACTTCCTGGCTCGTGGACAGGATCTTGCCGGGATGTACGTTCTTCTTGGTCCAGGACATTTCGGAAATGTGGATCAGGCCTTCGATGCCCGGCTCCAGCTCGACGAATGCACCGTAGTCGGTGATGTTCGTGACCGTACCGGAGATCTTCTTGCCAACCGGGTACTTGGCGGAGATGCCATCCCACGGATCGGACTCGAGCTGCTTCATGCCGAGCGAGATACGGTGGGTTTCCTGGTTGATGCGGATGATCTGAACCTTGACCTGCTGGCCAATGTTGAGGATTTCCGAAGGATGGTTGACGCGGCGCCATGCCATGTCGGTAACGTGCAGCAGGCCGTCGATGCCGCCGAGGTCAACGAACGCACCGTAATCGGTGATGTTCTTGACGACGCCGTCAACAACCTGGCCTTCTTCGAGGTTCTGAACGATTTCAGAACGCTGCTCGGCACGCGACTCTTCGAGAACCGTACGGCGCGAAACAACGATGTTGCCGCGACGCTTGTCCATCTTGAGGATTTCGAAGGGCTGCGGGTTGTGCATCAGCGGGGTAACGTCGCGGATCGGACGGATGTCGACCTGCGAACGCGGAAGGAAGGCAACAGCGCCGTCCAGATCGACGGTGAAACCACCCTTGACCTGGTTGAAGATAACGCCTTCGACGCGCTCGCCAGCTTCGAACTTGGCTTCGAGCTTGACCCAGCTTTCTTCGCGGCGAGCCTTCTCGCGCGACAGAACGGCTTCGCCGAGGGCGTTTTCGATGCGCTCGACGTAAACTTCGACTTCGTCGCCGACCTTCAGCGTGCCGTCCTTGGACTTCGCGCCGAATTCCTTCAACGGTACGCGGCCTTCAACCTTGAGGCCGACGTCGACGATGGCAACGTCCTTCTCGATTGCCGTTACGATACCCTTGGCAACATAGCCTTCGGCAAGATCGTTGGAGGCAAAGGATTCTTCGAGAAGCGCTGCGAAATCTTCGCGCGTGGGGGTAGATACTGACATGAAATCTCCTGATTGCATCCGCACTAGGGCGAATACAAAAGCGCCGGTGGGCTAGTGTTGTTGATACCCGAACCCATGCCCGCCTTTTCAAAAGGCTTTCCGGCGCAAGGACATGTCTTCGGGCAATTCCGGACTAAACGCGGACCGAAATGAAGCGGTTCCGCGAAAAACCTATTTCCTCAGGGCGGCGTCGATGATCGCCCGCGCGGCCTGAAACGCCGCCTCTATACTCATTTCCGACGTATCTAGCAAGTGCGCGTCTTCAGCCGGCTTCAACGGGCTGTCGGCGCGGCCCATGTCGCGCTCGTCACGTTTTTTCACTTCAGCGAAAATGGCATCATAATCGCCGCTGCCGCCATTGGCCAGAATTTCATCGTAACGGCGTCGCGCCCGCACATCCGCAGAGGCCGTGACATAAAACTTCACCGGCGCCTCAGGGCACACCACCGTGCCGATGTCGCGGCCGTCGAGCACCGTGCCCGGCTCCTTTGCGGCAAAACGCTGCTGCGCCTTCACGAGCGCGCGCCTCACCGGCGTCATCACCGCGATTTTGGATGCGGCCTCGCCAATATCGTGCCGGGAAAGAACGGCGCGATCCAGCCCCGCAAGATCGACTTCCAGCGCGATCTTCTCAGCCACGGCCTCATCATTGAGCGGCAGGCCAGCATCCAGAAGCGCCTTGGCGGTCGCCCTGTAGGTCAGCCCGGTATCGAGATGGTGGAAACCATAGGTCTCGGCAATCCTGCGCGACAGGGTTCCTTTGCCCGCCGCAGCCGGCCCGTCTATGGCGATCGTGAAGGTCATGAAGCTTTCCGCCTGTGCATTCGTCATTCATATAATAGAGTGCGCAACGCCTTCATATTTATATCAGCATCCCCGCATAGGGGTTGCGCCGAGGCGGGCGGCACCCGAAGTTTGTCTTTGACACGAAAGAGCGCAACGATTAAGGGGACCGGCTATAAATTTTACCGTCTATGCCGGTTTTACGGCGTACACACCGAAACTCATTCGACAATTTGAGGCTTAGACAGTGGCAAAAGCGGAACTTGGTACCAAGCGCACAGACCCCGATACCGGCAAGAAGTTCTACGATCTGAACCGCGATCCGGTCGTTTCTCCCTACACCGGCAAGTCCTGGCCGCTCTCCTTCTTCGAGGAAAGCACCGCCCAGGCCAAGATGGAACAGGCTGAAGAAGAGGAAGTGGCGGAAGTCGATACCGAAAACACGGAAGTCGAACTCGTCTCGCTGGAAGATGCCGATGGCGACAACAACGGCGACGATATCCCCGATCTCGGCGACGACGATGATGTCGAAATCGACGATGACGACGACACCTTCCTCGAAACCGACGACGAAGATGACGACGACGACATGTCCGGCATCATCGGCGTATCGGGCGACGACGAAGAAGCTTGATTTTACTTGATAATTCGGCCCGACGACAAAAAAATGACGCCGGGCCGTTTTTTATGCTTGCACTCGTCGGAAAGCCGCAGTAGTAAGCCGCCACCGAACGGAACAACAACCGCTTCGGTTCCCGGAACCGGAAGAAATGCCGGAACCCTTATGGGGCTATAGCTCAGCTGGGAGAGCGCTTGCATGGCATGCAAGAGGTCAGCGGTTCGATCCCGCTTAGCTCCACCAAACCTTCCCAGACAGAAAGTATCTTCCCTTCGGCCAGTCGCTCTCGCGCATCTTGCAAGCCGTTCGAGCCGATCGCCTATTGCAGCAACGCCCGCACATCCTGCCCGTTGATCCGGCACTCCACGGAACCGCCAGCACCACCCTCCTCCACCGTCCGACATTCCAGATATCTGCCGCGCAGCCGGTTCTCCAGCGCTTTGAAAGCGTTGAGGCCGCAGGCGAAACGGCGGCCGTCGGGGCCGGTGCAGACGCGGTTGCGCTCAACATCCTCCACGCCGGCGAGGCGGAATTCCTTACCCTTGAAGGTGAAGCGGCTGCTGGAAATCACGCGCAGACGCTGGTCCGCATGCATTTTCAGCGGATAAAGATCGGGAGGCATCGGAATGCGCTCGTAATTTTGGCTACGCGGATCGACCCGCACCGGTGAGGTCGTCCACAGCAGTTCCGTATTGGCCGCGAGGCCTGCTGGCGCCGGGGTCGCCTCGCCATTGACGAGCGAGGCGATGCGGATGCCGGCTATGCCGAGGCCGATGACCAGGACGATCTGAAACAGCAAAATTGCGATCTGCCGGACCATGTCACCGCAACATCAAAACAATGAACGACATAAAATAAATCGGCCGTCTCGCTACGAAAGAGACCGGCCGCATGTCACATCAACAAAACCTTGCCTGCACTCACATCCCGCACCGTACCCATGGCCATGATCGGAATCCGGTCGCTGTCCAGGATTACCCGTCCCGTTGTCCGCAGCCAGCGAAAACCGCCTGCCTTGAGCTGAATGCGGTATTCCTGATCATAAAACACGCCATTTGTCAGCGAATTATAAACCGCCTTGGCGACACGCGCCCGCGAGCCGCTTTCGATCTGCGCGATGAAATGTTCGACGGGAATGCCGCAGGCGGCCTTATCGGGTGAAACTTCGCGCAGGTGAGCGGCCACGGCATCGAGATAAATCAGGTTTTGCCCGATGTTCCAGCTATAATAACCTACAAGTGTCTCTTCCAGCGATATATTCTCCAACATCGGCCTTCTACCCGTCTGAAATGCTTGTGCGGGTCTGTAACATACCAGACGATAGACGGCTAACCACAAGAATTCATCCTTTTGTCTGATGCGACGCGGTTTTGCGGTCGGCGGATTATCGACAGCCCTTTTTGGTCGCCATGTTGGCGAAGCAACCTTCCTGTGCCAAAGAAGATTGATCTTGCGCCAACGACCAGAGGAGCCGCCGTGACCATCGGGCTTGCCCATGCCGAACTCATCGCCGTCGTCACCGCCATCACCACGGATGAGCCGCGGGTCATGACCGTTCGGGAAGGTGCAGCGCTTCCGTCGGGACCATTCGAATTCGGGCACAGAACGCTCCAGAGCGGCTTGCGGGAATGGATTCACGAACAGACTCATCACCCCGTCGGTTATCTCGAACAGCTCTATACTTTCGCCGATCGCGACCGCAACAACGACATTTTAGGCGGCAGAACCATCTCCATCGGTTATCTCGGGCTGGTTCGCGAACAGGAAGCCTCCGGCGGCAAACGCCCGCTCTGGCACGGCTGGTACGAATATTTCCCCTGGGAGGACCACCGCCAGGGACGCCCGGAAGTTCTGGACAGCATCATCGACAGGCTGCGCGCCTGGGCGGATTCCGATCCCGCCTCCAAAAGCCAGCGCCATTTGCGCGCCGATTTCACCTTCGGCCTCGATGGCGGCGGCTGGAACGAGGAATTGACCCTGCAGCGTTACGAGTTGCTCTATGAAGCCGGGCTGGTCGAGGAAGCGCAGGGCGAACCGCGGATCAATTTCGGCAGGCCGATGTTTGCCGATCACCGCCGCATCCTTGCCACCGGCATCGCGCGTCTGCGGGCCAAGATCAAATATCGACCGGTGGTGTTCGAACTGATGGCCGACGCCTTCACGCTCCTGCAGCTACAGCGCGCCATCGAGGCGCTGGCCGGGCTGACCCTGCACAAGCAGAATTTCCGTCGGCTGATCGAACAGCAGCAGCTGGTGGAAGAGACCGGCGACATGGCGACCGAAACCGGCGGACGCCCGGCAAAGCTTTTTCGCTTCCGCCAGACCGTTCTCGATGAACGCGCCCTTTCCGGAACGAAACTGCCCCTCTCCCGCAATTGACATATGCTCACGATGAGAATATGTCTTTGCCCTAGATATACTCAAAAAGAGTATAAATGGGAGAGCACCGTGAACGAGCAGATTTCCGCCGCAAGCCTTTACGACCGCGTTGCCCGCGTCATTCCCAAGGCCGAATGGATGGGCTTTGAGGACGATGTGGATGCGATCCTCGAGTTGAAGCGCAAGCGCAACGCCGTCATCCTCGCCCATAATTACCAGACACCGGAAATCTTCCACGGCGTCGCCGATATTGTTGGCGACAGCCTCGCCCTTGCCCGCAAGGCAATGGAGGTGGAAGCGGATGTCATCGTTCTGGCCGGCGTGCATTTCATGGCCGAGACGGCAAAGCTGCTCAATCCGGAAAAAACCGTGCTCATTCCGGATATGGCCGCCGGCTGTTCGCTGGCCGATTCCATCACGCCCGAGGACATCGCGCTTTTGCGCAAGGCCTATCCCGGCGTTCCGGTCGTGACCTACGTGAACACCTCCGCGGCGGTGAAGGCGGCATCTGACATCTGCTGCACCTCCGGCAATGCCCGCCAGGTGGTGGAATCGCTGGGCGTGCCGCGCGTGCTGATGTTGCCGGATGAATATCTGGCGAAAAACGTGGCGCGGGAAACCAATGTCGAGCTGATCGCCTGGCGCGGCCATTGCGAGGTGCACGAGCTTTTCACCGCCGATGACATCCGCGAATTGCGCGAAAGCCATCCGGGCGTCACCGTGCTGGCGCATCCGGAATGTCCGCCCGATGTCGTCGAGGCTGCGGATTTTTCCGGCTCCACCGCCGTCATGTCGGATTATGTCGGCCGCGAGCGCCCCGCCCGCGTGGTGCTTTTGACGGAATGCTCGATGAGCGACAATGTCGCCGTGCATCACCCGGATGTCGAATTCATCCGCCCCTGCAATCTCTGCCCGCATATGAAGCGCATCACGCTTGGCAATATCCGCACGGCGCTGGAGGAAAACCGCCACGAAGTGACGGTCGACCCCGCCATCGCTGTCGCCGCCCGCCGCGCCGTGGAAAGGATGCTGGAAGTATGAGCGAACGCCTCCCGTCGCATACGGGCTGGACGGTCATTGTCGGCAGCGGCATTGCGGGCCTGATGGCGGCGCTGACGCTTGCGCCGCAGCCCGTGCTGCTTCTCACACGCGGCGTTCTCGGCGGCGAGACGTCCAGCGCCTGGGCGCAGGGCGGCATTGCCGCCAGCCTCGGTCCGGATGACCGCGCGGCCCTGCATCTTGCCGATACGCTCGCTGCGGGCGATGGCCTTTGCGATGAAGATCTGGCAGTTGAG
Organism: Agrobacterium sp. CNPSo 2736; assembly: GCF_004005385.1. Taxonomy (NCBI): domain Bacteria; kingdom Pseudomonadati; phylum Pseudomonadota; class Alphaproteobacteria; order Hyphomicrobiales; family Rhizobiaceae; genus Agrobacterium; species Agrobacterium sp. CNPSo 2736. Next base: position 39,683 of record NZ_RZTX01000015.1, on the reverse strand, counting down.
ATTATATCCGCCGCCCCCGCCGTCATCGATGCACTGGAGCGGGCGGGCGTTCGCTTCGACCGTGACGCCTCAGACAACTATGTGTTCGGGCTCGAAGCCGCCCATAGCCGACGACGCATTCTCCATGCCGAAGGCGACGGGTCGGGTGCGACGATTGTGAGGGCACTTGCAGCCGCCGTTCTTCGCGCGCCGTCCATTACGGTTCTGGAAGGCACGGAGGTTCGCCGCCTGCTGACGGAAGACGGCGTCATCGCCGGTCTCGCCTGCATCGGGCCAAAAGGCTGCTTCACTTTGCCGGCAAGCCAGGTCGTTCTCGCCACCGGCGGCCTCGGCGGGCTTTATGAAGCAACGACCAATCCCTCCGGCAATTTCGGGCAGGGCATCATGCTCGCTGCCCGCGCCGGCGCCATCCTCGCCGATATGGAATTCGTGCAATTCCATCCGACGGCGCTTTCCTCGCCCAGACGGCCGCTGGCGCTGGTGAGCGAGGCGGTGCGGGGCGAAGGCGCGCTGCTTCTCAATGAAAACGGCGAACGTTTCATGGCTGCCGTTCCGGGTGCGGAACTCGCCTCCCGCGATATTGTCGCCCGCGCCATCGACCGCGAAATCCTGCGTGGCGGCAAGGTCTTTCTCGATGCCCGCAAGGCGCTCGGCTCCGGCTTTTCCGCCCGCTTCCCCTCGATCGACCTGCTCTGCCGCGAAGCCGGGATAGACCCCGCCCGTGAGCTCGTTCCGGTGCGCCCGGCGGTGCATTACCATATGGGCGGCGTCGCCACCGATGGCAGAGGCCAAAGCTCGGTGCCGGGCCTTTGGGTTGCCGGCGAAACCGCCTGCACGGGTCTGCATGGCGCAAACCGGCTTGCCAGCAATTCCCTGCTGGAAGCGGCGGCCATGGGCATGCGCGCGGCAGAAGACATTGCCGGCAGGCAGGCATATGCGGGAAAACAGGCAGCGGATATCGCAACGCTCCCCGTGCCCGATTTCCCGGTAGCCGACCTCTCCCCGGTCCGGCCCATCGTTTCCCGCCATCTCGGCATCGTAAGACATGCCGAAGGATTGACCGGCGCGATCCGCGATCTTCTGCCACTGGCTGAGCGGAACGGCCCGGCATCCGATCCTGCCCTTGTCGCGCTGGCCATCGCCGTCTTTGCGGCGCTGCGCACGGAATCGCGCGGCGCGCATTTCCGCGACGATTTCCCTGAAAAACATGCGACGGCCACAAGGCGCAGGCTGAACCTCAGCGACGTTCTCACCATCGCCCATGAATTTTCCTCTTCCAGCCATTCTTCGGCCAGCCTTGCGCGGAGCGCCTGACATGACCCTTTCACCCCTGCCACGCCTCATCATCGAACCGCTCGTGCGCAACGCCCTTCTGGAAGACCTCGGGCTGGCGGGCGACATCACGTCCGCCGCCGTCATTCCCGCCGATCATCGCTCGGTCGTCGTCATGGCCGCGCGCGAACCGGGCGTTATTGCCGGTCTCGACGCGGCGGAACTTGCTTTCCAGCTCGTAGACCCGGCCATCGCGATGAAACGGCATGTGCAGGATGGGGCCGCCGTGACGCCCGGCGATATCATCGCGACGATCGAAGGCCCCTCGCGCGACCTTCTGACGGCGGAGCGCACGGCGCTGAATTTCCTCGGCCACCTGTCGGGCATCGCTTCCGTCACCGCAAAAATCGTTGCCGCCATTGCCGGCACCAGGGCCTCGGTCGCCTGCACCCGCAAGACGACGCCGGGGCTGAGAGCCCTGGAAAAATATGCCGTGCGCGCCGGCGGCGGCACGAACCACCGTTTTGCGCTTTATGACGCTGTTCTCATCAAGGACAACCATATCGCCGTGGCCGGCGGCGTGCGCGACGCCATCCGCCGCGCCCGGCAGGGCGTGGGGCATCTCGTCAAGATCGAGGTGGAGGTCGATACGCTTGCGCAGTTGCGCGAAGTCATGGATGAGGGCGTCGATGCGGTCCTTCTCGACAATATGACACCCGAACAGCTGCGCGAGGCGGTGGGGATCGTCGCCGGTCGCGCCATTACCGAAGCGTCGGGCCGCATCAATCCGCAGACGGCCGCAGCCATCGCCGCGACCGGCATCGATCTCATCTCCGTCGGCTGGCTGACCCACAGCGCGCCGGTTCTCGATATCGGCCTCGACTTTCAAAGCCAGAGCTAAAGAATATGCGGCGCATGGTTCGCCGCACGGAACCAATCGCCCATATCGTCGTTATTGCTCCGCCTGAGGTCTATTCAAGGCGGGGGGATCAGTGCGCGCAAAAGCCTGTCCATATGCCTGCGGACCTCTCTCACAAAGGAAAGGCTTGTTATGGAAGACGCACAAGTTGGCTGGATTGCAGCAATCATCATCGGCGGCGTAGCCGGTTGGCTCGCCGAACAGTTCATGAAAAGCAATATGGGTCTTTTCATGAACATTATCCTCGGCATTGTCGGCGCCATCGTCGCCAATTTCCTTCTGGGGCTCGTGGGCATTTCGCTCGGAGGCTGGATTGGCTATCTCATCGCCGGTTTCATCGGCGCCTGCATTCTCATCGCCGTCGGGCGGGCATTTCGCCGCTAAGGAGAGGACACCATGAGCTTTTTCGACAAGATCAAGAACGCTATTTTCGGCAAGGCCGAGGCCGCACCGCAGACTTCGGCTCCGGCCGGCACGCCGGCACCCACGGCAAGCCCGGCCGCACCGGCAGCACCTGCTCCGACAGCCGCGGCTCCGGCTCCCACCGGCAATGTCGACGTCGCTTCGATTCTGGATGCGGCGGTCAAGCAGAACGGCCAGAAACTCGACTGGAAACATTCGATCGTCGACCTTCTGAAAGCGCTCAATCTCGACAGCAGCCTCAGCGCCCGGAAGGAACTGGCTGGCGAACTCGGCTATACCGGCGACACCTCGGATTCGGCGACCATGAACATCTGGCTGCACAAGGCCGTCATCAAGAAACTGTCCGAAAACGGCGGCAAGGTTCCAGCCGACCTTCTGGATTGAACCGATAAACGGGAGCGCCGCGATGGACGACTATTCCAGCCTTCGAGAGCAGATCGGCCAGGACCTCGACACCCTGCACAGGACCGAGAATCCGAAATCGATCTTCGAGATCGCCGACGACTATCTTCTGGGAAATCCAAATCTCAAGAGGGCCATCGTTGAAGACATCATCAAGGAAGAAGCGGACAAGCGCGGCATCGCGATCCACTGACGCCGCGCATCGCACGCACGGCTGTTGTACCCAAAAGGGCGGCATCCCAACCGGATGCCGCCCTTTTTATATCTGGCGGAGTTACATCATCCGAACTCCGTCACCCCGGATCCAGTCCGGCATGACGGAGGAGAGGCTTCCGCCAAAGCCCTATTTATCCAGCTTCGCTTCGGCCTTTTTCGCGTTTTCTTCCATCAGCTCATACCACATCGCGTTCATGACGGCGAAGATGGCGGCGAGAGGCAGGCCGAGCAGCCAGGCGAAATACCACATGTTCGATCTCCTTCTTTCTCAATCAATAAGCATGACCGCTGTCGTCGCGGATCGCCTTTTCATCCACCTTGCCCCACAGCACGCGATAGACCCATGACGTATAGGCGACGATGATCGGGATGAAGATGAGGGCGACGACCAGCATGATGAACAGTGTCATATGGCTGGACGATGCATCCCACACCGTCAGGCTCGATTTCGGATCGACCGAAGACGGCAGGATGAAGGGAAACATCGTCAGCCCCACCGTTGAAATGATGCCGAAAATCGCGAGCGAGCTGGAAAGCAGCGCCAGCACTTCCCTGCGGGCCCGGAGCAAGACGAAAGCGACGAGCGGGAAGACAAGACCGAGCGCCGGCGCCAGCATCATCCAGGGATGCGCCGCATAATTGGCAAACCAGACACCGCCCGCAACCTCGACCGTCTTCGACAGCGGGTTGGACGGGCCGTCGGTCACGACCTCCGAGGTGAAGCGATAGCCATCGATACCGAGCCACAGAAAGACGCCGCCGAGCGCAAAAAGAACGGTGGTGGCAAGCGCCGCGATGCTGCCGAAACCGCGGGCACGGGCTGCGACCGGACCATCCGTCTTCAGCACCAGCCATGCCGCACCGTGCATGATGAGCATGCAGACTGATACGAGGCCGCAGAGGATGGCGTAAGGGTTCAGAAGCTCGAACAGCGTCGTGCCATCGTAGAAAATCCTGAGGTCGTCATTGAGGTGGAAGGGAACGCCCTGCAGCACATTGCCGATGGCCACGCCGAAGATCAGCGCGGGAACGAAGCCGCCGATGAACAGAGCCCAGTCCCAGCCGGTGCGCCAGGCGGCGCTTTCACGCTTGGAGCGATATTTGAAACCGACCGGCCGCAGGATCAGCGCAAACAGGGTGGCGAACATCGCCAGGTAAAACCCTGAAAACGACACCGCATAAAGCGGCGGCCAGGCGGCGAAGATCGCACCGCCGCCAAGGATGAGCCAGACCTGATTGCCTTCCCAGACCGGGCCGATGGAATTGATGACGACACGCCGCTCGATATCCGTTTTCGCGACGAAGGGCAGGAGCGCGCCGGTGCCGAGATCGAAACCGCCGGTCACGGCAAAACCGATCAGCACCACGCCGAGCAGCAGCCACCAGATGACGCGGAGGATTTCGTAGTCGATGAGTTGGTGCAATATCATGATCGTTTACTCCGCAGCGACGAGTTTTTCAGGAACGAGCGGCGCTTCCGGCTCATGGTCCGGCTCGGGGCCCTTGCGGATCGCCTTCAGCATCAGCCCCATTTCGACGATGAACAGCACCGTGTAGATGGCGATGAAACACAGGAGCGTGATGAGGACCGTGGAGGCGCTGAGGCTGGAGACGGCGGCGGCCGTGGGCAGCACGCCTTCGATGATCCACGGCTGGCGGCCGAATTCGGCCACCACCCAGCCCATTTCCGCCGCGATCCACGGCAGGGGAATGGCGAAGACCGCCACTTTCAGCAGCAGCGGATAATGATCCAGCCGGCGGCGGGCCGAAAGATAAAAGAACGTCGCCGTCAGCAGGATGAAGAAGATGCCAAGGCCGACCATGATGCGGAACGACCAGAACAGGGTCGGTACATGCGGAATGGTATCCGCCGCCGCCTTGGCGATCTGCTCTTCATTCGCCTGGCGCGGATCGTCGACATATCGTTTCAGCAGCAGGGCATAACCGAGCTCATGGCCGAGTTCGGCAAAGGTGCCGCGCACCTCTTCGGGCAACTCCGCGCCCTTGCCGGTGGCGCGTATCTGCATCAGCGCGTCATAGGCCTTGATACCGTCACGGATGCGGGTCTTGGCCTGCTCAACCAGATCGTTGATGCCCGGAATTTGCGTGTCGAGCGAGCGGGTGCCGATGAGGCCCATCACCCACGGGATCTTCACGGCGAAATGCGTTTCGCGCGCTTCCTGATCGGGAAACCCGATGGCCGTGAAGGGGGCCGGGGCCGGCTCGGTTTCCCACATGGCCTCGATGGAGGCGAGTTTCATCTTCTGGTGTTCGGTGGAGAGATAGCCGCTTTCATCACCCAGCACGACGACCGACAGCGCGGACGCCAGACCGAAGGAGGCGGCAACCGTCATCGAACGCTTGGCGAGATCGACATGACGGCCCTTCAGCACATACCAGGCCGAAACGCCGAGCACGAAGATGGAGGCCGTAACATAACCCGCAGACACCGTGTGAACGAACTTCGCCTGCGCCACCGGGTTGAACAGGACCTCGAAGAAGTCAGTCACTTCCATGCGCATGGTCTGGGGATTGAAGGCGGAGCCCGTCGGGTTCTGCATCCAGCCATTGGCGATCAATATCCATAGCGCCGAAAAATTCGAACCGAGCGCCACGCACCATGTCGCGACGAGATGGCCGAGTTTCGACAATTTATCCCAGCCGAAAAAGAACAGCCCGACGAAGGTGGCTTCCAGGAAGAAGGCCATCATGCCCTCGATGGCCAGCGGCGCGCCGAAAATATCGCCGACATAGTGGCTGTAATAACTCCAGTTCATGCCGAACTGGAATTCCATGACGATACCGGTGGAAACGCCGAGCACGAAATTGATGCCGAACAGGGTGCCCCAGAATTTCGTCATCTGCCGCCAGACCGTGCGGCCGGTCATGACATAGACCGTTTCCATGATGGCGATCACCACCGATAGTCCGATCGTCAGGGGAACGAACAGAAAGTGATATAAAGCCGTCACTGCAAATTGCAGGCGCGACAGCGCCACTATGTCGAGTTCCATAGTCCTATCCACCTTTTCCGGAAGGCCGGCCTTCCATTTCAAAGACGACGCCGGCTCTCAAAAAATCTCAGTCCGGGCGCAGTGTCTCCAGCACTACGCCGTATTCCGGGGTGCCGCTTTGACATTCATCAAATTGACGCCCCTCTTTCAGCACGATGACGCGATCGGCAAATTCCGCCTCGCGGCGATTATGGGTGATCATCACGACTGTCTTTCCCGCTGCCCTCGCAAACAGCCGAGCGAGCACGTCACGGGCGGTCTCGCCGTCCAGCCCTTCCGTCACCTCGTCGAGAAGCCAGAGCGGCCGGTTAGCCAGCAGGAAACGGGCGAGCGCCAGCCGGCGCGACTGACCGCCGGAAAGCCCCTGGCCCGCCTCGCCGAGCCTTGTCTCCAGCCCGGCGGCCAGGGATTTGACGTGTTCGGCAAGGCCTGCCGCATCGAGCGCGTCCCATAACTCGGCCCCGGTTGCGGCGGGTTTCGCCAGCCGCAGATTGTCGGCGATGCTGTCGCGGAAAAGCTGGCTGCGCTGCGTCATGAGAGTGGACGGCAAGGCGTTGACCGTGCCCGCAGCCGGCCGCAATTCACCCGCCAGAAGCTGGATGAGGCTTGTCTTGCCCGCACCGCTCTGGCCGATGATGGCAACCCGTTCCCCGGAAGCGATTGCAAGGCTGATATTCGTCAGGACGGGGTTGTCGTTCCCTTCCCGCTCCAGACGCACGTTTTTGAGCTCTGCCGCCATGCCGTTGACCGGCGAGACGGGACAGCGGCCCTCAGCCGTTGCTGAAAGACGCGGCGCGATGCGCCTTGCGGAAAACAGCGTGCGCCCAAGCTCCATCGCCCCACGACGAAGCGCCGTGAAAGGCTCCAGCGCGGCAAAACAGACGAGCAGCCCGAGCGCCGCGGCCGGCGCGCTCACCGCCCCCTGTTCCGCAAGCCAGGCCATGCCGAGAAGGGCTGTACTCAAAAGAACGGCCGCTGAAACCCCGAAGGAAAAACCGGCACTGGTCTCGATGCGGTTCAGGGTATCATCGCAGGCAGAGAGGTAATCATCCGCCCGTTTCACCGCCGCGACCTGCGCGGAAAGGCGGCCGGTGGTCAAGAGCTCCGTCTGCCCGCTCACGAGGTCGGCCGTGCGGGCACGAAGGGCTTCCAGCCCGATTGCCCGGCGGCGCGAGAATGTTTCCGCCCGCAAGGCGGCGCGAACCGAAATTCCAAGCCCCGCCGCGACGAGGAAAACCGCCGCCAGAATGCCCGCCAGAGGATGGAGAAAAGCAAGCCCGAGACCTGTCGCGATTGCGGCAAGGATCGCGACAGCGGCGGGAACCAGCACGCGCAGATAAAGCGAATCCAGCGCATCGATATCCGCCGTAAGCCGGTTGAGCAGGCGCGCAGGCCTCGCCTCCAGGGATTTCGCGGCCTGCGGCGCGGCAAAGCCGCGAAACAGCTTTTCCCGAAGGGCTGCAAGCACGGAAAGCGTGGCGTCATGGGTCGTCATGCGTTCGCCGTAACGGGCGGCGGTGCGCGCCAGCGCCAGAAGGCGAATGGCGGCCGAAGGCGCAAAGACATCGAAGGCATAGGCCGTTGCCGGCAGAAGACCGGCAATCGCCGTTGCGGTGATGAACCAGCCGGAAACACCGAGAAGGCCGATGCCCGCCAGCACCGTCATTACCGCCAGAGCCGCACCCGCCATCAACATGCCGCGCCGTGCCGACCAGAACAGGCCGATAATGGGTTTCAATATCGCAAAACGTGCGATCATGGCTGCCCCCTCGAATGGATCGCCGTCATATCCACGATCCTGTCCATGCGCGCCGCAAGCACCGGATCATGGGTCGCGACGATCAATGTCCTGCCATTTGCCAGTTGCAGCAGGTTATCCGTGACGAGAGCCGCCGTTTCCCGGTCGAGGTGGGCTGTCGGCTCATCGGCCAGAACAAGCTGCGTTGCGGGGTCAGCGAAAGCACGCGCAATGGCAAGCCGCACCGCCTCCCCGCCCGAGATTCCATATCCGCCATCGCCGATCTGCAGATGCCGGCGCGCATGTGACAAGCCATCGAGCCCGGTGCGGCGCAGCGTCTCTTCCACCATGCCCTCAGTGACAACCGAACGGCCGAAGCGAATATTCGCCTTCAGCGAACCGGCAAAAAAGAACGGCTTCTGGCTGACCCAGCCAATCGTCCTGCGCAGCCCATCCGCCGTCGCATTATCGAGCTTGACGCCGCCGATCCTGATCGAGCCCTCTCCAGCCTCGGCCAGCCCGGCAATCAAGGAGAGTACAGTGGATTTGCCACAACCGGAAGGCCCAAGAATTGCTACCCGCTCACCCTGTTGAACGGTCAGGTTGAGATTTTGGATGACAGGTGGGTTGCTCGGATAAGCGAAGGAGAGATTATCTATCTCCAGCAGGCCGGGCGTCGGGGCTGCGACAGACGCCACATCCACGCCCTCGCCTGCGATGGCCGCACCGCCGGCCGTCAATTTGCCGAGCGCATCGAGCGCCGCTTCACCGGCCGCGCGGTCGTGCCAGACGGCGGAGAGTTCCCGCAGCGGTTCGAAAAAGGCCGGCGCCAGCAGCAGGATGAAGAGGCCTTCGGCAAGCGTCAGCTTGTGACCCCAGGCTCCGAAATCGAGAAAACCGAGCAGATGAAAACCGATATAGACGGCGGTCATGGCAACGCCGAGCGCTGCGAAAAGCTCCAGCACCGCCGAGGAGAGAAAGGCGATCCTGAGCACCGCCATCGTCCGCTTCTTCAGGTTCTGCGCATCGGCGTTGAGACGCTCCGCCGTCAGATCGACGGCTTCAAGCGTGCGGATTGTCTCCAGCCCGCGCAGGCGATCGAGCAGGAAGGCATTCATATTGCCCGTCTCGGCAAGCTGCTTCTCGCTGGCGGCCTTGGCCTGCCAGCCGATGAGCGCCATGAAAAGCGGGATGGTTGGCATGGCGAGCAGCAACACCAGCGCCGCAATCCAGGTAAAGGGCAGGATCGCCAACACAAAAACCAGCGGCACGACGGTCGCCTTCATCCGCGCCGGCTGGAAACGGGAAAGATAAGGCACCAGCGCTTCTGCCGCCTCGGCCACGACGCCTGCCGCCTCACCGGAGGCGGTGCGCGACAGATCGAGCGGGGAAACCTTCGCCACGGCCTGCAGCGCTTCCAGCCGCCGCTGCGACAGCGCCGCGCGAGCGGCACGAAACGACAGCCGCGCCGCGATCTTTTCCAGCCATGCCTTGATGAGGCCGAGGATGAGAACCGCCGCCGCAGCCGGCACGATCACCATCATCGGCGCGCCATCGGCAATTCTTCCGACTGAAAAGGCGAGCAGACCTGCCTGCGGCAACCAGAGTAAAGCCGCCAGCACATGCAGCAGGGCAACGGATCTCCCAACCGCCGGCGGGCGTGTCATTTTCGCCCGGCCGGCAGCCCTGTCGTGGGGGGTTTTGCGATTGGCATTGCTGAAGAAGCGCCGACTCGTCGCGTCGGATGAGACTCCAACCGGAGCGGGACAGACTGCCCCGTCACCATTGGCCCCCTGGCGGATTTCCACGGACACGCTCACGGTAGATCTCCTCACCCGTCCTTCTTCGCGCCACGGGGTCTGGCGAGGGAGACGATCTTGTCCTTGGCCTCCAGAAGCTTCGTGACCTTCGAACCGAGCGCCAGAAGCGAAGCCAGCCTTTCCGTCTCCAGCCGCTTCACATCGTCATACCAGCCGGTCAGTTGCTCGATCAGCGTCCTCATCTCGTCGATGCGCTTTTGCGCATGCCGCTCATCTTCGTTTTCCGGCGTTTCCATCAGAATTTCGCGCAGCACGCTGAGCGTCGGATCGATCTCGCGCTTCTTGCGCTCTTCGGCAAGGGTGCGCAGAATTTGCCAGACATCGTCAGGCGTCGTGAAAAAATCGCGCCGGTCGCCGGGAAAATGCTTGAGAATTGCAAGGTTCCACGCCTGCAACTCCTTCAGGCTCATCGACACGTTGGAACGGGAGATGCCGAGCGCCTCCACAATCTCGTCCGCACACAATGGCTGCGGCGAAATATAAAGCAAAGCATAGACTTGGCCGACAGTGCGGTTGATGCCCCAGCGGCTGCCCATCTCACCGAAATGCAGCACGAAGGACTGAACGAGCGGGGAAAGGCTGGTTGGCATTTTTACGTTTCCTGAATTTTCAGTAATTTCTGAAATTTCGATAACGCAAAAAACGACGAGCGGCAAATCACCTTTTTGACCTGCGTCAAAATGTGCAAATGGACAGAGACGACCTCGGTAAAGACGGTCGTGGACGCAGCCAGGAGCCAAATATGCGGCGATCGTGTTAGGGGGTATGACAGGCTGGGGCGTTTGCTGGCGTCCGTCACTTTCCCTCCGTCATTCCGGCCTTGAGCCGGAATCCAGCCAGCCCAAGTCCTTGGGCTGAAAGGACTCTCTCGCCGCGCAGACGCGCGTCGGCTAGATTCCGGCTCAAGGCCGGAATGACGTACCTAAAGCAGTTGATGATATCGATAACATCTTCACGAGTCTCCACGGGCAAGAACCCGCCGAAAAAATCGGCGGCGGGAGGACCCGCCGCCGATCGAAACGTCGGCGCATTCGCGCGTAGAAACCCTGCTTACGAAAAAGCGATCTGCACCTTCATTGCGCGGCTGCGGTCCGAGGCGAATTCGAAGGCCGAGATGGCGTCGGCGAGATCGACGGTCTGGGTGATGAACGGCTTGACGTCGATCAGGCCCTTGCGCATCAATTCCACACCGGTGGCGAATTCCTCGTGGAAGCGGAAAGAGCCGCGCAGATCCAGTTCCTTGGCGGTGATCGCCATCATCGGCAGGCTCATATCGCCGCCAAGACCGAGCTGGACGATGATGCCGCGCGGACGAAGCGCCGCAATGCCGCCGGCAAGCGCCACGGCCGCGCCCGAGCATTCATAGAGAACATCGAAGGTTCCCTTGTTCGCGCCATAGGCGGCAAGTGCGTCGGGCTCATGCTTGCTGTTGATGACACGATCCGCACCCGCTTCTTTCGCCTTGGCGAGCGTGAAATCCGAAAGGTCTGTGGCGACGATTTCAGCGGCGCCGGCGCGGCGCGCGGCCAGAATGGACAGAATGCCGATAGGGCCGCAGCCGGTGACGAGCACACGTTTCCCCAGCAAATCACCGGCGCGGCGCGTGGCATGCAGCGTCACCGCCAGCGGCTCCGCCATGGCGGCCTCGCCGGCGCTGAGCCCATCGGCCGGCACGCATTGCAGGGCGTCCGCCACCAGAACCTCGCGAAAAGCGCCTTGAATATGCGGGAAAGGCATGGCGCTGCCATAAAAGCGCATGTTGAGGCACTGGTTGTGCAGGCCTTCCTGGCAGAAACGGCAGGTTCTGCAAGGGCGGGACGGCGAAACGGCCACCAGGCCGCCGACCTTCAGCCCTTCCACGCCCTCGCCCATTTCTTCGATGACGGCGGAGACCTCATGGCCGAGCACCATGGGTTCACGAAGCCGCACCGCGCCGAAACCGCCATGGTTGTAATAATGCAGATCGCTGCCGCAAATTCCGCCCCGGACCAGACGAAGCCGCACTTCTCCCGGCCCCGGCGCTTCCTCCGGCCGCTCCTCGATGCGCACATCCTTTGCCCCATGGGCAACAATCGCTCTCATAAATATCTCCCGTTCGACATCGTGCCTGAGCGGCGCGACAAAATAATCCGCATCCCTGTCACCGCCGCCTGCCGCGCATTTGCACGTCGTGCGGCCTCCCCGCCCGCCCGATCCGTACCGAAACCGGGCGTTTAAGCCTTGACATCCACGTCTGAAAGGGATGAATGTTATCGATAACATAAACCTGTATGAATGCAATGTCGAGAGACTGGAGGAAACAGTGGGCCTTAAATTGTTCGATCTTTCCGGCCGCCGCGCCCTGATCACGGGTTCGTCCCAGGGCATCGGCTTCGCGCTTGCGCAAGGGCTGGCGGAAGCGGGAGCGGAAGTGGTGCTGAACGGGCGCGACGAGGCGAAGCTGAAAGCCGCCGCCGCCGGCATCAAGGGCGCCAAAACGCTTGCCTTCGACGCCACCGATCATGAAGCGGTACGCAAAGCCATCGACGGTTTCGAGGCGGAAGTCGGCCCCATCGATATTCTGGTCAACAATGCCGGCATGCAGCACCGCACGCCGCTTGAGGATTTTCCGGCGGATGCCTTCGAGCGCCTGCTGCAGACCAACATCGCCTCGGTGTTCCATGCCGGACAGGCGGCCGCGCGCCATATGATCAGCCGCGGCCGTGGCAAGATCATCAACATCGCCAGCGTTCAGACCGCCCTTGCCCGCCCCGGCATCGCGCCCTACACCGCCACCAAGGGCGCCGTCGGCAACCTGACGAAAGGCATGGCGACGGACTGGGCCAAATACGGCCTGCAATGCAACGCCATCGCACCCGGTTATTTCGATACGCCGCTCAACGCGGCCCTGGTGGCGGACGAGACCTTCTCGGCATGGCTTGAAAAGCGCACGCCCGCCGGTCGCTGGGGCAAGGTCGAAGAGCTTGTCGGCGCCTGCATTTTCCTGTCGTCCGATGCCTCGTCCTTCGTGAACGGGCATATTCTCTATGTCGACGGCGGCATCACCGCTTCGCTTTAAAAACACCGAAACGACGACACCACGACACTTTGGGAGGAGGCCGTGAACACCATGACCGAGAAGAACAAAGTCGCCCTGATCGGCGCCGGCGCCATGGGCGGGGCAATCGGCACACGGCTCATCGAGACCGGAAATCAGCTGACGGTTTTCGATCTGGATGCGGAAAAGGTGGCGGCGCTGACGAGCCTTGGCGCGCAGAGCGCGGGTACGGCGGCGGAAGCGGCTTCGGTTTCCGATGTGGTGATCCTCAGCCTCAATTCGCCGAAAATCGTTCGCATCGCCGTCTTCGGCAAGGATGGCGTGGCGGCGGGGGCGAAGCCGGGCACGCTCATCATCGACATGTCCTCCATCGACCCGGAAGCGACGAAGGAACTGGCTGCCGATGCTGCCGAAAAAGGCCTGCGCTGGGTGGACAGCCCGCTTTCGGGCGGCGCGCCCAAGGCGCTCATCGGGCAATTGACGCTGATGGCCGGCGGCAGCGAAACGGATGTGGCCGATGCGCACCGCGTGCTGCAGCATGTGGCCAGCAATTACACCCACATGGGACCCTGCGGTGCGGGGCAGACGACGAAACTCATCAACCAGGTTCTGTGCGGGCTGAACTTCCTTGCGGTGGCGGAAGCAACGCAGCTTGCGCTGGATGCCGGCGTCGATGCCGCCAAAATCCCGCAGGCGCTGAAGGGCGGCCGCGCCGACAGCGCCATCCTGCAGGAATACATGCCGCGTTATGTGGCCAAGGATTACCGCCGCACCGGCCGCATCGACAACATGGTGAAAGACCTCAACGGCGCGCAGGATCTCGCCCGGCGCACCAACACGGCCATGCCGCTGACGGCGGTTTGCGCCGAGGTGCACCGCATGCTGACGGCGGCCGGGCTGGGTGGAGAGGACCAGGCCGCGCTGATGGAATATTTCAGCGGCGCGAAACGGACCTTTCCGGACTGATTGCCCGACAGACATGGGATGGCAGGAGCCTGTTGATACAGCCCTTGCGGACCCTTAACGGCCATTGCGAAATTGTCCTTCACCGAAGATGATCGGGCGAATCGGCACGGCAGCTGCCCCGATGACCGCAGACGCATGCATGCAAAGGACAATTTCCCGATGACACCCTCCACCACAGGCACGGGGATTGCCGGTCTGACCGTTTCTGGAAACGGTTTCATTGCCGAAATCGCTTACGAGGGCGCGACGCTTCTAAGCTGGCAGCCGGTCTCTGCCCATGGCGGCGAAGGCGAAAATCTTGTCGACGGATATTCGACGCCTGCCGAAATGCAGTCGCAAAACGGCGTCAGAAACGGCATTCTCGCACCCTTCACCAATCGCATACCGGATGGTCGGTTCAGTTTTGGCGGGCAGATGCACCGCATTGAGCCGGTGCTTGCCCATGAAGCCCTCGTCTTCCACGGATTTGCCAGAGCCCTGCCCTTCGCGCTTGCGCAGTCTTCCGAGAAAAACGGCGCTCACATTCTCGTCTTCCGCGCCGAAATAGCGCCTGCGGATTTCAAGGGTTATCCCTACCGTCTCGCCATCGAGGTGGAATATCGTTTCGCCGGCCATGAGATCACCATCGACATACGCGGCATCAATCGCGACGACCGGCTCCTGCCTTTCGCCGCCGGCTGGCATCCCTATTTCCGCCTGCCCGGCACGACGTCTATCGACGATCTTCTCCTCACGCTGCCCTCGCGAACGGCGATTGAAACAGACGAGGACCTGATCCCCCTGCGCAACCCACAGGGCGGGATAGTCAAACGGGACGACACCCGCTTTCTCCATGCGCCGCTGGCAGGCCATGTGCTTGATGTCTGCTTTACCGACCTCATCGCATCCGAAAACGGGCTTTACGAGACGAGGCTCGAAAACCGGCACGACGGTTCGAGCCTGACGGTATGGCAGGAGCGCGGGCACATGCATGTCTTCACCGGCGATACGCTCGCCCGCAACAGGCGGCAATCCATCGCGCTCGAACCGGTGGAAACGCCGACCAACGCCTTCAACCAGCCGGAACTCGCGGATGCGATTGCGCTGCAACCGGGCGAGACGCGAAGCTTCCGCTTCGGTGTTCGTTTCGTGGCGGGGCGCTGATCAAGGCTCTAGATATGTGTCGTCGGCAGCGAAGACGACAACTTCACGGTCTCCATGGAGATATAGGCGGACATGTCGTAAAGCTCGACGCGGCGCAGGATCTGTTTGTAGATCGTGTCGTAATATTCGACATTCGGCAGCACGAGTTTCAGAATATAGTCGAAATTGCCGGTCAGCCGGTGAACCTCGACAATTTCCGGTATGGTGCTGACGGCGGCATGGAACCGGTCCAGCCAGTCCTCCGCATGCAGGCCGGTTCTCACCAGCAGGAAAACCGTGGTCGGCAGGTTGATCTTGCGCCGGTCGAGCAGCGCCATCGTACCCGTCACATAACCTTCCGCCCGCAACCGCGTGATGCGCCGCGAACAGGCCGATAGCGACAGCGACACTTCCTCCGCAATGTCGGCAAGCGGCGTTTCAGCATTTTCCTGGAGAATCGCAAGGATTCGGCGGTCCCGATCATCAATCATCGGTGAAGAATGCACAGGTTAACGCAATGGCGCAAGAAGTTTGCGATATTTTGACAAATAGCGCCTCAACTTTGCATATATGCCGCGAAATCCCTGCAAAAACGCATGCCGTTTTCGCCCCGACGATGGCATTCTTATTTCCAATCAAACTTGATAAGGGAACTCTTATGAAACGGATCGGCCTGATCGGCGGCATGAGCTGGGAATCCACCGCAACCTATTACCGCATGATCAACGAGGCCGTGCGCGACAGCCGCGGCGGGCTGGTTTCGGCCGACATCGTCATGCATTCGCTCGATTTTTCCGAGGTCGTCGCCCTTCAGAAGGCCGATCGCTGGGATGAGGCTGGTGCGCTTCTGGGTGCGGCCGGCGCGCGCCTTGCCAATGCGGGCGCCGATTGCGTGCTGATCTGCACCAACACCATGCATCTGGTCGCGGACACCGTGGAGAAGATGTCCGGCGTGGCGCTGATCGACATCATCGATGAAACCGCCGCAGCCCTGAAGGCGGACGGACGCCGCAAGCCGCTGCTGCTCGCCACCCGCTACACGATGGAACACGGTTTCTATACCGACCGCATGCGCCGCCACGGCGTCGAGGTGGTCGTGCCCGATGCGGAAGACCGGGTTGCGATCCACGACATCATCTTCGGCGAACTTTGCCAGGGCGAAATCAAGTCCTGTTCGCGCGAGCGCTATCTCGCGGTCATCGAGAAGGCCCGCGCACTCGGTGTCGATTCCGTCATCCTCGGCTGCACCGAGATTTCACTGCTGATCGACCCCGACGCGTTGCCGCTGCCGGGTTACGATTCGACCGCCATTCACGCGAAGGCCGCCGTCGGCTTCGCGCTCGGAAACAAGGCCCTGAACAGAGCCGCATGAATGTGCCGCCTCTTTGCCTATTCCGGTAAACCGGACTGGCTCGACAGTCTGCTGATCGAGCCGGAAGCATCGCTGGTCAGCCAGTCCATGGCCGCAAGGGAAGCGAAAACCGTCGTCAATGGCGATGGTTGCGGCCTTGGCTGGTATGGCGAACGCGGAACGCCCGGCGTTTTTCGCGATACGAGGCCCGCGTGGTCCGATGCCAATCTGGCGGCGCTTTGCCACCAGCTCCGCTCGGGCATGTTCATGGCCCATGTCCGCTCCGCCACGTCAGGCGAAGTGTCCCGCGCCAATTGCCATCCCTTTGCGCATGAGCGATACCTGTTCATGCATAACGGCCAGATCGGCGGTTACGAGCAGATCAGGCGCGATATCGATTCCCTCATTCCCGACGATATCTATGCATCCCGGCGCGGCACCGGCGACAGCGAAGCCCTTTTCCTGATTGCCGCCGGGCATGGCCTCGACACCGAGCCGGTTCGCGCCATTTCCACCGCGCTGCGGCTCTGCCAGGAAAAGATGACGGCGGCAGGCGTGTCTTCCGCGCTGCGATTCAGCGCCGTTCTTATGGATGGCGATTGCCTGCATGCCTTCCGCTGGTCGAGCGACGACAAGCCGCCGACACTCTACTGGCGAGGGCTCGATGACGGCATCGCATTGAGTTCCGAACCCTTTTCCTTCGATTGCGCACCCTGGTGCGCCGTTCCCCCGAATACCAGGGTGACGATCCGCGCCGGCGAGATGGCGATGGAGCCTTTTCTCCTGCCGTAAACAGCGCCATTGGCGACAATCGCAGCCGGTTTTTACGCCCGCGCCACCACGGGTCGGCGCAGCAGTGGCGCTGCCCTGTTTATTTTCCCTGTTTATTTTCATTGAATTTTCGCAACCGCGAAGGCTAGTGTGTGATCCGATAGTTCGAAACAGATTTCAGGACCGGTGAACCATTTCAGAAGTATTGCAGCCTCTTCCCCTTTTCCGCGCGATGCCCGGCATCGCAAGGACCAAGAAAATCCGCTGAAGAACGGCGCAGACAGGGCGATCAATGCCTTCGGCGATCCTTTGGACGCCGAGAAAAACACTTATTTTTCATTGCGCTAAGCTGTTCAATTTTCCGAAAAAATTGCTGTTGCCACGCCTCCATATCGATGCATAAACTGGCATCAGCAAAGGCAAACCGGATCGACCTCATCAGACCCTCTCCTCCCACCAAGGTGCTGACCGACCAATGATCAATAATCTTAACGCCGCCGATCTTCCCCGTCCCGCCCCGCGCAGTTCCAACCCGGAAATCATGGCGTCGGAAATCATCGAACGCCTCACCTACCGTATCGGCAAGGATGTCAAGGTTGCCAAGCCCCATGACTGGCTGACCGCAACCATCCTCGTCGTGCGCGACCGCATCATCGACAAGTGGATGGAATCCACCCGCAAGGCCTATGCCAACAATTCCAAGCGCGTTTATTACCTGTCGCTCGAATTCCTGATCGGCCGCCTGATGCGCGACGCCATCTCCAATATCGGCCTTATGCACGAAATCCGCGATGCCCTGTCTTCGCTCGGCGTCGATCTGGATGTCATCGCCGGGCTGGAGCCGGATGCGGCGCTCGGCAATGGCGGTCTCGGCCGGCTTGCGGCCTGTTTCATGGAATCCATGGCAACGGTCGACATTCCCGCCTATGGCTACGGCATCCGTTACGTGCACGGCCTCTTCCGCCAGCAGATGGCGGATGGCTGGCAGGTGGAACTGCCGGAAACCTGGCTGGCGCACGGCAACCCCTGGGAATTCGAGCGCCGCGAAAGCTCCTATGAAATCGGCTTCGGCGGCTCGGTGGAAACCATCGGCGGTTATGAAGATCCGCAGCGTTTCGTCTGGAAACCAGCGGAACGCGTGATCGCCATGGCTTACGATACGCCGGTCGTCGGCTGGCGCGGCACCCGCGTCAATACGCTCCGCCTGTGGTCGGCGCAGCCTATCGACCCCATTCTGCTGGCCGCCTTCAACGCCGGCGACCATATCGGCGCATTGCGGGAAAGCAACAAGGCGGAAAGCCTGACGCGGGTTCTCTATCCTGCGGACGCGACGCCCGCCGGTCAGGAACTGCGCCTCAGACAGGAGTTCTTCTTCTCCTCGGCCTCGCTGCAGGACATTCTGCGCCGCCATTTGCAGCAATATCCCGATTTCACCTCGCTGCCCGAGAAGGTCTCGATCCAGCTCAACGATACGCATCCGGCCATTTCCATCGCCGAAATGATGCGTCTTCTGTGCGATGTGCACGGGCTGGAATTCGAGGAAGCGTGGAAGATCACGCAGGGCACGTTCTCCTATACCAACCACACGCTTCTGCCGGAGGCGCTGGAAAGCTGGCCGGTGCCGCTGCTCGAGCGTCTTCTGCCAAGACATATGCAGATCGTCTATGCGATCAACGCCAATACGCTGGTCTACGCCCGCAAGGAAAAGAAGATGGCCGATCAGCAGATCCGTTCGATCTCGCTGATCGATGAAGGCGGCGAACGCCGCGTGCGCATGGGCAACCTCGCTTTCATCGGCTCGCATTCCATCAACGGCGTTTCCGCCCTTCATACAGACCTGATGAAGGAAACGGTCTTTGCCGACCTGCACAGCCTTTATCCTGACCGTATCAACAACAAGACCAATGGCATCACACCGCGCCGCTGGCTGATGCAGTGCAATCCGGGCCTCACCAGCCTGCTGCGCGAGGCGATCGGCGACGATTTCCTCGACGATGCGGAAAAGCTGACTGCGCTCGACCGTTTTGCCGACGATGCCGGTTTCCGCGAAAAATTCGCCGAGGTGAAGCGTCTGAACAAGGTGCGGCTTGCCAATACGGTGGCGCAGCGCATGGGCATCCGCGTCGATCCCTCGGCCATGTTCGACATCCAGATCAAGCGTATCCATGAATATAAGCGCCAGCTTCTGAACCTCGTGGAGACGGTCGCGCTTTATGACCAGATCCGTTCTCACCCGGAACTGGATTGGGTGCCGCGCGTTAAGTTCTTCGCAGGCAAGGCGGCGCCGAGTTATCACAACGCGAAGCTGATCATAAAGCTTGCCAACGATATTGCCCGGGTCATCAACAACGATCCGGCCGTGCGCGGGCTTCTTAAAGTGGTGTTTGTTCCGAACTATAACGTCTCGCTTGCGGAAATCATGGTTCCCGCCGCCGATCTTTCCGAACAGATATCGACGGCCGGCATGGAAGCTTCCGGCACCGGCAACATGAAATTCGCACTCAACGGCGCGCTCACCATCGGCACGCTCGATGGCGCCAATGTCGAAATGCGCGATCATGTCGGCGCGGAGAATATCGTCATCTTCGGCATGACGGCGGATGACGTGGCCAAGGCGCGTGCCGAAGGCCACAATCCCCGCGCGATCATCGAAGGATCGGCCGAGCTGTCGCAGGCGCTGTCTTCCATCGCCTCCGGCGTCTTCTCGCCGGATGACCGCTCCCGTTTCGCCGGCCTGATCGACGGTATCTACAACAGCGACTGGTTCATGGTCGCCGCCGACTTCGACGCCTATGCCAATGCGCAGCGCGAGGTGGACGCGATCTGGAGCGATCCGGACAGCTGGTATGCCAAGACAGTGCGCAACACGGCGCGCATGGGCTGGTTCTCGTCCGACCGGACAATCCGCCAATATGCCACCGAGATCTGGAGAGCCTGATGAAAAAACCGCTCAATTCGGCCGAAGAGAAAAAGACTGGCGAAATCACGAAGGCTGAAATCGAGGCGATCAAGAGCGGTTTGCATTCCAATCCCTTTGCCCTTCTCGGCGTTCACGAAACGCCGGAAGGGTTTTCCGCCCGCTGTTTCATTCCGGGCGCCGAGGAGGTTTCCGTCCTGACGCTGGACGGAAATTTCGTGGGCGAATTGAAGCGGCTCGATCCGGACGGCTTTTTCGAAGGCCGGATCGATCTTTCGAAGCGCCAGCCGGTGCGGTATCGCGCCAGCCGCGACGATGCCGAATGGGCGGTGACCGACCCTTACAGTTTCGGCCCGGTTCTCGGCCCCATGGACGATTATTTCGTCCGCGAAGGATCGCATCTGCGGCTCTTCGACAGGATGGGCGCGCATCCGCTGAAGCTCGAGGGCGTCGAAGGCTTCCACTTCGCCGTCTGGGCTCCCAATGCGCGGCGCGTTTCCGTCGTCGGCGATTTCAACAATTGGGATGGCCGCCGGCATGTCATGCGGTTCCGCAAGGATACCGGCATCTGGGAAATCTTCGCGCCTGACGTCTATGCCGGCTGTGCCTACAAGTTCGAAATCCTCGGCGCAAACGGAGAGCTTCTGCCGTTGAAGGCAGACCCCTATGCACGCCGCGCCGAGTTGCGGCCGAAGAACGCCTCCGTTACCGCGCCGGAACTCACCCAGAAATGGGAAGATCAGGCTCACCGGGAACATTGGGCGCAGGTGGACCAGCGCCGCCAGCCGATCAGCATTTACGAGGTGCATGCCGGCTCCTGGCAGCGCCGCGAGGACGGCACGTTCCTGAGCTGGGACGAACTCGCCGCCCAGCTCATTCCCTATTGCACGGATATGGGCTTCACCCATATCGAGTTCCTGCCCATCACCGAACATCCCTATGACCCTTCCTGGGGTTACCAGACGACCGGGCTTTATGCGCCATCCGCCCGTTTCGGCGATCCGGAGGGCTTTGCGCGTTTCGTCAATGGCGCCCACAAGGTCGGCATCGGCATCCTGCTCGATTGGGTTCCGGCGCATTTTCCAACCGACGAGCACGGCTTGCGCTGGTTCGACGGCACGGCGCTTTACGAACATGCCGATCCGCGCCAGGGTTTTCACCCCGATTGGAACACGGCCATCTATAATTTCGGCCGCATCGAGGTAATGTCCTACCTCATCAACAATGCGCTTTATTGGGCCGAGAAATTCCATCTCGACGGCCTGCGTGTCGATGCGGTCGCCTCGATGCTCTATCTCGATTATTCCCGCAAGGAAGGCGAGTGGATCCCCAATGAATATGGCGGCCGCGAGAATCTCGAATCCGTCCGCTTCCTGCAGAAGATGAATTCCCTCGTCTACGGCACCCATCCGGGTGTCATGACGATTGCCGAGGAGTCCACCTCCTGGCCGAAAGTATCGCAGCCCGTCCACGAGGGCGGCCTCGGCTTCGGCTTCAAATGGAACATGGGCTTCATGCACGACACGCTGAGTTATTTCTCGCGCGAGCCGGTGCATCGCAAGTTTCACCATCAGGAACTAACCTTCGGCCTGCTTTACGCCTTCAGCGAAAATTTCGTGCTGCCGCTTTCCCATGACGAGGTGGTGCACGGCAAGGGATCGCTGATCGCCAAGATGTCCGGCGACGACTGGCAGAAATTCGCCAATCTGCGGTCCTATTACGCCTTCATGTGGGGTTATCCCGGCAAGAAGCTGCTGTTCATGGGGCAGGAATTCGCACAATGGAGCGAATGGAGCGAAAAGGGCTCGCTCGACTGGAACCTGCGCCAATATCCGATGCATGAGGGCATGCGCCGCCTCGTGCGCGATCTCAACCTCACCTACCGTTCAAAACCCGCTTTGCACGCCCGCGACTGCGAACCGGAAGGTTTCCGCTGGCTTGTGGTGGATGACCACGACAATTCCGTCTTTGCCTGGCTGCGCATGGCGCCGGGTGAAAAACCGGTGGCGGTCATCTGCAATCTCACGCCGGTCTATCGGGAAAATTACTATGTGCCGCTTCCGCTTGCGGGGCGGTGGAGGGAGATTCTCAACACCGATGCCGAAATTTATGGCGGCAGCGGCAAGGGAAATGGCGGACGCGTTCAGGCGGTCGATGCCGGGGGAGACATCGGGACAATGCTCGTGCTGCCGCCACTCGCAACGATCATGCTCGAGCCGGAAAACTGACAGACAGAGAGGGAGGACACCATGTCGGAAAAAAGAGTTCAGCCTTTGGCACGCGATGCAATGGCCTATGTCCTCGCAGGCGGCAGAGGAAGCCGCCTGAAGGAATTGACGGACCGCCGGGCAAAACCCGCCGTCTATTTCGGCGGCAAGGCGCGCATCATCGATTTTGCGCTCTCCAACGCGCTCAATTCCGGCATTCGCCGCATCGGCGTCGCCACGCAATACAAGGCGCACTCGCTCATCCGCCACCTGCAGCGCGGCTGGGACTTCTTCCGTCCCGAGCGTAACGAAAGCTTCGATATTCTGCCAGCCTCCCAGCGCGTTTCCGAAACGCAATGGTATGAAGGCACGGCCGACGCCGTCTACCAGAACATCGACATCATCGAGCCCTATGCGCCGGAATATATGGTCATCCTCGCCGGCGATCATATCTACAAGATGGATTATGAATACATGCTGCAGCAGCATGTCGATTCCGGCGCCGACGTGACGATCGGCTGCCTTGAAGTGCCACGCATGGAAGCGACCGGCTTCGGCGTGATGCATGTGAATGAAAAAGACGAAATCATCGATTTCATCGAAAAGCCGGCCGATCCGCCGGGCATTCCCGGCAATGAAGGCTTCGCTCTCGCCTCGATGGGCATTTACGTCTTCCACACGAAATTTCTGATGGAAGCCCTGCGCCGCGACGCTGCCGACCCGACTTCCAGCCGCGACTTCGGCAAGGACATCATTCCCTATATCGTCGAGCACGGCAAAGCCGTCGCCCATCGCTTCGCCGATAGCTGCGTGCGTTCGGATTTCGAGCATGGCCCTTACTGGCGCGACGTCGGCACCATCGACGCCTATTGGCAGGCCAATATCGACCTGACGGATGTGGTGCCGGACCTGGATATCTATGACAAGTCCTGGCCGATCTGGACCTATGCGGAAATTACCCCGCCGGCGAAATTCGTGCACGATGACGAGAACCGCCGCGGTTCGGCCGTGTCTTCGGTCGTCTCCGGCGATTGCATCATTTCCGGCGCCTCCCTGCAGCGCAGCCTGCTGTTTACCGGGGTGCGCGCTAATTCATACTCCCGCCTTGAGAATGCCGTAGTACTGCCGAGTGTGAAGATCGGGCGTCATGCCCAGCTCAGCAATGTCGTCATCGACCATGGCGTGGTCATTCCGGAAGGACTGATTGTAGGAGAAGACCCAGAACTGGATGCCAAACGTTTCCGCCGCACCGAAAACGGCATTTGCCTTATCACCCAATCGATGATCGACAAGCTGGACCTGTAGAGCCCATGAATGTCCTTTCGGTTTCATCCGAAATCTATCCCCTGATCAAGACCGGAGGGCTCGCCGACGTTGCCGGCGCGCTCCCCATCGCGCTGGAAGCCCATGGCGTCAAGACGCGCACATTGATACCCGGATATCCGGCGGTAAAAGCCGCCGTGACGGACCCCGTCAAATGTTTCGAATTTACCGATCTGCTCGGCGAAAAAGCCGATGTGCTCGAAGTGCGGCATGAGGGGCTCGATCTCCTCATTCTCGATGCGCCCGCCTATTACGAGCGCTCCGGCGGCCCCTATCTCGACCAGACCGGCAAGGATTACCCTGACAACTGGAAGCGTTTCGCGGCGCTGTCGCTGGCTGCGGCCCGCATTGCCGCCGGCGCGCTTCCCGGCTGGCGGCCGGATATGGTGCATGCCCATGACTGGCAGGCCGCCATGGCGCCGGTCTATATGCGTTATGCCGAAACGCCCGAGATTCCGAGCCTTCTCACCATCCACAACATCGCTTTTCAGGGCCAGTTCGGCGCGAATATCTTCAGCAAACTTGCATTGCCCGCCCATGCCTTCGGCATGGAAGGCATCGAATATTACAACGATGTGAGCTTCCTGAAGGGCGGCCTGCAGACGGCAACGGCGCTCAGCACTGTCAGCCCGTCCTACGCCGAGGAAATCCTCACCCCGCAATTCGGCATGGGGCTGCACGGCGTCATCGGCAGCCGCGCCCATGTGCTGCACGGCATCGTCAACGGCATCGATGCCGATGTCTGGAACCCGGCGACGGACCATCTGATCCACGACAATTATTCGGCGGCCAATCTCAAGAACCGCGCCTTGAACAAGAAGGCTGTCGCCGAACATTTCCGCATCGACGATGATGACAGCCCGCTTTTCTGCATCATCTCCCGCCTCACCTGGCAGAAGGGCATCGATCTCATGGCGGAAGCCGTGGACGAGATCGTTTCCCTCGGTGGCCGCCTCGTGGTGCTGGGCGCAGGAGAAGTGGCGCTGGAAGGCGCGCTTCTGGCGGCCGCGTCCCGCCACCATGGCCGCGTCGGCGTTGCCGTCGGTTATAACGAGCCGCTGTCGCATCTGATGCAGGCGGGCTGCGATGCGATCATCATTCCCTCGCGTTTCGAGCCCTGCGGGCTTACCCAGCTTTATGCGCTGCGTTATGGCTGCATTCCGGTCGTCGCCCGCACCGGCGGCCTTGCCGACACGGTGATCGACGCCAACCATGCCGCCATCGCCAATAAATCGGCGACCGGCGTGCAATTTTCACCCGTCACGCTCGATGGTCTGAAACAGGCGATCCGCCGGACCGTCCGTTATTACCACGACCCGAAACTATGGACACAAATGCAGAAACTCGGAATGAAATCCGATGTTTCCTGGGAAAAGAGCGCCGGTCTTTACGCCGCGCTTTACAGCCAGCTTATTTCGAAAGGCCATTGAAACAATGATCAAGACCGTTCAGACGAAGCCCTATCAGGACCAGAAGCCGGGCACATCCGGCCTGCGCAAGAAGGTGCCAGTCTTCGCCCAGGAAAATTACGCCGAGAACTTCATCCAGTCGATCTTCGACGCGCTTGAGGGCTTTGAGGGCCAGACGTTGGTAATTGGCGGTGACGGCCGTTATTACAATCGTGAAGTCATCCAGAAGGCGATCAAGATGGCCGCCGCCGCCGGTTTCGGCAAGGTTCTGGTCGGTCAGGGCGGCATTCTCTCCACGCCTGCCGCCTCCAACGTCATCCGCAAATACAAGGCCTTCGGCGGCATCGTGCTTTCCGCCAGCCACAACCCCGGCGGACCGAACGAAGATTTCGGCATCAAATACAATATCGGCAATGGCGGCCCCGCACCGGAAAAGATCACCGATGCGATCTATGCCCGCTCGAAGGTCATCGACAGCTACAAAATCTCCGACGCCGCCGATATCGATCTCGACAGGGTGGGCAGCTTCAAGATGGACGACCTGACGGTCGAGGTGATCGATCCGGTTGCCGACTACGCCGCCCTGATGGAAGAGCTGTTCGATTTCGCCGCCATCCGTGCGCTGATCGCCGGCGGTTTCAAGGTCGTAGTCGATTCCATGAGCGCCGTCACCGGCCCCTATGCCGTGGAAATCATCGAAAAACGCCTCGGCGCACCGAAGGGCTCCGTCCGCAACGCAACGCCGCTGCCGGATTTCGGCGGCCATCACCCTGACCCGAACCTTGTCCATGCCAAGGAGCTTTATGACGACGTCATGAGCCCGGAAGGCCCCGATTTCGGCGCCGCTTCCGATGGCGATGGCGACCGCAACATGGTGGTCGGCAAGGGCATGTTCGTCACCCCGTCCGACAGCCTCGCCATCATCGCGGCCAATGCCAAACTGGCCCCTGGCTATGCCGCCGGCATTTCCGGCATCGCCCGCTCGATGCCGACCAGTGCGGCAGCCGACCGTGTTGCCGAAAAACTCGGCCTTGGCATGTATGAAACGCCGACCGGCTGGAAATTCTTCGGCAATCTCATGGATGCCGGCAAGGTAACGATCTGCGGCGAAGAAAGCTTCGGCACCGGCTCCAACCATGTGCGCGAAAAGGACGGCCTGTGGGCCGTGCTCTACTGGCTGAACATCGTCGCCGCGCGCAAGGAAAGCGTGAAGGACATCGTCACAAAACA
The DNA here is from genome assembly GCF_004005385.1 of Agrobacterium sp. CNPSo 2736. NCBI lineage: Bacteria > Pseudomonadati > Pseudomonadota > Alphaproteobacteria > Hyphomicrobiales > Rhizobiaceae > Agrobacterium > Agrobacterium sp. CNPSo 2736. Next base: position 13,546 of record NZ_RZTX01000015.1, on the reverse strand, counting down.
CTGGGCCGAATATGGCCGCAACTATTATTCCCGCCATGACTACGAGGAAGTGGATTCGGACGCCGCCAACACGCTGGTCGCAACCCTGCGCGAAAAACTCGCCACACTTCCCGGCACCAGCTACGGCAATCTGAAGGTCGCGGCGGCGGATGATTTCGCCTATCACGATCCGGTCGATCAGTCGGTGAGCAAAAATCAGGGTATCCGTATCCTGTTCGAAGGCGGTTCGCGCATCGTGCTGCGCCTCTCCGGCACGGGTACTGCGGGCGCCACGCTTCGCCTCTATGTCGAGCGTTATGAGCCGGATGCGGCCCGTCACGGCATCGAAACGCAGGAGGCGCTTGCCGACCTGATTTCCGTTGCCGATACGATCGCCGGCATCAAGGCCCATACCGGCCGCAACGCACCGAGCGTTATTACGTAAGGGCTTGCCGCCCGCTCATGAGGGACGCACTGAAAGCGTCTCTCACTCGGCCTTGCCTCCCTTTCCATTCTGGAAGAGAAACACCATTTCCCGGAGAGACAGACCATGCAGACACCTTCCGTTTTCCCCAAAGGTGCAATCCAGACGGAAAACGGAACGGAATTCACGGTCTATTCCCGGCACGCCTCGCAGATCGATCTCTGCCTTTTCGATGCGAAGGGCGAAAAAGAAACGGCCCGTTTGCCGATGACGCGCGGTGAAGATGACGTTCACCGGTTGGCCGTCTCCGATGCCGGCCCTAGCACAAGATACGGCTTCCGCGCTCACGGCATTTACGCCCCCGAACACGGCCTCTGGTTCGATCCTGCGAAACTGCTGCTCGACCCCTATGCCACGGAGATCGACCGCCCCTTCCGGCACGATCCCGCGCTTTACGCCTTTGGTGCGGAAACCGGCGGGATCATGCCGAAGGCGATCCTTTCGCAGCATGAGCCGGTCCGGCGTCAACCGCCGCTTTTTGCCGAAGGCGGGCTGATTTACGAACTCGCCGTCAAATCCTTCACCCGGCTGCATCCTGAAGTGCCGGAAGAGATCAGGGGCACCGTTGCCGCCCTTGCCCATCCCGCCATTGTCGCGCACTTAAAAAAAATCGGCGTCGATGCGGTGGAATTGATGCCGATCACCGCCTGGATCGATGAGCGCCACCTGCCGCCGCTCGGCCTTTCCAATGCCTGGGGTTATAATCCCGTCGGCTTCATGGCGCTCGATCCACGCCTCTGCCCCGGCGGCGTGCGGGAATTGCGCGATACGGTTGCGGCACTGCATGCGGAGGGCATCGGCGTCATTCTCGATCTGGTCTTCAACCATACCGGCGAAAGCGATATCGAAGGTTCTATCCTGTCGTTGCGCGGGCTCGATAACCTCACCGCCTTCCGCCATCCGCCGGGAAAGCCGGGTGTGCTGGTCAACGATACCGGCACCGGCAACACGGTTGCCTGCGATCATCCCTATATTCGCCAGATCATTGTCGATTCCCTCCGGCATTTCGTTCTGAATGCCGGGGTGGACGGCTTCCGTTTCGACCTCGCGCCCGTGCTCGGGCGAACGGCCAATGGCTTCGACATGGCAAGCGAAACGCTCGCGGCCATGCATTCGGACCCCTTGCTTTACGACCGCCTGCTGATCGCCGAACCATGGGATATCGGCCCCGGCGGATATCAGCTGGGCAATTTCCCCGAAAGCTTTCTGGAATGGAACGACCGCTCCCGGGACGATATGCGCCGCTTCTGGCGCGGCGACGCCGGCACCACCGGGGCGCTGGCCGACGCGCTTTCCGGGTCTTCGCCGATATTTTCCCGCCATGGCCGCTTAAACAGCCGCAGCGTCAATTTTCTCGCCGCCCATGACGGTTTCACCCTGTTCGATCTCGTCAGCCACGAACACAAGCACAATGAAAAAAACGGCGAGAATAATCGCGACGGCCACAATGAAAACCACTCCTGGAACAATGGTTTCGAAGGCCTGACTGATAACCCTGCCATTGTCGCCGCCCGCATTGCGGATGTGAAGGCGCTGCTTTCCACCCTGTTCGTCAGCCGCGGCGTCTTGATGCTGACCGCCGGCGATGAGGGCGGCCGCAGCCAGCATGGCAACAACAACGCCTATTGTCAGGACAATGACATCACCTGGGTCGACTGGTCTTCGCTTGCCCCCGAACTGATCGATCACACCGCATTTCTCGCAGCGCTTCGCAAACGCTTCGGCGTCTTTTCCGAGACCGGCTTCTTTTCCGGCAGCGGCGATGTGACATGGCTTGCCCCGGGCGGGGAACCCATGACGGTTGCGGACTGGGAAAACCCGAATGGACCGGCCTTCGCCATGGTGCTTTCAACATCGGACCGGGAAACGGGCGACGAGGTCGAGCTTGCGGTTCTCATCAATCGCGGTCGCGAAGTCGTTCCTTTCACGCTGCCCGGCAATGGCTGGCATGCGATCGGCACGGATTTCGGCAATCCCGCCTTCCTGCCAGCCCGCTCCGTGGTGTTTTATCTGCGCAGTTGATCCCTTCGCGTCGCCAGCCGTATAAGTCCCTGGAAACAATGCGGACGAGGTAACATGACAAAAGAAATTGCGCTGGCGGAGATGAAAAATCTGGTCGGCACGGAAATGGGCGTTTCCGACTGGATCACCGTCGATCAGACGATGATTGACGCCTTCGGAAAAGCGACGCTGGACGAACAGTTCATCCACACCGACCCGGAGCGCGCCAAAGCGGAAAGCCCCTTTGGCGGCACCATCGCGCATGGATTCCTGACGCTGTCTCTGCTTTCGGCGTTGAATTACGATGCCCTGCCCCGCATCCGCGAACAGACCATGGGCATCAATTACGGCTTCGATGCGGTTCGTTTCGTTACGCCGGTCAAAAGCGGTGCGCGGGTGCGCGGCCGCTTCACGCTGGCGGAGGCGCGTTTTCGCGGCGCGGCCATGTTGATGACGACCTATGACGTGACGGTGGACATCGAAAACGAGAAAAAGCCGGCGCTTACCGCCCGCTGGACCACCATCAGCCAGTTCAACCCGGAGGACAGGCCGGAAGACGCCTGAAACCGCAGCAAGGGAGAGACCGCATGCATGACGAAGCCGTAAGGAATGCGTTTCTCGTGCAGGCAAGAGCCTGCGACAGCCTCGGCTCGCCCTTTACCGCGCGGCTCTGCCGCGCCATGGCAGCAAGACTCGACCGCGATACCGAGGTGGGCGAGCGGATTTTATCCTGGCCCGGCGATGTCGGCCCCTCGGGCGATTCCGTTCCCCTGCGGCTGGCAGGCGCCCTGCATGCGCTCGCCATCGAAGAAAAGATCGCGCCGCTTGCCGATATCCCGCCGGAAGACGAAGAAGCGCTCTGGCAGGCCTGCGCCAGCGCCCTGCGGTTTCATTCCGCCTTCATCCTCGAAAGGTTGAAATCACCGCCGCAGACCAACGAGGTTCGCCGTTCCGCCGTTCTGCTGCCGGGCTTTCTTTCGATTGCGGCACTGACCGGCAAGCCGCTGGTGCTTTCCGAAGTCGGAGCGAGCGCTGGCCTCAACCTGCAATTCGACCGTTACCGATATCGCCTCGGCGACCTCACCTGGGGTGAACAATCCGATGTTTTCCTGTCACCGGAATGGCGCGGCGACACGCCCGCCCATGAGCGGATCGAGGTTATCGAGCGCGCCGGCTGCGATCTCAACCCGCTCGACCCGTCATCCGCCGAAGATCGCCTGCGGCTGATGTCCTATGTCTGGGCCGACCAGACAGACCGGCTGGAGCGAACCGCCGCCGCCCTGCGGATAGCGGTGGAGCATGGTCTGCATGTCGAAAAGGCAGACGCGGTCGACTGGCTGAAACGCCGCCTTGCCACGCAATATGCGGGTGCTGTCCACGTCGTCTATCACTCAGTCGCCTGGCAATATTTGCCCGATGGACTGAAACAGGCAGGCGAGGCTGTGATTGCCGAAGCTGGAACCCGCGCCACGCCGGATGCCCCGTTTGCCCGGCTGCAAATGGAGGCGGACGCGACACCGGGCAGCGCCGCCATTACCCTGCAGATCTGGCCGACCGGCGAAAAGCAGGAAATCGGCCGAGCCGATTTCCATGGACGATGGGTGGAATGGCGGGGGTGGATGGCCGGTTAAACCGCCACGTCCTCAGCCGCTTCCTGCAACAGCCCGCCGACATATTCCGCAAAGGAACGCCAGCATTCCACCCGGAACGTATCGTCCGCCGTGCGCAGCAGCACCACTTCCGCCTTGCCGAAAACGGTGCGTGAGCACGCGCCGACAGGGAACTTTGCGAGAGAAAGATCCTGCGGGCAGCCGGCATTGAGTGCCGCTTCCGCACCGGCACCGGAGACGATGACGGCCGTGTTACGGTGGGAAATATCGGTTGCCGAAAACAGGCCGGAAACGCCGGAGAGAGCCGCCATCAGGTCGCTTTCGCCCTGATCGATCACCAGCCATTCATCCGGGCCGAGCCACAGGGCGGACCGCAGGCCCGAGGTGATGGAGCTCTTCGGACGGGCAGGCAGGGCAAGACCGAGCGCTTCCGAAAGTACCGGCAGGGCGCTTTCCCGGGCGCGCAGCGACAGCCGCGATGCGGAAGCCGCGGGCTTCAGCGAAACGAAGGGAGAGCCGCCGTGAAAATCCTCGAGCACGGATTTGCGTTTTGCGTGAAGTTTGTCAGCCATTGAGACGGGCTCCTTCCTTGTCGAGGAAGACCATGTCGGTCACTTCGACGGCAATGGTTTTATCGGCGAGCGGAATATAGAGCGTTTCGCCCATGCGCGCCCTGCCATCCGCCACCAGCGCGAAAGCGATGGAATGGCCGAGATTTTCCGACCAGTAGGCGGAGGTGACATGGCCGAGCATGCTCATGGGTTTCGGCTGGTTTGGATCGACAACGGTCTGGCCGCCCTCGTCCGGAACGGTCAGCCGGTCTTTCGTCTTCAGCCCGACAAGCTGTTTGCGGCCGGAGCGCGTGAGATCGGGGCGTTTCAGTCCGCGAATGCCGACGAAATCCGTCTTCTTCTTGGAAACGGCCCAGGCAAGCCCGGCATCGTCTGGCGTCACCGTGCCGTCCGTATCCTGGCCAACGATGATATAGCCCTTTTCCGCACGTAGAATGTGCATGGTCTCGGTGCCATAAAGGCAGCCGCCCACGGCTTCCGCCCTTTCGCGGATCGCCGACCAGACGGCTGCGCCGTAATCAGCCGGAACGTTGATTTCGAAACCCAGTTCGCCGGTGAATGACACGCGGAAGAGCCGCGTCGGCACACCGCAGAATGTGCCTTCGGCCACCGCCATATGCGGGAAGGCCTCCGGCGAGAGATCAATGCCCTCGACGAAGGGCGCGATAACCTCGCGCGCCTTCGGCCCCTGCACGGCAATCACGGCCCATTGCTCGGTGGCCGAGGTGAGCCAGACATTGAGATCGGGGAATTCGGTCTGAAGATAATCTTCCATGTGCTGGAGAACGCGCGGCGCGCCACCCGTGGTCGTCGTCACGTGGAAACGGTCTTCGGCAAGACGCCCGACAACGCCGTCGTCGTAAACGAAGCCGTCTTCGCGGGTCATGATGCCATAACGGCAACGGCCGGGTTTCAGCGTGTCCCAGGCATTGGTGTAGATGAGGTTCAGGAACTTCGCCGCATCCGGGCCGACCACTTCGATCTTGCCGAGCGTGGAGGCATCGAACACGCCAACGCTTGTCCGAACCGTCTTGCATTCGCGGTTGATCGCCTCATGCATATCCTCGCCCGCCCGCGGGAAGAACCAGGCGCGCTTCCAGTTGCCGACATCCTCGAACACCGCACCAGCCGCAAGCTCTTCCTCGTGCATCGGCGTCTTGCGGGCCGGGTCGAACAACGCACCGCGCGAATGGTTGATGAGCGTGCCGAAGGTGACCGGCGTATAGGGCTGGCGGAAGGTGGTGAGACCGACCTTGGGCAAATCCCGGCCAAGCACTTCAGATGCGATGGCAAGGCCATGCATATTGGACATCTTGCCCTGATCGGACGCCATGCCATTGGTGGTGAAGCGCTTGATATGCTCGACCGAATGCATGCCTTCGCGCACGGCAAGGCGAATATCCTTGGCGCAGACATCGTGCTGGAAATCGATAAAGGCCTTGACGCCGGTGCCCTCACCCGCGCCTTCGGCCGCACCGATCATGCCGCCTGTCCAGGTCCTGGCATTCTCGCCGGAAAACTCCACGACGCCGCCACCGGCAGCCGCGGCCTCGGCAATCAGCGCGGAAAGATCGTCCGTGCCATTGCAGGCGCCGATGGAGACACCGTTCTGCACATGGATATCTGGCAGGAAACGTTGGTTAGCCGCGTCAAACTTCAGCTTGCCACGCGATTGCGAGAAGAGATGCACCGAAGGCGTCCAGCCGGCCGAAACCACAAGCGCATCGATGGCGATCTTGCGCTTGTTGGAGCCGCCATTGCGGCCGACGGTCATCGAGGAGACGCGCAGGCGGCCGGCGGTGTTGTAAACGCTGTGGCCCGCCAACACTTCGATGCCAAGCGCGCGCGCCTCATCCAGCAGGCGCTGATCCGGGTTCTCGCGGCAATCGACGATGGCGGCGATCTTCACCCCGGCCTTCTTCAGATCGAAGGCCGTCTCATATGCCGAATCATGGGCGGTGTAGACCCCGACATTTTGTCCGACGGCGACGCCGTAATGGTTGAGATAGGTGCGTGCGGCCGAGGCCAGCATGATGCCGGGGCGGTCATTATTGGCAAAGACCATGTGGCGTTCGATCGCACCCGCCGCCAGCACGACCTTTTTGGCGCGCACCTGCCACAGCCGCTCGCGCGGCTGGTGTCTGGCGGGCGTGGCGAGATGATCGGTCACCCGCTCGGCCAGCGCCACGAAATTGTGGTTGTAATAACCAAAAGCGGTGGTGCGGGTCAGAACCCGCACATTGGGCAGGGACTTCAGTTCGGCAAAAACCTTCTGCGCCCATTCGTAACCGGGCAGGCCGTCGATGACAGTACCAGTGTCGAAACGCAGCGCGCCGCCGACTTCCGCATTTTCATCGACCAGAATGACGCTGGCGCCGGTTTTCGCGGCAGCAAGCGCCGCGGTCAGACCAGCGACGCCGGCGCCGGCCACCAGCACATCGCAATGGGCATAACGGCCGGAATAATGATCCGCATCCGGCTCGCCCGGCGCCTTGCCGAGACCGGCGGCGCGGCGGATCAGCGGTTCGTAAATCCTGTGCCAGGCGGCCTTCGGCCACATGAAGGTCTTATAATAAAACCCGGCCGCGAACATCGGCGACAGGAGGTCGTTGATCGCACTCAGATCGAAGGATAGCGACGGGAAACGGTTCTGCGAGGCGATGATCGCGCCGTCGAACACTTCCTGCACCGTGGCGCGCACATTGGGCTGCTTGCGCAGGCTGTCGCGGGAAACGTCGATCAGCGCATTCGGCTCTTCCGGCCCGGCCGACAGGAAACCGCGCGGCCGGTGATATTTGAACGAGCGGCCGATCAGATGCACGCCATTCGCCAGAAGCGCGGAGGCGACCGTGTCCCCCTCCAGCGCCTGATAAATCTTGCCATCGAAGGTAAAGCGCGCGGTTCTGGCCGGGGTGAGACGACCGGCCCCCTTGATACGAAAATCGCCACTCATTGCCCGGCTCCCTTTTCTGCGGAAAGGACCGTCTCAGTGTCGGGTTTCGGCTCACCCGCCTTGTAGGTCATCAGGAATTTGTCGCTGACCGAATCGCGGGCGGCGTTGAAGAAGCGGCCGCAGCCGTGAATGTGACGCCAGCGCTCGAAAACAAGGCCCTTGTCATTGTCGCGGATGAAGAAATATTCGGCGAAGGCCTCGTCGGAAATATCGGCGATGTTTTCCGGTCGGGCAATATGGGCTTCGCCCGCCCAGCGGAATTCCAGTTCGGAACGGTCTTCCCCGCAATAGGGGCAATGGATCAGAAGCATCGTCGCTCCACCTAGAGAGAATTTTCCGGAAGCGCTGTTCCGGCGGGTTGGTCACACAGCCGCTTTCCCATTGCTACGAAAGGGGAAAGCCGCTTTAAAAGCTGCTCGAAATTATCGAATGGCCTGAGCGCCGAGGCCCGGCCCATATTGACGATGGCAACCGCCATCATGTCGGTGTCGATTGCGAAGGGGTAATCCTGCTCGCCATCCTCCTTCTCGCCGACAAAATAAACCATTTTGTTCGCGAGACTCGGAGCACAGAGAAGCAGGCCTTTTTCCGCCGTGAAGGGCCAGTCTTTCTCACCCTGCATCTTCGCAATCTTCTGGCTGCGAAAATCCCTGGCCTCGGGAATGACGCTGCCGGCGGGCACGGCCACGGCCGCGCCTGATATGTTGATCGCAAGCATGGCCGCCGCCAGCATCAATGCGCCACCGCGGCAGCGGCAGCCTCATCGATAAGACGGCCGGTGCGGAATCGGTCGAGCGTCAGCCCCGCCGCCAGACGATGCGGTTCGCCGCGCGCGATGAGATGCGCGAAAAGATTGGCCGAACCCGGCGTCGCCTTGAAGCCGCCCGTGCCCCAGCCGCAATTGACGAAGAGGTTCGGCACCGGCGTCACGCTCTGGATCGCCGAGCGGTCGGGCGTGTTGTCGGTAATGCCGCCCCATTGGCGCATCATCTTGACGCGGCGGAAGATCGGGAACAGCTCGCAGATCGCGTCCAGCGTATGGGTGATGATCTGCAGGCCGCCGGTCTGAGAATAGGAGTTATATTGATCGGTGCCCGCGCCGATGACCAGCTCGCCCTTGTCAGATTGCGAAATATAGGCGTGGACCGTGTTGGACATGACGACGCAAGGGAAGATCGGCTTCAGCGGCTCCGAAACCAGCGCCTGCAGCGGGTTGGAATGCAGCGGAACGCGCACATCCGCCATTTTCATGATGACGGAGGAATGACCGGCGGCGGAAACGCCGATTTTCTTCGCGCCGATGAAACCGCGATTGGTCTCCACACCCGTCACCGCCCCGTCCGGCCCACGGCGAATGCCCGTAACCTCGCAGTTCTGGAGGATGTGCACGCCGCGATCGGAAGCCGCGCGGGCATAACCCCAGGCCACCGCATCGTGGCGCGCCGTGCCGCCGCGGCGCTGGAGTGCTGCGCCATTAATCGGATACCGCGCATTGCCGGAAATATCGAGCGGCGGGCAATAGGCTTTCGCCTGCTCCGGCGTCAGCCACTCATTGTCGATGCCGTAAAGACGGTTGGCATTGATATGGCGGCTGAAGGACTGCCGGTCATGGATATTGTGCGACAGCATCATCACGCCGCGCGCCGAATACATGACGTTGTAATTGAGATCCTGGCTCAGGCCTTCCCAGAGTTTCAGGGAATGCTCGTAAATATCCATGCTCTCTTCATAGAGATAGTTGGAGCGGATGATGGTGGTGTTGCGGCCGGTATTGCCGCCGCCGAGCCAGCCTTTTTCCAGAACCGCGACATTGGTAATGCCGTGTTCCTTGGCAAGATAATAGGCAGCCCCGAGCCCATGGCCGCCGCCGCCGATGATGATGACATCGTAATCCTTGCGCGGCTCGGGCGAGGCCCATTGCGCATCCCACCCCTTATGACCCCTGAGCGCCTCACGCGCCACGGCAAAAACGGAATATTTGCGCATTCGCAATCTGCTCCTTAAGAACCGGCCAGAGGCCGGAAACATGGCTTCGGCCCCTCATCATACACATGGCAAATCGGGATGGGAGGCAATATCCATTTTGCGACGTCGCAATGATTTTGTTTCGACATCGCAGGCACAATTCCGGGCAAGCCGCATTTTGCTGGGTGATTATGCGCTACCGGCTGGACTTGCTGCAAATGATCTGTTATTGCACGTCACCAATCGCCCGGCTCGACAGCCGAACGAACGATTTTTTATTTGCGTGCGAATGCCTTATTCACATAGCAAATTAACCAAACCAAAGGAACGGGATTCACGTGCAGGTACTAGTCCGCGACAATAACGTTGATCAGGCGCTCCGCGCCCTGAAGAAAAAGATGCAGCGCGAAGGCATTTTCCGTGAAATGAAAATGCGCGATTACTACGAAAAGCCCTCCCAGAAGCGCGCTCGCGAAAAGGCCGAAGCCGTTCGCCGCGTTCGCAAGCTGGCACGCAAGCGTGCACAGCGCGAAGGTCTGGTTGCAGGCCCCCGCGCAGGCCGTTAATAGGCCGTCTTTTGGACGTTTTTGAATGCTTGTTGGGCGGGGGCGATCAATTCGCCGCCGCTCTTTGTGTTTGTGGCCGGAGAACGCTCTTGAAAACGACCGTGAGACCGGCCTGCGAGGGAACCCACACCGAATGATCGCTGTCGACGCCTGTGTTGTGAAAAACTCCGATGCCTCCACGCGCCGGGTGCCATTGAAAAACAACAGAGGGTTCCGCGCTTCTCTGGTCGTCTGTACCGTCCTTGCCGGTCTTTCCGGCTGCGCGACATCCAACCAGACGGAAGATGTATTCAGGATCGACCGTGCCCAGGGTTCGCAGGAAAACATCGCCTCGCTCACCTCGGTCATCAACGCCAATCCGCAGGATCCCGAAGGCTATAACGTCCGTGGCTCGGCTTACGGCCGCGCCGGCGATTCGCGCCGCGCCATCGAGGATTTCAACAAGGCGCTGCAGCTCAACCCGCGCTTTTATCAGGCCTATGCCAACCGCGCGCTGGTCTATCGCAACTCCGGGCAGCAGCAGCAGGCCCTGCAGGACTACAACGCCGCCCTGCAGATCAATCCGAGCTACGATGTGGCGCTGATCGGCCGTGGCAATCTTTACCGCCAGTCCGGCCGTGTGAACGAAGCCTTCAACGATTTTTCCCGCGCCATCGAGCTTGAAACCACCGACGGACGCGCCTGGCACAATCGCGGCCTGATCTACCAGCTGCGCAACCAGCATGCCCAGGCCATCGAGGACTTCTCCAAGGCAATCTCGCTGTCATCGACCTCGCCGGAGCCCTATAACGGCCGCGGCCTTTCCTATGTCGCCTTGAACGACGATGAAAACGCCTTCGCCGATTTCAACCACGCCATTTCGCTGGATGGCAATGTGGCGGAATCCTGGGCCAACCAGGCGCTGGTTTATGAGCGTCGCGGCGAGATGGCCAAGGCCGCCAAGTCCTATGGCCATGCGGCCCGGCTCGACCCGAAATACAAGCCCGCACTCGATGGCGTTGCCCGCACACGCGGCGCCAGCGCTTCCTGATCAAACGGGGCATAAACAAAAAGCCGGCAGGTTTGACACCTGCCGGCTTTTTTTATGGAAAACGCTGAGGCCTCAATGGCTGTCGCGGCGTGCCTCTGGCGTGGCGTCGCCCGCCCACAATTCCGCCTGCACCGCGTTTTGAAATTCCATGACCTCACGCCGCATGGCGGCGTCCTCATAGCCAAGCGCCGTCAGACGGGCGGCCAGCTCGCGGCACTCCCTGCGCCAGAAATCATTCGCCTCCACACCATGCAGCCGGTCGAGCATGGTTGCACATCTTTTTACGTCGGCAATACGGTTCTTTGCCGGAAAGGCGATTACTTCTGAACTCGTTGTCACGCGGGCACCTTGCTCTTGCTGAGGAATCAATACCGACTTTTTAAAGGCGAGATGGTTAACGAAGTCTGCAGAGGGCGTGAGACAGCCGATAATGGCCGCAAGAGAACGATTTTATGCCTCTCAAAAGCAGGAAATCGCCTGGCAAGGCAGCCCCGTTTGGGGGAAGTCATCGATTACCGAGGAATTTACCAATCAAGATTACCGAAATTTCATGCCGCAACCGTTAGAAGAAGTATATGTGTGTTGAAACAGCACCGGTCTCATCGTATATTTCTTGCAAAGAAGAAAAATGCCGCAGCGCAGTCAAAAATGGAGAAATCGTTCTCGGGAGGAGAGCACCATGTATGCACCTCGTGTTTTTTTCAGCATGATCGGTGCATTGCTTACCTTTGCGGTTGCGACATATTTCATCCACGGCTCGTTCTATACGGCATTCATCCAGACCCTCATCTGCGCGGTCATTCTGCAAGTCGGTTATTTTGTTGGGATTGTCGTTCTGGTCGCCCGGGAAAAGCGGCGGATGCGCGAAACCTTCGCGCGGGATCGTGGCGCCGAGGCAATGCAGGCGGACGCCGTAAAAAGCCCGCCGCCGCACGGTGCAAAACTGACCGATATGTGAGCTTTCACGCAGCTTCATTTATTGCGTCGCAAAAAAATCGCTTGCATCCATACCCGTGACACTTTCTGCTGGCCAAATCCTGACGGTTGGTCAAAGCAGAAGGACAATCCATGGTGAGCGGTTCACAGCCCATTTGCGTCATCATCGCTGCGAAAAATGCATCCGAAACAATCGATATCGCCATACGTTCCGCCCTTGTGGAGCCGGAGGTCGGCGAAGTCGTGGTGATCGACGATGGTTCCACCGACACGACGAGCGATGTGGCGCATGCGGCGGATGACGGCACGGGCCGTCTGCGGGTCGTGCGATTCGAGGTCAATCGAGGCCCTTCGGCTGCGCGCAACCACGCCATCTCGATTTCGTCGGCGCCGCTCATCAGCATTCTCGATGCGGACGACTTCTTTTTCAGGGGCCGTTTCGCCGCCATGCTGGCCGATGACGAGTGGGATCTGGTGGCCGACAATATCGCCTTCATCCAGCAATCGGTCCCTGGCGCATCCTCCATGCAGCCGGCCCGTTTCGAACCGCAGGCGCGGTTTCTGTCGCTGACGGAATTCGTGGAAGGCAATATTTCCAGGCCCGGCGTCGAACGCGGGGAAACCGGGTTTCTGAAGCCAATCATACGCCGCGCTTTTCTCGACAAACATGCGCTGCGTTACGATGACGGCCTGCGGCTCGGTGAAGATTACGAGCTTTACGTGCGGGCGCTGGCCGCCGGCGCGCGTTACAAGGTCATCCGCCATTGCGGTTACGGCGCGATCGTGCGCGGCAACTCGCTGAGCGGCCGCCATCGCACCGAAGATCTTCGCCGCTTATACGAGGCGGACAAGGCCATTCTCGCCGGCTGCCGGCTTTCCGCCGAGGAAACGGCGATCCTGCGCGAGCATGAAAAACACATCCGCGCCAAATTCGAGCTTCGCCATTTTCTCGATGCGAAAAAGCAGAAGGGCATGGGCGGCGCGCTGAGCCATGCCCTTGCGCGGCTCCCCGCCCTGCCCGCCATCACGCGCGGCATCTGGAGCGACAAGACCGCCCGGTTCCGTAAATCGCCGCCGGTGCGGGATGTGCGTTATCTGCTGGACGGTACGCCGGTTTCGTAAGGGAAAAGACGACCTCCGCCAATTCTTTTCCGTCATCCTCGGGCTTGTTGTAAAGACCGGAGACGTCCCTGACAGATGTTCGGAGACATCCCTGACAGTTTTCATGGGTTTTCGAGGTTTATTTCTGCGACCTGAGTTGCGCCGAAGAAGACGCCATAGAGGCCGGTCTGGTTGAGGGATCGTATGGCGAGACGTTCGTTCCGGAAGGCGTTCGGCACCCGCCAGGCTTTGCCCTTGAAACTGACATAGCCCTTTGTTGAGCTGACGCATCGGATGGTTTCGCTGCTGTCGTAGGCCGGCTCTGGAAGTGCATCTGGAAAAGGACGCG
>NZ_RZTX01000014.1:0-138000 GCF_004005385.1 Agrobacterium sp. CNPSo 2736 | reverse complement strand
AGGATGTTCGCCGAGGGCTCGAATGCGGACGGCGGGAGCGATCCAGCAAGGCGTCTCCCGCCTGCGCCCGCCGCAGCCAGACATAACCCGTCTGCCGACTGATGCCGAAACGCTTGCACAAAGCCGAAATAGTGGCCCCTTCCAGCAACGCAAGCATCACAAATTCTCGTCGCTGATCCACGACAGACAACTCCCGCCAAGCCATCCCGACCTCCTCTGCCACAAAGGCAAAGTTGTCAGGGATGTCTCCGAACATCTGTCAACTATGTATCAGGGCTGCACACTTGTCCCGAGGATCCAACCACGCCTCGTTTAAAAGATACGTCGCAGATACTCGGGACAAGCCCGAGCATGACGGAGGTGAGGTCTTGCGCCTTCTCACCCTCATGGCGGAGCGATCCGGCCATTTTTTTGTCCACCCTCATAATAGTCGGTTCCCGCCATTCACACGATCCGCTAGAGCTTGATCGATCATGATCATGCGGAGGGATTCATGCTGGAACTGATTTGGCGCGGCATTGCCATGGGCATTGGCGGCACCGTGTTTATGGATATATGGGCAATCGTGCTGCACCGGTTCTTCGGCCAGTCCGCACCAAACTGGGCGCCGGTCGGCCGCTGGTTCTGGCATGTGCCGAAAGGTACGATATTTCACGACAGCATCGCCACGGCTGAACCCTATGAACACGAACTGGCGCTCGGCTGGATTTCGCATTACGCCGTCGGCATTGTTTATGGCGTCATTCTTGCGCTGGTGGTTCCGGCCGCGTGGTTTGCCAATCCTTCGTTCATTGAGCCGTGGATCGTCGGCATCATAACGGTCGGCGCGGGCTGGTTCCTGTTGCAGCCGGGGCTCGGCATCGGCTGGGCGGCGTCGAAGACCCCCAACCCGAACAAGGTCCGCTTTCTCAACCTTGTGGCCCACACCGTTTTCGCCCTCGGCATGTATGCCGTGGCGCTTTTGATGCGCTAAATGAAATGGGGGCTGAAAAGCCCCCTCTCCTGTCCGGTTCTCAGATATTCGCCGAGAACGTATCGCAATCTTCGACACGGCCGCTCTGGAAACCGCGCTTAAACCATTCCGCTCGCTGTGCCGAGGTGCCGTGGTTGAAACTGTCAGGCACCACATAGCCCTGAGTCTGCTTCTGCAGCGTATCGTCGCCGATCTGGTGGGCGGCGTTCAGCGCTTCCTCAAGGTCACCGGTTTCGAGAATGCCCTTCTGCTCGGTGAACTTGCCCCAGATGCCAGCATAGCAATCCGCCTGAAGCTCGACACGCACCGACATCTTGTTGGCATCCACCTGGCTCATCGACTGGCGGCGGCGGTTGAACTCCGGCAGAACGCCGGTCAGGTTCTGGATGTGGTGGCCCACCTCATGCGCAATCACATAAGCCTGCGCGAAATCGCCGGCCGCGCCGAAACGCTGGTCCAGTTCCTTGAAGAAGCTGGTGTCGAGATAGACCTTGCGGTCACCCGGGCAATAGAACGGACCGCTGGCGGCGGAAGCATAACCGCAGGCGGAAGACACCTGACCGGAGAACAGAACCAGCGTCGGCTTCTGATAGGTCTCACCGGCGGACTGGAAAATGCCGCTCCACGTATCTTCCGTCTCGGCCAGCACGGTGCGCACGAAAGCCGTCGTCTCGTCCGACGACTGGCCTTGCGGACGCGTGCCCGCCTGCTGGCCGCCGGATTGCTGCGTCGTGCCGCCGCCATCCAGTGAAATATCGCCGCCCGAAAGCAGCGTCAGCGGGTTGATGCCGAGCACCCAGCTTATCAGCAGGATGACAAGAATGCCGCCAATACCGATACCGCCGCCGCGCCGCCCGATAGGCACACGCATTCCGCCACGGGAAAAAGGATCGTTGCCCGACGGCCCCGATCCCGCCGACATGCCGCGCCGGTCCTCGATATTGTCCGACTGGCGGCGCCCTCTCCATTCCATGCTATTCTCCCGGCGGATATCGCCTTAACAAGCTGCCTTATAACGGCACTATAATACATCTTGTTCCGGAAGGAAGCGTGGCCTCTCTCAGGCGGCTCGCCGTCTTTGCCTGAAGACCGCGACGAACAGGAAAACAAACAACAGGCCGCCGACCAAAAGGGTTAGAAAATCATCCCCGCCATTGCCGAAAACAACCGCGTTCATGATACGCGTGGGAAGGAAAGTGAGGCCGCCCGCTATGACGATACCGCCGAGATAAACGCCCTGCATGATGCGCATATGGTGCTTTATTTCACCCCTGCGCGCGAAATAGACCGATTGCAGACAGCCATATATGGTGAAAATCGACATCAGGTGGATCGGGCTGAAACCGTAGAAAACATTCAGCTCATGTATAAAAAATGTCGAGAACGACGTGACAACCATCAGGACAACCCAGATCTTGCCAAACAGTCGGTGAAGAGGCGTGCCTTTCGGAGAGAATAAAACCACAGCACCGATGATGGCGGCGGGAATGACCGTTGCCACATGCAGTTGAACAGCGAAAGGCGCATCAAGAAGAGGCTGAAGGGACATTTATCTCACCCGGTTGAACTCGGCGGCAATTTCAGCGAAACATGGCGCGGCTCAACCGGAATGGCGCAAACAGCGGGAGAATTTCGTGAACGGCACTGTCGTGCAATCCACGCTTCGCCAATTGCAAGCGATGGGGCGTTCCCGTTCGCTGTGGAGCACGTTTCTCGCCATCCTCTTTCTCTTCATCTTGACCGGTCCCTACGGTACGGGCCAGAAAATGACCTTCTGGCCAAGGGCTGCCTATTGGACCCTGCTTTTGGGCTCGGGCTGGATCATTACCACCGGTTTTTCGGCCTTCGCCAATGCCGCGCTGGCTCGGGCGCTGACAAGCCCGCTTGCCCGGATGATGGCCGGAGCCATCGCCGCCGCCCTGCCCATCGGCGCAATCATAACCCTCGCCAACCATGCGTTTTTCGCGCAATCCATCGACACCGCATCGATTGGTGAGGATGCGCAGGCTGCTCTGCCGCTTTGCCTTATATTCTGTTTCCTGAGTTATCTGACCGCCGGTCTCGGGCACGGAGACGAACCGGTGGAAGCGGCTGAAGCGGAAAACCCGCCATCGCCGTCAGTCAGGGAGCGCCCGGCCATTCTGGATCGTCTGGAGCCGGCACGGCGCGGCCCGCTGCTGCGGCTTTCCGTGGAAGACCATTATACCGAAATCGTCACCACACGCGGCAGACAGCTCGTTTTGCTGCGTTTTGCCGATGCGCTGCGGGAAATCGGCGATACGCAGGGCTTGCAGGTGCATCGCTCCCATTGGGTGGCCGATGCCGGCGTGGCCTCGCTGCTGAGAAAGGCAGGACGTCTTTATGTGGTGATGCAGGACGGCACGGAAATTCCCGTCAGCCGCTCCTATAGTGCAGCGGTCCAGGCCCGTTTCACCGTGCACGCCCCTGCCGGTTAAGAGTTTCTGTCGATTCCGGAATTTATGGGGTTCCGTTCTCAAAAACATTTGCCTATAAGCCGCTTCTAGCCTGAAAACATTTGAATTGCGCCCCCCGGCCGGTGATCCTTCACCCTGGCCGGTGTTTTGCGCAACCGAAAAGCGGAACGAGAGAGCCATGCCGAAGCGCCAAGATATCAAGTCCATCCTCATCATCGGCGCGGGACCGATCGTCATCGGTCAGGCATGTGAATTCGACTATTCCGGCACGCAGGCCTGCAAGGCGCTGAAGGAAGAGGGTTACCGGGTCATCCTGGTCAACTCCAACCCGGCGACGATCATGACCGATCCCGGCCTTGCCGACGCCACTTACGTCGAGCCGATCACGCCTGAAGTCGTGGCGAAGATCATCGCCAAGGAGCGTCCGGATGCGCTTCTGCCGACCATGGGCGGCCAGACCGCGCTCAACACCGCGCTCTCTCTCAAGCGCATGGGCGTTCTCGACCGTTACAATGTCGAAATGATCGGTGCGAAGCCCGAAGCCATCGACATGGCCGAAGACCGCGCCCTCTTCCGCGAAGCCATGGCCCGCATCGGCCTTGAAACCCCGCGCTCCATGCTGGCCAACGCCACCGAGATCAAGGATGCCGACCGCAAGAAGCACGAGGCCGCGCGCACCGAGCTGAAGGGCAAGCTTTCCGGTCCCGATCTCGACAAGGCGCTGGACGATCTCGAAAACCAGTGGAACCTCGGCGAAACCGACCGCAAGCAGCGCTACATGGCCCATGCCATGGCAATCGCCGCGCAGGCAATCGATCATGTCGGCCTGCCGGCCATCATCCGCCCATCCTTCACGCTCGGCGGCACCGGTGGCGGCATTGCCTATAACCGCTCGGAATTCTTCGACATCGTCTCGGGCGGTCTCGACGCCTCGCCGACGACGGAAGTTCTGGTCGAAGAATCGGTTCTCGGCTGGAAGGAATATGAGATGGAAGTCGTCCGCGACAAGGCGGACAATTGCATTATCATCTGCTCCATCGAAAACATCGATCCGATGGGTGTCCACACCGGCGACTCGATCACTGTTGCGCCGGCGCTGACGCTGACCGACAAGGAATACCAGATCATGCGCAACGCCTCGATTGCGGTGCTGCGCGAGATCGGCGTGGAAACCGGCGGCTCGAACGTGCAGTTCGCCGTCAACCCGAAGGACGGCCGCCTCGTCGTCATCGAAATGAACCCGCGCGTTTCGCGCTCCTCCGCGCTGGCATCGAAGGCGACCGGCTTCCCCATCGCCAAGATCGCCGCCAAGCTCGCCATCGGCTACACGCTGGATGAGCTTGAGAACGACATTACCGGCGGTGCGACACCTGCTTCCTTCGAACCTTCCATCGACTACGTCGTCACCAAGATCCCGCGTTTCGCCTTCGAGAAATTCCCCGGCGCTTCCCCGATCCTCACCACCGCCATGAAGTCGGTCGGCGAAGTCATGGCCATCGGCCGCACCTTCGCGGAATCGCTGCAGAAGGCGCTTCGCGGCATGGAAACCGGCCTCACCGGTCTGGATGAAATCGAAATCCCCGGCTACGAGGAAGGTGAAGGTTCCAAGAACGCCATCCGCGCCGCCATCGGCACGCCGACGCCGGACCGCCTGCGCATGGTCGCCCAGGCGCTGCGCATGGGCATGAGCGAAGAGGAAGTCCACGAGAACTCGAAGATCGATCCGTGGTTCATCGCCCAGTTCAAGGCCATCGTAGACATGGAAGCCCGCATCCGCGAGCATGGCCTGCCGCAGGATGCCGAAAACCTGCGCATGCTGAAGGCAATGGGCTTCTCCGACGCCCGCCTCGCCAGCCTGACGTCCAAGCGCCCGAAGGAAGTGGCCGAGCTGCGCAACAGCCTGAACGTCCGCCCGGTCTTCAAGCGCATCGACACCTGCGCGGCCGAATTCGCTTCGCCGACCGCTTACATGTATTCGACCTATGAAATTCCCTTCGTTGGCGCAGCCCGCTCCGAAGCGCAGGTTTCCGACCGCAAGAAGGTCGTCATCCTCGGCGGTGGCCCGAACCGTATCGGCCAGGGCATCGAGTTCGATTATTGCTGCTGCCACGCCGCCTTCGCGCTGAAGGATGCCGGCTTCGAAGCCATCATGATCAACTGCAACCCGGAAACCGTTTCCACCGACTACGACACCTCCGACCGCCTCTATTTCGAGCCGCTGACGGCCGAAGACGTGATCGAGATCATGCGCGCGGAGCAGGAAAAGGGCGAGCTGGTCGGCGTCATCGTGCAGTTTGGCGGCCAGACCCCGCTGAAGCTCGCCGAAGCGCTGGAAAAGAACGGCATCCCGATCCTCGGCACTGCGCCTGACATGATCGACCTTGCCGAAGACCGCGACCGCTTCCAGAAGCTGCTGATGAAGCTCGATCTCGCCCAACCGAACAACGGCATCGCCTATTCGGTCGAGCAGGCCCGCCTCGTGGCTTCGGAAATCGGCTTCCCGCTGGTGGTGCGCCCGTCCTACGTTCTGGGTGGCCGCGCCATGCAGATCATCCATTCGGAAGGCCAGCTCCAGACCTATCTGCTCGACACGGTTCCGGGCCTCGTACCCGAGGACATCAAGCAGCGTTACCCGAACGACAAGACCGGCCAGATCAACACCCTGCTCGGCAAGAACCCGCTGCTATTCGACAGCTACCTGACCAATGCCGTGGAAGTGGACGTCGATGCGCTGTGCGACGGCGAAAGCGTCTTCGTGTCAGGCATCATGGAGCACATCGAAGAAGCCGGCATCCATTCGGGCGACTCGGCCTGCTCGCTGCCGGTCCGTTCGCTGTCGAAGGAGATCGTCGACGAGCTGGAACGCCAGACGACGGCGCTTGCCAAGGCGCTCAATGTCGGCGGCCTCATGAACGTGCAATATGCCATCAAGGATGGCACGATCTACGTTCTCGAGGTCAATCCGCGCGCCTCGCGCACCGTGCCTTTCGTGGCGAAGACCATCGGCGCGCCGATCGCCAAGATCGCCGCCCGCGTCATGGCCGGGGAGAGGCTCGATCCGGCGATTGCCGCTTACGGCGAAAAGCCCGATCCGCGCAACCTGAAGCACATTGCCGTCAAGGAAGCCGTCTTCCCCTTCGCCCGCTTCCCCGGCGTTGACATTCTGCTCGGACCGGAAATGCGCTCGACCGGCGAAGTCATCGGCCTCGATACCGATTTCGCGCTGGCATTCGCCAAGAGCCAGCTCGGCGCCGGCGTCGACCTGCCCCGCTCCGGTGCGGTCTTCGTCTCGGTGCGTGACGAGGACAAGGAAGGCGTTCTGCCCGCCATCCGCATTCTCGTGGAAAGCGGCTTCAAGGTGCTGGCCACCGGCGGCACCCAGCGTTTCCTCGCCGAAAAGGGCATCAACGCCGAAAAGATCAACAAGGTGCAGGAAGGCCGTCCGCATATCGAAGACGCCATCCGCAACCGTCAGGTCCAGCTCGTCATCAACACCACCGACAGCAACAAGGCGATTTCTGACTCGAAGTCGCTGCGCCGCGCGACGCTGATGCAGAAGGTGCCTTACTATACGACGATGGCCGGCGCGGAAGCGGCAGCGCTTGCCATCAAGGCGCTGAAGGCCGGCAATCTGGAAGTAAAGCCGCTGCAGAGCTACTTCCAGTAAGCTGCGGGAACCCCAGGTTCCAACGCTGAATGAAAACAAAACGCCGCGGGTCACCATGCCCGCGGCGTTTTGCATCGCGTAATCCTGCTGCAATTCATTGCCGGTATCAAAACATCAGGTTCGAACGAGGCCCATGATGTCCCTATTCCGCAATGACGGATCGCCCGCAGCCATTCGCCGCGGCGTTGCCAAAGCTCCGGCCAAATGCTCCATTAAGATGCTGAATCGCCCCGCCATCCGGTCCCGGCGATGGGAACACCTGGCCCCGATAAGCCAAAGCGCGTTGAGGAACTGATCATGGCTGGACGTCCACCGGGGCCGGAGCGTGTGGCTTTTCCGCTGCGGATCGAACCCGCAATATTGAACATGATCCGGCACACCGCGAGCGGTGAGTTGCGCAGCGTCAATGCCCAGATCGAGGTTCTTCTGAAAGAGGCCCTGTCCCGTCGCGCCACGGCGGATGAAACAGACAAGCCGCCCTTTTAAGAGCGAAGGGCAACAACGACGCTACACGACAAAAAGACGCGGTGCGGCCGTGCGGACAGATCGACGGCCCGCAGCCCCGCCTATGCCGCCTGCGCCTCCCGAACGCAATTGCGCCCTTCCATCTTCGCGCGGTAAAGTGCGCGATCCGCCATTTCCGCGAGCGTCTGGAGATCGCAGCGCATCTCGCCAGTGGCGGCAACGCCGATGCTAATGGTGACGCCGACGCGCAGACCGCCGCAATCGACCTCGGTTACCGCAATCGCATCGCGAATGCGTTCGCCGATCATGCAGGCCTTGCGAACGCCGGCGCCCGGCAGGTAGATGATGAATTCCTCTCCGCCGTAACGCGCCAGCACATCCCCGCCGCGGATGCTGCCGCCGATGCGCTTCGCCACTTCCTGCAGCACGCTATCGCCGACGGCGTGGCCGAAACGGTCGTTGATCGACTTGAAGTGATCGATATCCAGCAACATGGCCGCATCGGCGGGATCGGGCGTCGCAGGCATGGTCTGGAAGAAGAAACGCCGGTTCTTGACGCCCGTCAGCGGGTCGGTATTCGCAAGAACCAGCAGTTTGCGTTCTGACCGCTCGGCCACAAGCATCATCACGAACAGGGCAATGGCGAAGTTCAGCATGATGATGAAGAAGAACGCATTGACCAGATCGATAGTGGCATAATCCGGGAAAAGCACGCTTTTCACCACCGATAGCGAAATGAGACCGGAGACGCCGGTGATCGCACCCAGCGCCAGGCGGGAGAGCAGCGGCTCCCTGCGCCATCTGGCGAAAAGCACCGATGCCCCGGCGAGATAGGCGAGCGACGCGCAGCCATTGAAGAGCGCCGCGCGATACGCATTATTGTCCGCCACCTGCTGCGCGACAGCCATCGCCAGCACGGAGATGAGGCAGACAAGGGATACGGTCCGTCTGTCGACGGAACGCCCATCGCTCAACGCCTTCAAGCCGAGCCAGATCAGCGCGTACCCCACAATACCGAAAACGACACTGCCGAGCCGCCATAAGGCGGGCGACAATATTCCCCATTCGCCGTAACCGGCAAGCGTGGAGCCAATCGCCATCGAGGCGAAACCCGCCGCAAGGGGGATGGGACCGCGCAAGCCGCGATTGGTCATTTTCAGATAGATAAAACTCAAAAGCCCAACGATGTAAGAACACTTTTGCATCAGTATGACTGTCGCAAGGTCGAGTTCACCCAACATGATTTGTCCATACGGTAAATAAATTCGGAGAAATCAATTATAATAGAAAGTATAAAATTTCAATAAAAATAACAGATAAATAATCAGAGAATGATACTACTGCAAGTTTTGGCCAGAGACCTGAATAAATCCCCAGCGAGCAAATAAAAATTCATTCGAACATTCTAATAAAACTAATATCTTTCTTGAACCGCATCATTTCCGCCTCTTTCGCCTGCCCATCGGCAAGGCGCAGGAGATAAGACGGGTGCACGGTGACAAAAAGCGTTCGGCCCTCCGCCATCGGCAGAGGACGGCTCCGAATCTCCGAGAGTTTTTCCTTGCCGCCGGTCAGCGCATAAAGCGCCGTTGCGCCCATGGCAACGATCAGTTTCGGCCGAATAAGCGCGATTTCCTGATTGAGCCACCAGCGGCATTGCTCCACTTCGCCCGCATTCGGCCGTTGATGGATGCGTCGTTTGCCGCGCGTTTCGTATTTGAAGTGTTTGACGGCATTGGTGACGTAGAGCTTCTTGCGCTCGATACCGACATCGGCAAGAGTCCGGTCGAAAAGCTGGCCGGCCGGGCCGACAAAAGGCTTTCCAGCGAGATCTTCATGATCGCCCGGCTGTTCGCCAACGATCATGATTTCCGCATCCTCCGGCCCCGAACCGAAAACCGTTTGCGTGGCGCTGCAATGCAGGGAGCAGCGGGTGCAATGGCCAGCTTCCCGCGCCAGCGATGCGAGCGTGCCATCCGGCACGGGTTGCGGCATCTCCCGGGCAGCCGCCGCAGCCTGCAGGCGATGGTGAAAAGGCTGCGGCTGGCTTGCCGCCCTGGCGGCCATCTCCAGCACCCGCGCCTCCGCACCGAGGATGAGGTCGGGAATGAGATCGGCTTCCGGCAGGTTCTTCCAGTATTTCTTCGGCATCTCCGCCGTCATGGCTTTGATCTTGAGGCGCGCCGGATTGAATATATTGGCATAATAGGTCCGCCAGAGTTCATCCGTCTCGTCCTTCAGATCAGGCTTCGCCGCCGCCTCCCGCGAGGTTTGCAACTCGCTTCCATCCCATCGGGCAGACCCTTTCGGCGTGGCGATCAGCCAGTCCATATCGGTAAACCGTCGCTGGAAAAACGCTGCCGTTCGCTCGACGATGAAATGATCCGGCTCGAACCAGGCCACGAACCGCCGTCGCCCGCCCTGCCCCTGCGGCAAGGGCAACTCCTTGAAACGGACGAAAGCCGTCATCTTGTGACAATCCCGGCGCACCGATTTTTCAAGCAAGCGGGCCTCTGCAACATCCGGATCGGACTTGAACTGCAACAGGGCGCGATCCCGCTTCAGCCGCCACAACAACCGGTAAAGCAGCGCAAACCGGCCGGGATCGCCGTGGCAGATGACGGCCTGCGCCAGGGCCACGAACGAGGCCGGAACAGAAACCTGCCCATTGCCGGCATCAACCGTCGGCAATGGCTCACCGGCGAAATCCAGCATCCCTGCCCCGTCATCCCGCAACCGCCAGTCAATCGTCTCCGGCCGAATATCGGCGGCAAGGGCCGCACGCGCGGCATCGCGCCACTCGACGAAATCGCCCCGCCCTTCCAGAACCGGGCCATACATCACAACAACGATAATTGTTCAGGCTGCGGTGCAAACATCGCCCGCAAATCCGGCCGCTCGGTCAGCTTGCCCGGCGTCCAGCCCTCGGCAACGATGAAAGCCTTCACCTTTTTCACGGAAACACCGAAACGCGCGATATCCTCCAGCCGCAGCCGCCGGAACCGCCGTGACGAGAGAACGGAGGCCACCGTCTTGGTGCCGAAACCGGGCACACGCAGCAGCATTTCCCGATCCGCCGCATTGACGTCCACCGGGAAACGTTCGCGATGTTTCAGCGCCCAGGCGAGTTTCGGGTCGATATCGAGATCGAGCATGCCGTCGCCGCCGATCGCCGTTATCTCGCTAATATCGAAGCCATAAAAGCGATACAGCCAGTCCGCCTGATAAAGCCGGTGTTCCCGCATCAGCGGCGGCTTGATGAGCGGCAGGTTTTTCGACGAATCGGGAATGGGGCTGAAGGCCGAATAATAGACGCGCCGCAAGCCGTAGCTGCCATAAAGCCGGGCGCTGGTGGAGAGAATGGTACTATCGTCAGCGCCATCCGCCCCCACGATCATCTGCGTGCTCTGCCCGGCCGGCGCAAAGCGCCTGGTCTTGCGTGTCCGGACGGTCGGCTCCCCGGCCTCCTCGATCTTCAGGCGGATATCGGCCATGGAGCGGCGAATATTGACAGGCTGCTTTTCCGGCGCGAAACGGCCAATGCCGCTATCGGTCGGCAATTCGATATTGATCGAGAGACGATCCGCATAAAGCCCTGCCTCCTCGATGAGCCTGGGCGATGCTTCGGGAATGGATTTCAGGTGAATATACCCACGAAAACCATGGGTAACCCGCAACTCCCGCGCCACGCGCACCATCTCCTCCATCGTATGATCGGAGGAGCGGATGATGCCGGAGGACAGGAACAGCCCTTCGATATAGTTGCGCCGGTAAAACTCCAGCGTCAGCCAAACCACCTCTTCCGGCGTGAACCGCGCCCGCTCGACATTGCTGGAGGAACGGTTGATGCAATAGGCGCAATCATAGATGCAGAAATTGGTGAGCAGGATTTTCAAAAGTGAAATACAGCGCCCATCCGGCGCATAGGCATGGCAGATGCCCGACCCTTCCGTGGAGCCCAGACCGCCCGATGCTGCGGAGTTGCGTTTTGTCGTGCCGCTCGATGCGCAGGAGGCATCGTATTTCGCCGCGTCGGAGAGAATGGCCAGCCGTTGCCTGATCGACTTCTTCATAGGTATGTTCACTATATGTTCCACAAGCAAATGTCAACGACATAGTCTAAGTAATTGATTACGTGAGAAAATATGTGCACCTCAAATTTGCTGGCATTTCGCTGTCGTCTTCTGATATAGTCGGCTCAGTTATGATTTTGGCATGGTTCCGGAGTTCCCCTCCGGAACCTGTTTCTTTTTGTGTCTGCAAGTAAAGCGACCGGAATGCGAAGGATAAAAAAATGGTAGAAAAAGTACCGATGACTCAGGGTGGATTCGTCAAGCTGCAGGAGGAGCTGCGCTGGCGCCAGCAGGAGGAACGCCCCCGTATCATCGAGGCGATTGCGGAAGCGCGCGCCCATGGCGACCTTTCGGAAAACGCCGAGTACCATGCTGCCAAGGAAGCACAGAGCCACAATGAAGGCCGCATCACCGAACTCGAAGACCTGACCGCACGCGCGGAAGTCATCGACCTTTCCAAGATGTCGGGCTCGAAGATCAAGTTCGGCGCCACCGTCAAGCTGGTGGACGAGGATAGCGACGAGGAAAAGACCTATCAGATCGTCGGCGACCAGGAAGCCGATGTGAAGGCCGGCCGCATCTCCATCTCCTCGCCCATCGCCCGCGCGCTGATCGGCAAGGAAGTCGGTGACAGCATCGAAGTCAACGCTCCGGGCGGCGCCAAGGGCTACGAGATTCTCGCGGTTCAGTGGGGCTGATGCCCCCACATGCAATGCGTCCCATGCGGGCGCATTGCTTTTCTTGACGTCTTCAATCCCCCGAATTAGCCGCAAAGACGGAAGCCCATCTTGTCCCACGCCAGTCTGAAAGATGTGCAGGTGCTTGCGCCGAACTTCAAACGCAGGCTTTCCGGCGTTACCTCCACCATCGTTCAACTTATTCCGGTGCAGAACCGGCTGGGGCAGAAGGTGGCCGTCATTGGACCGGGTTTACCGCCGCATCTGCCGCATGTGCGTTTCCGCGATCTGTGGCGGCTCTGGCAAGACGGCCCGCAGGGCGGCCCGCGCATCTGGCATGCCCGGCGCAACCTCGAAATGTTGCCGGGTCTTTTCATGCGTGACGTGCTGCGCATGAAGGTGAAGCTGCTGTTCACCTCGGCCGCACAGAGGCGGCATTCCGCCTATACACGGTTTCTGATTTCGAAGATGGATGCCGTGGTCGCGACCAGCACCCGTTCCGGCTCGTTTCTGGAAGTACCCCATCGCGTCGTCATGCATGGCGTCGATACCGACCTGTTCCATCCGGCAACCGGCCCGGAAGATACAATCGCGGCAACCGGCCTGCCGGGACAATATCTCATCGGCTGCTTTGGACGGGTGCGCCACCAGAAGGGCACCGATCTCTTCGTGCGCGCCATGATCGAGCTTTTGCCCGCCCATCCGCAATGGACAGCCATTGTTTCCGGCCGCGTAACGGCGGAACACAAGGCTTTTGCCGAAGCACTCGAGGCCGATGTCAAGGCCGCCGGCCTTTCGGACCGCATCGTATTTCAGGGTGAGGTGGACGACATCAAGCCGTGGTACCGGCGGCTGACGCTCTATGTCGCCCCATCGCGCAATGAGGGTTTCGGCTTGACGCCGCTCGAGGCCATGGCGTCGGAAACGGCCGTCGTCACCAGCACTGCCGGCGCCTATGAGGAAATGATCGTCAGGGGCGAAACCGGTGCAGTCGTCGAGGCGGGTGACTATGCATCGCTCAGGGATGCGATAAGGACCTATCTTGCCGACCCGGCTCTGGCCGAGAGCCATGCAAAGGCCGGCCTTTCGCATGTACGCAGCACATTTCCTCTTGAGAAAGAGGCCACGAGTCTCGGCGAAGTCTATGAGGCTTTGCGGCGCGGGTAACGCGTCTTAAGGCAGAGCCTGCCGCTCAGATTTCCACGAGACCGACACGCTTGACCTGCCGGATGGTGAGCATGGTGCGCACCGTATCGACATTTTCGTCCGCCGTCAGGACCTCGATGACGAAATCCTGAAACTCGGTCAGGTTCTTCGCCACGCAATGCAGCAGGAAATCGCTTTCGCCCGATACCATCCAGGCCTGGCGCACCAGCGACCAGCCGGCGGTTGCCGCCGCAAAAGCCTTCAGGTTGCTATCCGACTGGCGCTTGAGACCGACCATGCAGAAGGCGACGAGATCGAAACCGAGCTTCGGCGCGTTCAACATGGCGTGATAACCCTCGATCACGCCCGCTTCTTCGAGCTTGCGGACGCGCCGGAGGCAGGGCGGCGCGGAAATACCAACCCTTTCGGCCAGTTCCACATTGGT
Organism: Agrobacterium sp. CNPSo 2736; assembly: GCF_004005385.1. Lineage (NCBI taxonomy): Bacteria > Pseudomonadati > Pseudomonadota > Alphaproteobacteria > Hyphomicrobiales > Rhizobiaceae > Agrobacterium > Agrobacterium sp. CNPSo 2736. Next base: position 124,119 of record NZ_RZTX01000014.1, on the reverse strand, counting down.
CATGCGCCCGTCGCGCTGCAATTCGCGCAGGATTTTCAGATCGATGGCATCGAGTTCGACGCTGGTCACGGAGGAGTACCTCGTTAAGCTGTAGAACTTCCTTGTACTATTCGGCGCGGGATTCGCAACATTATGCCACCGCCCGGTCACAAAATTGCGCGCGCATCCACAACTGCCTTGTTGGTAACGCAAGGCTGCCCTTGAATAAAGACACTAGACAACCTTAAATACCGGGCAACGAAGGGGTTGCGGCCTGTCCGCCGTCATGCGGCTCCAGGGCCCGGTGCCGAAAGGCGCTGCCAGGGAAAGGCCCCGTTATTGAAAGGAACGCTTCCATGTCTGCCCGCCACACGAAGGTATTGATCATCGGCTCCGGTCCCGCCGGTTATACCGCGGCGATCTACGCGGCCCGCGCAATGCTGAAACCCGTGCTGATCGCCGGCATGGAACAGGGCGGCCAGCTGATGATCACTACCGATGTCGAGAACTATCCGGGCTTTGCCGATCCGATCCAGGGTCCGTGGCTGATGGACCAGATGCTGAAGCAAGCGACGCATGTGGGCGCGGAAATCGTCAGCGACCTCGTCACCGAAGTTGAAACCAATGTACGGCCTTTCGTGGTCAAGACCGATTCCGGTCAGGTCTGGACGGCCGATACGCTGATCATCGCCACCGGCGCCAAGGCCAAGTGGCTCGGCATCGAGAGCGAACAGCATTTTCAGGGCTTCGGCGTTTCCGCCTGCGCCACCTGCGACGGTTTCTTCTATCGCAACAAGGATGTGATCGTGGTCGGCGGCGGCAACTCCGCCGTGGAAGAAGCGCTGTACCTCGCCCATATCGCCAAGTCGGTCACCGTCGTTCACCGCCGCGATAGCTTCCGCTCGGAAAAAATCCTGCAGGAACGGCTGTTCGCCAAGGAAAACGTCAAGATTCTCTGGAACACGGAAATCGCCGAAATTACCGGCGCGCCCGCAAAGCCGCCAATGCCGCCTTCCGTTTCCGGCGTGAAGCTGCGTGACACCAAGACCGGTGCGATCAGCGAATTCCCCATCGACGGCGTCTTCGTCGCCATCGGCCATGCGCCGGCGGTCGAGCTGTTCAAGGGCAAGGTGAAGCTGAAAGACAACGGCTACATGTGGACCGCCCCCGATTCGACGGCGACCGACGTGGAAGGCATTTTCGCGGCCGGCGACGTCACCGACGACATCTACCGTCAGGCGATCACCGCCGCCGGCATGGGTTGCATGGCCGCGCTGGAAGCGGAACGTTATCTCACCGCGCATCAACCGCTTGCTGTCGCAGCGGAATAACCGAAAGGCAGGATAGGCATGGCAATGCCATTGGACTGGGATAAACTGCGCATTTTTCATGCCGCAGCCGAAGCAGGGTCTTTCACCCATGCTGCTGACAAGCTGCATTTGTCCCAGTCGGCCATCAGCCGTCAGGTCAGCGCGCTCGAGCAGGATGTCGGCGTCAAGCTGTTCCATCGCCACGCCCGCGGTCTCATCCTCACCGAACAGGGCGAGTTGCTGTACCGCACCGCCCATGACGTGCTCTTGAAGCTCGAAACCGTCAAGATGCAGCTCACCGAAACGACGGAGAAGCCGAGCGGCAAGCTGCGCGTGACGACCACCGTCGGTCTCGGCCAAGGCTGGCTGACGGACAAGGTGCAGGAATTCCTGCAGCTCTATCCGGAAATGTCGATCCAGCTCATCCTCGACAATGAGGAGCTGGATGTGAACATGCGTCACGCCGACTGCGCCATCCGCCTGCGCCAGCCGCAGCAGTCGGACCTCATTCAGCGCAAGCTGTTCACGGTGCACATGCACGTCTATGCCGCACCGTCCTATATCAACCGCCATGGAGAACCGCAGTCGATCGAGGATCTCGACAACCACCGCATCATCTCCTTCGGCGAACCGGCGCCCAACTATCTGCTGGACGTCAACTGGCTGGAAAATGCCGGACGTTCTTCCGACAATACGCGCACGCCGCATCTGCAGATCAACAGCCAGACCTCGATCAAGCGCGCCTGCCTGCTGGGAATCGGTATTGCCTGCTTGCCGGATTATATCGTCGGCCGCGATCCGGGCCTCATCCAGCTTTCGCTCGCGGCAGATATTCCGTCATTCGATACCTATTTCTGCTATCCGGACGAAATGAAAAACGCTGCAAAGCTGAAGGCTTTCCGTGACTTCATCGTCGCCAAGGCTCGGAACTGGAACTTCTGACGTTAAAATAATCGACGTCAAAGGATAATCTTTCAAATTCAAAGCCTTACAAAGGCAGAAGCAAGAGGGGCGCACAGGCGCCCCTCTTCAGCTTTGCACATAAAATATACCGGAAATATCGAGGGCTGCGCGGTGCGCATGCCTGACCTGCACAAAAAAGAGTTGTTTCGTGCACAAAAAAGCACCATATCGCTCTCAGCTGATGCACACGGTGGCTTTTCCTCCCAGTTCCACCGCATCAGCTGTTCCCCTCTGGAGGTTTTTGACCTTCACACTTAAAGGGCCCTGGATCCATCCGGCGGCCCTCTTTTTTTACCCGCAAGAATTTTCTCCAATTTGGCGAAATATCGCATGATGCAACCTTGTTTTGCATTATTCCCACACCCATATTTTAGTCAGCTGTCACGCTCGCCCAAGGCACGCGACAGCTGTTCCCCTCTGGAGGTTTTGACCTTCAAACTTATCAGGCCGCGGAGATATCCAGCGGCCTTCTTTTTTGGAAATGCCTGCCCGCCCCCCCTCGATCCTCACAGACGATCCTCACAGAGACGTGACTTGTATATCGATGATGACCGATATAAATATCGGACATGCCAGATATTGAAGAAACACCGATGAACCCGGAGGAAATCCTCAAAGCCCTTTCGCACCCCGCAAGGCTGAAATTCCTGGAATGGCTGAAGTCTCCGGAAAGTCACTTCTGCCAGGAACATCCGCTCAGCATGGGTGTATGCGCCAACCAGTTTCAGATCAGCGGTCTGTCACAGTCCACCGTCTCGTCGCATCTGGCGGTGTTGCAGGCGGCCGGCCTGATAAGGTCGAAAAAGGTCGGGCAATGGGTGTTTTTCGAACGCAACGAGGAAACCATCGACGCCTTCCGCAATTATCTGCAAGCCAATCTCTGAGCCTCCCAAGCTTTGAGCCTCGGGGTGACGGACCGGAGACCGCAATGCGGCTTTCATTCCGGCACCCAATCAGAAAGACAGCGCGTCCCCCGCGCAATTTCGCCAACCGACCAGAAAGTGAAGTCGCATGACAAGTCTTTTCGAACCGGCACAGGCCGGCGATATCGCACTCGCCAACCGTATCGTCATGGCCCCCCTCACCCGCAACCGTTCGCCGGGCGCCATTCCCAACAATCTCAACGCCACCTATTACGAGCAGCGCGCCACAGCCGGGCTGATCGTCACGGAAGGCACGCCGATTTCCCAGCAGGGCCAAGGTTACGCTGACGTTCCCGGCCTCTACAAGCGGGAAGCGATCGCGGGCTGGAAACAGGTTACCGATGGCGTGCATTCCGCCGGTGGCAAGATCGTCGCGCAGATCTGGCATGTGGGCCGCATTTCCCACACCTCGCTGCAGCCGCATGGCGGCCAGCCGGTCGCGCCTTCCGCCATTCCGGCCAAGTCGAAGACCTATATCATCAATGATGACGGCACCGGCGCTTTTGCCGAAACCTCCGAGCCCCGTGCGCTCACCATCGACGATATCGGCCTCATCCTCGAGGATTACCGCAGCGGTGCCCGGGCAGCACTGGAGGCCGGTTTCGACGGCGTCGAAATCCATGCCGCCAATGGCTACCTGATCGAGCAGTTCCTGAAATCCAGCACCAACCAGCGTACGGATGATTATGGCGGCTCTATCGAAAACCGCGCCCGCTTCCTGCTCGAAGTTGTCGATGCGGTGGCGGAAGAGATCGGCGCAGGCCGTACCGGCATTCGCCTCTCGCCCGTCACGCCCGCCAACGACATTTTCGAAGCCGATCCGCAGCCGCTTTATAATTACGTGGCGGAACAGCTCGGCAAGCGCAATCTCGCCTTCATCCATGTCGTTGAAGGCGCAACCGGCGGCCCGCGCGATTTCAAGCAGGGCGACAAGCCTTTCGATTATGCCGCCTTCAAGGCCGCTTATCGCAATGCCGGCGGCAAAGGCCTTTGGATCGCCAATAATGGCTACGACCGTGAGAGCGCCATCGAGGCGGTTGAAAGCGGTAAAGTCGACGCCGTGGCCTTCGGCAAGGCCTTCATCGCCAATCCGGATCTGGTGCGCCGCCTGAAAAACGACGCGCCGCTCAACGAGCCGAACCAGCCGACCTTCTATGGCGGCGGAGCGGAAGGTTACACCGACTATCCGGCGCTTGCCTGATAAAGGATAAAGCAAAGACGCCGCACTGCCCGAAAGCGGTGCGGCGTTTTCTTTCAGCGCAGGCTTCGCGCCTGCCGCGCGGCAAAATCAGAAAACGCGCCCATGACGAAGGCGTTGGGCACGTGCAGCGCCTGCAGGAAGCCATTGCCCGTTTCCCGGCCGATGCTCATCAGGGCCACCTGGAGACAGTAAAGACCAAGCAGGACCAGCGTGCGGCCAAGGTTCGGCCGCAGATCGTCATATAGGGAAGCGAGAACCGCCAGTGACAGGATCGGAACGGCGATCAGAAAGCCGAGCCCCTTGTGCAGCGAAAGCAGCGATCCATCGTAATAGATCGACAGCCCGGCCAGCAGCACCTGCGCGAAGATCAGCACCGGCACGCTTGCCGAAATCACGGCAAACACGCGACGCCGGGCCGACATCCCATTCGCAACCGCGGCCATCACACCCTGCCCCCGGCATCGGCCGGATGCGAAAGGCTCGACGGCTGCGGCCTCTGTTCAAGGCAGCCGAGGCTCGCCAGCGTCGTCGCTACCGCGATGTCGATCTGTGTTCTGGGTTCGGTCCCAAGGAAATCCGTGAGCCTGCGATTGCTCATCCGGATCGGCATCTGCCAGAGATATTGCATTTCCAGCACTTCGCGGAACAGGGGAACGAAGGGGGCGGCCAATTTGATGCCCGACCAGGATAGCTGCCGCCTCTTGACCGGATGACCGACAACCCGCTCGATGGCCTCAACCAGTTGCAGCCCGTCGAAATCCCAGAAACCTTCCATGTGATAGACGGCGAAAGCCGGAAGCTCGCCTGCGCGGTCCAGCAGCCGGCCAATGGTCTCGGCGACATCCGGCAGATAGGCCCATTGATGCCCGGCATAGGGTGCGGCGGGATTCTGGACACTCCGGACCGGCTTTCCGGGCTTCACCAGCATCTGCGAAAACCAGTTGTTTCTCGCGTCCGGCCCAAAAAAATCCCCGGCGCGGACGATCAGCACCGGCACGCCGCGCATCGACGCCATTTTCAGCCGCCGCTCCATCTCGACACGCAGCGCGCCCTTGCGGGTAAAAGGCTTTTGCGGGCTGTCTTCCGTCAGAAGCGGAAAGGCGTCCGGGCCGAAATTATAGACGCTGCCCGGAAAGACGATTCTCGCCCCGCAGGCCTCGGCGGCGGCGATGGTATTGTCGAGCATCGGCAGCACCTGGCTTTCCCAGTTGCGATATCCGGGAGGATTGACCGCATGGACGATGAGGCTCACGCCTGTTGCCGCATCCATCACATCCTGCCGGTTCATGGCGTCCCCGGCCACCCGTTCGACGCCGTCCGTGGCGCCCGTTGACGTCCGCTGGCGCGTCATCGCCCTCACCCGCCAACCCCGTTGCTGCAGCATTCTGGAGACCTGACTGCCGACGCCGCCATTCACCCCCAAAATCAGGGCCAGAGGCCGTTCATTCCGCGCTGTATTCGCGTTGTTTTCATATATCATCGCCGTACTCCTTGTTGTGGGCTGGAGTATCGTCCCGTTCCGCGATATACGAAATTATCGAAATGAGTGGAGCAGCTATACAAAATCTTATGACTAGAAACCGTGACATCAGCTGGGATTTCTATCGCACCTTCCTCAGCGTGCTGAGCGACGGTTCGCTGTCCGCCGCCGCCCGCGAGCTTGGCATCACCCAGCCGACGGCGGGACGTCACATCGGCGCGCTGGAAGAGGCCGTCGGCTTTCCGCTGTTCATCCGCTCGCCGCACGGGCTGATGCCGACGGAAGCAGCGCTTGCACTCCGCCCCTATGCGGAAAATCTGGCGGCAACGACCGCCGCCCTCATGCGCGCGGCCTCCGGCGAAGTCGGCAAGATCGAAGGCACGGTGCGCATCAGCGCAAGTGATATCATCGGCGTGGAAATGCTGCCGCCGATCATCACGGCCATGCAGGAGGTTCACCCGCGGCTTGAAATCGAGCTTTCGCTCTCCGATACGCTGGAAGACCTTTTAAGGCGCGAGGCGGATATCGCCATTCGCATGACCGAACCGCAGCAGGATGCGATCGTGATGCGTTATATCGGCAATTTCCGTCTGGGATTTCATGCGACGCGCGACTATCTGGCAAGAGCCGGCACCCCGAAGAGCATGGAAGATCTGAACCATCACCGGATGGTCGGTTTCGACCGCAAGACGCCTTTCATTCGGGCGGCCATCCAGCGGATGCGCTCGCTCGATCCGGACATACCCGATATTGAGGAAATTTCCTTTGAAATCCGCGCCGACAGCAATCTCGCCCAGCTTGCCATGATCCGCGCCAGCGCAGGCATCGGCGTCTGTCAGATCGGCCTGGCGCGCAAGGACCCGCGGCTCGTTCAGGTTCTTCCGAAAATCGACATCCCGCTCCACACATGGGTCGCGATGCATGAAAATCTCAAGACCTCGCCGCGATGTCGTGCCGTGTTCAGCGCCCTCGTCGAAGGCCTCAAGGGTCATCTTAAAGAAACCGATCCGGGCGCTCCGCCGAAACGGCGCTAATGCCGAACAACTCCCGGCAAAGTGATCCCGGCTTTGCTGGGAATCCACGGATCGCCGATCAAAAGGGTCTGGCCTGCTGCGTCGTCTTGTCGACCACCTCAGCTTCCGGCCGGTCGCCGCCCTGGCTGTATTCTTCATGCCAGTGGCCGCTCTCATCCTGATAGCTGATTTCCTCGTCATCGCCCCCCACCTGCTGTTCGGCGGCGACGATGCGCGCAGCCTCGACGGCATCCGCATAAGAAGGGAATGTTTCGGAATAAGCGCCATTCATGCGGTAGGCGAAGCCTCCGTCATGTTCGACGATTTCATATACCACTTTGGTCATGCATGGTCCTCCTGTCTCGGTAGGCGACATGGCAACCACAACCGCGTTTCAAGCATTGCACCCGATGGGACACCGCGGCATGAGCAGCATGTCCTGCAACACCACTATCCTACCAAAAGCATTCAAGCGCAAATCCTGCTTGATCTGGGGGACGATACGTCACAGCCTGAGCCGATCAGGGGGAAGGGAAATCGATGGCGGGTTCTATTCTGAAACAGGAGCGCATGCTGCTGCTGGCAATACCGGCGGCAATCGTCGCCTATCTGGCCGAACATGCAATATTCGAAGCCGGAAAAACAGCGGCGCTTATCGCCGCGGTGGCGCTGATCGGGCTCATCGTCCTCGTCTCGATGCGGGTTGCCCATCACGCCGAAATCCTCGCCACCAAGGTCGGCGACCCTTACGGCACCATGATCCTGACGCTGTCGGCCGTCGCGGTGGAAGTGCTGATCCTCGCCATTATCATGAGCGAATCCAGTTCGCCCACTCTGGTGCGGGATACGATCTATTCCGCCGTGATGATCGACATCAACGGCATTCTCGGTCTCGCCGCCCTGCTCGGCGGTCTTCGCCACGGCGAGCAGCCCTATAATGACGATTCCGGCAAGACCTATGGCGTAATGATCCTCACCGCCATGGGTATTTCGATGATCGTGCCGGAATTCATCCCCAATGAAAGCTGGCATGTCTACTCCGCCTTCACCATTGTCGCGATGATCGCGCTTTATGCCCTGTTCCTCAAAATGCAGGTCGGCCCGCACAGCTATTTCTTCAGCTATGCCTATCCCCGCAAGGCGCATCCGGCCGGCCAGGCATCGGACGGCCATGCGGAAGAGGAGGACGAAGGCAGCGTACCGCTCTCCATCGGCCTCATCATCGCCGGCGTGGTGCTGATCGGTGTGCTGGCGGAATTCATGTCGGCCTTCTTAAGCGAAAGCCTCGAGGGCACCAGCGCGCCGCCGGCGCTGATGGCGGTGGTGGTGGCGACGATCTCGGCATCGCCGGAAATCCTCACCGCGCTCCGGTCCGCCTTGCGCAATCGCATGCAGGCCGTGGTCAATATCGCCATGGGCGCATCGCTGTCGACGGTCATCCTGACCGTGCCCGTCATGGAAGGTATCGCGCTCTATACCGGCCAGCCTTTCATCATGGCGATGACGCCAGTTCAGACCGTCATGGTCTTCATCACCCTCATCGCCGCCGCCATCAATCTCAATGACGGCGAAACCAACGCGATTGAAGGAATGACGCATTTCATTCTCTTCGCCACCTTCATCATGCTGCTGTTTCTGGGGCTTTGACCAAAACGAAAAAAGCCCGGCATCGCTGCCGGGCTTCCTTCTAGACTGTATCGGTCGATCAGCGGCAATCGGCGCAGAAGCGCTGGATGCGCTTGCAGGCCTCTTCCAGCAGCGCTTCCGACGTGGCGTAGGAAATGCGGAAGTTCGGGCCGAGGCCGAAAGCCGATCCCTGCACGACGGCGACGCCTTCGGCTTCCAGAAGCTCGGAAACGAAATCCGTATCCGTCTCGATGACCTTGCCCGACGGCGCGGTCTTGCCGATCAGGCCGGCGCAGGACGGATAAACGTAGAATGCGCCTTCCGGAGCCGGGCAGCTGATGCCCTTGGCCTGGTTGAGCATGGAGACGACGAGGTCACGGCGGCCTTCGAAGATTTTCTTGTTCGCCGGAATGAAATCCTGCGTGCCGTTCAAGGCTTCGACAGCGGCCCATTGCGCAATCGAGCTTGCGCCCGAGGTCTGCTGGCCCTGGATCATGTCCATGGCCTTGATCAGCTGCAGCGGGCCGGCAGCGTAACCGATACGCCAGCCGGTCATGGCATAGGCCTTGGAGACGCCGTTCATCGTCAGCGTGCGGTCATAGAGCGAAGGCTCCACTTCGACCGGCGTGACGAATTTGAAATCGCCATAGGTCAGGTGCTCATACATGTCGTCCGTGAGCACCCAGACATGCGGATGCTTGACCAGCACATCGGTCAGCGCCTTCAGCTCGTCATGCGAATAGGCGGCGCCCGACGGGTTGGACGGCGAGTTGAACACGAACCACTTGGTCTTCGGCGTGATCGCCTTTTCCAGCGCTTCCGGCTTCAGCTTGAAATTGTCTTCCAGCGTGGCGTCGACGAAAACCGGCGTACCGCCGCAGATCGCCACCATTTCCGGATAGCTCACCCAGTAGGGCGCCGGAATGACGACTTCATCGCCGGGGTTCAGCGTCGCCATGAAGGCGTTGAAAAGGATCTGCTTGCCGCCCGTGCCGACAATCGTCTGCTCCGGCTTGTAATCCAGGCCGTTTTCGCGCTTGAACTTGTCGGCAATCGCCTTGCGCAGTTCCGGAATACCCGAAACCGGCGTGTATTTCGTTTCGCCGCGCTTGATGGCGTCGATGGCCGCTTCCTTGATATTTTCAGGCGTATCGAAATCCGGCTCGCCGGCGCCAAGGCTGATCACATCGCGGCCCTTCGCTTTCAGCTCACGGGCTTTCTGGGTAACGGCGATGGTGGCGGATGGCTTTACGCGGGAGAGAATGTCGGCAAGGAAGGCCATTTTTAATCGGTCCTATTGGGGTTGACATCGGCAGAGGTTGGAAAACTTGTCATCTGCGGCATTTTCTATGTCGAAAGACAGGCCTTCTTTCAAGGTCAAAAGCCGGCTTATGTGCTGCATCGCAGAATTTAAACCTTCCTTAACCCGGAAGTAACGCTTGATACGCTACATTCGCGAGCCTAGAGGTCGTGTCTCTATAGCTGGTTGAAAAATGGCGCTCAAAAGCATCTTTTCCAGTCTTGTCCGCGAGGTCGATGGCACATGGTCCACGGCCTATAGCACCTTCAACCTGAAATCGGCCCTGCAGCCCATTTTCCGCCGCACGGCGAGCGGTATTCTCGACATCGATTCCTTCGAGGGTCTGGTGCGTCCCCATCGCAATGGCGAGCCGGTGACGCCGGGCGAATTTTTCTCGCTGGTCGCGCCGGAAGACATCGAAAATATCGACAGCATCCTGCGCACGATCCACATTCTCAACACCGGCAGGCTCAACCGGTCCCGCGCCCGCATCTTCGTCAACTTCCATCCGGGCCTGTTCCAGACGCCAGCCAAGATGCGCCAGGAAGTGGAGCGCATGCGTCTTGCCGCCCACGAAGCCGGCATGACGGCGGATCGCATCGTCTGCGAAATCTCCGAGAAAAAAGCCTCCGACACGCAGATGGTCGCCGACTTCGCCTATCACATGCACGATATCGGCTTTCGCGTGGCGCTCGATGACTATGGCGCCGGCGATTCCGACATCGACCGGGTGAAGCTCATCAAGCCGGACTATGTGAAATTCGAAGCCGGGTGGGTGCGCGATTTCATGCAGAATTCGGCGGGTGCCGCCCTTCTGCGCGTCATCGTCAGCCAGTTTCGCGCCGATGGCATAGAGCCGGTCTTCGAAGGACTTGAAGCCGCGTGGCAGGTCGATCTGTGCGAGGAACTCGGCGTCCTGTTGATGCAGGGCTACGTGCTGGCAAAGCCCGAACTTGCCCCGACCAGTTTCGACACACGTTTCCCGGAACTCGGCAGTGAATATTTCGCCCCGTCAAGGGCGGAAAGAGGCCCTGCGCCACCGGCATTTTTCCGGGAAGAACGCCCCGCCGATCCGCACCCGCTGCGCCAGACCCGAACCTTCGGAAAACGCGGCCTCTGACGCCAGACCCGGCCAAACGGCTCTCCTAACCGGCTTTGCCACAATATTGCCGCAATAAATGCCGCGGAACGCCAGAATTCGGTCTCCAAGCCGTCCATTTCGAAGCCTCTTTTATCCTTTAAGAACAGGGACAAGAGGCGACAGCCATGTTTACCAACGATCGGACTTCCGTTGAAAGGTTAAGGGCGCAGAGAACGCTGTTTTCCCTCTGGATGGCCGTTGCGGCTTTTCTTGTCATCGTCACCATGGCCGCCGGCATCGCAACCTCGGCCAATGCGGCTGCCCAGGCGGTCGATACCCTGCATACTTCCGCCATTCCGCAGGTGGCGGCGACGACCAAAGCGGGTCCCCACATCCTGCTCATCGTCCTTTCGGCCGCAGCCTTCATCGGCCTCGGCATTGGCGGCCTGATGCTCACCCGGCGCAGCCTGAAGGACGAGGCCCGCCGCTACAAATAAGCGGCCCTCCCTTCGACTTGCGGCATCGGCAGGTTGCTGCTAAAGCACCCGGAAACAGTCATCCGCATCGCGGATCGATATTTCAAAACTCCCCTGTTTGCTACGGCCGCGACTGAATGATCTTCCGGCCCTGCTGTGCTGGTGCCAACAATGACTCGTATTCAGGCCAATATGCTGCTTCTGCTCGCCGCAGCAATCTGGGGAGGCGGCTTCGTCGCGCAATCCTCCGCCATGGCCTCCATCGGCCCGTTCTGGTTCGTCGGCCTGCGTTTCGCCATCGCCGCCATCGCCGTGCTACCCTTCGCGCTCATGGAAACACGGTCGCTGAAATCGCCGCCGCGCCGGCGCGAAATCGGTAGCTTCATCCTCGTGGGTCTTGCCCTGTTCGGCGGCGCCACCACCCAGCAGGTCGGGCTCCTGACCACGACCGTCACCAATTCCAGCTTCCTGACCGGGCTTTACGTCATCTTCGTGCCTGTCATCGCCGTCGTGCTTTACCGCCGTCATCCCCACTGGATTGTCTGGCCATGCGCGCTGATGATGCTGGGCGGCATCTTCCTGCTCTCCGGCGGCGCATTCGAGGCACTGACCACGGGCGATATTCTCAGCATCATCTGCGCCTTCTTCTGGGCGATCCAGATCACGCTGGCCGGACGCTTCGTTTCCGAAAGCGGAAGGCCGCTGGCGCTTTCCTGCACCCAGTTCGCCGTTTGCTCCCTTCTTAGTTGCATGATCGGCGTTGTGTTCGAACCGATCAGCATGGCCTCCATCGAGGCGTCGCTGGCGGAAATCCTTTACGTCGGCCTCGTCTCCTCCGGCCTCGCCTTCGTACTGCAGGTCATCGGCCAGCGTTACACCACCGCCCCGCAGGCCGCGATATTCCTGTCCTCGGAAGCGCTTTTCGGCGCTTTGCTGGCTTCGGTGTTCCTGAAGGAAACCATTTCAGGCGCCGGCTATATCGGCTGCCTGATCATATTCGTCGCGATCCTGATCGTGGAACTGGTGCCGGAACTGACGCGCAAACGGCAAAAATCCATGGCTGGAGCGGCCTGACGCAAAAAGAACTTATTTTTCTCTTTCCGCCATAAATCCAGATAGGGCATTCAAATTTTGCCGTGAAATCCTGCGGCAAACGGCAATTATTTCATCAATTGTCGCTTCTGCGGAAAAAATATGCGATTGCGCGATGTTATTCTACCGCAGGTTTTTTATCTGACAAAAAGCCCGTGAAAACTTTTGCTTGCCAATTTTCGATAAACGCATCACTCTACCGCGGTTCGGGCAATTTGCGAGCATGGGAAGGCCTATAAATTTGCGCACTGGGGACGCTATAAACCTCGGGCGGTGGGACGAAAAACGTTGGATGAGAACGCCATTACTTCCCGCTGCGAAGGTCCATTTTCTCAATAGTCAAAAACTGCCTGCCAACGCCCACGCGGGGCAAAACTGTAATGCTGCCTGTAGCTGAACGCGGGCAGAGCGAAAAGGACCTGATGCATGGCCGAAACTGGCACCGTAAAATTCTTCAATACAGACAAAGGCTTCGGCTTCATCAAGCCAGACAATGGTGGCGCTGATATCTTTGTTCACATCTCTGCCGTACAGGCTTCTGGCCTGTCCGGACTTTCAGAAAATCAGAAAGTGAGCTTCGACACGGAACCGGATCGTCGCGGCAAGGGGCCGAAGGCAGTCAATCTGCAGATTGCTGGCTGACCCTAAAACGGCTTTCTTTTCTAGTTGAAGCCCGGCAGGAATGCCGGGTTTTTTTGTGCGGTCCAGCAGGACTTAGAGCATTTCCAGGAAAAGTGGAATCCGGTTTTCCGTCTGGAAATGCGGAAAAACTCTAATGGGCCGGCGCTCAGAGCCCTTTGAGATAGGGGTTGGTGAGCCGTTCCTCGCCCAGCCGTCCACCCGGACCATGGCCGCAGATGAAACCGACATCGTCACCCAGCGGCAGGAGTTTGTCGCGAATGGACGCCATCAATTGCTCGTGGTTTCCGCCCGGCAGGTCCGTGCGCCCCACCGATCCCGAAAACAGCACGTCGCCGACATGGGCGAAGTTCTGATCGCGGTTGTAATATATGACGTGGCCGGGCGCATGACCCGGGCAATGATAGACCTCGAAGACGTGGTCTCCAAATGAGACCTTGTCGCCTTCCTTCAACCATGTATCAGGCACCACATTCTTCAGACCGCTGATGCCGTATTTCTCCGCCTGCACCTCGATCCTCTCCAGCAGAGGCCGGTCGTCCTCATGCGGCCCGATGACCGGCAAGGAAAGTTTCGCGCGCAGTTCGTCGGCACCGCCGGCATGATCGAGATGCCCATGCGTCAGCCAGATTTCCTTCAGCGTGATGCCGTTTTCAGACACGACCTGCAGAATGACGTCCACATCCCCACCAGGATCGACGACGACGCCCTCCTTGGTGTCCTGATCGAACAGGATGGTGCAATTCTGCTCGAATGGCGTGACCGGAATAATGCCCGCCTGCAATTTTCCCATATCCTGTATCTCCTGTCTGAAAGCTCCCGCCTCCTATAGCCCGCGACCGGGTGCGGCACAATGGCGGCGGAAAAGACGCCGGCTTTCAGTGACTCTACCATTCTAAAAATCATCGTGGAAACAGTGCGATAGCAATGGATCTTCGGTTCTTGACGGGAATTGCCGGCAAAAAATGTGGAACGCCCCGATGGTTGCGACGTTCTAGCTCCAGTCTTGAAAGGAGTGAGACACATGGACAAGACGCTTAAAATGCTCATGGCTGGCGGCGCCTTCGCCTTGATGGCCGGTTTCGCGAACGCCGCCATGGTCGCCACCACCGCATCGGATATTTCCGTTCGCTCAGGCCCCGGTGAAGACTATCCCGAAGTGGGTCTGGCCACCCGCGGCAGCAATGCGGTTCTGGATGGCTGCATGGAAGGCAGCAGCTGGTGCCGCATCGAAGTCAACGGCCTGCGCGGCTGGGCCCATGCCGATTATCTGAATGTCATGTATGAGGGCTCCCCGGTCATTCTCGAACAGCGTCGCTCCGAACTCAGCGTGCCTGTCGTGACCTATGAAACGACCTCGAGCGTACAGGCTGAACCCAATGCCGGCGATCCGAATCTCGGCCGCGTCGGCGAGGTCGATCCGCCGCAATCGGTGATGACCTATATTGACGAACATCCCGCAGACACCGTTACTTATGACGGCGACATAGCCGTCGGTAGCGTGTTGCCGTCGGATACACGTCTCGTCGAAATTCCGGACTATGAATATCGTTACGTCCGGGTGAACGACGTGCCGGTTCTGGTCGAACCTTCGACGCGACGGATCGTCTACGTCTATCAGTAAACGCCCGACCGGTCATCAAGAGACGGATGAAGAGCGCGGAGTTTCCGCGCTCTTTTCTATTTCCAGTAAAGGCCACTCAGGATTCCAGTTGCACCCGCACCCGCGCCATATTATCCACCGCAACAGAAAATGATCGCGGCATTCTCCCGAGCGGACGCATTTTCGGCTATGTTTACAGAATATTGGCGCATCGACGCCTGTCAGCCTATGATCAGACAGCCGCAGAATATGAAGGAACCGCAGTGCCACCGCAATCGCTCAAAACCGCAGCCGCCAGGCAGACACCGGCACTCCCGAAGGTTGACGACGGCAAGATCGACTTCGACACGATCGAGGCGCTGTTTTTCGCCTATCGCGATTTCGTCTCCGATCCAGATGTCATTCTGTCGAAACTTGAATATGGGCGGGCGCATCACCGTGTGGTCTATTTCGTCAGCCGGCAGCCGGGCATGACGGTGGCGGATCTGCTAGATACGCTGCAGATCACCAAGCAGAGCCTTGCCCGTGTGCTGAAGCAATTGATCGACGACGGTTACATCCGCCAGATGGCGGGCCCGGAAGACCGCCGCCAGCGCAGGCTTTACCCAACGCTGACGGGCCGCGAACTGGCGCTGGCGCTGAGCGAGCCGCAATCGCGCCGCATCGACCGCGCGCTGGAAGGTCTGGGGCCGGACGCCCGCGCCTGCGTGCGCAAGTTCCTGGCGCAGATGCGCAGCCCGACGACGACCACCGTGGAGGACGAGTGACGATGGCGACAGCACCGACAAAACGTCCACCGGCGGATGACGATGCGGCCCACCTCCTGATCGTCGACGACGATGCCCGCATTCGCGATCTCCTGCAGCGCTTTCTGGGCGACAAGGGCTATCGCATCTCCGTGGCTGCCGATGCGGCCGAAGCCCGGCGCAAAATGGTGGGCATCCGTTTCGATCTGCTCATCCTCGACGTGATGATGCCGGGCGAAAACGGGCTTTCGCTGACCCGCTCGCTGAACGAGGACAAGTCCGTGCCGGTCATCCTTCTGACCGCCCGCTCGGAAGCGGATTCGCGCATCGCCGGGCTGGAAGCGGGTGCGGACGATTATCTCGCCAAACCTTTCGACCCGCGCGAGCTCGTCCTTCGCATCAACAATATCCTGCGGCGCAATACCTCGCCCGATACGCCCAAGATCGAACAGATCATGTTCGGCCCCTACAGCTTCTCTATCCCCAAAAAGGAATTGCGGCGCGGCCCCGAAACGATCCGCCTGACGGATCGCGAACAGGAGATCATGCTGCTTTTTGCGCTGCGCGCCGGCGATACCATTCCCCGCCAC
Organism: Agrobacterium sp. CNPSo 2736; assembly: GCF_004005385.1. Taxonomy (NCBI): domain Bacteria; kingdom Pseudomonadati; phylum Pseudomonadota; class Alphaproteobacteria; order Hyphomicrobiales; family Rhizobiaceae; genus Agrobacterium; species Agrobacterium sp. CNPSo 2736. The sequence goes on along the minus strand of NZ_RZTX01000014.1, from coordinate 108,097 downwards.
GAGCTGGTGGAAGCGGAATCGGAAGTGGGCGAAAGAACCATCGACGTGCAGATCAACCGTCTTCGCCGCAAGATCGAGGACGACCCTGCCAATCCTGTCTATCTGCAAACGGTGCGCGGCATCGGTTACCGCCTGAGCGTGGACTGACGAGCACCCAACGAAGGGCGAACGCACGGCCATGGCGAGCCTCGATTTTCTCAGCACGGTCAGAAACAGCGGCGCGGCCAAGGCCTGGCGCATGTCCGGCAGATGGCTGCGCCACTGGCTGCCAACCGGCCTCTACACCCGTTCGCTACTCATCATCATCCTGCCGATGATTCTGCTTCAGGGCGTGGTCGCTGCCGTCTTCATGGAACGCCACTGGCAGCTCGTGACGGAGCGCCTCTCCGCCGCCGTAACGCGCGACATCGCCGCGATCATCGAGCTGCTGCAGACGGACCCGGAAGAAGACGACTATCAGCGCGTCATCCGCATCGCCCGCGACAAGCTGGATCTCAGCGTTTATATCGAACCGAAGACAGACCTGCCGGCCCCGAGACCGGAGCCGCTGTTTTCGATCCTCGACAGGATCCTCGCGGATCAGCTGACGCAGCAGATCGGCAGGCCGTTCTGGATCGATACCTACGGCAACGGCTCGTTGGTGGAAATCCGCATCCAGCTCGAAGACAAGACCCTGCGCGTCTTCACCCGCCGCAGTTCGGCCTATGCTTCCAACACTCATATCTTCCTTGTCTGGATGGTGGGTGCATCGCTGGTGCTGATCGCCATCTCCATCCTCTTCCTGCGCGGGCAGATCAAACCAATCGAAGCGCTCGCCAAGGCGGCAGAAAACTTCGGCAAGGGCCAGAAGATCAGCGGTTATTCCCCGCGCGGTGCGGATGAGGTGCGGCGCGCGGGCCTCGCCTTCATATTGATGCGCGAGCGCATCGAACGACAGATGGAGCAGCGCACCGCCATGCTGAACGGCGTCAGCCACGACCTGCGCACCATTCTCACCCGCTTCAAGCTGCAACTGGCGCTCGCAGGGGACAATCCCGACCTCGAGGGGCTCGACAAGGATGTCGAGGACATGCAGTCGATGCTGGAGGCCTATCTGACCTTCGCCCGCACCGATGTCGAAGAGGATGTCGGCACGCTGGAGCTTCCGGCCCTTCTCGAAAAAATCGGCCATGATTTCGAGCTGCACGGCAAGAAATTCAGCTACGAGCTTTATAATATCGAGAGGATCATCGCGCGGCCGAACGCGCTGTCCCGGCTCGTCGCCAATCTGGCCGAAAATGCACGGCGCTACGCCGGCAATCTCCACATCGATATCCGCAAGGCGCCGCGTTCCATCATCATGACATTTGACGATGACGGGCCGGGCATTCCGGAGAACTCACGCGAGGATGTGTTCAAGCCGTTCTTCCGGCTGGACGAGGCGCGCAACCTCAATGCTTCGGGCACCGGCCTTGGCCTTTCCATCGTCCGCGATATCGCCCGCAGCCACGGCGGCGATGTGACGCTCGATGAAAGCCCGATGGGTGGATTGCGGGTAATCGTTAAAATTCCGGCTTAGAGTTTTTTCGGCGCATTTCCGGACGGAAAACCGGGCTCCACTTTTCCTGGAAATGCTCTAGAGCACCGGGTCGAAAAGTGTGACCCGGACTTGCCTTTTCCGTCACTCCGGCACTGAGCCATCGTGTTCCATCAGCACATTTTCTCGCCGTTCGGCACCGGGCGCTCGACGGCGGCAAGCACGATATCGCCGTTGGCATCGGCAAAACCAAGCGTCAGGACTTCGGACCGGAAAGGGCCGATCTGGCGCGGCGGAAAATTCACCACGCCCAGAACTTGCCGGCCGACAAGGCTTTCCAGCGTATAATGCACCGTGATCTGCGCCGAGGATTTCTTGACACCGATCTCCGGCCCGAAATCGATCTTCACCTTGAAGGCAGGCTTACGCGCCTCGGGAAAAGGCTCGGCTTCGATGATGGTACCGACGCGGATATCGACCTTCTCGAAATCGGCATAGGAAATTTCACCGCTCATGGCCCGCCCCTTTCAGCCCGCCAGTTCTTCGGCGCGCGTTTTTGCGGCAGCGACCGCCCTGTCGAACAGCGGCTGCATACCGTCTTCGGCCATCAAAACGGAGAGCGCCGCAGCCGTGGTGCCGCCCGGCGAGGTCACATTCTGGCGCAGGCGCGCCGCCTCGTCGGAGGACTGATGCAGCAGCTCGCCGGCGCCGGCCACGGTTTCGCGTGCCAGACGCATGGCAACATCCGCCGGCAGACCGGCCTTGCGGCCGGCTTCGGCCATGCATTCCACCAGATAGAAGACATAGGCCGGGCCGCTTCCCGAAACTGCGGTCACCGCGTCGATATCGCTCTCGGCATCCACCCATTCAACCGGGCCGCTGACTTTCAGCAGCCCGTCCACCACCGTTTTAAGCTCCGGCGTCACCAGCTCGTTGGCATAGGCACCCGTGACGCCACGGCCGACCATGGCCGGTGTGTTGGGCATGGCCCGCACGGCGGCAACCTTGCCGAAATGCGAAACGAATGTGCCGATGGTCGTGCCCGCCGCAATCGAAACGACGACCGTATTCGGGCCCAGCAAAGGTTTCAGTGAGGGCAGCACGGCTTCCATCATCTGCGGCTTCACCGCCACGAAAAGAATACCGGCCTTGACGCCCTCGGGCACGCTTTCGCTATGGGCGGCTCCGGCTTCCGCAATCGTCGTCCGCATGGCGTCGGAAGGGCGCGGATCGATGACGATGACCTGCGATCCCGGCACACCCTTTTTCAGCCAGCCTGAAAGCAGAGCGCCGCCCATGTTGCCGGCGCCCACCAGGACGAGCGGCCCGGAAGCCTTATACACCATCTTACGCTTCTCCGACGGTCTCGAACATGACCGCTTCGATTGCACTTTTCGCATCCAGCCCCGACCAGACGACGAACTGGAATGCCTGATAATATTGTTCGCAGGCCTCCAGAGCGCTGGAAAGCAGCACTTCCACCTGCTGGTTGTTCGGTTCGGCGCCGCCGGCCAGAAGCAGGGACTGACGGAAGATCACCACATCTTCCTGCCGCCACAGATCGAAATGCCCCATCAGCACCTGACCGTTGACCTGAGAGAGCAGACGAATGACTTCGTTGACGCGCTGGTCCGGCACCTTGATGTCGAAGGCGCAGGCAAGATGCAGCGCCTCGAACTCTTCCATCCATGAAAAGGAGACGTGATAGTCGGCCCAGTGACCGGCAACAGTCATGGCGATCTCATCTTCGCCCGAACGTTCGAACGACCAGTCGTTCGAGGCGGCGACGATCTCGATCATGTCCACGGGATTGGACTGACGCTCAATTTCAAATTCTATCAGACTCATGCGGCACCTTCTCAGCCGGTAGGAATGTCCTGTTTTGAACGCCGGGCACAAAACGCACATACAAACCGGGATAAACATTTGAGACGATTGCCCGACACCACCAGAATTACGCATTCACCCTGTCTGGAGCTTACCAGGTCTTTTCGAATCATCATTTAAAATCAGTGTATAATGGCCGAGTCCTGCTGCCACCCCTTCCCCGCCATTTTTGCTTTTTGAACAGTGGATATCTCCTCCCCCATCACCTCAGGCGAGATACATAAGCGACTCTGCCGATTGCGTTTTTTGGAAGTGTCCACAGGCCCCAAAAAATTCGCGCCGGAGACCTGTTTTTAACAACCGGGAGTCATTTCGGGCGGAATGGGCCGAAAACAAAAAGTCCCGGAATCGCAAGCGATCCGGGACCCTTCGGAAAAAGCGCCAAAAATCAGTCTTTGGCGGCGGAAAGCTTCGCTTCCAGAGCCTCGATGCGGGCTCGCAGCGCGTCGTTTTCATCACGCGCCTGAATGGCCATTTCGCGAACGGCATCGAATTCCTCGCGCCGGACGACATCGAGGCTGTTCAGCCAGCGATCCGCCTGCGCATGAAAAGCGGCTTCGGCTTCCTTGCGCACACCCTGCGCCGCGCCGGCCGCATCGGTCATCAGCTTGGCGAATTCATCCAGAAAACGGTTGGTGCCTGTCGTGCTCATGGCGCTCATCCTTCGTCGGTTCAGGGGCATCGTTTTGCCCGCTGTTGCTAGCCTTCAGGTAGGCACTCCATCGCCGCCTTGCAAGCGAAATCGAAAAATCGCAAGAGCCTGCATGACCTACGGTATCTTGAACCGGAGCTTGAAGAATCACCTTGACCGCCGCCATCGCAATCGCCATTTTCCTTGGCGTCAGGGAGACCGGTGAGCATCATCGCCCGGCCCCTTTAGGCAATGGCTTGTTCCGTTGTCCACCCCGCAACGATGACGGAATATACGGATTGTCAGCCGCTCCCACTCAACTCGCCATCATGCCCTTCCCCAATATCGATCCGGTAGCGCTGTCCCTCGGCCCGCTCTCGATCCACTGGTACGGGATCGCCTATGTCGCGGGCATCATGCTCGGCTGGTTTTATGCTCGCCGCCTCGCCCGCACGGATCGCCTGTGGCCGAACGAGACGTCGCCGATCTCGGCGCAGCATCTTGACGATTTCATCCTCTGGGCAGCCGGCGGCATCGTGCTCGGCGGGCGCATCGGCTACATCCTGTTTTACGATCTCGCCGCGGTCGCCGCCAATCCCATCAGGGCGATCGAGATATGGAATGGCGGCATGTCGTTCCATGGCGGCCTGATCGGCACCACCGTCGCCATGATCCTTTTCGCCCGCAAGAACGGCATTCCGGTCTGGAGCATGTTCGACGTCGTCGCGGCCGTAGCACCCATCGGCCTGCTGTTCGGGCGCATCGCCAATTTCATCAATGGCGAATTGTGGGGACGCATCGCCGACGTGCCATGGGCGGTCGTCTTCCCGACCGGCGGCCCCTTCGCGCGGCATCCGAGCCAGCTTTATGAAGCGGGTCTCGAAGGCCTCGTGCTCGTCATCGTTCTGGCAATCGCCATCTATGCCTTCAGGGCGCTGAAGACGCCCGGCGTCATCACCGGCATCTTCGTCTGCGGTTACGCGCTGTCGCGCATCTTCGTGGAGTTCTTCCGCGAGCCGGACGCGCAGATCGGTTATCTCGCCGGCAACTGGCTGACCATGGGCATGGTGCTCTCCACCCCCATGTTCGCTCTCGGCCTCTGGGCGGTTCTGCGGGCGCGCAGCGCGGCAAAAAGCGCCTGAACGGTATGACCCGCCATGACGACACCGCTCGCGCAACGCATCAAATCACTTATCCGGCTCAACGGTCCGCTTAGCGTTACCGACTTCTTCTCGCTCTGCCTCGCCGATCCGGAGCACGGTTATTACAGGAGCCGCGAGCCCTTCGGCCGTTCGGGCGATTTCATCACCGCGCCTGAAGTCAGCCAGCTTTTCGGCGAAATGCTCGGTGTTTTCGTGGTCCATGCCTGGCAGAGGCACGGCGCACCCATGGAAACACAACTGGTGGAGATCGGCCCCGGCCGCGGCACCATGATGTCGGACATGCTGCGTGTGATCCGCCGCATCGCCCCGCCGCTTTACGAGACGATGCGGGTGCATCTGGTCGAAACCAGCCCACGCCTTTCCGCCATCCAGAAGGAAACGCTGGCCGCACATGCGGACAGACTGACCTGGCACGACAGTTTCGACGACGTGCCGGAAGGTTTCCTGCTCCTCGTCGCCAACGAGCTTTTCGACGCCATTCCGATCCGGCAATTCATAAAGACACCGCAGGGTTTCCGCGAACGGGTCGTCAGCCTCGACGCCAATGACGAACTTGTGTTCTCGACCGGGCTTGCCGGCATAGACCCGGCCCTGCTGCCGCCGCAGCCTGAACGACAGCCGATTGGCGCCGTATTCGAGATTTCGCCTGCCCGCGAAGCCGTGATGACCGCGATCTGCCAGCGCCTCTCCGCCCATGGCGGCACGGCGCTCGCCATCGATTACGGCCATCTGGTCGCCGGTTATGGCGATACGTTGCAGGCCATGCGCAACCATGCCTTCGACCCGGCGCTTGCGCATCCCGGCGAAGCCGATCTCACCAGCCATGTCGATTTCGAAAGCCTCGTGAAAACGGCCGAAGCAACCGGTGTACACGTCAACGGCACCCTGAGACAGGGCGACTTTCTCTATGGCCTCGGTCTCAAGGAACGCGCGGCCGCGCTTGCCGCCAAGGCCACGCCGGACCAGACGCTGGAAATCGCCGAAGCGGTCAACCGCCTCGCCGGCGAAGGTGCCGGCAAGATGGGGGAACTTTTCAAGGTCATCGCCGTTTCAAGTCCCGCGCTTCATCTCCTGCCGTTTCGCGCGGTGGATTGACAGCGCAATCACCTCTGGGCCAACATCGCCGCGACACACGAAGCAGGCACACTGCATCACACACGCCGCGCAACGCCGCGGCAACCGGAAACATCTCGCTCAACCGTACCTCACTGGCCAACAGCGATATTCTCCAAGGAACTCCCACACCATGCAGAACGCAACGCTGCCGCTCCCCCTCCAGAGTCCCCTGCTCGCCGACTATAGCAAAAACCGTATCCGCCACGGTTTCTTCACCCGGCAGGGCGGCGTATCGGAAGGGCTTTATCAGGGCCTCAATGTCGGTCTCGGCTCGCATGACGAACCGGAACGGGTGCAGGAAAACCGTCGGCGCGTGACGCAATGGTTCGGCCTGTCGGCGGAGCGCCTCGCCACCGTTCACCAGATCCATTCCCCCGATGTCCTCGTGGTCGATGAAACCTATGACGGCAGCCGCCCGCAGGCCGACGCCATGGTAACGGCAACACCGGGTTTCGTGCTTGGCGTGCTGAGCGCCGATTGCGGCCCGATCCTGTTTGCCGATGCGGAAGCCGGCGTCGTGGGTGCGGCCCATGCTGGCTGGAAAGGCGCGCTGTTCGGCGTGCTCGAAAACACCATCGAAACCATGACGACACTCGGCGCCAGCCGGGAGCGTATCGCCGCCTCGCTCGGCCCTTCGATCAGCCAGAGCAATTATGAGGTCGGTCCGGAATATGTGGCGCGTTTCACCGATATCGATCCGGCCTATGCGAATTATTTCGCCGGGACGGAGAAGGAAGGTCACGCGTTATTCGACCTCAAGCAATTCACCATCGACCGGCTGACGAAAGCCGGTGTGAAGGCGGAAAATCTCGGCCTCTGCACCTATCCCGACGAACATCGCTTTTATTCCTACCGCCGCACCACCCACCGCGCCGAACCCGATTATGGCCGGCAGATTTCCGCAATCGCAATTCTGGAGGACTGACATGGCCCTGCATTTCGAGCTTTCGGAATTCGATTCCCGCCGCGAGCGTCTGCTCGCGAAAATGGCCGAGGAGAAACTGGACGCCCTTCTGCTTTTCGCGCAGGAAAGCATGTATTGGCTGACCGGTTACGATACGTTCGGCTATTGCTTCTTCCAGACGCTGGTGGTCAAATCGGATGGCTCCATGACGCTTCTGACCCGCTCGGCGGATCTGCGCCAGGCCCGCAATACCTCCATCATCGAGAATATCCTGATATGGGTCGACCGGCCCAATGCCGACCCGACGCTCGATCTCAAGAACCTGCTGAGCGATCTCGACCTGCTGGGTGCAAAGATCGGCGTCGAATACGACACCCACGGCATGACCGGCCGCGTCGCCCGCCTGCTGGACAATCAGCTCGCCAGCTTCTGCCAGATGAGCGACGCTTCCTATCTGGTCAGCACCCTGCGGCTCGTCAAAAGCCCGGCCGAGATCGCCTATGCGCGCAAGGCGGGCCAACTGGCCGATGCGGCGCTGGACGCGGCATTGCCGCTCATCAAACCGGGTGCGGACGAAGCCGCAATTCTCGCGGCGATGCAGGGAGCGGTTCTGGCCGGCGGCGGCGATTATCCAGCCAATGAATTCATCGTCGGTTCCGGCGCGGATGCGCTGCTGTGCCGTTACAAGGCCGGCCGCCGCAGGCTCGACGCCAAGGATCAGCTGACACTGGAATGGGCCGGTGTCAGCGCCCACTACCATGCCGCCATGATGCGCACTGTGGTGATCGGCGAACAGGATTTCCGCCAGAAGGAGCTCTACAGCGCCTGCCTGCAAAACCTCACCGCCATCGAAGAGGTGCTGCGGGCGGGCAAGACGTTCGGCGATGTCTTCGACGTCCATGCCCGCGTTATGGATGAACGCGGATTGACCCGTCACCGGCTGAACTCCTGCGGTTATTCGCTGGGCGCGCGCTTCTCGCCGTCCTGGATGGAGCATCAGATGTTCCACGCCGGCAATCCGCAGGAGATCACCGCCGACATGACGCTCTTCGTGCATATGATCGTGATGGATTCCGATTCCGGCACGGCCATGACGCTCGGCCAGACCTATCTGACCACGGACGGCGCGCCGGAGCCGCTCTCGCGCCACAACCTCGATCTTCTCACAGCTTAAATCGCCGCCGGGTTTGACAGAGCGGGAAAACCGCCCTTACATTGCGCCACCTTGGGCAAGAAGGAGCGGAACATGAGAGGGAAAATCGCATGAGCCGGACGGGGTTCCCCCCCCTTTTTCCGGCCATCATTGTTCCAGCGATGATGCTGGCCCTGTCAGGCTGCAACACGACGGAAGCGCTGACACCGCAGGTGGATGTCGGCCACAATGCCTCGCAATCGACACCCGTGACCCAGGGCGATCTCGACCAGATGGCCGCCGCCGCCGACCGCGCCCCCACGGGCGCTCCGGCAACCGCAACATCCGTTCCCGCCTATGCACCGCAAAACTCGCTGCAGGCGCAGGCACAGGCGCTGTCCAACGGCAGCCAGTACGGCGAACCGCTTCGCCAGAACCAGACCGGAACCCAGCCACCCGCCGCCGCTCAACCCGCACCCGCACAGCAGACGGCATCGCTTGCGCCCGCCTCTTCCGCAAACTCCATCCGCTTCCTGCCGATCATCGGAGCGCCGGTTCAGGCGGTGACGCCGCTGTCGCGCCAGCTCGGGGCCGAAGCGCGGGCGAAGGGGCTGACCATCCGGGCCTCCAACGACAATTCGGCTGAAAACATCCTGAAGGGATATTTCTCCGCCTTTGCCGATGGCGCCAAGGTCAATGTCGTTTACGTCTGGGACATTCTGGACGCCAATGGCGTGCGGCTTCACCGCCTGCAGGGGCAGGAAACGGTGGCGGCAAAAGGCAGCGATCCATGGGCCGCCGTGACCGACAGGGTCATGCAGGATATCGCCGCAAAAACACTCAACGACTATTCGTCTTGGAAGCAGTCTCAACAGGGATGAGGTGAAAACGGCGGGAGAAGTCACAGAGATTTCACGAAAATCATTGCGAAAGCGCGGAGTCCTCTTGCAATCGGAAGCAACAGCGCTATTAAGGCGCGCATGGCAACAAGGCGTATCCGGCAAAGGCTTTTCAGCCGGATGTTCCTCCCCTTGAACGACGCTTGGTTACGGTGGATTGAGCCCCGTGATGCAAGGCGATGGCATGGAAACAGGCGGCCGCAATGAAGGTTTTCGCAGGCAATTCGAACCGGCACCTTGCCGAAGCGATCTGCAAGTATCTTAACGTTCCTCTCGGAAATGCCACTGTAAAGCGGTTTGCTGACCAGGAAATATTCGTAGAAATCAGCGAGAACGTGCGCGGCGAAGACGTTTTCATCGTCCAGTCCACCTCCTTCCCGGCAAATGATCATCTGATGGAACTTCTCATCATGATCGACGCCATGCGCCGCTCCTCGGCAAAACGCATTACCGCGGTGCTTCCCTATTTCGGTTACGCCCGCCAGGACCGCAAGGCCGGTCCCCGCACCCCGATTTCCGCCAAGCTCGTCGCCAATCTGATCACCGAAGCCGGCGCCGACCGCGTTCTCACGCTCGATCTCCATGCCGGCCAGATCCAGGGTTTCTTCGATATCCCCACCGACAATCTCTTCGCAGCGCCCATTCTGGCCCGCGACGTGAAGGACCATTACGACACCAACAATGTCATGGTCGTTTCGCCTGATGTCGGCGGCGTGGTTCGCGCCCGTGCCCTCGCCAAGCGTCTCGACTGTCTTCTGGCCATCGTCGACAAGCGTCGTGACCGTCCGGGCGAATCCGAAGTCATGAACGTCATCGGCGATGTCTCCGGCAAGGACTGCATCCTCATCGACGACATCGTCGATTCCGGCGGCACGCTCTGCAACGCCGCTGAGGCGCTGCTGAAAAAGGGCGCCACCAGCGTCACCGCCTATATTACCCACGGCGTGCTTTCCGGCGGCGCGGTTGCCCGCGTGGCCTCCTCGAAGCTGCGCGAACTCGTCATCACTGACAGCATCCAGCCGACAACCGGTGTCCAGTCCGCGCATAATATCCGCGTGGTCAGCACCGCTGGCCTGCTCGGCGAAGCGATCAACCGCACCGCACAGGAACAGTCGGTTTCCGGCCTGTTCGACTGAGCAGCTGCGGAAAACTCGGCAATCCTTCTGGGGCCAGCCGAATTGCCGCCCGGTTCAGATTTCCGGGCAGGCTGCGGTCCATCTTGAAATCGCCGGTTCCCTCGACGTCATCCTCGGCCCTGTGCCGAGGACCTAGTCACGTTGAATAAAATCAACAGGTCGCAGATCCTCGGGGACAATCCCAAGGATGACGCAGGAGTGTCTGGCGCGCTTCGCCATTCACCTCATTGAAGCGAACTCGAAGTTTCTTTTAAGACGATGCCGCACCCGCATCCGGCGGCCGTTGCAGACGTGAGGCTGCGGCCTTTATTTTCGGCCACCAGCGCCGAACCCGGGTCAGGACGGCATGGCGACCGTTACGCCAGATACTGACCGTATCGGCTGTGACCGCATCGCCGGTAAACAGATGGCGATGACGTCCGATCACCAGCGCCCGGTAGAGAAACAGGGTCGTGAGGGCGGAAAACAGGATGGACATCACCACATCGCTGAGGAAATGCCCGCCGGCCGCGATGCGCAAGCCGGACATGAGAACGACCATACCGGCAGCGATGCTTCCCATAACCAACCGCCCGCGGCGTTGCAGCCGGGGCCAGACGAGCACGCAGAGCGGCAGGAAGAAACTGGCGATCAGCGCGGTTTCGCCGGAAGAAAACGAGCAGTTCGAATAACATTGCGCACTGTACTGGAAAGGCGGCGTGAAAAGCTGCTGCCCGCCGAATTCGGTGACGCTGAATGGGCGCGCGCGACCGATGGTCGCCTTCAGCACACCATTGACGAGAAGCCCGGCGCAGAGGATCACCGGCCCGCACAGGAAGGCCCAGACCCGCCAGCCGGTTCTTTGCAGCGTGCCCAGCCGAAGATTGCCGACAAGAATCACGAAAGCCAGAAGGGTGGCAAGCTCCGTACCTTCGCGCAGCGTATCCCGCAACCATTCGGGAAACGGCTCACGGCCGGACCATGGCTGCTCGACGGGCGAGAAAAACAGGGCGGAGAATCTGAGATCGACGGAGGGAAAGGTCGCGAACAGGATGACGAGCGCCAATGTGGCGAATGTCACCCAGATCGTGATCCGCATATGCGAAAGATCATTGTCCATTGCTGCCCTCCGGCATGCATCGCGGCAGCAGGCGCCAGAGGCCGATTTCCCTGCCCTCGAGGAAACCCGGTCCGGCGGTCCAGCGAGCGACAGGCGCCTCGCCGGCAAGGCAGGCCGGCAGGCCATCCGCACTTGCCAGGAACAGGGGATTTTTCGCCTCGCCAGGTTTCAGCGGGTAAAGAAGCGCATAGTGGCTGGAAGGCACGCCGGTTTCGGGCAGTGCGCGCGTCATCACCTGCTTCTCATCCCGAAGCTGATAAAAAAGCTCGGCAAGTATCGAACGGTCGGTAGCGACGATGGCGTCCGCACCCGCCTCGCGCGCCCGTAACAGGCCGGTCGACACCAGCTCGGCGCGCCCGAGATACCGCGCCATCGCCAGTTCACCTTTCGGCAGGCGCAATTGCGTTCCAGCAATGGTCATCAGCGGCAGCGCGATGGCCACGATGCTACCAAGTACAAGCGTGGACACGGTAAGCCAACGCCGCGACGCCAGGACCGGCACCGCCAGCAGCACGCCGGCCGCATAGGCCCCGACCGCCCAGTTGGCGAGCGCCCGCGACATCAAACCCTGCGCGGTAATCAGAAGAATGATCGGCACCGAAAGAGCGACCAGCGCCCGGGTTTCGGCATTTTTCGCACGAATTGTTGCAACGATCATGCCGACGAAAACGAATGGTCCGACCACACCCGCCTGGGAGAAGAAGAATTCCAGCGCGGAACCGATCTTCAGCTGGACGCCATGCCAGTTCGCATTATCCGCCGTATGGCGTGCGGTCATGAAATCATGCGCCGCGTTCCACCACAGATTGGGCGCGATGACGGCAGCGCAGACCAGCGCAGCAATGACCGCGTCACGCAGCCGGATGCGCCATGCCTCACAAAGCCAGCCGGCAGCGATGAAGCAGGGCAGAAAATAGATCATCGCATATTTCGACATCAGCCCGAGGCCGAAGCAGAGACCGAGCGCGATGCTCCAGCCCAGCGCCGCCCTGCCCTCGCGGCGGGCCAGCGCAAGCTTCCGCACGGAGATCATCGACAGCACGATGAACAGCATCATCGGCGTATCGGTCGAGATCAACAGGCTGCCGAGCGTTACGGCCGGCAGGGTCAAATAGATAAGGGCGGCCAGGGATGCCAGCCTGACATCATAGATCATGCGGCCGAGCGCAAGAATGGCCGCCGCCGCGACGCCATGCACCACAGGCGCGGCCAGCCGAACCTGAAACGTGCCCTCACCGCCGCCCAGAATGGTTGCCGCGCGGATAAGCCAGCCGATCAGGGGTGGCTTGGAATAGGCGCCGAGCGCCATCTCCCTGCCCCATAGCCAATATTGCGCCTCATCCACGAAAAGGTCGGTGCGATTGAAGGCCAGCCCAACGACGCGCAACGCGGTTACAAGGACAATCGCCGCGAATGCAAATGTCAGCCATCGACGCTCATCGCCTGCCTGCGCATAAGGCAGGGTCGCCGCCTCATGCATGCTGGCGGCGTTCTGCATGAATCAACCAGAGATTTCGGGCATAGATGAAAAGGCCGGACGCCTGACCCAGAATAAAGACCGGATCGCGCCGCCAGATGGCGTAGGAAAGCAGCACCAGACCGCCGAGAACGGAAAAATACCAGAAGGCCACCGGAATGACCGAGCGGTTCGCCCGTTCCGAAGAAATCCATTGAACCAGAAAACGCATGGTAAACAGCATCTGGCCCATGAAGCCGGTGCAGACCCACAGAAATTCCTTCCAGCTGTTCACATGCAGCATGGACCATAAAGCCGGTGCATTCACGGCGATGTCTCCGTTTTGAAAGTTTCAGCCCAGCTTGACCGCTTTCGCCGGCGCAGTAGCCAGGCGACGCCGATCAGGTCGTGGATGCCGACAAGCGCGCGGCCGATATTGGTGTAATGGGAATTTCCGTGCAGCCGCGCCCGGTGTGTGACGTCGACATGGGTGACCTGCCAGCCGTCGCGATTGAACAGCGCCGGGAAATAGCGGTGGTGATGATCGAAATAGGGCAAGGCGAGATAGGCATCGCGGCGGAAGGCCTTGAGCCCGCAGCCGGTGTCGCGCGTGCCGTCCTTCAATATCCGCGCCCGAAGCCCGTTGGCGAAGCGGGAGGAAAGGCGTTTTCCAAGCGTATCGCGCCGGCCGACACGCTGGCCGGCCACAAGGCCAAGCCGGCTGGGAGCGGTGGCGGAAAGAAGCGGCGCGAGAAGAGCCGGCAGATTGTCCGGCGGGTTCTGCCCGTCTCCATCCAGCATGCAGATGACCGGCGCACGCGCCGCCTGCACACCGCTGTGGATCGCCGCAGACTGTCCGCCCTGACGATCATGGCGGACCAGCCGCAGCATCGGGTAACGATCGCCAAGCGCAAGCACCGCATCGACCGTGCCGTCCGAAGATGCGTCGTCCACCACCACGATCTCGAAGGCGCCGACAGGCTGGCAGGCGGCAAAAATCTCCGCCACGAGCGTTTCCACACTCGCTTGCTCATTGTGCATGGGCACGACAACGGCGAAATCCGGCCTCGGTTTCACGCTGGCTCCGTCATATCCGTCCGCATTCAGTCCGCAGACATCATTGATAGTGGCGAGAGAAGGAGCGCGGAAAGCTTGCATGAACATGAACAGCCGTTGAACTTCACTCGATATGCGCCCGTTCTATTGCAGTTTTATTACGGGAAACGCGTCAGTGGCGGCCGGCTATTTTTTCACGGCATGCGGGAAACAATCGTACAATTCCCAGCACTTTTAACGCGGCCGTAAACAATTTTTGCCACGGTATGACCACGTTTTTTGGGGGGAGGAAACAGGATGCCGGGTGTAAATCCGACTGCTGTCAAAGCTAAATCATTGTCGATAAAGGCCAAATTCGCGGCGCTCGTCACGGGCGCAACGCTGGTTTCATGTCTTTCCGTGGGGCTGTTGTCCTACGAGATGGGGAAGTCGGGACTGATCGACGCCAGCGAAATCAGGCTCGAAACGGTTGCAGGCAACCAGTCCAAGCAGCTTGATGCCTATACTTTGCGCGTCGAACAGAGCATTTCCGAACTGTCGCAGAACGCCGCGGTCGCACAGGCGCTGGAAACGATGACCACCGTTGTACCGACGGAAAGGGATGCGATCATCCAGGCTTTCCGGCGCGAGGGCGTCTCCGAAGAGGAGCGCGCCTCCTTCAATGGCGAAGGCCTGCGACTGCTTTACGCCATTCGCCACGCCACCATCAACGCCGCCATCGCCAGCGTCTGGCGCAACACCCGTGTCAGCGACATCTATGTGATCGACAAGACCGGCCTCATTATTTACACCGTGACCAAGGGAAAAAACTTCCTCACCAGCGTGACGGAACCGCAGAACGCCGCGATCAAGGAGCTGTTCGACCGCATCGAAGCCGGCAAGGACGGCGTCGTCAGCACCACCGGCTTCAGCGGCGGCGAAAATGATTCGGCCATGATCGGCATGCCGCTCGCCGTCTCCAACTGGGGCCAGCTCCAGCGCAAGGGCGCCGTCATCATGCGCATCGCCGCCGATCGCATCGGCGCGGTGGTAACGCCCGAGGAAACCGGCAAGACCATCGATGACGCCGTTCTCCTGAGCGCCGACGGCAAACGTCGGGCCGGCGTACTGTCGGGCGGCGCTGATGCTGCCGTTTCTCAAAGTCTCGCCGCCCTTTCCAGCGCAAACGACGCCGGAACGGTGATGGCGCAGACACCTGCGGGCAACATCTTCTATGCCTATCGCCCGGTCTCCGTCTTCGGACAGAAACATCTTCTGGCCATCGGCCAGCAGGAAAGCAAGGTTCTCGCCGCCGCCAACGATCTCGCCTTCTGGGCGACGGTCGCGACACTCGCCGTGCTTGCAATCATGACGCTGATCGGCATTTTCGTTTCCGCAAGCCTGACCAAGCCGCTGACCGGCCTTGCGGGGCTGATGGAGCGCCTGAACGGCGGTGAAAACAACATCGAGATCAAGGCCGTTTCCCGTGGCGATGAGATCGGCATCATGGCGCGCGCGCTGGAATCCTTCCGTCAGGGCATTCTGGACAAGCAGCGCATGGAAGCCGAATCCCATCGCAAGGGCGAAGAACTGGACGAGGAACGCGCCCAGCGGGAAATGGAAAAGGCAAGAAGCGCGAAAGAACTGGAAGAGGCTGTCGACGCACTTGCCACCGGTCTTGCCAATCTCGCGGCCGGCAGGCTCGATCTCCGCATCGACAAATCCTTCGTGCCGTCGCTCGATCATCTGCGCATCGACTTCAACAACTCCATGGCGGGCCTGGAAGCGACCATCTCCAACATCGGCGAAAGCGCCAATGCCATCCGCTCCGGCTCCGGCGAACTGAAAAGCGCATCGGAAGACCTGTCGCGGCGCACCGAACGCCAGGCCGCAGCACTCGAGGAAGCGGCAGCAGCACTCGGAGACATGACGCAGGCCGTCAATCTCTCGCTGTCGCGCTGCAATGTTGCCGTCGAGGCGACGGCGGGCACGATGCAGGATGCGCACAAGTCCACGGCCGTCGTTAAAGAAGCGATCGTCGCGATGGAACGCATCGAGACCTCGTCGGCCAAGATCCGCCAGATCATCGACGTCATCGACCAGATCGCCTTCCAGACCAATCTGCTGGCGCTGAATGCCGGTGTGGAAGCCGCGCGCGCCGGCGAAGCCGGCAAGGGCTTTGCCGTTGTGGCGCAGGAGGTTCGTGAACTGGCCCAGAAATCGGCAGCTGCCGCCCGGGACATCACCACGCTGATCGCCACCTCGGCGGGCGATGTGGAAAGCGGCGTGGCGCTGGTGCTGAAGACCGGTGAAAGCCTCGAGCAGATCCAGAAACGCATCCAGTCGGTCAACGACCAGATCGGCGAGATCGCCACCGCATCGCGCGAACAGTCCGGCCGCCTCAGCGAAATCAACGCCTCCGTCAACGAACTCGACCACGTAACGCAGCAGAACGCGGCCATGGTGGAGGAAACGACGGCCGCCGCCTTCTCGCTATCCAGCGAGGCGGACGGCCTGACCGAACAGGTGGGGCAGTTCTCGGTCGGCGGCCCCCGCCAACGGGACCAGCGTTACGCGGCATAAACCGCAACGAAAAAAGGCCGGAGGCAAAACCTCCGGCCTTTCTGTTTGAAGCCGGGTTCCCAGGGGCCGAAGCCCCTGGGAACACGCCGGCGATCTGGCACCACAGCCCCTCGCCGGCTTCCGGGGAGGACCTCAGAAGAAACCGACCTTGTTCGGGCTGTAGGACACGAGCAGGTTCTTGGTCTGCTGGTAATGGTCGAGCATCATCTTGTGGGTCTCGCGACCAATGCCCGACTGCTTGTAACCGCCAAAGGCAGCGCCCGCGGGATAGACGTGATAGCAGTTCGTCCACACGCGGCCCGCTTCGATGCCACGGCCGGCCCGATAGGCGATGTTGGTATCGCGGCTCCAGACGCCTGCGCCCAGACCGTAAACCGTGTCATTGGCGATTTCGAGCGCCTCTTCCACCGTCTTGAAGGTGGTGACGGAAACGACAGGACCGAAGATTTCCTCCTGGAAAATCCGCATCTTGTTGTTGCCTTCGAAGACCGTCGGCTGGATGTAATAACCATCCTTCAGATCGCCCGTGAGCGTCTTGCGGTCGCCGCCGGTCAGAACCCTGGCGCCTTCCTTCTTGCCGATCTCCAGATAGCTCATGATCTTGTCGAACTGTTCCTGCGAGGCCTGCGCGCCCAGCATGGTCGACGGATTGAGCGGATCGTCCTGGCTGATGGCCTGAACCCGCTTGATCGCCTTTTCCATGAAGCGGTCATAGATCGATTCATGCACCAGCGCACGCGACGGGCATGTGCACACCTCGCCCTGATTGAGCGCGAAGAAGGCGAAACCTTCGAGCGCCTTGTCGAGGAAGGCATCGTCCTCGTTCATCACATCGGCGAAAAAGATGTTCGGCGACTTGCCGCCCAGCTCCAGCGTGATGTTGGTAACGTTGTCGGCCGCATAACGCATGATTTCCTTGCCGACCGAGGTGGAACCGGTAAAGGCGATCTTGGCAATGCGGTTGCTCTGCGCCAGCGGCTTGCCGGCTTCGAGCCCCGTGCCGTTGACGATGTTGAGGACGCCGGGCGGCAGCAGGTCTTCGATCAGTTCCATCACGATGAGAATCGAGGCCGGTGTCTGTTCGGCAGGCTTCAGCACCACGCAATTGCCGGCGGCAAGCGCCGGTGCAAGCTTCCACGCGGCCATGAGGATCGGGAAGTTCCACGGAATGATCTGGCCGACGACGCCGAGCGGCTCATGGAAGTGATAGGCGACCGTATCATTGTCGATTTCGCCGATCGTGCCTTCCTGGGCGCGGATGCAGCCCGCGAAATAACGGAAATGGTCGATGGCGAGCGGAATATCCGCATTGGTGGTTTCGCGCAGCGGCTTGCCGTTATCCCATGTTTCGGCCCGGGCGATGAGATCGAGATTGTCCTCGATCCGCTGGGCGATCTTGAGCAGGATGTTGGAGCGCTCGGTTATGCTGGTCTTGCCCCATTTGTCGCGAGCCTTGTGGGCTGCGTCAAGCGCGAACTCGATGTCGGATGCGTCCGAACGCGGCACTTCGCAGATCTTGTGGCCGGTGACCGGCGAAAGATTATCCATGTAGCGGCCGGATTTCGGCTCCACCCATTTGCCGCCGATGTAATTGCCGTATTTCAGCTTGAAAGGCGCTTCGCCCGCTTTCTGCTGAACCTGAATGTTCATGATTTCATCCTCCCTGATGAAAACGATCCGCAGCGGACCGCATGGGAGGAAGGTGGGCCTAGATGGCGCGGTTCGGTAGAGGGGCGGCGCGGTTCCGCAGCGCACATTGTCTCACATCTGCGACAAAGGCGCCTCGATCCGGCATGATTGGCCGGAACGCACCCACACGCACCTTAGTGCACGTCGAATTTCTTCATCTTGCGGTGAAGCGTGGCGCGGCTGATGCCGAGCAGCGAAGCGGCCTGCGTGACATTGCCGTTGGTGCGCGACAACACCCGCCGCAGCGCCGAGCGTTCCGCTTCCGCAAGATCGGAACCGCCATCGTGGCGCTGTTCCTGAAGAACGTCGGCGGCGGGCAGTCCCTGCGCGATGCGGGCGTCGTCCAGCTTCAGTGCAAGGCGTGCGGCACGGGTCGCACCCAGCACGAGATCGTCCTGATCCACGGCCAGCAGCGACAGCGCCGCTCCGAACCCGCTCGGCACCACGACGATGCGCGCACCCGGAAAGGCACGGCGGAAAAGATTGCCCTCGATACGCTGTGCCGCATCCTTCACCGCCTGGGTGACGAAGGAGAAAGTCATCTCGTTGATGTCGTCGCGGCAGGTGGAAATATCGAGCGCGCCCGTCACCCGGCCGGTGTGATCGCGGATGGGAGCCGTGGTGCAGCAGAGTTCGGTATTCGACGTGAAGAAATGCTGATCGCGATAGACGACCACCGAGCGCTCATCCACCAGCGCCGTGCCGATACCGTTGGTGCCCACGCTCTCTTCACTCCAGACCGCCCCGGACCAGAGGCCAAGCGCCCGGAAATCTCGATCGTCGCCCGAAGCGCCGCGCCGCTCCAGCGCAACGCCCTGCGCATCGGTCAAAAGCAGGCAGCAGCCGGATTTGCCGACGCTTTGGAAAATGCGGTCGAGTTCATCCGTGCTTTCGGCGATCAGGCCGGCCGCACTTTCGCGGGCGCGGCGGAATTCATACTCGCTGAGAAAGATCGGCTTGCGGTTTTCCTCCGGTGCAAGATGATGTTTGACCATGCAGCGACGCCAGGAGGCGACAATCGGAGAACTTGCGGCGGCGGAACGATGGCGCGCGGTTTCATACACGCGTTCCGCATGGGCGATGTCTGTCGGCATACGCTCCTCCCAAAGCTTTTCGGCGATGGTGCGCTGGAAGCGGCCATGTTTCAACAAAAAATTTCGCGACCGGCCTTGCCGGGCGCGGCCGCGGGCTGCGCCAGACTATCGGACCGCCTTGAAATAACGCCGGCCGGCGGTCACGTCCGTTTCATCTTCGGCAGAGAGGAACGTGTCGTCCACGAGATTGGCGATGGAGGTCAGCGGTCCGGGCTTGCCGAAAAAGAAGCCCTGCACCTGCAGGCAGCCTTCACGCCGCAGGAACTCGATATGGGCCTTGGTTTCGACCCCTTCCGCAAGCACCGGAATATTGAGGCTATGCGCCAGGATGAGCGTCGAGCGAACGATCGCCTCCGACTGCACGTTGGTCGACAGGCCATCGATGAAGGCGCGGTCGATCTTGATCTTGTCGAAGGGGAAGCTCTGCAGCGTCGAAAGCGAGGAATAGCCCGTGCCGTAGTCGTCCATGGCGATCTTGACACCGAGCGACTTGAGTTTGCGGATGGTGACGAGCGCGTGGCGATGGTCGGCGATGATGCTGCCTTCGGTGATTTCCAGTTCCAGCCTTTCCGGCGCGAGCCCCGTCTCGGCGAGAATTTTCTCAACCTTGTCGGGGAAATCATTATCCGCAAGCTGCTGCGGCGCGACGTTTACGGCAATGGCGAGCGATTTTTTCCACTGAGCGGCCTGCGCGCAGGCTTCTCTCAGAACCCATTCGCCCAGTTCGACGATAAAGCCGGTCTGTTCGGCGATCGGAATGAACTCGGCCGGGGAGACCATGCCGCGTTCGGGATGGTTCCAGCGCAAAAGCGCCTCGAAACCGACGATGCTACCGCTTTTTGTGTCGTTCTGCTGCTGGTAATAAAGCTCGAACTCTTTATTGGCGAGGCCGCTGCGCATGGCGATGGCAAGCGCATTGCGCTCACGCGCGGCCTCGTCCATGGATTTGTCGTAGAAGCAGATCGTATCGGAACTGCCGCTTTTTGCGCGGTACATGGCGACATCCGCTTGAGCCATCAGCGTATCGGCATCGATGGAGCCGGTATTGCGAACCGATATGCCGACGCTTGCGCCGACCGAAAATGTCTGTCCGTTCCATTCCACCGGCTTGCTGATCTGCTCGATCAATCGCTGGGCGAACTCCGCGCCGTCGGCACGGGTGTAATAGGAATGGGTCATCGCCACGAATTCATCGCCGCCCATGCGCGCCAGAAACTCCCCGGTCTTCAGCACGGAACTCGCGCGGTCGGCAATGGCGCGCAGCACGGCGTCGCCCGCCGCATGGCCATGCACGTCATTGATTTCCTTGAAACGGTCGAGATCGATGGACAGAAGCGCGGTATGCGCGCCCAGCGAGACATGGCGTGTGCGGCGATTGAGATGTTCGATGAATGCCGCCCGGTTGGGAATGCCCGTCAGCGGATCGTGCAACGAAAGATGGCGATAGCGGGCAACCGCCTGCTGGGTGGACTGGGCGTCGATGACATAGGTGGAGAGCCCGAGCGCCAGAAGCAGAAGCGTCACCGCAATGGCGCCTCCGCCCATGATGGCTGGCGGCAGCAGGTTTTCCGGAATGACGATGCGCGGGTCGAAGGCGAAGGACATCGACGCCATGCCGGTATAATGCATCGAGGCGATGGCCAGGATGAGAAACGCCACCGCGCTATACTGGCAGAAACGGTTGAGGGGCCGGGAAATGCGATTGACCGCAATGGCGCCCAGCACCGCCCCCAAAATCAGCGAGGCGACGACATAGGCCCGATCCCAGAAAATCATGCCTTGAACATTATAGGCGGCCATGCCCGTGTAATGCATCGCCGCAATGCCGAGGCCGAGGACGACTCCGCCGGCTTCCACCAGCACGCTGCGCCCGCCATAGGCGGAAATGCCGAAACCGGCAGTCGTCGTGGTAATGGCGATCAGAAGCGACAGCCCGGTGAGATAGGGATCGTATCCGACATCGCCCGCTGCGACATAGCCCAGCATCGCCACGAAATGGGTGGTCCATATCGCAGCCCCGCCATTGACGCCCGCCAGAAACAGCCAGTTGACCTTCTGCACCCCCGTCGCCAGCCGTGCTTTCGAAAAAAGGCGCATCGAAACGAAACTGCCCAGCATGCAGACGAAGACCGCTGCGGCGGTGTATCGATAGTCGTGATCGATGGTGAGGCACTGGAGAACTTTGAGCATTGTCATCTACGCAATTGGAATTTTGCATAGCCTTATCATTCGCCAAGTTTTCACCGGGTTTATATGCATGGATAAGCATATATTAAAGGTTGCAACAAGCGAGTGAATTAGTAAATTCTAATAAAATTATAAAGCGGCACCCATCAAAAACGGGCCGCTCTTGTCTTTATGCCCCGTTTGTATTATAGCGCCCGCACCCGTGTAGACACCCTTGGAGGCAACGCGGGCGGGATGGCCTTTGGCCTCTCCGGTTCAGGCCGCTTCGTTCGGCATGAACTCTCCATATAACCTCGAAAGGAATTGCCATGAGCAAAGAATCGTATGAGCTCAAGGCCGAGGCGCGCGAACGAGTTGGTAAGGGGTCCTCTCGTGAACTTCGCCGCAACGGTTTGATTCCCGCTGTCATCTATGGTGACAAGCAGGCCCCCATTTCCATCGCGCTCTCGACCAACGAAGTCACCAAGCGTATCCACGCTGGCGGTTTCATGACGACGGTTGCGATCATCGACGTCGACGGCAAGAAGATCAAGGTTCTCCCGAAGGACTACCAGCTTGATCCGGTCCGCGACTTCACCATGCACGTCGACTTCCTGCGCGTTTCGGGCAACACGCTCGTCAACGTCGAAGTTCCGGTTCACTTCGTCAACGAAGAAAAGTCGGACATCAAGATCGGCGGCGTTCTGAACATCGTTCGCCACACGGTGGAATTCCACTGCCCGGCCAACGACATTCCGGAATTCATCACGGTCGATCTCGCTGGTCTGAAGATCGGCGACAACGTCCACATTTCGAATGTGAAGCTGCCGAAGAACATCACGCCGGTTATCGCCGACCGTGACTTCACGATCGCAACGATCGTCGCTCCGGCCGCTGGCGTTGCAGAAGAAACGACCGAAGAAGCTTCCGAGGAATAATCGGCGGCCGCAAGGCCGGACAGCTTTGAACAATGAGGCCCGTTCCGTTTTCGGAACGGGCCTTTTAGTTTTTATGAACTTTAAAACCAGAAAGCTTGCCATCCTCACCTGATACGGAACCCGTTTCAGTGTCGATTAACACTTCCATGAAACGATACCCTCGCGCTGTCGTGAAACACCGGCCGGGCTGAGGAAATGCGTGGGAAAACAGGCTTTTGCCGAAAATCCTCGCAAAACCCTCCGGGCGGACGAAGCGGAGCGCAGCAAGTCTGGGGCAAAGGGTAGCTGCAATCGAACATGGCTCATTCCGTCGAAAGTCGCTTTATCGCGATTGTTTCCGGCGCACTTCTTACAGTGGTCGCCCCGCTCTTCACGCTTTTGCTGACGCTCTCCTACCACGAGGCCATTCGCAGCCAGCGTAACCACCTTGAGATTCTGCTTTCGACCAATGCGCAGGCGCTGGCCCGGCCCCTGTGGGACCTTGATGACGACACCATAAACCAGATTACCGGCACCCTCATCTCCGACCCCATGATCAGGATGGTCGAGGTCAGGGATACGTCCGGCCAGCTCGATATCGTCCAGACGGCCGGCAGCGACATCATTCAGGATGCAGCCTTAACGACGCGCGAAGTGACCTATAAGACCACGAAGGGCTCCGTCACCGTCGGGCAACTGACGATCTATTACGACAATGTCAGCCTTCTGACCTCTTTGAGCCGCACCGAACTGGCCTTCATCACGATTTTCATCCTCGCCGTCCTTACCATCGTTCTTGCCGCCATCGCCGGCAACCGCTTCATGGTCATCCGCCCGCTGATGCGGCTGGCGGCCGCCATCGAGGCGACGCGGCGTCTCGGCTCGCGCCACCACGTCGACTGGCGTTCGAAGGACGAAATCGGCCGGCTGGCGAAAAGCTTCAACGAAATGCAGACCCAGCTCGAAAAGGAAGAGCTGGAGATCAAGAATGCGCATGAGCGTAAGACGGAAATCTACAACCGCACGCCCGCCATGCTGTTTTCGCTCGACAGGCACGACCGCATTGCCGCCGTCAGTGACTATTGGGTGCAGGCGACCGGTTACGACCGCACCCGGATACTCGGCCTGAATTTCGCCGATCTCATCCATCCCGATGACAGGCTTCTGTTCCAGCAGCGCAAGACGGCTCATCCCTTGCCCGATGCCTCGCATAGCGGCATCACCGTGCGTTTCCATTGCATGGATGGCAGCGTCATGGATGCGCTCATCCTCGAAAAGGCCCTCGATTCCGGCGATGCGGCCCATCAAAGCACCTGCCTCTGTGTCATGACGGACGTGACCGAACTGCGCCAGTCGGAAAAGCGCAACCGCCAGCAGGCCATTTCCGACCACCTGACCGGCCTTTTCAATCGCCAGGGCTTCGAGGCCATTCTCGACCTGCAGATCCGCGATGCGGACCGCAATGGCAGCGAGCTGGCCTGCCTGTTCATAGACCTCGACCGGTTCAAGGCGATCAACGACAATCTCGGCCATGCCGCAGGCGACGCCGTTCTCAAACAGTTCACGCTGAAGCTCGAGCCGCTGCTGACGCCGCTGGACAGCGCATCGCGGCTTGGCGGCGACGAATTCGCCATTCTTCTGGCTGGCGACAAGGTGGAAGAGCGCGCCCTGCAATTCTGCGAGCGCATCTGCGCCATGCTGGACACGCCCTTCGAGATCGAAAGCAACAGCATCCGCCTCAGCGCCAGCATCGGCATGGCGGTCTATCCCCTTCACGCCGCGAGCGCCTCCGAGCTTTTGCAGAATGCCGACATGGCCATGTATACCCGCAAGCGCACGGGCAAGAACGGCTCGCAGGTCTTCGACAGTTCGATCATGGATCGGGCGCGCGAACATGCCGAACTGGAACGGGATATCGCGCAGGCGCTTTCCGAAGACTGGTTCGAGGCCTATTTCCAGCCGATTCAAAACCTCGCCACCGGCCAGACGGCGGGTTTCGAAGCGCTGCTGCGTCTCAACCACCCGGACAAGGGCCTGCTTTCCCCGGCCGCAATCGTCAGCCTTGCGGAAGAAAACGGCACTATCCACCGCATCGGCAATGTCATTCTCGATCAGTCGATCGCCAATCTCGCCAGGCTGTCGCGCCTGCCGGGCATGGAGCAGACCTATGTGGCGGTGAATTTCTCGCCGTTGCAATTCGAACCGGGATTGCCGACGCGCATTGCCGGCGTTCTGCACCGCCACGGCATTCTTCCCAGACGGCTGGTCATCGAGATCACCGAAGCCGTTATCATGAAGGACGATCCGCAAATCCGGGCGATCCTCAATGCCATCCACCAACTCGGCTGCCGCATCGCTCTGGATGATTTCGGCACGGGTTATTCCTCGCTCAGCTATCTCAGCCGTTTTCCGGTCGATATCGTCAAGATCGACCAGTCCTTCACCCGCTCTATCTGCGACGACAGGATGGACATCAGGCAGCGCAACCGCATGCTGGTCGAAGGCATCGCGGCCATCTCGCACAAGATGAATTGCGCCGTCATTGCCGAAGGCGTCGAGACGGAAGAACAGAAAGCGCTTCTGACCGATATAGGTGCTGATTTCGGGCAGGGTTATTTCTTCGCACGTCCGCAGCCGGTCGAAAGGCTGATCGCCTCACTCGACACGGCGTCCGGGCAAAACCGCGCCACGGCGCGGCAAGCATGAACCGCAGGGGGCAGCCATGGGATTGATCCGCTTTTGCCTGATCTTTCTTGCGCTCGCCACTCCGGCCAGCGCGGCCAAGCTCTTCCTGACCACCGAGGTCTATCCGCCCTATAATCTGCAGGCCAGCGACGGCAGCGTGCGGGGTGTCTATTTCGACCAGCTCAGAACCGTGCTCGAGGACACCGGCACCAGTTACGAAGTCGCCGTCATGCCCTGGGCGCGGGCCATCGCACTGGCCAGAACGCAGGCCATGCACTGCGTCTTCGCCGCTGCGAGAACACCGGAGCGGGAAAAGCAGTTCAAATGGGTCTCGCCGATCCATGTCGACCGCAACATTCTCGTGGCGCGCCGCAACGCGAATATCGAAGCCTCCAGCCTTGAGGAAGCCAGGAAATATCGGGTGGGAACCCAGCGTGGAGATTACACCGAAGCGCTTCTGGAAAAGCTCGGTTTCCCGCAGGTGGATGTCGGCGCGGATTTCGAGATCACGCTTCACAAGCTGAAGGCCGGCCGCATCGACCTGATGCCGATGTCTGAAAGCACCTTCAAAAGCCTGCCCGCCGACACTTTCAGCGAAGTGATAACTCTCTCGCGGCAGCAGCTTGGGCTTGCCTGCAACAAAAGCGTGCCCGACGAGGTCATCGCGAAATTACAGGCCCGGCTGGACAGGCTGATCGCCGATGGAACGCAGCAGCGGATATTCGACCGCTACAATCTCGTCAGCCCCTGAGCCCATCCTAAACTCCATAAAAAGATTGACAGCCGGCGGTTTTCGGGGTGGTGACAACAGCATCATCTGGCAACACGCGGACATGCCCCATGAAGATCATCGCAGGCCTCGGCAATCCCGGCGCGCAATATGCGGGAAACCGTCACAATATCGGCTTCATGGCCGTCGATGCGCTGCAGCGCCTGCCGTCCTTTGCGCCCTGGTCGAAAAAATTCAAGGCGGAGATTTCCGAAGGCGAGATCGGCGGTGAAAAGGTTCTGCTGATGAAGCCGCTGACCTATATGAACCTTTCGGGTGAATCCGTCGGCGAAGCCATGCGCTTCTTCAAGCTTGCGCCGGCAGACATCATCGCCATCCATGACGAACTGGATTTGCCGGCCGGCCGCGCCCGCATCAAGACCGGCGGCGGCCATGGCGGCCATAACGGCCTGAAATCGCTCGACGCTCATTGCGGCAAGGACTATCGCCGCCTGCGTCTCGGCATCGGCCATCCCGGTGACAAGGAGCGTGTGCACGGCCATGTGCTCGGCGATTTCGCCAAGGCAGACCGGGTCTGGCTCGATCCGCTTCTGGACGCCATTGCCGATAACGCCGCCATGCTGGTGAAAGCCGAGGATTCGCAGCTGATGAACAAGCTGGCGCTGGCCACGGGCAGCAAGCCGGAAGCCGAAAAGCCGGCCAAGGCAGCCAAGCCCGCCGCACAGTCCCACATCCATCAGGCACGCAACAGCGCCCAGCCGAAAAAGCTACCGGAAACCGGCCCGATGGCAGAAATGCTGAAACGCATGTTCAGCAAGAAGGACTAGATCGCGAATGTCTTCGGAGCCCTCCGTCCTTCGCGCAGCCGGAGCCGGCGATCTGGCCGGATTGCTTGACCTTTACCGGGCGCTCAATCCGTCCGACCCTGAAATGACGGCAGAAGAAGCGAACACGGCTTTCGCGGCCATGCTCGCCCAGCCGGGCCTGACCGTGTTTCTTGCGACCGAAGGCGAAGAAACAGTCGCCACCGCCACGCTCCAGATCGTTCCGAACCTGACGCGCGCCGCCCGTCCCTATGCCCTTATCGAAAACGTGGTGACGCTGGAAAACCGTCGCGGCCGCGGATATGGCCGCGCGGTGGTGCGCCATGCCGTCGAGGCGGCTTTTGCGGCGAACTGCTACAAGGTGATGCTGCTGACCGGCCGGCAGCGTCCGGAGGTCCATGCATTTTACGAAAGCTGCGGTTTCGTGCAGAACAAGACGGGCTTTCAGATAAGGCAGGATTAACGCTCACTCCTCCGGCTCGGTGGTGAACATCAGCGGAAATCCCGCTTCCTTGCCGAGGTCGGTCGCTTCCTTGGCCTTGGTCTCGGCGATATCGCGCTCGCAGACAACGACGACCGCGCTGCCGAAGCGGTGCGCCGTCATCATCACCCGGTGGCCGGTCTCCTCACTCATGCGGAAGATGGCTTTCAGGACGACGGTCACGAAATCGCGCGGCGTATAGTCGTCATTCAGCAGAATGACCTTGTAGAGCTTCGGCCGCTCCAGCTTCGGTTTGACTTTCGGTTTCGGCTTGAGATCGACAGGACTGTCACTCATCATGGTCGCTCGTGCCTGTCGCTCATCGCGGTTGTTCATGGGAAAACCCCGTTGATGACGAAAGATCGATCGCTTGACCCGCTTATATTGCGCCGCAACCGTGGCATCGGCAACCCTGCCCGAAATTCCGCACCATTAAAGGGGCTTTGCCCGCACAAATCAGCCCGCGGGCTTGACCTTGCCCTGCCGTTTCCGCAAAAGGCTCCTCAACGAATTCTTTCAAACGGACAGGTTTCAAGCCATGGGCTTCAAATGCGGTATCGTTGGATTGCCAAATGTCGGCAAGTCCACTCTCTTCAACGCGCTGACGAAAACGGCAGCGGCGCAGGCGGCCAACTATCCCTTCTGCACCATCGAGCCGAATACCGGCGAAGTGGCGGTTCCGGATGCGCGCATGAAAATCCTCGCCGACATTGCCGGCTCGAAGGAAATCATCCCCACCCGCATCTCCTTCGTCGACATCGCCGGCCTGGTGCGCGGCGCATCGAAGGGCGAAGGCCTCGGCAACCAGTTCCTCGCCAATATCCGCGAAGTGGACGCCGTGGTTCACGTTCTGCGCTGCTTCGAGGATGACGACATCACCCACGTCGAAGGCCGCATCAACCCGGTGGCCGATGCCGAAACCATCGAGACCGAGCTGATGCTTTCCGATCTCGAAAGCCTTGAGCGCCGCACGGAACAGACCCGCAAACGCGCCACCGGCAAGGACAAGGAATCGCTGGCGCAGCTGCCGCTGATGGAAGCATCGCTCAAGCTTCTGAACGAAGGCAAGCCCGTCCGCACCCTGCTCTCCACGCTGGATGCCGAGGAACTGCGCATCCTTCAGGGCCTCAACCTCCTCACCGCGCATCCGGTTCTCTACGTCTGCAACGTCGCCGAAAGCGATGCCGTCGACGGCAACGAACATACCAAGGCCGTTGCTGAAATGGCGAAGGCCCAGGGCGCCGAATCCGTCGTCATCTCCGCGGCGATCGAATCCGAGGTCGCGCAGCTTCCCGATGAAGAGGCGAAGGAATTCCTCTCCGCCCTCGGGCTCGAGGAGGCAGGCCTCGACCGCCTGATCCGCGCCGGCTACAAGCTGCTCGATCTCATCACCTATTTCACCGTCGGCCCGAAGGAATGCCGCGCCTGGACCATCGAGCGCGGCACCAAGGCCCCGCAGGCCGCCGGCGTCATCCACTCCGATTTCGAACGCGGCTTCATCCGCGCCAACACCATCGCTTACAACGACTATGTCGCCTTCAAGGGCGAAGTCGGCGCGAAGGAAGCCGGCAAGGCTCGCGACGAAGGCAAGGAATATGTGGTTCAGGACGGCGACGTCATCCACTTCCGCTTCAATACCTGATCCGGCCTTTGGCGACTTCGATAAGGTCCGCCAAGAAGGGTAACCGAACATTGCGGCACGGTTTCTTCTCCCCCGCCGGGGAGAAGGTGGCCCGAAGGGTCGGATGAGGGGGCAAGCTCTCCGAATATCTCTACCCTGCCCCCTTATCCCGCTGCCGCGACCTTCTCCCCCTCGGGGAGAAGGAACAAGCAGCACCCGCTCGCCCCATTCCTCCGCATCGCATCCCCGATTTGACCTTTACGTAAAGGGAAAAATCATTTTAGATGCCGCCGATATTGACTGTGCGAAGGGAGGAAACCATGACGCCGGTCGCGCCATATGCCTATGAGGATTTTTCCGTCGGTCGGGAATTTCCGTTGGGCCCGCAATCGATCTCCGCAGAGCAGATCATCGCCTTCGCCAGCGAATTCGACCCACAGCCGATGCATCTTTCCGAAGAGGCTGGCCGCCAGAGCATTCTCGGCGGACTGGCGGCTTCCGGCTGGCATACCTGCAGCCTGTTGATGCGGATGATGGCGGACAGCTACATCTCGAATTCGACCTCACAGGGCAGCCCGGGCATCGATTTCGTCGACTGGAAAAAGCCGGTTCTGGCGGGCGATACGCTTGTCGGAAAATCCATAGTGCTGGAACAGCGGCCCTCCGCTTCGCGCCCCGGCATCGGCCTCGTGAAATTACGCCACGAGCTTTATAACCAGCGCGGCGTTCTGGTATCGCACGGCGAAAACACCGTGATGTTCCTGATGCGCGGCGATGGAGGCGTTGCAGCATGAAACTGGCAGAACTTTCTCCCATCGGCGAACGCGTCACCCTCGATACGCTGCATTTTTCCGCCGAAGACATCATCCGTTTCGCCCGCGATTTCGATCCGCAGCCCTTTCATCTCGACGCGGAAGCCGCAAAGAACAGCGTTTTCGGCGCTCTCTGCGCTTCCGGCTGGCACACCGGCGCAGGCTGGATGAAATGCTTCCTCTCTCACTGGGCCAAAGAGGTGAAAAGGTTGAAGCTACAGGGCCTTGAGCCGCCCAAACTCGGCCCCTCCCCCGGCTTTCGCGAACTGAAATGGAAAAAACCGGTCTTTGCCGGAGACGATGTCACCTATTTCGTGACCCTGCTCGACACCCGAGCGCTGGAATCCAGAGCTGGCGTCTGGCTGAACACCACATTTAACGAGGGCGTCAACCAGTCTGGAGAGACGGTGCTGACCTTCCAGAGCGGCGTTCTGGAATTCGAATAGAAAAGCATCGGGGCAATAGCGTCACCATTGCCCCGTTACCATCTCAGTGGCCGGAAAACTCCACCAGCGTCCGCACCTCGACACCGAGGTCTTCCAGCTTCTTGCGGCCACCGAGATCGGGCAGGTCGATAACGAAACAGGCGGAAACGATCTCTGCACCCATCTGCCGCAGCAGCTTGACCGCGCCTTCAGCGGTGCCGCCGGTGGCAATCAGGTCGTCGACCAGAATGACCTTTTCGCCCGGCTGGACCGCATCCACATGCATTTCCATTTCGTCGACGCCGTATTCAAGGCTGTAGGCGACACGGACGGTGGTGTGCGGCAGCTTGCCCTTCTTGCGGATCGGCACGAAACCGGCAGATAGCTGATGCGCCACCGCACCGCCCAGAATGAAGCCGCGTGCTTCCATGCCGGCGATCTTGTCGATCTTCGTTCCCGCATAGGGCTGCACGAGTTCGTCCACGGCACGGCGAAAAGCGCGGGGGTTGCCGAGCAGCGTCGTGATGTCACGGAAGATGATGCCCGGCTTCGGATAGTCGGGAATGGAGCGGATGGCAGCGGAAAGCTCCGAAGCGATAACGGTCATGGTATTTCCAGTTGAGATAAGGGAAATGGATCAGAAGGTTCGGGCCACCCTATCAACTTGACGGCTGCGGACCAACTAAAAAGGACCGGCGCTCATTCCGCCGGCGACATTCCCTCGATCCGCGCCCAGGCAGGGCAGACATCCTCGAAGGAATGCGACAGGGGCCGCAGCGCCTCGTCGTCCCTGTCATCGAAACTTCCCGAGACCAGCGCAACCGTCGGCGCGTCGTCGATGGCGCCAAGCGTGCTGCCGCAGATCGGGCAGAAGGCCCGGCTGGAATAATCGGAGGATCGGAAAGTCGAAGGCGCGCCGCCCTCTCCCGTCCATGTCACCGCATCCTTCTCGAACTCCACCCAGGCAAGGCTGGGGGCGCCAGAATGCCGCTGGCAGATATCGCAGGAGCAAGTGTGCGGATTACCGGGCTCGCCCTTCGCTTCGAAGCGGATGGAGCCGCACAGGCAGCCGCCGTTACGAATTTTCGTCATTTCCACCATCCCTCTCGACACATGAAAAGGCCCCCACGGAAGACCGTGGGGGCCAATGACTGACAGGCATCTTCTGAATGCCGATCAATGTTCCTTGTTGGCGTAGACCGATTTCTTGGTGAGATAGATCAGCGCCGTGAAGATGAACAGGAACACCATGACCATGAAGCCGGTGCGCTTGCGCTCTTCCAGATGCGGTTCTGCCGCCCACATCAGGAACGCAGCAACGTCCTTGGAATATTGGTCCACGGTCTGCGGTGCGCCGTCGTCATAGGTTACCTGATCGGCACTGATCGGCGGCGCCATCTTTAAGGAAGTGGCGCTGACGAAGTACGGATTGAAGTGCGTGCCTTCCGACACCTTGTACTCCGAACCATCCGGGTTTTTTATGCCGGCAGGCGGATCCTGATATCCGGTCAGCAGCGCATGGATGTAATCCGGGCCGCCTTCCTGGTAACCACCGACGATCGGGATCATGTCGATGATGAATTGCGGAAAGCCGCGCTCCACGCCACGCGCCTTGGCGAGCAGCGACATGTCGGGCGGGGCCGCTCCACCGTTGGCGGCAGCGGCCGCCTCATGGTTGGGGAAAGGCGAAGGGAAATGATCGGAAGGCACGGCCTTGCGATTGTACATTTCGCCATCGGCGTTCGGCCCGTCCTGCACTTCATATTCCGCGGCAAAAGCCTTCACCTGCTCGTCCGAATAACCGAGATCCTCCAGCGTGCGGAAGGAAACGAGGCTCATGGAATGGCAGGCGGAGCAGACTTCCTTATAGACCTTCAGGCCGCGTTGCAGCTGGCCCTTGTCGTATTTGCCGAAGGGTCCGGCAAAGGACCAGCTCTGTTCCTCGGGCTTGATGACCGGGAAGTGATTGCCGGCGATCGCATGCGTGGCCTGGGCGGCGAGATCGTGGCTCTCCTCCGCCGCCGAAGCGACGGTGACGGAACAGCCGATGGCGGCGAAAAGCGCGATGCTCGTGAGAAGCGTCTTCATTGTCGTCATCCTTCCTTCGCGCTCAGACTTCGGCAGCCGCAGATGCGGCACCCGTCTTGGCGGCGTTCTTTTCGAGAACGGCCTCGGTAATCGAATTCGGAATACGCCGGGGCGTTTCGACCAGACCGAGGATCGGCATGATGACGAGGAAGAAACCGAAGTAATAAAGCGTGCCGAGCTGCGAATAGCCGACATAATTGCCTTTCAGCTCGCCGGTGAGCAGGCCGATCAGGCCAGTTCCTTCCGCCGGGCGTGAACCCAGCCAGCCGAGCATGATGGCATTGACCACGAACAGCCAGAAGAACATCTTGTACCAGGGGCGATAGACGGCGGAACGCACCTTCGACGTATCGAGCCAGGGCAGGAAGAACAGCACGACGATCGCGCCGAACATCACGAGA
This sequence comes from Agrobacterium sp. CNPSo 2736, assembly GCF_004005385.1. NCBI lineage: Bacteria > Pseudomonadati > Pseudomonadota > Alphaproteobacteria > Hyphomicrobiales > Rhizobiaceae > Agrobacterium > Agrobacterium sp. CNPSo 2736. The sequence continues at coordinate 75,607 of NZ_RZTX01000014.1, read as the reverse complement.
ACGCCGCCCAGCTTGGAATCGATGATCCAGATGTTGAAGGTGATGGCGCGCAGCATGGCGTAGAACGGCAGGAAGTACCATTCCGGAACGATATGCGCCGGCGTCTTCAGCGGATCGGCCATGATGTAGTTGTCGGGGTGGCCAAGGAAGTTCGGCATGTAGAATACGAACCAGGCATAACCGATCAGGAACACGGAAACGCCGAGTGCATCCTTCAGCGTCGCATAGGGCGTGAAGGGAACCGTGTCGGTCTTGCTCTTCACTTCAACGCCGGTCGGGTTGGTCTGGCCGGTCACATGCAGCGCCCAGATGTGCAGGATCACGACGCCTGCGATCATGAAGGGCAGCAGATAGTGAAGCGCAAAGAAGCGGTTCAGCGTCGGCTGGTCCACGGCAAAGCCGCCGAGCAGGAACTGCTGGATCCATTCGCCGATGGCGGGGAAGGCCGTGAAGAAGCCGGTGATGACGGTTGCGCCCCAGAAGGACATCTGGCCCCAGGGCAGAACGTAGCCCATGAAGCCCGTCGCCATCATCAGCAGGAAGATCACGCAGCCGAGAATCCAGAGGATTTCGCGCGGGGCCTTGTAGGAGCCGTAATAAAGGCCGCGGGCGATGTGCAGGTAAACCGCGATGAAGAAGAACGACGCACCGTTGGCATGCATGTAGCGCAGCAGCCAGCCGTGGTTGACGTCGCGCATGATCTTTTCGACGGAATTGAAGGCGACCGTCGTTTCGGCCGCATAATGCATGGCCAGCACGACGCCGGTGAGGATTTGCACCAGCAGCATGACGGAAAGCATCGCGCCGAAGGTGTAGGCGTAGTTCAGGTTACGCGGGACAGGATAGGCAACGAAGCTGTCATAGATCATGCGCGGCAAGGGAAGCCGCGAATCGATCCACCTTTCGATGCCGGTGGACGGCTGATAACTGGAATGACCACTCATGAATATCTGTCCCCTTATCCGATCTTGATCACGGTATCGGATGTGAATGCAAATGTCGGGATGGCGAGGTTTTCCGGCGCCGGACCCTTACGTATGCGGCCCGCCGTATCGTAGTGCGAGCCATGGCAGGGACAGAACCACCCGCCGAAATCGCCGGCCTGGCCGAGCGGAACGCAACCGAGATGGGTACAGGAACCGACCATGACGATCCAGTTTTCCTTGCCCTCGCCGGCGGAGCGGTCGATATCCGTCGCCTGCGCGTCGACGGCGATGTTGGCATTGCGCGCCACGGGATCCTTCAGATCGCCGAGAGCGACGGCCTTGGCTTCCTCGATTTCCTTCTCCGTGCGGTTGCGGATGAAAATCGGCTTGCCGCGCCACTTCACGGTAAGCGACATGCCCGGCTCGACGGCCGTGACATCCACCTCGATGGAGGCGAGCGCCAGCGTCGATGCATCGGGACGCATCTGGTCGATAAAGGGCCATGCGACGGCGGCAGCACCGACAGCGCCCGCCATTCCCGTCACTAGGTAAAGAAAATCGCGACGGGTCGGTTCACCCGAAGCGTCGTGATTGGTTACGTGCTCGCTCACCGCTACACCATCCTCTGCGCTGTTTTTGCCGTAAATCGCATGAGTCCTCCCGCTATGATTTGATCCAAGACAAACTCCGTCCCATCGTCCTGGTCATTCTCGCGGCATTTGAGAAACCGCGTCATGTGTTTGATCGCAAAATATTGACTGACTTGGCAAGAGCAAAGCACACAAAGCTGCCGTAATTCTGCCGGAGGGGGCCGATTTGGCTCGCATTTTTTCGCCGTCCTTGGCAGGCGGGCAACATTGTGCGCATCCATGCACCATGTTAGGAGACTTCAAGGGAGAGCGCGGAAAGCAGGGATTCGGATGACGGCGAAGCTCTCTTGCATGGTCTCCACGGCGGTGGCTGCCGTTCTTTTCGTCGCCAGCCTGCGTTATGTGACGGATTTCTGGCTTCTCGCCTTCGTCACCAGTTTCCAGCTGCACATCGCCATCGTCTGTATCCTGCTCTCATGCCTCGTTTTCTGGCTGACGCGCGACGCGGTTTCGGCGCTCCTCGTCGTCTGGTCGCTTGCGCTCGCCATCCATGCCATTGCCATGCTTCAGGAATTTTCCACATCCGCCACCCCCGCGCCGGGCGCCAAACCCTTCCGGCTGCTCTCCTTCAACGTGCTGATGGACAATGCCGCCAATGCGGATGCAATTGCCGAGAAGATTGTCGAATCGGGTGCGGATGCGGTCTATCTCTTCGAGGCGGCGGCGCTGAAATCGGCCCTGCCGCGTCTTCAGCAAACCTATCCGCACAGGCTTGGCTGTTACACCGGAACGCCCGGATGCGATCTGGTCATCCTGTCAAAAAGACCGTTGCTGGAAGGCCGTTTCCACAGCCTCAGCGATCTTCGGCGGGACCGGTTCGCCATAGCCCATATCGATCTCGACGGCACGGAGCTGACGATCGCTGCCGGGCATATCACCAAGCCCTATTTCGACGATTATCATCGCGATCAACTCGATGAAGTGAGTGAAATTCTCTTTCGCGTCACCGGGCCTCTCATTCTGGCCGGAGATTTCAATTCGGCCAGCATCGCCCCTGACATGCGCGCTTTCCTCGCCGCCAACGATCTGAAGAAAGCGATCTTCGAACCCGCCACATGGCCGACGGAGGCCGGCCGCTTCGGCATCGCCATCGACCACATCTTCGCCCGCGAACCGGCGACGCTGATGAAAACCACCCGCCTGCCCGACAGCCTCGGTTCCAATCATTATGGCCTGATGGCGGATTTCATGATCGGGAAATAGCCAAAGGCCTTATTGCGCCGCTTCGTCCGCGGCAAGGAAACCGCCCGACTGCCGCGCCCAGAGTTCCGAATAAAGACCGCCCTGCATAACGAGATCGGAATGGCTGCCCTGTTCGACGATGCGCCCCTGATCCATCACGATCAACCGGTCGAGAGCCGCGATGGTCGACAGGCGGTGGGCGATGGCCAGCACCGTCTTGCCCTGCATCAACTCGTCCAGATTGCTCTGGATCGCCGCCTCCACCTCCGAATCGAGCGCCGACGTCGCCTCGTCTAGCACGAGGACCGGTGCGTCCTTCAGCATCACGCGGGCGATTGCGATGCGTTGGCGCTGGCCGCCGGACAATTTCACGCCGCGTTCGCCCACATGTGCGTCGAACCCCTTGCGGCCGCGCTGATCCTCGAGCCTGGCGATGAAATCATCCGCCTTGGCGCGCCGCGTCGCCTCCTGCAATTGCGCTTCGGTGGCGTCGGTGCGGCCGAACAGGATGTTGTCGCGAATGGAGCGATGCAGCAGCGACGTATCCTGTGTGACCATGCCGATATGGGCGCGCAGCGATTCCTGCGTCACCCTGGCGATATCCTGCCCGTCGATCAGGATTCGGCCTTTTTCGACATCGTAAAAACGCAGGAGCAGATTGACGAGGGTGGATTTTCCCGCCCCGGAGCGTCCGACGATGCCAACCTTCTCGCCCGCCCTGATTTCGAGATTGAGATGGTCGATGACACCGTTCGCGCGCCCGTAATGGAAGCTGACATTTTCGAAACGGATGCCCGGCTTCCTGACCTCCAACACCGTCGCCTCCGGCGCATCGACGAGACCGATCGGCTGCGAAATCAGCTCGGCGGCATTCTGCACCGTGCCGAAATTGCGCATGATGCCGTTGAACTGCGTCATCAGCCGCCCGAGCAGGAAATTGAGGCGCAGCACCAGCGCCAGCGTGAAGGCCACCGCACCGGAACTGATCTTGCCGGAAAGCCACAAATCGATGCAGAGCGCCGCCATGGAGGTAATCATCACGCCGGACAGCAGCGCCATGGAGGCGCGCACGCCGGTGATGAACCGGGTGAATGTCATGGTCGCATGCTGGAAAATGTCGAAACCCTGCCGCATGTAGCGGTCATTGGCGTCGTCGCGCCCGAACAGCCGGAGCGTCTGGATATTGCTATAGGCATCCACCATGCGGCCGGAGAGCATCGAGGCGGCTTCCGCCGTTTCTTTGGAATGGTAGCGGATGCGCGGCACGAAATAGCGCGCCAGCAGCGAGAATATGCCCACCCAGACGACGACGACGACCGCAAGCCGCCAGTCCAGCCCGCCAATCAGGAACAGCATGGAAACGGAATAAATGCCGACGAACCACACGCTTTCCATCAGCGAGGTGACGAGATCGCCCGCCGCCTGCCCGCCCGACCAGACCTTGGTGACGATGCGGCCGGAAAAATCGTTCTGGAAAAAGGTCAGCGATTGCCGCGCCACGTGCATATAGGATTGCCAGCGCACCAGATTGTAAAAACCGGGCGTGATGATCTGCTGATCAACCAGCGCCGTTACCATGGTGACGATAAAACGCACGACGCCGATAAGCACCAGCATGCCCACCAGCTCGCCGCCATGGGCCGCAAGCAGCCCCGCCCAGCCCTCTTCCGGCTTTACCGTCGAGAGAATATCCACCAGCCGCCCGACGAACCAGAACAGCGCCGCCTCGATGGCCGCGGTCAGCCCGCCGAGCACCAGCATGGCGAAAAACGGCGCCTTGGCCTGCGAGATGTAAAACCAGATAAAGGCGAACGTGCTTTCAGGCGGCCGCAAATGGTCCTTGCGGGCGAAGGGCTTTATCCAGTTCTCGAAAAACTCGAAGATGCGGGTAATAACCATGATCCGGATATAGGCGGATTCCCGGAGCGGGAACAGCCGCGAAGGCTTCGGGAAGAGATTATATTTCGGTAACATTCGGGGAATGAAAAAGGGCGGGGAATGTTCCACCGGCCTGAGACTGATGACAACCTTCCTTCACGCCGGGCGTCATCCTCGGGCCTGTCCCGAGGATCTAACCACCTGTCCAATATTCAACGGTGGCAGATGCTCGGGACAGGCCCGAGCATGACGGAGGAGAGGTTTTCAGCATTTGTTGTCAACCTGAGGGCGGGAAACCCGCCCTCCGTCTTTCCTTACTCTGCCGCCACTTCCGCCTCATGGTCGGCGATGAAGCCGCCGGACTGGCGCCGCCACAGGTCGGCATAGATACCGCCCATCGCCACCAGTTCCGCATGGCTGCCCGCCTCCACGATCCGGCCCTTGTCGAGGATGATGAGCCGGTCCATTTCCGTCAGCGTCGACAGGCGGTGGGCGATCGCGATCACCGTCTTGCCTTCCATCAGCGAGAACAGGTTTTCCTGGATCGCCGCCTCGACTTCGGAGTCGAGCGCCGAAGTCGCCTCGTCCAGCACCAGGATCGGCGCGTTCTTGAGGAAGACGCGGGCGATTGCGATACGCTGGCGCTGGCCGCCGGAGAGCTTCACGCCGCGTTCGCCCACCTGCGCATCGAGGCCCTGACGGCCATGCATGTCGACAAGGGTTTCGATGAAGTCCCAGGCATTCGCCCGCTTCGCCGCCGCGATCACCTGCTCGTCCGTGGCTTCGGGGTGACCATAAGCGATGTTATCGCGGATCGACCGGTGCAGCAGCGAGGTATCCTGCGTCACGACGCCGATCAGCTCGCGCAGGCTGTCCTGCGACACCTTGGAAATGTCCTGCCCGTCGATGGTGATCCTGCCCGCTTCCAGATCGTAGAAACGCAGAAGCAGGTTCATCAGCGTCGTCTTGCCCGCACCCGAGCGCCCGACCAGACCGACCTTTTCGCCCGGTTTGATGTCAAGCGTCAGCCCGTCGATAACGCCCTTGTTCTTGCCGTAGTGGAAACGGACATTGTCATAACGGATCGCGCCCTGCGGTGCGGCAAGCTGAGGTGCCTTCGGAACGTCGACGATATCGTGCGGCTTCGTCATCATCGACATGCCGTCATAGACCGTACCGATATTTTCGAACAGCGAGGTGACTTCCCACATGATCCACTGCGACATGCCGTTGACGCGCATGGCAAGGCTGATGGCGATGGCGACCGAACCGGCCGTGACCGAACCCTGCATCCAGAAATAAAGACCGAGCGCCGCCGTGGAAAACAGCACCAGGGCGTTGTTGAGGTCGATCAGGATGTTGAAGCCGGAAATCTTGCGCATCTGGCGGTGAACCGTGCCGAGAAACACGTTCATGCCCTCACGCGCATATCTTTCCTCGCGCCCCGCATGGGAAAACAGCTTGATCGTCGAGATGTTGGTGTAGCTGTCGACGATCCGGCCCGTCATCATCGAGCGTGCATCGGCCTGCTCCTGCGCCAGCCGGCCGAGCTTCGGCACGAAATAAGCGAGGATGGCCATATAGATACCGAGCCAGACCAGCAGCGGAATGACCAGCCGCCAGTCCGCCGCCGCGACCATGAACAACATCGAGACGACGAAGCTGATCGCATAGACGAAGACGTCGATCACCTTCAGCGCCACTTCGCGGATCGCCAGCGCCGTCTGCATCACCTTGGTGGAAACACGGCCGGCAAACTCGTTGGCGAAGAAGTTCATGGAATGGCGCAGCAGGAAACGGTGCATCTTCCAGCGCGCAATCATGCCGAAATTGCCGGCAAGCGTCTGGTGCATCGTCATGGTGTGGATCGCGCCCATCAGCGGCAGCACGAAGAGCACCAGCGCCGCCATGCCGATCAGATGCCAGCCCTCATCGGCAAAAAACGTCTCGCGATTGGCCGTGGAAAGCCAGTCGACGATATTGCCGAGGAATTTGTAGAGCATGGCTTCCGCAATCGCGATGCCCATGGACATCAGGCCGAGCAGCAGGAGCCATGGCCATGCGGGCTTCACATAATGCCACAGGAACGGCAAAAGCTTCTTTGGCGGCACGGAGGGCGCCGAAGAGGGAAAAGGATCGAGGCGTTTTTCAAACCAGCCAAACATAGGCCAAGCTCCGGCAATCAATCGCTCCATCGTGACATGGTGAGCGGACACAAATATGGCTCACGACGGAACGGAAAAGTCTTTGGACATGGCCGTGACAGCCACATGACGAATCGAAAAATGGGAAACGCGGGCGAACCGCGGAGCAACACCTAAGCCAGCAGCGGCACGACTGGGGCCGGGAGGCGAATGCGAATGTCATTTGGCATGAGAACCTCCCTTGGCTGGTGTTGAAGATATGGCCTTGTAGCGCAAAATTTAGTCAATGACCAGTCGGAAAGACACCGAATACGCGAGAAAACACGCAGGTGCCGCCCAAAGGCGAACGGGCGGAGATGACCCCGCGAGGTCTCCGCCCGTTAAACGATGCGCACGTCGCCCTATTCGGCCGCGTCCTGCGCCTCCGCGCTTTCATAGCCCGCAATCAACTCGACCATTCCGGCCTGCGTATGCCGCTTCAATTCCCGGCGATCGCTGGGCTGCGGCGCAAAGGTAACGGTCAGCCCCGTGTCCCTTATCGTGCCGATGGCGAAGGACGCACCGGACAACATGCGCACGCCCTCATGCAGCCAAAGCGGATCGGTGGCGAAATGCTGGCCGATGCCGACCACGACGGGAATGCCCTGCCAGTGCGACATGCGGTCGTAATGGATGTGGCCCGCAAGAATGCCGATGACATCATGCTCGAACAGCACCTCGTCCAGCGCCTCGGTATCCGCGAAGGAAAGCGATTCCCACTCCGCCTCCGGGCGGTCGAAATCGAGCGCCGGCGCATGGTGCATCACCAGCAGCTTCGGCAGTTCGGGGTGGCTTTCAAGTTCGTCCTCGAGCCATTCGATCTGCCCCGGCTCGAAAGCACCGCCGACCTTGCCCGGAACGCTGGTGTCCATGACAATGATGTGGATGCCGGCAATGACCTCGGCATGGTCATAGGGCTCGTCCAGATCCTCATGGCGGTCGAGCATGACCGGATAAAAACCGTCGCGGCGGTCGTGATTGCCGAGCGCGAAGAGCACCGGCATATCGAGTTCCGCTTCCGCCATCAGCCGCTTGAGTTCCTCATAGCTGCCGGCATCGCCCCTGTTGGTCAGATCGCCGCTGGCGACGATGAATTCAGGCGGCGGCACGAGCGCCTTGATCTGCGCAAGCGTCGCGGAAAGCGTGGCCGAGGTCTCGGAATAAAGATCATCGTCCTGCACCTGCGGATTGCCCACATGCAGATCGGTCAGATGGACGAAATTCACCCGTTCGGACATGATGTCCTCCTGTTGTTGCGTGCAGAAAATCCGGCTCGAAACGGCCTGTCCCGACCATTCACGATGGTCCGGGCAAACCCGACGATGCGCTGGTGAATGGGTATCCGCCCTGTATGTCACGCGAATGAACATTGAGCCGGGAACAACGCCTCAAAGGGACTTTTCACAGCATAGCTGTCGCCCGGCCCCTGCCCGTGATAATCGGACGGGCACCCCAATCGCAGTGAGACGTCCATGCCCGATACCATGCCCGAAATCAGGATCGCCCTTTACCAGCCCGATATTCCCGGCAATACCGGCACCATCCTGCGGCTGGCCGCCTGTCTCGGCCTCGGCGTCGATATCATCGAGCCGGCGGGTTTCGATATTTCCGACCGTAATCTGAAACGGGCGGGCATGGATTATATCGCGGCGGCGGCGCTGACGCGCCATGTCAGCTGGGACCGTTTCGAGGAATGGCGGGCAACCACCGGCCGCCGTCTCGTTCTCGCCTCCACCAAAGCCGCCCTGCCCTATACGAAGATCGACTACCGCAAGGATGACATCCTGCTTTTCGGCCGCGAAAGTGCGGGCGTACCGGACCATGTGCATGAAAAGGCAGAGGTGCGAATCATCATCCCCATGGTGGCGGGACAGCGCTCCATCAACGTCGCCATGTCGGCGGCGATGATCGCCGGCGAGGCTTTGCGCCAGGTGGCATGGGCATAGGCGCCATTTTTAACGCCAATTTTTCGGGCAAATACAAAATTTGACCGTTTTTACTTCAAAACTGTCGCAACCCGGCCTGTACCCGGGGCATCGAGGCTCCTATACTAATTAGCCGGACAATAAAAATCGTGCTCGCCGGAACCATCCGCCGGCGGGTGTGAGGAGACGTCGCATGCAATCCACCATTGTCATCGTCAACCTTCTCGGCGCAGTCGCGCTGCTGCTCTTCGGCCTTGCCCAGGTCAAGGATGGCGTCACCCGCGCCTTCGGCATGAAACTGCGAAGCGTGCTGGCCACCGGCACCCAGAACGGTCCGCGCTCCTTCTTTTCCGGCTTCTTCGCCACCGTCGCGCTGCAAAGTTCGACGGCGACCGCGCTTACCGTCGCCTCCTTTGCTGAACGAGACCTCATCAGGCCGCGCATGGCACAGGTGGTGCTGCTCGGCGCCAATGTCGGCACCGCCGTTACCGCATGGATCGTGGCAGCCGGGGTGGAGTGGCTGTCGCCGCTGTTGATCCTTGCGGGCATTGTTTTGAAAAAGGGCAGTTCCAACGCCCGGCAGGGCGGCGGAACGGCGCTGATCGGCATCGGCCTCATGCTTTTGTCGCTGCATCTGTTGAGCGGCGCGACAGAACCGATGCGCGCCTCGCCGGCTCTCGGCGTCTTTATCGGCCTGCTTGACGGGGCATGGCCCGTCGCGCTGATCTTTTCCGCCGTGCTCGCCTTCGTTTCGTCTTCCAGCCTTGCCGTCGTGGTGCTCATCCTGTCGCTGGCCGCCACCGGCACGCTTTCCACCGGCCTCATCATCGTGCTCATTCTCGGCGCCAATCTCGGCGGCGCCATTCCGCCGGTCATCGCCACGCTTTCCGGCCCCGCCTCGGCGCGGCGCATCACCATGGGCAACCTTCTGGTGCGCACCATTGGCTGCCTCATCGCCCTGCCGCTCGCCTCCTATGGCGCGGAGTTCCTGCAGCAATTACCGCTTTCGCCCGCAAAACTGCCGGTCGACGCCCATCTGATCTTCAACGTCATTCTGGCGGCGCTGGCCTGGCCCTTCTCCGGCCTCCTGTCCGACCTGATGGCAAGGCTGGTGCCGGGCGATCCGAAAGCCGAAGACGGCCCGAATTTCCTCGACCAGCAGGCGCTGGACATGCCGGTCGTGGCGCTTGCCAACGCCACCCGCGAAGTCTTAAGCGTCGGCGACAGCATCGAGCGGATGCTGATCCGCGCCGAAAACGCCTTCAAGCATAATGATCTCGCACCGCTTCAGGAGGTTTCCCTGCTCGAAAACAAGGTCGACCGCCGCCAGCAGGAGGTGAAGGTCTATCTGTCGCAGCTGGGACGCAAGGGGCTGTCCGATGAAGAAGCGCGCCGTTCGATCGCCATCATCGACTACGCCATCAACCTCGAACATATCGGCGACATCATCGAAAAGGGCATTTGCGAGCAGATTCGCAAGAAGGTGTTGAACAGCTTCAAATTTTCCGATGACGGTTATGAGGAATTGAAAACCCTGTTCGACATGACCATCGAAAACCTGCGCGCCGCCCAGAGCATTCTGGTAACCGGCGATTTCGAGCTGGCCCGCAGGCTGATGGAAAGCAAGGTGGATATACGCCGCCTCGAAAAACAGTCCTCCAACCGCCATCTGGAGCGGCTGCGCGACGGGCTGGCGGAAAGCATGCAGACCAGTTCGCTGCATCTCGACATGCTGCGCGACCTCAAACGCATCAACGCCCATATCGTCACGGTGGCGCATCCCATTCTGGATGAAAGTGGCGTGCTGATCGAAAGCCGCCTGCGTTATGCCGAGCCCCGCGCCTGAAAGCATTTCCGGGAAAAGCGGTTCCCGGTTTTCCGTCCGGAAATGCGAAAACGCTCTAAGTTTCAATCGGCCGAAGGAAGCCGCCGCATGGTGAATTCGATGCGGTCGCCTTCCAGTTGCCGCCAGCTTTCCACTTCCGTCCAGTAGGCCGCTTTCGGAAAGCTGTCGAACCATTCGCGCGCCTTGGCGCGGGCTTCCTCGCGTCCGAGACAGAAGGTCTGCCGCACGAACATGCCATTGCGCGTCTTGTCGTCGCCCGAGCCTTCACGCGCCTTGCGGTGATTGGCGATCCTGCGCTTCAGCCCGTCCAGGGGCGGCGGTCCGGTAAATTTCGTCATGATATTCACCTCTGGCACCTACATCGATAAAGATAGTGCCCGCATGTGAACTTGGCGAGTCGAATTTGTGCGCGGGGCCTGCACCTGCTAGACGCGACAGGGAATCGACTTCACCAAAGGAGAATACGCATGGAACGGCCAATCTTGCCGAAGGGCTTGCCCGACGACATCGAGGACAAGAAGGCCCTTGCCCAAGCCTGGTTCCAGCATCTGCGCGACACCATCGTTAACTCCTTCGAGACTCTCGAAAACGACCTGACCGGCCCTCTTTCCGACCAGGAGCCCGGCCGTTTCGTCCAGAAAGACTGGCTGCGCGACAATGGCGAGGGCGGCGGCGGCAAGATGTCGATGATGGAAGGCCGAGTCTTCGAGAAGGTCGGCGTCCACACCTCCACCGTCTATGGCGAATTCTCGCCGGAATTCCGCAAGCAGATACCGGGTGCGGAAGAAGACCCGCAGTTCTGGGCTTCGGGCATTTCGCTCATCGCCCATCCCGTCAACCCCAATGTGCCGGCGGTGCACATGAATACCCGCATGGTCGTCACCACCAGCCACTGGTTCGGCGGCGGTGCGGATCTGACGCCGGTGCTGGGACGCAGACGGACGCAGGAAGACCCGGACAGCCAGCTTTTCCATCGCGCCTTCGAAATCACCTGCAACCGCCATCCGGTTGCCGATTATCCGCGCTACAAGACGTGGTGCGACGAGTATTTCTTCCTGAAGCACCGTAACGAAGCCCGCGGCATCGGCGGCATCTTTTTCGACTGGCTGCACCCGCAGGAGGAAAATGGCGGCTGGGACGCCAATTTCGCCTTCGTGCAGGATGTCGGCCGCGCCTTCAATCTGGTCTATCCGAAAATCGTCCGGGCCAATTTCAACCAGAACTGGACGGAAGAAGATCGCGACGAGCAGCTCATCCGCCGCGGCCGCTATGTGGAATTCAACCTGCTTTACGATCGCGGCACGATCTTCGGCCTCAAGACGGGCGGTAACGTCGAATCGATTCTCTCCTCGCTGCCGCCGGTGGTGCGCTGGCCCTAAAAAACCTCACGCAAATTTGACGCTCATCAGCCAATTTGTCGCAAATAGCGCAAATTAGGACTTATGGAAAAATCAAGGCAATGATAGTCTCCTCCCCGCAGACGTACTGGAGGAGCTATCGTCATGATTACTTCGAACAGCATGCCTATCTCTGCTTCCCCCGAGGGAGCGCCACAATCCATCGATACCCCGGAATTGATCGACCGCCTGGCAGCGGAAATGCGCGCCACGGGTGATCGCGAACTGCCGCATTCCTTTTATGTCGAACAGGTAAAACGCACCCTTGCCGGACAAAAAACGGCACGGCGGGCAGCCAATGACGAAATGCCTCGTACAAAAATTCCGGCAGCCGGCACATCCTCTGTTTTCCAGTGCTGGGCGATGCCCGAATAGGGGCCTGAATAAGGTCGAACGACGCCGCTCTGGAACATAAGCGGTGAACATTCGTTTCCTGTCGGAGGGACAGCAGGCAATTGAATGCTGTCCCTCGCTCTCGCACATTCTTCCTGTCGAAAATCGATTCCGGTTTTCGACAGGAAGAATGTGCAGACTCAAGATGTTAGAGCGTCCTTTATGCGTCCGAACGGGCGCATGGCGCTCTAAAACAGGGAGGCAAGACCATGAGACTGTTTGAATGTGGAACGCTCGTGCCCGGCTGTGCCTGGCACACGCGCGCAGATGACGACGCCGAAGTTGTGCGTCGCACCGTGGAACATATGCGATCGGCGCACGGCGAAACCGTGATCCGCGAGAACATGATCGAAAATATCAAATCCCGCATTCGCGACGAGGCAAATGCGGCCTGAGCCGCAACGCCGCCGTCGCTGACCTCAATTCTCCAGCATATCCTTCAGCCGGGCGGTCAAAGCTGCCCGGTCGAGTGAGAAATTGACGTCGATCCACTTTTCCTCGAGGCTTTTCAGCACTTCGCCCACCTTCGGGCCGGCCTCGACGCCCGCGGCCATCACATCCGCACCGCTCAGCGGAAAGCCCGGTTTGTGGAATTTTTCCGCTCGCGCCAGCAAAGTCGAAAGCCGCGCCACTTTCTGCATGGCGGCGTCGCCAGCCGAAAGATCGGCACGGGCCGAAGCAAGCGCCAGTTTCAGCCGTGTCTTCACGCCTTCGACGCCCTGACGATAAAGCAGCCGGTCGAGCGCCGTTTCCTTCAGCTCGGGATCAGCCGCCGGAGCCGAAGCCCAATGGGCAAGATAACCCGCCTCGGCTTTCGACAGCCGGAGGCGCGCGGCAAGGGCGGCCAGCCTGTCCCTGTCCGGCGGCACGATGGCGGCAAGCCGCAGCAGCGGGTCCACTGCCCAACCGAGAGCCTGCTCCGTCGCCACCAGCCCGTGGATGGCGTCGATGCCCCATTTTTCCGTTTCGGGCAGAATTTCCGCCAGAACACCCGATTGCCGCATCCACAAAAGAGCGCGGGAAGGATCGCGGGCGGAAAGCAGCTTTTTCAGCTCGCTCCACACCCGCTCGGCCGAAAGGGTGCCCAGCTTATCCTTGGCCCGCGCGCTCGCCCGCAAGCCGTCCGCATCCGGGCGACCGGAGCCATAATGGGCGAAAAACCGGAAAAACCGGAGAATCCGCAGGTAATCTTCCGAAATCCGCATCGCCGCATCGCCGATAAAGCGCACCGTGCCGGTCTCGATATCGGGAAGACCATCGACAAGGTCGATGATCTCGCCCCTTTCATCGGCATAGAGAGCATTGATGGTGAGGTCGCGCCGCTCGGCGTCGGTCTGCCAGTCGGTGCCGAAGGCTACCTGTGCGTGGCGGCCATTGGTTTCGACATCGCGGCGCAACGTCGTCACCTCGAAACCTTCGCCATCGATCACCAGCGTTACGGTGCCGTGCTCGATGCCGGTCGGCACCGCTTTGATGCCCGCAGCCTTGGCCCGAGCAACAACCACGTCAGGGGTCAGCGTCGTCGCCATGTCGACATCGACGACAGGCAGGTCCATCAGCGCATTGCGCACCGCGCCGCCGACGATCCGCACCTCGCCGCCATCGGCATTCAGAAGCGTAAAGATGCGCTTCAGCGCCGGTTTTTCAAACCAGTCCCGCCCGGCAAGGCTATTCATGTATAAAACCTCTCGTAAATCGTTCGGACGATGCCCGCCGTAATGCCCCAAATATACCGTTCACCATAGGGCATTTCGTAGAAAAACCGCTCCTTCCCCTGAAAGATGCGACTGCCGCGGCCGTGATTGGCCGGGTCCATCAGGAAGGACAGCGGCACCTCGAAAACCTCATCCACCTCAGTGGGATTAAGTGTCAAATCAAAGCCGGGGCGGACGACTGACAGCACCGGCTTGATGCGAAAACCCGTCCCGGAAATATAATCCGGCAGCCGCCCCACCGTTTCCACGAAAGAACGCGACAGGCCGATCTCCTCTTCCGTCTCGCGCAGCGCTGCCTCTTCCGGCGTGCGGTCTTCGGCATCGATGCCGCCGCCGGGAAAGGAAATCTGGCCTGAATGCTGGCGCAGGGTTGCCGTGCGCTGGGTGAAGATCACCCGCGCATCGTTGCCATCGTCGATAACCGGTATCAGCACTGCGGCATCCTTCAGCCGGATGCCGTTGCCAGACAGCACCACGCCCGGATTGAGCACGTGGTCACCATTTTCCCGCTCGGCCACGCCCTCGCCTTCCTGCAGCACCCGGCGGCGGAAATCGGTGGCGGTAAAAGCCTTGAGGCCCGTTGTCATCATCGTCATTGTGAAAGCCGTTCCAGTTCCTTGGCGGGCATCACCGGAAAGATCACCCCGCCCGAGCGCACCGCAAACATGTCGACGCCATCCACGTCGATCACTTCGCCGAGTGCCGCGAGATCATACATCACGGCCCGTGAGACGAGCGCCTCCAGCCGGCCGCGCACCAGAAGATAGGGTTTCAATTCGCGGTTTTCACCGAAAATTTCAAAGCGCAGCGGATGCTCCGGCCCCGCCTCCACCACGTCGCCGACATTGGTGCGAAAGGTCAGCAGGGATTCGCCATCCGCACCAGCCGCAGTCACCGTCATTTCCACGGCGACGAAGGGTGCGTCCACCACCCGGATGCCGACTTTTTCCACAGGAGTTACAAGATAGGTTTTACCATCCTCATCCTTGCGCAAAACCGTGGAAAACAGCCGAACCAGAGGTGCCCGCCCGATGGGTGTCCCGAGGTAGAACCACGTGCCGTCAGCACGGATTTCCATGTCGAGATCACCGCAAAAAGGCGGATTCCAGCGCTCCACCGGGGCCGGCCCGCGCTTGCCATCGCCGCTCTGTTCGGCGGCGCGGGAAATCATCGCCGCAAGCCCCGCCGCATCATCAGCCGAATTTATCGTCTCCGCCGCCATATTCGAGTCTCGCTTTGCCGATAAGGAAATACTAAGTCACGACATAGTCATTCGAATGGCGCTTGTCAGCGGCCAAGAGAGCAATAAGCTAGATGCAGCGCAAAATCCGCCCCGGTTGGCAACCAGCAAAACCGGGATGCGAATGCGACAGCGGCGAAGGTATGAGGAGAGCGACATGGGCGTGATGAATACCGGCGAAACCCTCGATGAAAAGGCCATCGTCGCCTCGGCCGAAAAGGCGCTTTCCGACATAGCGGCCATCCGCACGGAGGTCTCCAAGGTCATTTTCGGCCAGGAAAAAGTGGTGCAGAACACGCTTCTCGCCATCCTCTCCGGCGGCCATGCGCTGCTCGTCGGCGTTCCCGGCCTCGCCAAGACCAAGCTCGTCACCACGCTCGGCACCGTGCTTGGCCTCGATGCCAACCGCATCCAGTTCACACCGGACCTGATGCCTTCAGACATCCTCGGTTCCGAAGTCATGGATCAGGACGAGAACGGTCGCCGTTCCTTCCGTTTCATCAAGGGTCCGATTTTCGGCCAGCTGCTGATGGCCGACGAAATCAACCGCGCCAGCCCGCGCACGCAGTCCGCACTTTTGCAGGCCATGCAGGAATATCACATCACCATGGCCGGCCAGACCTATGAGCTGCCGAAGCCGTTCCACGTTCTCGCCACCCAGAACCCGCTGGAACAGGAAGGCACCTATCCGCTGCCCGAAGCCCAGCTCGACCGTTTCCTGCTGCAGGTCGATGTCGGTTATCCCGAGCTTGCCGCCGAACGCCAGATCCTGCTCGACACGACGGGCACCGCCTCCGGCGAAGCACGCGGCGTGATCGGTGCCGAGCGCCTGATGGAAATCCAGGCCCTCATCCGCCAGATGCCGGTCAGCGACAAGGTCGTGGACGCGATCCTGTCGCTCGTCCGTTCCGCCCGCCCCGGCCATGGCAACAAATTGACCGACAAACACGTTGTCTGGGGTCCGGGTCCGCGCGCCGGCCAGTCGCTGATGCTGACGGCCCGCGCCCGTGCGCTCTATGAAGGCCGCCTCGCCCCCTCGCTGGACGATGTCCATGCGCTGGCCGAGCCGGTGCTGGAACACCGCATGGCGCTGACCTTTGCGGCCCGCGCCGAAGGCATGTCGGTGCGCGATGTGATTGCGGCCCTCGTGGAGCAGGCAAAGAATTAAAAGACGCGTGCCTAACCTTTCGCGAAAGGAGTGCCTGTGGCATCCATCGGCCAGATCGTAGACAAGACGCCGGGTAGCGAAGTTCTGGCGCGCGCGCGCCAGCGTGCCGCACTGGTGCCGGACTGCATGGTCGAGGCAAAACGAATCGCCAACACCGTCACCGCCGGCTGGCACGGCCGCCGCAAACGCGGCATCGGCGAAAATTTCTGGCAATTTCGCCCCTATGCCGAAGGCGAAAGCCTGTCGCGCATCGACTGGCGGCGCTCGGCCCGCGACGACCATACCTATGTGCGCGACCGGGAATGGGAGGCAGCCCACACCATCTGGCTCTGGGCCGACATGTCGCCGTCGATGATGTTCAAATCCACCCTCGGCTCCGTCTCCAAGGAAAGCCGGGCGCTGGTGCTGATGCTGGCGCTGGCGGAAATCCTGGCGCGCTCTGGCGAACGCATCGGTTGCCCCGGCATCATGGAGCCGGTCTCGGCCAGAAACGCCGCCGAACGGCTGGCCGCCGCCATCATGCACGCGCCGCTGACAACGGGTATGCCGGAAACGGGCATGATCCGCGGCGCGAGCGACATCGTTCTGATTGGCGATTTTCTCGATGATGCGAAAAATGTGATGGAGCGGATTTCGCCTCTCGCCCGGCGCGGCCTGCGCGGCCATGTGGTGGAAATTGCCGATCCGGCCGAAGAAACCTTCCCCTATTCCGGCCGTACCGAATTTACCGATCCGGAAACCGGCGAAAAACTGGTGTCTGGCCGCGCCGAGACCATTCGCGAGGATTACACCCGCGCCTATCTCGCAAGACGCGAGGCGCTGTCCTCGTCGCTGCGCCGTCTCGGCTGGAACTTCGTCTTCCACCGCACCGATCATCTGGCTTCCGAGGCGCTTGTGGCCGTTCACATGTATCTTTCCGGCGCACCGGCACAGGGCGGTGGGCACCGATGAGCGCATTGCCTTTCGTCTTCACCAGCCCCTACATTCTCTTCGGCCTGCTGGCATTGCCCGCCATCTGGTGGCTGCTGCGGCTCACCCCGCCGCGCCCCAAGGCGGAAGTGTTTCCGCCGCTGAAAATTCTGGCAACGGTGCTGAAACGCGAGGAAACGCCCTCGAAAAGCCCGTGGTGGCTGACCTTTTTGCGCATGGCGCTTGCCGCCGCCGTGATTTTTGCGCTCGCCGATCCGGTGGTGAACCCGCGCAACAACAGCATCGCCGGCAGCGGCCCGCTGGTGCTGGTGGTCGATAATAGCTGGGCTTCCGCGCCCGACTGGGAAAGACGCGTGGCCACCGCTCAGGCCCTGATCGGCGATGCGGAGCGGGCCGACCGCCCCGTCTCCATCAGCTTCACCGCCGATGCGGAACATGACGCCGTACCGGGAACGACAGCCGTTGCATTGGAAAAGCTCGCCGCAGCAAAGCCGAAGCCGCTCGTTCCAGATCGTATCCGCACGGCGGAAGCCATCACCGAGGCGCTGAACGGCACGGCCCCCGGCACGATCGCCTATATTGCCGATGGTGTTCAAACCGCGCAGGATGAAAGCGCGATGAGAACGCTTGCCAGCCTCTCCCCCGCCGAATTCCGCATCGTGAAGGGCGACGGCAAGGCGATCACCGCCATTACCGGCGCCACCAACAATGCCGATGCCATGAGCGTCACACTGTCGCGGCTCGATACAGCCGAAGCCACCCGGGTAACCGTCAATGCGCAGGATAGTCAGGGCCGCATTCTCGCCAACGGCATCGCGAATTTCGCGCCCGGCGCGGCTGAAACAACGGCGACGGTGGAAGCACCCTTCGAACTGCGCAACGATTTCGCCCGCCTCTCCCTCGAAGGCGTGTCGACGGCGGGTGCGGTGCATCTGCTGGATGACGGTTTCCGCCGCCGCCGCGTGGCGTTGCTGGCCGGCGAAACCGGCAATGATTTCCAGCCATTGCTGCAGCCGCTTTATTATATCAGCCGTGCGCTTCAGCCTTTCGCCGATCTCATCCCACAGCGACAGGCCGATCTGGCGCAGGCGATCCCCGAAATCCTGCAATCCAATCCTTCGGTTATTGTCATGGCCGATATCGGCCGTCTGCCGCAGGAAACCTATGAGCCGATGCAACGCTGGCTCGCCGGTGGCGGCACGCTGATCCGTTTTGCCGGACCGCGCCTTGCCGCAGCCCCGGCCGACGATCCGCTGGTGCCTGTAACACTCAGACAGGGCGAACGCGCGCTTGGCGGCGCGCTCTCCTGGGCCGAGCCGCAACCGCTTGCCGATTTCCCGAATTTCGGCGCCTTTGCCGGCATGCCGAAGGCCGATGGCGTCCTCGTCAAACGTCAGGTTCTGGCCGAACCGACGCCGGACCTGGCTGAACGCACATGGGCAAGCCTTGCCGATGGCACGCCCCTCGTCACCACCCGTAATGTCGAGGCAGGCCGCATCGTGCTCTTCCATGTCAGCGCTGAGGCGAGCTGGTCTGACCTGCCGATTTCAGGCCATTTCGTCGATATGCTGCGCCGTATCGTGCAATTGTCGAAGGCGGGCGGCGCTTCCGCCAACGCCAATGCCCCGGCCGCTGCCCTTCCGCCCTTCCGGCTGCTGACGGCCGAAGGTGCGCTTTCAGCCGAGATCGGCACTGCCCGGCCGCTGGAAATGCGTGCCGGCCAGCCGCCCCGCACCGGTTTCGACAATCCCCCCGGCCTCTATGGCACAGAGGATGGTTTCGTGGCTCTCAATCTCTTACCCGCAGGCGCCACACTGCGCCCGCTCGATACGTCCGCCGCCGGTGTCAGCACCACCAACGAGGCCCTGATCGGCGAAACCGCGAAATCGCTGCGCCCGGCGCTCTTCATCGCCGCCTTCCTGATGCTGATCGCCGACAGCCTGATCGTGCTCTTCATGAACGGCGCCTTCGCACGCCTGCCGAAAGCCCGCAGCGCCACCGCCGCCACCCTGCTTCTGGCGCTTGGCGCCTTTGCCGCCATGTCGCCAACCGATGCCCGCGCCGACGATCCAAAACCGGGCGACGAGCAGATTTTCGAGCGGCTGGACACCACCCATCTCGCTTATGTCCGCACCGGTGAGGATGATGTCGACCGCATTTCCGAGCAGGGTCTCCAGGGTCTCAGCGAATTCCTGACCTGGCGCACGACACTGGAACCCGGCCAGCCGGTTGGACTCGATATTTCCAAGGATGAATTGTCCTTCTATCCGATCATCTACTGGCCGGTTTCCGCCACGGCACCCATGCCGTCAAGCGCCGCGATTTCGCGCATCGACGCCTATATGCGCGCCGGCGGCACCGTGCTATTCGACACGCGCGACCAGTTCTCTTCGCTCGATACCGGCGCGACCAGCCCTAACGGCGAGCGTCTGCAGGCGATCCTCGCCAATATCGATATTCCGCCGCTGGAGCCTGTGCCGGAAGACCACGTTCTGACGCGGTCCTTCTATCTGCTCACCAATTTCCCCGGCCGTTACAATGGTTCGCCGCTCTGGGTGGAATCGCGACAGGGAGCCGCCAAGACCACCTCGGGCCTCTCCTCTTCCGGTGATGGCGTGACGCCGATCATGATAACGGGCAATGATTTCGCCGGCGCCTGGGCAGTCGATCCGCAGGGCGCGCCGGTTCTGCCCACCGTGCCGCCGGACGAGATGCAGCGCGAACACGCCTTCCGCTCCGGCGTCAACATCATGATGTATATGCTGACCGGCAACTACAAGGCCGATCAGGTTCACGTTCCCGCACTTCTCGAACGGTTGGGGCAGTGACATGACATTGACCTTCTCCCCCTTCCTGCCGTGGATCGTGATCGCCGTTCTGACCGTCGCCGCTCTTGCGCTTTCCTTCATCGGCCTGTGGCGTGGCGTGCGCGGCGCATGGCTGCGCGGGCTGGCGCTTGCCGCTTTGCTGGCTGCCATCGCCAATCCGCTTCTGACGCAGGAGGAACGCGAGCCACTTTCCACCATCGTGCCCGTCATCGTCGACCGCTCGCAGAGCCAGGACGTACAGGACCGGCCGCAAATGACCGATACGGCGCTGGAGACGCTGAAAGACCGTCTGTCGCGCTTCCCGCGCATCGAACCGCGCATCGTCGAAGTGCGCGACGATGGCGAGAGTGATTCGCCCTCGACCCAGCTTTTCTCGGCGCTCTCCTCGGCCGTTTCCGATGTCTCGCCATCACGCGTCGGCGGCGCGATTTTCCTCAGCGACGGCCAGATCCACGATATCCCGAATGCCCTGCCCAATGCCGAACAGGCGCTCGGCTTCCGCGCCCCCGTGCATGGGCTGATCACCGGCAAGGCTGATGAATTCGACCGCCGCATCGAGATCGTCCGCGCCCCGCGCTTCGGCATCGTCAACGAGGAACAGCAGCTGACGCTGCGTGTCTTCGATGACGGCCGCCCCGCAGGCGGCGGCTCGGCGGAAGTGACGGTGAAGATGAACGGCGAAGAAATCGCCACGCTTCAGGCCACACCCGGCCAGCCGACGCCGTTCAGCTTCAAGGTTCCGCGTGGCGGCAACAATGTCATGGAATTTTCCGTCGCCGAGCTTCCCGGCGAAGTGACTGCTGCGAACAACCGCGCCGTTCACCTGATCGAAGGCATCCGCCAGAACCTGCGCGTGCTGCTCGTCTCCGGCGAGCCCCATGCCGGCGAACGCGCCTGGCGTAACCTCCTGAAATCCGACGCCTCGGTCGATCTGGTGCATTTCACCATTCTGCGCCCGCCGGAAAAACAGGATGGCACGCCGATCAACGAACTCTCGCTGATCGCCTTCCCGACCCGCGAATTGTTCGTCGAAAAGATCGAGGATTTCGACCTCATCATCTTCGACCGCTACCAGCATCGCGGCGTGCTGCCGATCCTCTATTACGATTACATCGCCCAATATGTCGAAAAGGGCGGCGCGCTCTTGATTGCCGCAGGCCCGGAACATGCCGGTCAGGATTCAATCGCCATGACGCCGCTCGCCTCCGTGTTGCCGGCCCAACCCACGGGTCAGGTGCATCAGGCGGCATTCTATCCCCGCCTTTCGGAAGCGGGCAAGAAGCACCCTGTCACCCGCGGGCTGGATGGATCCGCGAACGAGCCGCCGCAATGGGGCCGCTGGTTCCGCACCATCAGCGTTGACCCGCCGCAGGGCCAGACCGTGATGCTGGGCGATGGGCAGGACCCGCTTCTCGTGCTGAACCGTCAGGGCGAAGGCCGTGTCGCCATGCTTCTGTCCGATCAGGGCTGGCTGTGGGCGCGTGGTTTCGAAGGCGGCGGCCCGCATGTGGCGCTTTATCGCCGCATCGCCCACTGGCTGATGAAGGAACCCGAGCTTGAGGAAGAGGCGCTGACGGCACGTGCCAATGGCCGCACATTGCAGATCACCCGCCAGACCATCGGCGACGATCCCGGTCAGGCCAGCGTACGTTTCCCTTCTGGCAAAACGGAAAACATGGCCTTCACCACCACCGAGCCCGGTCTTTACAAGATCGAGCGCCGCATGGACGAAACCGGCCTGTTCGAAATCAAGAACGGCGATTTCACCACCCTCGTCCATGTCGGCGCGGTAGATGCGCCGGAGTTCAAGGCGATGATTTCGACGACAGAGACGCTGAAGCCGCTGGCCGACGCCACCAGGGGCAGCGTGCACCGTGTCGCCGATAATTCCGGCCGCATCGCGCTGCCGGATATATTGCCGGTGCGGGGTGACATCAGGGTTGCCGACGAGGATCGCATGCTGATACGTCTGACCGACGAGACGGTGCTGAAAGGCGTCAACACCCTACCGCTCTTTGCCGGTTTTGCCGGACTTGCCGCCCTGCTGCTCGCCTTCTCCGCGCTGTGGTGGCGTGAGGGCAGGTAAGGGCGTTTCCAGCGAAAAGCTCAAGGCGTTTCACGTCTCGGAATGGAAAACGGGAAACGGCCGCCGCCCGGCGGCCCGGGAAGATGAACATGAATTTCGTTTTGAGCGACATCGCGGATGCAGAGGCCGAAAAGGCCATTCGCGATCCGCTGGTGGCCTATAATCTCGCCCGTTTCGGCGAAAGCGACAAACGCGAACTCAACATCACCATTCGCGATGACGACAATATCGTCACCGGCGGTCTGGTTGGCCATACCGCTCGCGGCTGGCTCTACGTGCAGCTTCTTTTCGTGCCGGAAACCATGCGCGGTCAGGGCACAGGCCCGAAGCTGCTTGCCATGGCGGAGGCGGAGGCCAGAAAGCGCGGCTGCATGGGGGCCTATATCGACACGATGAACCCGGATGCCCTGAGAACCTATGAGCGCTACGGTTTCACGAAGATTGGCTCGCTTGGCCCCCTTTCCAGCGGCCAGTCGATCACATGGCTCGAGAAACGTTTCTAGCAGGTGTTGAAAATCGTCGACGACCGCGCGTGTCGTTACCCCCTCTGTCCTGCAGGACAGAGGGGGTAACAACACCCAGCGCCGTCGATGATTTCAACTGTCGTGTACTGTGGAAGCAGATTAAATGCGACGCGCTTTATCTCTTTGTTTTTATGCATGTCTGCCAAAACCGCTGCACAGTTTTGGGAGACATGCTTTAGGCGGCGATCCCCGATACCCCACCGTCCACCGTTCGGCCCATGGCCTCGCGGATTTGCTGGCGAAGCCACACGGCTCCGGCATCCGCATCTGTCTGCAATGTCCAGACCATGGCGACCGGCGGGAAACTAAGCGTCACCGGCACGGGGCTTATTTCCAGCCCCAGCATTGGCGCATAACGCAGCGCGATGCGTGAGGACACGGTCGCCAGTACCGCCGAGGACCGCGCGGTCGCCAGCACCGAGAGGAAATCCGGCGCGGCCGCGACGACATCGATTTCCAAGCCGCTCAGTTCCAGTGCATCCTTGATGCAGCCATGCAGGCTGTCCGTCTGCGATATGACCGCATGTTTCGCCTCCATATAGGCATCCAGCCCGACGGGATTGGGCAGATCGAGCAAGGCCGGGTTGAAACAGCAGAGCACGCTGGAGGAATAAAGCGGCTCGCAATGGTGGCGTTGCTCCTTCGAATAGGTGCATCCGACAGCCATGTCGATCACGCCCGTATCGAGCATCGCGGTAATTTCCTGCTCTTGACCGCTGCGGGCCAGAATGCGGATACCGGGCGCAATCTCCCGCAGCCGCGCCGTCAGATCCGGCAAAAGCAACAGCTCCACCTCGCTCGACATGCCGAGCCGGAACGTGCGGCGCTCGGTGGCCGGATCGAACACATCCGCCGTCAACACCGCCGCCTGCGCCTGCCTGAGCGCCTGCCGCACCGGGCCGGCCAGATGGAGCGCCCGTGCCGTCGGCTTCATCTCCTGCCCCACGCGGATGAAAAGCTCATCCTGAAACAGGGTGCGCAGGGTGGAGAGATTATGGCTCATGGCCGGCTGCTGGATTTTCAGCCGACGCGCGGCGCGCGTGACGTTCATCTCCTCCATCATCGCATCGAAAGCGATGAGAAGATTGAGGTCGAATGAACGGAGATTGAAATGATCGATAGTTTGCATAAGTCACATCGATTTGATTGCTAACCTCTCTACACTTAGCTGGAGTGCGGAAAGTTTCAAGACATTCCCTCAACCCAGGAGCCCCCAATGCCGTCCCGTCGCTCACTTCTCAAAGGCGCCGCCAGCGCCATCTTCGCCGCCCCTTTCGTTGCCCCCGTCGTCGCATTCGCCAAGGCGCCCTTGGCCGCCACACAGGCACCCGGCTTTTACCGGTTGATGATCGGCAAGGTGGAGGTCACCGCCCTTTCGGACGGCGTCATCGCGCTGCCGCTCGCCAAGATTTACACCAACACCACGCCGGAACATGCGGCAAAGGTCTTGCAGGACGCTTTCCTGCCGGAACAGACACCTACCTCGGTCAACGCATTTCTCGTCAACACCGGAGACAGGCTGGTGCTGATCGACGCCGGCACCGGCACCTATCTCGGCCCATCCCTCGGCAGGCTCGTCGCCAATATCGAGGCCTCCGGTTATAAAACCGACGAGATAGACGACATTGTCCTCACCCATATCCACACGGACCATTCCGGCGGGCTATCGGCAGATGGCAAACGCGTCTTTGCCAATGCGACGCTGAGGGTCAATGCGCGCGAAGCCGAGTTCTGGCTTGATGAGGCAAAGGCCAAGGCAGCCCCTGAAGCGCTGAAGAAGGGTTATGCCGAAGCCAAGGAAAGCATCCAGCCCTATATCGACGCCGGTAAATTCGAGACATTCGGTGACAACGCCGCGCCGGTTCCCGGTCTCGGCTCTATCCTTTACGCTGGCCACACGCCCGGCCACAGCGCTGTCGTTCTCGAAAGCGATGGCCAGAAAATCGTCTTCTGGGGCGATATCACCCATGGAGATATCCTCCAGTTCGATGAGCCGGATGTGACCATCGAATTCGACGTCGACCAGAAGGCCGCCGTCGTCGCGCGCGATCTGGCATTCCGGCAGGCGGTGAAAGGCAGATATCTGGTGGCCGGCGCGCATATCGCCTTCCCCGGCATCGGCCATGTGCGCACCGACAGCACCAATTACGATTGGCTGCCGGTCAATTACACGGCGCTGTAAAGTGGTAAATAGCATGACCTGATCCTCAACGGGTCAGGTCATTGCGCGGGAACGACGCGTCAGCTCAGCGCCACCTGCCGCGTTTCCGCATTGATCATCGTCGCGGCAATGGCGGCAAGCACCAGAAGACCGGCGAAGATGCCGATTGCGACGCCAAAACCCTGCGCTATGGCATAACCAAGCAGAGACGGCGCCAGCAGGCCGCCAAGCCTTGCCATGGCGCCCGCAGCCCCCATGCCGGTCGCCCGCGATTCCGTCGGGTAAAGCTCCGGCGTATAGGCATAAAGCGCGCCCCAGGTGCCCAGCAGCGCAAAACTCATGATGAGAAGCGAGGCGGCGATCATCGCGCCGGCTGACGCCAGCGTGAAAAGCAGGCAACCGAGCGCGGAGAGCAGGCAGAAACCGATCAGCGTCGGCTTGCGGCCCCATTTTTCGACGCCATAGGCGGCAAGCGCATAACCGGGGATCTGCGCCAGCGCCACCAGTACCAGAAAACCATAACCGCGCACGAAGCCGAACCCGTCTCCGGCCAGTTTCGCCGGCATCCACGTAAAGACACCGTAATAGGAAACGGAAACGAGGAACCAGATGGCGAGGATCATGATGCTGCGCTGCCGGAGCGCCGGCGAAAATATCCCCTGCCCCTTGGCCACGTCAGGCTGGGAAAGCCCGGTCCCGGCATCGAGCGGCGCGCGCCCATTCGTCACCAGCATGCGGTTGACGACGGCCTTGGCTTCCTCCAACCGCCCGCTGCGCAGCAGGTAAAGCGGCGATTCCGGCACCAGAAAGCGCAGGCCAAGGCCGAGAACCGCCGGAAAAGCCGTCACCGCGAATATATAACGCCAGGCATCGGCAACGCCGGCAAGGCTGGCGCCCCAGGCCGCCAGCGCCACGATCAGCGTGCCGACAGCCCAGAAACCCTCCAGAAAGACCAGCCAGCGGCCGCGATTTTTGGCAGGCAGGAATTCGGCCATCATCGCATAATCCACCGGCAGCGTGCCGCCCACGGCAGCCCCTGTGAGAAAGCGCAGAACGAGCAGGATGGTGAAATCGGGCGCGAACACCGAAAGCACGCCGAACAGCGCATCGCAGG
This sequence comes from Agrobacterium sp. CNPSo 2736, assembly GCF_004005385.1. Lineage (NCBI taxonomy): Bacteria > Pseudomonadati > Pseudomonadota > Alphaproteobacteria > Hyphomicrobiales > Rhizobiaceae > Agrobacterium > Agrobacterium sp. CNPSo 2736. The sequence continues at coordinate 49,461 of NZ_RZTX01000014.1, read as the reverse complement.
CCACGGTGACGATCAGCACACGGCGACGTCCATACCGATCCGCCAGCCGCCCGAAACCGGCAGCACCCAGCAGCATACCGAAAAAGAACGCCGTGCCAGTCTGCAGCGCCTGCGGCACCGTCAGCCCGAAGGTTGCGGCAATCGAGGCGGCGGTGAAGCCGACGGCCAGAACCTGCATGGCATCCGCCGCCCAGACGAGGCCGAATATGCCCATCAGCCGCCGCTGATAGGCGCCTGCGCCCGCGCGCTCCAGCGCATCGTTCATGGTGATAGCCGTCATGCCCCGCCCCTTTGCAGAAATCGACTTTGACTTGCTATCGTATAGGGGGAGGAAACGGAATTGAATTCTGTGGAGCGTGACGGGTTGTTTCGAGACAGACCATCGGAAGAAGATTTTACCACACAAAAAGACGTGCACGGCAGTCTCGATGTTTGCCATAGCGCGCAACGCCCCTTCCGTCATGCCGGACTTGATCCGGCATCCAGTCACGGCGCGTCTGCGCCGTGAGAAGAGTCCTTTCAGCCCAAAGACTTGGGCTGGCTGGATTCCGGCTCAAGGCCGGAATGACGGGGTTTTATGTCGTGCTAAGAAGGACGACGCCCCTTCGGATACCCCTCAGCCGTAAACCCTGAGCGGCTCCTCAAAACCCTCATCTTCCGCCGTGGCGGCCGGCATCACGGCCTCGCATTTGCGCCAGCCGATCTTGCCCTTCAGCCGCTGGTGCACGTCATCGCCAATCGGCACGACGAGCACCCGGTTCGGGTCGACCGGGCCGGGAAAATCAAGCTCCGCATAAGCGACCTTCTCGAAACCGAGCGGCATGTAATAGGGCGGATCGCCGATGAGGATCACGGCTTCGGAGCCCTTCCGCCGGGCGGCGGCAATGGCGATCCGGACGAGTTCCCGGCCGATGCCCTTGTTCTTGTGCGAGGGCCGCACCGCAAGGGGCCCGAGCATATGGCCCTTCACCCCGCCCGCCAGAACCGGCGTCATGCGCACAGAAGCAATGGTTTCGCCATCATCGGCGCAGACGAAGGACAGCGACCGATCATGCGGCCCCTGCTCACGGATGCGCGCTGCCGCACGGGTGTGCCGGCCGGGACCGAATGCTTCTTCGTTGATGATGTCGATGATGGCGTCGTGCGACGCGTCCTCGGTGAGGTAGACAAGATCGTGCTTGGACATGAAGAGACCGAAACTTCCAGAATGCGGATGCGACAATAGGTGACGGCTGCGCCGGTAAGGGCGTTCAGGAGCGTCAGCGTCGTCGGAGCATCCGTGGTTCGATCATAGTCAGCAATTTCCTCAGATTTGTGAAAATCGCAATTATCAGGAAAATTCCGACCCGTCCAGAACAAATCTCTGCGCTATCCCATTCAGTTCCCACAGGACCGGAAACGCATTGTTCAACGCCTTGCGGGTTCGCGGGCGAGTGCAGAACGGTTAGGATCGCTCAAAAGGAAACAATCAAGGAGATCGTCATGGGCATGCTGGTGGAAGGCGTATGGAAAGACGTCTGGTATGACACCAAGGAAACCAAGGGGCACTTCAAGCGCAGCGCCTCGCAATTCCGCAACTGGGTTACAGCGGATGGCGCACCCGGCCCTTCCGGAGAAGGCGGCTTCGAGGCGGAGAAGGACCGTTACCATCTCTACGTCTCCTTCGCCTGCCCCTGGGCGCACCGCACCCTGATTTTCCGGAGGCTGAAAAAGCTGGAAGACCTGATTTCCGTTTCCGTCGTCGATCCGCTGATGCTGGAAAACGGCTGGGAATTCAAGCCTGAGGGCGAGCGCACGCCGGGCGCGACCGAGGATCACCTCTTCGGCTCCTCCACACTCTGGCAGGTCTATACCAAAGCAGACCCCAAATATTCCGGGCGCGTCACCGTGCCGGTGCTCTGGGATAAAAAGCGCGGCACCATCGTCTCCAACGAATCGGCGGAAATCATCCGCATGTTCAATTCCGCCTTCAACGATCTCACCGGCTCGCAGGCAGATTATTATCCCGAAGCGCTGCGCGCCGAGATCGATGCGCTGAACGACGTCATCTACGACACCGTCAATAACGGCGTCTACAAGGCCGGCTTCGCCACCACGCAGGACGCCTATCAGCAGAATGCCGTGAAGGTGTTCGAAACGCTCGATATGCTGGAGGACCGCCTGAAGGACCGGCGCTTCCTGTTCGGCGCGCAACAGACGGAAGCGGACTGGCGCCTGTTCACGACGATGGTGCGGTTCGACCCGGTTTATGTCGGCCATTTCAAATGCAATATCCGCCGCATCCACGACTATCCGCACCTGACGGGTTATTTGCGCGATCTTTACCAGACGCCGGGCGTGCCTGACACGGTCGATATGCGCCACATCAAGGAACATTATTACCGCAGCCACCGCACCATCAACCCGACCGGCATCGTGCCCGTCGGCCCGGAACTGGACCTGACCATGGCCCATGGCCGCGAGGCGCTCTCCTGACGGAGAGCCGCCGCCGTTACCAGTGGTCAGCGATCGCCGCTTCGCCGGCAAGCTCGGCAAGGCGGCGGCGGGTTGCGGCCGTCACCCCTTGGGGCAACTCCGACAGGTCGAAAAAGCCGCTTTCGGCAATTTCATGATCCGGTTTCTTCAGCTCGGTCTGGGTGACCTCCAGCCGATAGAGCGCCACATGATCGCGATTGCTGCCTTCCAGATTGAGATAGACATGGAAAAGCTCCGGCCTGGAGGCAGCCTCGAGATTGCCCTCCTCGCGGATTTCCTTGTGCAGCGCCACGAGCAGGGTTTCGCCGCGCTCCACCCCACCACCCGGCAGATACCAGCCCGGCAGATAAGTGTGCCGCACCAGAAAAATCCTGCCCTTTTCATCGAAACAGGCCGCACGCACACCAAGGGTTGCGCCGCGCGTGAACAGAAAAACGAAATGCAGAAAACGGATGAAGACACGTATATGGAACGGACGGGCCTGCCGCCCGGTTGTTTCGTCATTCACCCTGGTTTCTCCCCGCCTGCCGGCTTTTATTGGACGCGCGGCATATCATAGGTTATCTCTGCCGCCATGTTCAAACTTGCGCATATTTCAGACGTCCATTTAGGGCCACTGCCAAAACTCACTTTCCGCGAACTTGCATCCAAGCGTATCACCGGTTTTGTCAACTGGCACCGCAACCGTCGCAAGCATCTCTTCACCGATACGCTGGAAAAGCTGCTCGACGATCTGGAGACAAAGTCTCCGGATCATCTGGCTATTACCGGCGATCTCGTCAATCTTGCGACAGGCATTGAAATCCGCGCCGCCGCCGACTGGCTGGAGGAAGTGGGCGATCCCGAAAGAACCTCCGTCGTTCCCGGCAATCACGACGCCTATGTTTCAGGCGCGCACGACAAGGCCATGCAGGCCTGGTATCCCTATGTTCGCGGCGATGGCGACCCGCCGGAATGGGACGACGACCGTAAAATCTTTCCCTATATGCGCGTGCGCGGCCCGGTCGCACTGATCGGCTGCTCCACCTCGATTGCGACGCCACCCTTTTCGGCAACCGGCTATTTCGGCAACCGGCAGGCCCGCGCCACGGCGGAGCTTTTGAAAAAAGCCGGTGAACAGGGGCTATTCCGCGTGGTGATGATCCATCACCCGCCGATCCGCGGCGCCTCCCCCACCCACAAGCGCATGATCGGCATCCGCCGTTTCGCCGCGGCGCTCGGTGTCGGCGGCGCGGAACTCGTGCTGCATGGTCATACCCATCTCAACACGGTCTACTGGCTGAATACGCATCACGGGGAAGACCACATCCCTGTCGTCGGCATCGCCTCGGCCAGCCAGGGGCCGGGTGGGGAAAAACCGCGCGCGGCCTATAATCTCTTCCACATTTCCGGTGGTCCCGGCACCTGGAACGTTACCTGCGAACGGCACAGCCTTGATGAGACGGGGACGGGCGTGGCGCTGGAGGATGTGCGGGTGTTTTATGACAACGGGCGTCCGTTGGGGTTTTCATTGCGGGGGGAATAGCGTTCGCTGCCGTGAGGTTGGAGCGTGTGGCTTCACCCCCCTCTGCCCTGCCGGGCATCTCCCCCCCAAGGGGGGAGATCAGCAGGAAGCGCTACCGCCATTTCATTCACAAACGTTGAGATGGGCGAGACCTACCCGCGAGTCGATCTCCCCCCTTGAGGGGGAGATGCCCGGCAGGGCAGAGGGGGGGTAAAGCCCCACCCTCAAAGCCCTCTTACCGCGCCCGCTCTTCCAGCACCCGATTGGCCGCCGAAACAATCGCCTCCAGCGAAGCCGCCACAATATTCGTGTTGACCCCCGCCCCGAACAGCTTCCCGCCCGGATGCTCCATCTCGACATAGGCAATAGCCGAAGCATTCGAGCCATGCTGCAGCGAATGCTCCGAATAATCATTCACTGACAGGTCAATTCCGAGATAAACCGACAGCGCATTGATGAACCCGTCGATCGGACCGGTTCCCTTGCCCTCGATACGCTTCACCTCGCCATTATCGGTGATTTCGGCGGCGACGATGCGCACGCCCTTGAAATCGCCAGCCGGATAGGTGTGGTGATCGACGAATTTGATGCGCGCATTCGGCTGCGTCACGTAACGCTCGATGAAGCGCTCATAAATGCGCCTGGCCGGCAGTTCCACACCCTCTTCATCGGTGATGCGCTGGATATCCTCGCGAAACTCCACCTGCAGGTTGCGCGGCAGGTTGATGCCGTAATCCTGCTGGAGAATATAGGCGATGCCGCCCTTGCCCGACTGCGAGTTGATGCGGATGATCGCCTCATAGGAGCGGCCGACATCCTTCGGGTCGATCGGCAGATAGGGCACTTCCCAGACGGGATGGTTGGCGACCTTGATCGCCTTCATGCCCTTGTTGATCGCATCCTGGTGCGAGCCGGAGAAGGCAGTGTAAACCAGTTCGCCCACATAAGGATGACGCTCGGGGATCGTCATCTCGTTGGAATATTCGTAGACGTCCTTAATGCGCTCGATATCGCGGCAATCCAGTTGCGGGTCCACACCCTGCGTATACATGTTCAGCGCCAGCGTCACGACGTCGACATTGCCGGTGCGCTCGCCATTGCCGAACAGCGTGCCTTCGACGCGGTCCGCGCCGGCCATCAGGCCCAGCTCGGTCGCGGCAATGCCCGTCCCGCGGTCATTATGCGGGTGCAGCGAGATGATGACGTTTTCGCGATTGTCGATATTGCGGCACATCCATTCGATCTGGTCGGCATAGATGTTTGGCGTCGCCATTTCCACCGTCGAAGGCAGGTTCAGGATCAGCTTGTTGTCGGCCGTCGGCTTCACAACCTCGACCACGGCGTTGCAGATTTCCAGCGCCACTTCCAGCTCGGTGCCGGTAAAGCTCTCCGGCGAATATTCGAAACGGTAACCGCCGCCGGCCTTGGCCGCCATGTCGGTGATCATCTTGGCCGCATCGACGGCGATCTGCTTGATGCCGTGCACATCCTTGCCGAACACCACGCGACGCTGCAGTTCCGAAGTGGAATTGTAGAAGTGGATGATCGGCTTGTTGGCGCCTTCCAGCGCCTCGAAGGTGCGGGTGATCAGCTCGGGGCGGCACTGTACCAGCACCTGCAGGGAGACATCGTCAGGCACATTGCCTTCTTCCACGCACCAGCGGGCGAAATCGAAATCCGTCTGCGAAGCGGAAGGGAACCCGATCTCGATTTCCTTGAAACCCATTTCGAGCAGCAGCTTGAACATGCGGGCCTTGCGGTCGTGACCCATGGGGTTGACCAGCGACTGGTTGCCGTCGCGCAGATCCACCGAACACCAGATCGGCGCCTTGTCGATGGTCTTGCCCGGCCAGGTGCGGTCGGGGATATTGATGGTCGGGTAAGGGCGATACTTCACGCTCGCGTCAGCCATGCCCTTGGAAATATTGGTGATCTTGCCGTCCATTTCGCTTCCTCCTTGCGCAGTCCGCGGGCGTCTTTCGCCATCGGCGGATGCGCGGCCCTTCAGGGCCTAAATCCAGTATAAAATGAGATTTCGAGATGAGGAGCGTTTGCACCAGCGGGCTTTCGGCCGCCGGGCGCTCCTCACTGGACCCGGCAACCGCGTGTAAGGTCGAGGCTAAGAAGCGAGAGTGCACCGCACGGCGAGGCCTTCGCAGAAATCTGCGCGCTCATGCCGGAAATGGTTGCAATGCTGTTGCTCATGGCGATGTGTATAAACAGCGGCTGGCGGTCTGACAAGTGATCTTGTGCCGTGCGCCGGTTATTTTCCCTGCCTGCCGCTCTCCAGCCTTTCGGCAATCCATTCGGCCATCAGGGATTGTCGTGTCCTGCCAAGGCGCACCGCTTCCGCATCCACTTTCCGCAAAAGCTTTTCAGGCAGATCGATATCGACATGCACCATTTCCAGTCCAGGACGGCTTGCCTTGGACCAGTCGAGATAGTCGTCGATGTCTTCACCATCGTCGAATTTCCTGTCAAATTCTTCAGCGCTGATCGTCTTCATAACGCTGCCTTTCCTTGTCTCTGGAACGCCTGACGGAGATGATGCGCAACCGGTCATTTCTGTAAGTATAAATGGCGCTCCAGCACTTTCCGCGTAACTGGGCGACCATAATATACCGCTCTTCCGACGTGGTTTCGAGAGGAACGACGAGTCTTTTCTCGTCCAGCCAAAGCGCTCTTGCCTCAACGAAATCTATTCCGTGTTTGTCTTTGTTACTTTCACTTTTGGCAAGATCGAATTCGAAATCCATAAATAATATTTCTTTAAAACAATAAGCTCCCTATCTAACCACGCTTCACCACCCGCTGCAACGCCATCATCAGCCCGCCGCCGATCAGGCCCCAGAAGGCTCCGGAAATACCACCGAAGGAAAGGCCGGAAGCCGTGATGAGGAAAGTGATGGCCGCCGCCTCGCGGGTTTCCGGCTCCCTGAAGGCTGCGACTGCGGAACCGGAAAAGGCGCCAACCAGTGCCAGCCCCGCCACCGCCTGAATGAGAATGGGCGGCGCCAGCGCCACGAAGGCGGTGACCACACCCGCCAAAAGACCGAAAATAATATAGCCGACACCGCCGATGATCGCCGCCCAGTAACGCCGCTTTGGATCAGGATGGGCGTCCTCGCCCGCGCACATGGCCGCCGTAATCGCCGCAAGATTGACCGCATGGCCGCCAATGGGTGCGGAAAGCAGCGAGAAAAAGCCGGTCGAGGCGAAAAGCGGTCCGGGCTGCGGATTGTAATGATTGACCTTCAGCACCGCGATACCGGGAATATTCTGCGAGGCCATGGTGACGATGAAGAGCGGCAGCGCGATGGAAACAACCGCGTGGAGACTGAAGACGGGCGTCACCCACTCCATCGGCGGCGTCAGCGATTGCGCCACGCTATCAAGTGCACCCGCCGGAATTTCGACGCCGAAAATCATCACCAGCACGAAGGCGGCAAGGGCCGCCGGTACGGCGAACAGCCGTTTAAAGGCTCCCACCACGATCCAGGCGAGGATGATGGGCAATCCGAGCGCCGGGTTGAAACCGATCGCCTTGATCGGCGCAAAACACAGGCCGATGATGACGCCGGAGAGCATGGCATTGGCAAGCGGCGCTGGAATGGAGGCGACCGCCTTTCCAAGCAGCCTGAACAGGCCTGCGATGATGATCAGGATGGCGCAGATGATGAACCCACCGACGGCCGCCGGAAAACCGCCCTCAATGACGCCGGTGGTTGCAAGCAGCGCTGCACCCGGTGTCGACCATGCGATGCTGATGGGTAGCCGGGTGGCGGCGGAGAGAATAATGGCGCAAAGCCCCATCGCCACCGAAAGCGCCATCAGCCCCGACGCCGCCTCGAAATCCGTCGCACCGACAGCTTTCAGGCCCTGCAGCACGACGGCGAATGAGCTGGCGAAACCGACAAAGGCGGTGAGGCAGCCCATGAACAGGCTCTGGACGGAAAAATCTTTCAGCATGAAGCACTCTGCGGCCTGCGGCCTGTCGCAAACAACCGCAGCGGTCCGCATTGGCGACAGGCAGAAACAAAACTGAGGCGTGACGCGCGAATCCGGGGATGGCGACACGCTTTGGATGAAGCGTGATTATATTCAGGATCAAAAAAGACGCCGCTTGGCAAGATGAGCCGCCAGATTTCAGGTACGGCAGCATGGAAAACGTCATCAAAGTTTAGCGGCACGGCGCTAATCCTCCCTGCATCGCAACCGGTCATCCGCCACAAGAGGGACCCCGCCATGCTCCGCATCGTCACCATCGTCGCCTGCTGTTTTGCGGCTCTGCCCGCCGCGGCCCAGAACCCGCCACCGCCGGCCTTTCTCGGCCAGATCGTGGTTCCATCGGGCCTCTCACTCGATGGCGTCACCTTCGGCGGCATTTCCGATCTCGCCTTTGACAGCGAAACCGGACGTTATCTCGCAATTTCCGACGACCGCGTGGAAAAAGGTCCGGCCCGTTATTACGAGCTGGAGCTGGCCGTGACAGAAGGCGCCGCCACGCTCAACATCGCCGCCACGCGCGAATTGAAGGACGAGACCGGCGCTGCTTTTGCGCCGAAGGGCATCGATGCGGAAGGCATCGCGCTCGACCGCAAGGGCGGCAAGCTCTACTGGTCCTCCGAACGCGATCTGAAGAACCAGCCGGCGCTTTACGTCTCGGACCTTGACGGCAGCAATGTGAAGCGGCTGGAACTGCCAAACGCCTATCTCGTCGATGACGCCAAGACCAGGGGCGTACAGAACAACCTCGGTTTCGAAGGCCTGACGCTGATGCCCGGCCGGCTGATCGCCGCCACCGAAAATGCGCTCACCCAGGACGGCCCCAAGGCGACGCCGCAGGCGGGCAGCCCGGCCCGCATCCTCGTCATCGACACGGCGACGCTGAAACCGGTCGCCGAGCATGTCTATGTCACCGAGGCGATCTCGAAGACGCCGACGGCCGCCGAGCCGAAATATAACGACAACGGCCTTTCCGCCATCGCGGCCCTGCCGGATGGCCGTTTCGTCTCTGTCGAGCGCAATTTTGCCTCCGGCGTCGGCAATCACATACGCTTCTTCATCGCCGACATGTCCCGCGCCGACAATATTCTCGGCAAGGACAAGATCGACCCGGCATCCGTGGCCGCCGTATCCAAATCGGCCTGGTTCGAAATCAACGAAGGGGATTTCGGCCTCGATATCGACAATATCGAGAGCTTCGCCTTCGGCCCGGTGGTGGATGGCAAGCAGCTCTTCGTCATCGCCTCCGACGACAATTTCAACACGGGCAAGCAGTTCACCCAGTTTGCGGCATTCGCAATTCCCGCCAATCTGGGTCAGTGAAATCCGCATGAAGCAGAATGCCGGCTCTGGACCATGTCCGGGCCGGCATCGGCAAACCTGCCTTCACCAGCGGAGCAGACGGGAACCGGCAAAAGCGCCGATGATGCCGGTCAACAGGATGCCCAGAGAATACCAGATCAGCACGAAAGCCATGCCGTTTTCGGTGCAGAACCACGAATAAACCCACGCCCCGGCCGCACCTGCGGCGATGCCCGCGACAAAACCCGCAAACATGGGATCAGCGGGAGCCGAACGCTTGAGAACCGCGAAATTCGCGATAAACAGCGGCAGCGCGAAAGCAACGATCAAAAACGGGCAATGCAGCGCCGACGATCCGAGAATGAGGGTCCTGTAGGTGCCGGGCACGGCAAATCCAAGCTGGACGAGCGCGATGACCGCCATGGCGACAAAAATCACCGCAAGCCACGCAAACAGGCCACCCCTGTCGCCCTCCGGCCGCGCAAGACGCATGAGGGCGAAAAATGCAGCCACGGCCAGCACGGCATTATATGCGGATTTGACCCAGAAACCCGGTTCGGTCATGGCGTCATTCATATCGCTGCGAAGCCCCAGAATGACGACCATCAGCAGCAGCGAAACGCCGAGCGCGGGCAAGGCGGCGAACGCCAGCCTCCGCTCCAGCGCAAAAGCTCGTACGGGTTTCAGATCGCCCGCCAGTTGATCGATGATGTCTTCCGTCTTCCTCACGTGTCCCCCCGCAACTTTGCCGCCAGGACTTTCAGCGTTCTGTGAATACCGACCCTCGCCGCAAGCTCGGTCTGGCCGGATTTTTGCGCCGCTTCGGCAATTGAGTGACCTTCGAGCTTCACCCTTCGAATGAGATCCCGTTGCCGTTCCGGCAACTCGTCGAGCAGCCGCTCCACATCCATGCGGGCCGTGACCGCATCGACGGAGGGTTCCGCCTCCAGCGTTTCATCGAGTTCCACTTCCGCCAGCAGGCGCGTACCCCGGCCCCGATAGTGATCGATGAGCTTGTAGCGCGCTATCGAAAAGAACCAGGCCGTGAAGGGTCGCGCACGGTCATAGGTCTCCCGCTTGGCGTGAAGCGACAACAGGGTTTCCTGCACAAGATCTTCGACATCGCCTCTGCCCGCAGCAGCCATGCGCCGGCCGTAATAGGCGATCAGCAGCCGTCTCAGGGCATGAAGCAAATGCCTGTAGGCGCCTTCGTCCCCATCGAGGGAACGCAGCATCAGCATTTTCAGTGTTTCTTCCGAAGGGCTGCCAGTCATCGTCACTATCGGGTTATTCGCAATCGGCAGGATATTGTTACATAGTGGCTTTAAAAAAATCTCGCCCGAACTTGTCGTCACAAGCGCGTGAAGATGTAACGGTCGGCCTTTCCCGGCCGAATGGACAATCGTGAGCCCCGGCACGATGCCGGCGGACATTCAACGACGTCCAGAGGAGACCCTTTCATGACCCGCATTTTCACCGCCATTGCCGCCGCTTCCCTTCTGTCCGCGCTTTCCTTCGCAGGCATCGCCCATGCCGAAGGCATGAAAACCGATACGATGAAGAAGGATACCATGCATAACGACACCATGAAGACGGAGGCGATGAAAAAGGACGGCATGTCCATGGCCGGCAAGAAGGCCAGCAAGAAGGATTGCATGGACAAGGCCGGCATGGAAATGGACAAGATGAAAAAGGCTGACATGATGAAGGCCTGCGACATGATGAAATAACACCGGCCTGAAAGGAAAAAGCCCGCACCGGTTTTCACCGATACGGGCTTTCTCAACTGAAAAATCGAAAACTCAGAGTTCCGACTGGCTCTCGACGATCTTGCCGACGAGGCCGTAGTCCTTGGCCTCTTCCGCGCCGAGCCAATAATCGCGGTCGATATCCTTGGCGATCTTTTCTTCGCTCTGGCCGGTGGCCTTGGAGAAGATCTTGATCAGGCGCTGGTTCATCTTGATGATTTCGCGGGCCTGGATTTCGATGTCGGACGCCATGCCGCGCGTACCGCCGGAGGGTTGGTGCAGCAGGAAGCGGGTGTTCGGCAGGCAGAGGCGACGTTCCTTCGGTACCGAAACGTAAATCAGCGCGCCGGCGGAAGCGACCCAGCCCGTGCCGATGATATAGACCTTCGGCTTGATGAACTTGATCATGTCGTGGATGGAATCACCCGATTCGACATGGCCGCCCGGCGAATTGACGTAAACGCGAATGTCGTCGTCGCTGGCGGCGGCAAGAGCCACGAGCTGCGTGCAGACCTTCTGCGCCAGTTCCTGCGTGATGCCACCATAGATGAAGATCGAACGCGACTTGAAAAGATTCGCTTCCGTTTCCTTGCCGATCGGCAGTTCCTTGCTCTTGTCGTCTTCGTCTTCGTTCATCAACGGCTCTCTCCAGCAAAATTCGTGCATGCCCTTCGGACATAGTGCGACTTGTTACGTAAGGCAATGAGAGAAAAAGGCAAGGTTTGCCCGCCAACAATAAACAGCACCCCCGGCAGATGACGCATGGACAGCCTGTCGGCCTTCGCGATATCGTTGACGCCTCATTGCAGCGCCGCCTGCCGCGGGAAGCCCCAAGATTCCGTTGCGGACGGCCCTAATTTCAAGAGGGAACCATGCTGAAAAGACTAAGCCTCACTGCCGCCGCACTGGGCGTTACCGCCCTGCCCGCTTTCGCCCATTTGAATCCGGAAGAACACGGCTCCTTCATGGCCGGCGTCTCCCACCCATTCTTTGGTGCGGATCACATTCTGGCGATGGTGGCCGTCGGCATCTGGGCCTCGCAGATCGCCGTGGCGCAGGGCGACCGCAAGGCATTGTGGATCGTGCCTTCCGCCTTCGTCGGCACCATGGCCGCCGGCTTCCTGATGGCGGTTTACGGCATCGACCTTCCCTTCGTCGAACCGGCAATTCTCGCCTCCGTCATCGGTCTCGGCCTGCTCGTTGCCATGGCGGCAAGGCTTCCCACGGCAGCGGCGGCGGCCGTTGTTGGCGCTTTCGCGCTTTTCCATGGCCATGCCCATGGCGGTGAACTCGGCAGCGCCGGCGCGCTTCAATTCGGCATCGGCTTCATGATCGCCACCGCCATCCTGCATGCGGCCGGCATCGCGCTCGGCCTCGGCATTGCCCGTTTCGGTTCCGCAGCCAGCCGCACCGTCGGCGCCTTGACGGCGATTGCGGGTCTCTCGCTCGCCTTCGGCGGCTGAGGATCATTACCGAAATTTAAAATTCGGGCCGCTTTGAAAAGCCAGAATTGTGGCCTACCTCCTTATCGTGGATTTTCGCTTCACGGTAAGGAGGCATCATATGTCACCGGAAGAAAGCCAGCTTCTCAAGGCCCTGTTCGACAGGACCAGAACCGCATCCGCCACCCCGCGTGACCGCGAGGCGGAAACATTGATCGCAGACGCCGTACGCGATCAGCCCGCAGCACCCTATTATCTCGCCCAGGCGGTCATCGTTCAGGAAAAAGGGCTGGAAGCGGCGGCAGCCCATATCAAGCAGCTCGAAGACCGTATCCATGCGCTGGAAAGCGCCAACCCGGCCCCTCAAGCTGCCGCGCAGGGCGGATTTCTCAGTTCCATCTTCGGCACCGGCCAGCCGCAGCCGCCGGCACCCACGCCCGCCCCTGCCCAGGCTGCCCCGCAAGCCTCATGGCGCAACGATACCGCCGGCCAGACGGCCGGTCCCTGGGAATCGCCGGCCGGCCAGCAACCCGGCGGCCCGTGGAGCCAGCAGCCCGCCGCGGTCGGGCGTGCAGGCGGTGGCTTCCTTCAGGGTGCGCTTGGCACCGCCGCCGGTGTCGCCGGCGGCATGCTGCTCGCCAATTCGCTGAGCGGCATTTTCGGCAGCCACATGTCGTCGCTCGGCCTTGGCTCGCCCTTCGGCGGCGGCAATGCTGCCGGTAACGCGCCTGTCGAGGAAACCGTCATCAATAATTATTACGGCGACAGCGCCAGCCCGCAGAACAACGACGATGACGATATCCAGCAGGCCGACTACGACGACAGCGCCGACGACGCGGATGTCGATTCAGGCGACGACGGTTCGTTCGCCTGAACCTTTAGTCCCGTAAGAAGCCGGATCAGCCGCGACCGCGATAGGTGGGAACGCCCTGATCCGGCAGCCACACGCCTTCGGGGGCCGGTCCGGTCTGCCAGAACACGTCGATCGGAATGCCGCCACGCGGATACCAGTAAGCGCCGATGCGCAGCCATTTCGGCTGCAGCAGCTCCACCAGCCGCCTCGCGATATAGACCGAGCAATCCTCATGGAATGCGCCGTGATTGCGGAAGGACTGCAAGAACAGCTTCAGCGACTTGGATTCCACCAGGAAATCCCCCGGAATATAGTCGATGACGATATGGGCGAAATCCGGCTGGCCGGTCATCGGGCAAAGCGAGGTGAATTCGGGCGCGGTAAAGCGCACCACGTAATCGGTGCCGGCATTGCCGTTCGGCACCTTTTCGAGAACGGCCTTTTCCGGGCTCTCTGGCGTATCGACCTTCGTGCCCAGCTGCGACAGGCCGGAAACATCCGTCACGGACATGGAAAACTCCTGTTTTTCAAACAATCACTTTGACGCCATGCGCCTTTTCGCCTTCCGGCTCGACGTGAATGGCAAGGCTGGCGCCCGGTATGACGTCCCTTATGGCATCTTCAAGGCGGTCGCAAATATCATGCGCCTCGCGCACCGTCATGACGGCGGGAACAACGACGTGAAAATCGATGAAGGCGGCCGAGCCGGCGCGGCGTGTCCTCAGATCGTGGACGCCAATGACGCCGCCGGAATGTTCGGCGATGGCCTTCTTGATCGCCTCGTCCTCTTCCGGCTCCACGGCCCGGTCCATCAGCCCGCCAAGCGAATGCAGAATGACCTTGGATCCCTGGAACAGGATGTTGATGGCGACCAGAATGGCGAGCAGCGGATCGAGAATGGCATAACCCGTCAGAAGCGCCAGAACGAGGCCGACGAGAACGCCTGCCGAGGTCACGACGTCGGACATAATGTGATGGCCGTCGGCGGCCAGCGCCGGTGAGGCGTGTCTTTTGCCGACACGGATCAGGATCGTCGCCCAGATGGCGTTGATGACGCCCGCCGCCGCATTGATGGCAAGACCAAGGGCCGGCGCTTCCGGCAGCCTCGGGTTGAAAAGACCGCCCCAGGCCTCCTGCACGATCAGCAGCGCGGCAACGACGATCAGGACACCCTCCACGACGGCGGAAATATATTCCGCCTTGTGGTGGCCGAACTGGTGGTCGTCATCGGCGGGCTTCTGCGCGTAACGAATGACGAAATAAGCAATGAAGGCCGCAACCACGTTGACGGTCGATTCCAGACCGTCCGATAAAAGCGCGACCGAACCGGTGACCCACCAGGCCACGAGTTTGAGACCCAGTACGCCGAACGAAAGCGGGATGCTCCAGAATGCGAGCTTCCGGACCAAAGCGTTGCCTTCACTGTTCATTTTTGCCCCCGTGCGGATGCGAACGAATTGCATGACCGATTGCCAAAACGCACGAACCGCGCGCACGGGGTCTCCGTGCGCGCGGTTCGCTGTTTGCGCGTTCTATCGTTCAAACGGAGAACAAGGTCAAGGGCCTTGCGCTCACGCGTAAAACATCACTCTTCGCTTTTCTGCTCGCAGAAACGAATGCGGTTGCCGAACGGATCGGTCACTTCCATCACATCGCCCCATGGCAGTTCTTCAACGCCCGGCTTCATGAAGCGATAGTCTTTCGCCGCCAGTTCCTGTTGATAGGCGTGAACGCCATGCATGGTGGCGAAGATGTTGGAGCCCGGCGTCGCATCTCCGTGATGGCCGCTGAGGTGAAGCCCCATCCCGGCCCGTGAAACCTGCATGTAAAGCGGGAAATTATCGCCGAAGCGGTGTTCCCAGTCGACCTCGAAACCGAGAAAATCGACATAGAACTCCCGCGCCTTGGCCTCGTCGAAAATTCTGACGATCGGGAATATCCGCCCGAAGCCGATGTCTCCAACAGTCCGCTTCCCGGCATCGCTCATGCTGCCCAACCCCTTTTCCGGCCGTAAAACGATACCGGCCGCACAAGGTGCGGCCGGTAGGATCAGCTTATTCGGCTGCGACGATCTTGCCGTCCTGCCACTTGAACAGCGAGAAGGCCTGCGAGGTCAGGTCGCCGTTTTCGCCGTAGGTCACCTTGCCGATTGCGGTCGGGAAAGCGTCACCGCTTTTCAGGGCCGTGGCGACGGCTTCGGAATCCTTGGCGCTTCCGGCCTTCTCGATGCCGGCCTTCAGCACTTCGACGGCAGCATAAGCGTTGAGCGTGAAGGCTTCCGCCGGAATGTTGGCGGCCTTCAGCGCTTCGGCAGCGGCCTTGGAATCGTCGTTCTTCAGCGCGTCGGAAGCGTTGGTGAAGATCGTGCCTTCGCCAGCCTGCGAACCGATGTTCCAGAACTCGCTGTTCGACAGGCCGTCACCGCCGATGACGGCAGCCTTGGAGCCGATATCCTTCAGCTGGCGCACCAGAAGACCCGCTTCCGGATGGTAACCGCCGAAATAGACGATGTCGGCATTGTCGGACTTCAGACGGGCCGTCAGCGCGCCGAGATCCTTTTCGCCGGGCGTCAGCGCATCGTAGAGAACTTCGGTAACGCCACCGGCATTCAGCGTGGTCTTGAAGGCGTCCGCCAGACCTTTGCCGTAAGCGCCCTTGTCGTGAATGATGGCGATCTTCTTGTCCTTGAGATTGGCGAGAACATATTTCGCCGCAACCTCGGCCTGCTGGTCGTCACGACCGCAGGTGCGGAAAACGTTGGAAAGGCCACGGTTGGTCAGGCCCGGCGCGGTCGCCGTCGGCGTTACCATCAGCACGCCGTTTTCGGCGAAGACATCCGATGCCGGAATGGCGACGCCGGACGTCACCGGACCGACGACGAAGTGGATGCCTTCGGCAACCAGCTGGTTGGCCGCGGAAACGCCCTGCTTCGGCTCGCCGCCGTCATCGGCAAGCTTCAGCACGACCTGTTCGCCGAGGATGCCGCCCTTCTTGTTGATTTCATTGACTGCCGTCTGGGCGCCGTTCTTCACCTGGTCGCCATAGGCGGCGACAGGACCGGTGAGTGGCGCAATCAGGCCGATAACGATCTCGGCATGAGCAAGGGGTGCGAATGCGAAGGACGCTGCAAGCGTCACGCTGGTCAATGTCTTCAGTTTCATCCTGGTGTCTCCTTAAAGGGGGTCGCGGGACCCGGTGAGCGCCATGGGCGCCGACCGAATGAAACTATCGGACGCCTCCCGGCGAAAACTCGTTCCATTTTTGAATTCCGAGCCTTCCACTCAACTCATACGGAAGGTTTGATGATTTATGCAAGTCACTTTGCTGGATTAGCTCTATTAGCGGTAAATCAATCGCCGGATCGGCCGTGATTGCGCCGTCTGAATGGACGCATCGACCTTCCGTAAACGCTTGGCGTTTGGCGGCCGCTGGAGGATAATACGCCATGATCGCAGCAGACGAAGAATTTCTGACGGGCCTGCCCGTCTTCCGGCATTTTGAAGACGTGGCCGACCCGGCGCTTTATCGCGCCCTGCCGCCGGGGTGGGGGCTGGCCATCGCCGATATCATTGATTCGACCTCGGCAATCGGCACCGGCCGCTACAAGGCCGTCAACATGGCGGGTGCGGCGGTCATATCGGGCGTATCGAACAGTCTCGGGCGTCACGACCTGCCCTTCGTTTTCGGCGGCGATGGCGCCGCTGTCGCGGTGCCGCCCCACGGGCTCTCTGTCGCACGCACCGCGCTTTCGAATGTGCAGCGCTGGGTGAAGGACGATCTCGATCTTGCCATGCGCGTGGCGCTGGTTCCCGTCGAGGATATTCGTGAAAATGGCTTCGATATTCGTGTCGCGCGCTTTCAGGCGAGCGAGGATGTTTCCTACGCCATGTTTTCGGGCGGCGGCAACAGCTGGGCGGAAGCGCGGATGAAGGAGGGACAATATGCCCTGCCTGCGGCCGAAACGGGCGAGCGCCCCGATCTCACCGGTCTTTCATGCCGCTGGAACCCCATTCCAGCCACGCATGGCAAGGTGGTGTCGATCATCGCCGTGCCGGGGCCGTCGCGGGACATGCCGGCATTTCGCCAACTGGTCGTCGATCTTGTCGATCTGGCTGAACAGGACGCAAGACACGGCCACCCCGTGCCGGAGGATGGGCCGAAACTCGGTTTCGTGCGCGAGGGTCTCGGCCTCGAAGCCCGCGCCGGCGCTGCCTATCACGATATCTGGGGCAAGATGCGCCGCTCGTTTCGCATTCTCGGCGAGTCCCTGCTCGTCAATTTTTTGAGCGTGACGGGGCTCTCGTTCGGACCGTTCAATGCGATACGCTACCGGCGTTCGGTCGCGAGCAACACCGATTTCAGGAAATTCGACGACGGCCTGAAGATGACGGTGGATATCGACGCCGCACGGCTCGAAAAAATCCGCGCGCGGCTGGAGCAGGGCCGCCTCTCGGGAAGCTGTTATTACGGCCTGCACGAACAGGATGCCGCATTGATGACCTGTATCGTTCCGTCTCCGCTTTCGAGAGACCACATGCATTTCGTGGATGGCGCCGACGGCGGATATGCAGCTGCGGCAAGCCGTCTCAAGCAGCAGATACAGGTTGCCGCACCGGCCTGAAAACCGCGCCAATACGCAGCCCCCGATCCCTATGCCGGATGCAACGCAGCGAAGGTAGCTGAAAAGAAAAACCGGCGTCGTGCGCCGGTTTCAATCGAGTGGTGCTGCCGGGCCTTAACAGGGCCGTGGGATCACGCAGCGGTCTTGCTGCTCTTCTGCGCCTGGCAGTAAATTTCCTCGAGGGAGGCGAGGATCTTTTTCACGGATTCGGAATTGCTGGAATAATAGATGGTCTGCGCATCCCGTCGTGTCTTCACCAGCCGCTGGGCACGCAATTTCGAAAGATGCTGCGAGAGAGCGGACTGGCTGAGACCAACCTGTGAAGCGAGAACACCGACCGGCACTTCCGTATCCACCAGCGTGCACAAGATCATCAGGCGCTTGGGATTCGCCATGGCTGAGAGCAAGTCTGCAGCGGCGATGCTATGTTCCGACAGAGATTGGTTATCCATACGCTCAAGTCTCCTGATGACAGTCGAAAAAGACGGTCATGGTGGCTATTATAGGTGTTCCAAAAGGTGTTTTTATAATTCAGTCGATACGTTGTATATACCTAAATCTTGCTTATATCGTGTCCCTTTCAAAGACTATTCTTCACCGGTTATTTACTTAAAATATTGTGACCAAATTATCAGCTTTTTGCCTGTTTTTTGTCAATTTCATGATAAACACATGTATTAGCAGCAGTATTTATAAGCAATAAACGATCAAAAGTTGAGCGCCTCAATCTTAACACCCGATGCCGGATTTTGGGGTGACAATCTATTACCACCTTAAATTTAGCAGCGAGCTAAAGAATCTAGATTAACTTTGCGCAATTTTCTCTAAGTTTGCAATATGATTTTTATTAGTAATTATTTTCATGCATAACTTGTGATATCAAAAATATTCTTTGCTACCGTGGGAAGGTATAACTTGCGCCGCGAAGATCTTCTGGAAACAGAAAAAGGGCCCTCCATGGAAGGCCCTTTCTTTTTCAGACAGGCGAATCACTATTTTTTGCGGTGACGTGTCAGCCCCGCCACGACTTCATCGGCGGAAATCGTGCCGACGATCGCACCATTGTCGACGACGCCGATCGCGCCGGGATGTTTTGACAGCGCATCGAGAATATCGATCAGCGGCGATGACGGACGGGCGGTGGCGGCGACTGTCATCTGGCCGTTGCGTTCGTCCACCCCACGCTTCATCACATCGGCGGCGGTCAGCATGGAGATCGGGTTCATGTTCTGCACGAAATCCGCGACATAGGGCGTGGCCGGCTGCTTGACGATCTGCTGCGGCGTTCCGCACTGGATGATGCGTCCGCCCTCCATCATGGCGATACGGTTGCCGATGCGGAAGGCCTCGTCCAGATCGTGGCTGACGAAGAGGATAGTTTTCTTCAGCCGGCTCTGGAATTCCAGAAGCTCGTCCTGCAGGCGGCTTCTGATGAGAGGGTCGAGCGCCGAGAACGGCTCGTCCATCAACAGGATCGGCGCGCCGGTGGCAAAGGCCCTCGCCAGCCCCACACGCTGCTGCATGCCGCCGGAAAGCTCTCCCACCTTGCGGTCGGCCCAGGCGGAGAGATTGACCAGTTCCAGCTGCTCGGCCACCATGCGCTTGCGCTCGGCTTCCGGCACGCCGGAAAGCTCAAGCCCGAAGCCGACATTGTCGGCCACATTGCGCCAGGGCAGAAGGCCGAATTGCTGGAAGACCATGGAGACCGTGTGCATGCGCAGGTCGCGCAGCGCTTTCGCCGTCGAGCGATAGGGATCGACATAGCCGGTTTTGGTCTTCACGCCGACGTTGCCGCGCACCACGGGCGCAAGCCCGTTGACAGCCCTGAGCAGGGTCGACTTGCCCGAGCCGGAAAGCCCCATGAGCACGAGTATCTCGCCCTCACTGACCGAGAGCGAGGCATTGGCGACGCCGAGAACCAGTCCGGTTTCGACATTGATCTCGTCACGCGTGCTGCCCTTGTCGATCAGCGGCAGCGCCGCATCGGGCCGGTCGCCGAAAACGATATCGACATTTCCGAAGATGATGGCGTCACTCATAGATCATCCTCCGCGCCGGGAAGGCGAAAAAGCCGGTCGAGAACGATCGCCAGTATGACGATGCACAGTCCCGCTTCGAAGCCCATGGCGATATTGACGGTGTTCAGGGCGCGCACCACGGGTACGCCGAGACCATTGGCGCCGACGAGGGCGGAAATGACCACCATCGACAGCGACAGCATGATCGTCTGGGTAAGGCCGGCCATGATCTGAGGCGCGGCGAAGGGAAGCTCCACCTTGCGTAATACTTGCGAAGGCGTGGCGCCAAACGCGACGGCCGCCTCCACCAGCGCCGGCGGCGTCGAAACGATGCCGAGGCGGGTGAGCCGCACCGGAGCCGGAATGGCGAAGATGACGGTGGCGATGAGCCCCGGAACCATGCCGAGACCGAACAGCACCAGCGCCGGGATGAGATAAACGAAGGTGGGGATGGTCTGCATCAGGTCCAGCACCGGGCGCATGCCGGCATAGATCCATTTGCGCCGCGCCGCCAATATGCCGAGCGGTATGCCGATGATCATGCACACGGCGCTGGCGGCGATGACGAGCGCCAGCGTTTCCGTCGTCGCCTTCCAGTAGCCCAGATTGATGATGAGCAGCAGGCCGAGCGCCGTGAAGACCGGCATGCCGACGGAGCGACGCGTCCAGGCGGAAAGCGCCGTCAGGATCGCCACGATGATGAGCGGATGCGGCGCCTGCAGCACATAAAGCAGGGCGTTGATGACGCTTTGGAAAATGAAGGAAAGCCAATCGAAGAAAAAAGCGAGATTGCCGGTCAGCCAGTCAATGGCCTCCTTGGCATATCGGCCGACGGGCAGGCGGTTTTCAGGAGCGCTGAGCCATTCCACGGTAAGAAAAGACCTTTCGTGAACTAAAACAATTCCGGCAAAAGTGCAGAGCGGTTTTGCGTCCGGAATTGCGCAGACAACAAAGAAACGGAGCATCGTCATCCCGTTTCACCGGGATTGCTCCAATGCAGAAATGACGGCCGGCAGCGGAACTGCCGGACGCGGTGCGGGCGCATGACCTTCAATGTCTGAAAATTCACAGGCAAGGTCATGCATGGGCATCGTTATTTCCCGCTGATCCGGCCTGCCGCACAGGCCGGATGCAGTCATGCATCGTCTTGCGGCTTAGAGGCCGAGAGCCTTCTTGGCGGCAGGCAGGGCGTCAGCGCTGCCGTCCTTGGTCTTGACGTTGGCGAGCCAGGGCTCGATCGCCGCCGGGTTGGCCTTCAGCCAGGCGGTTGCAGCCGCCTCGCCCTCAAGGCCGTCATTCAGGATCTTGCCCATGATCTCGTTTTCCATGGGCAGGGAAAATTGCAGGTTCTTGAGGAAGGCGCCGACATTCGGGCACTCCTCGACGTAACCCTTGCGGACATTGGTATGGATCGTCGCGCCGCCGAGATTGGGGCCGAAGACCTCGTCGCCGCCGGTCAGATAGGTCAGCTTGAAATTCGCATTCATGGGATGCGGTTCCCAGCCAAGGAAGACGATGGGCTCGCCGGATTTTTCGGCGCGCGCCACCTGGGAGAGCATGCCCTGTTCGGACGACTCGACCACCTCGAATGACTTCAGACCGAAACTGTCCTTGGCCACCATGTCGAGAATCAGGCGGTTGCCGTCATTGCCCGGCTCGATGCCATAGATCTTGCCGCCGAGATCGGCGCTGTGGGCGGCGATGTCCTTGAAATCCTTGATGCCGAGTTCGGCGCCCTTGGCGTTGGTCGCCAGCGTGTATTTCGCGCCGGTCAGGTTTTCCCGCAGCGTTTCCACGGATTTGTCTTCGCGATAAGGCGCGATATCGCCTTCCATCGTCGGCATCCAGTTGCCGAGGAAGACGTCGATGTCCTTGTTTTTCAGGGATGTATAGGTAACGGGTACGGAGAGAAGCTTGACGTCGGTTTCATAGCCAAGGCTTTTCAGAAGCACGGTGGCGGTCGCCGTCGTGGCGGTGATGTCGGTCCAGCCCACATCGGAAAAGCGCACTGTGCCACAGCTTGCCGGTTCCGCAGCGCCAGCCGCACTGAACGTCATGGAGGAGATTGCTGCGGCCAAGGCCAGACAGCGGCTTCTATTTGCAAACATATGGCTTGCTCCCTGTTTTTTCGTTCCCTTGCCATTATCAATATCTGCCGGACACAATCAACTCGCGTGCATTTGCGTGCTTTGGCGCACCGTTTGCGACAAAATGGTGAAAATGTCGGTATTCAGCGGTGCAATGTCGAAAAAGGGCAGACCGTAGAAATCTGTGTTTTTCCAACGGCCATACTGTTCAATCCGCGTCTTCGCCGTCAAAAGACGCTGGATGCAGCATCGGCTGGAAAACCGGGACAGGTTTGTGAGGCACGGTGTGCCGATTGAAGAGGTTGGAGCATTCAAACGCACGTCGGAATGATGCAACGGTGCTCCGGGAGTGGATAATGGCAAAACTCTATTTCAATTATTCGACGATGAATGCCGGCAAATCGACCATGCTGCTGCAGGCATCCTACAATTATCAGGAGCGCGGCATGCGCACACTGATCTTCACGGCCGCCTTTGACGACCGGGCCGGCGTCGGGCGTGTCGCCTCGCGCATCGGCCTGTCCTCCGACGCCCTGACCTTCGATGACAATACCGACCTGTTCGCCGAGGTATCGGCCCTCCACGCTGAAGCGCCCGTCGCCTGCGTTTTCGTCGATGAAGCCAACTTTCTCTCCAAACACCATGTCTGGCAGCTTGCCGACATTGTCGACAGGCTGAACATCCCGGTCATGACCTATGGCCTGCGCACGGATTTTCAGGGAAAGCTCTTCCCCGCCTCGAAAGAACTGCTCGCCATTGCCGACGAGCTTCGCGAAATCCGCACCATCTGCCATTGCGGCCGCAAGGCGACGATGGTGGCCCGCTTCGACAATGAAGGAAAGGTCGTGACGGAAGGCGCGCAGATCGATGTCGGCGGCAACGAGAAATATGTTTCCTTCTGCCGCCGCCACTGGGTGGAGACGTTCAAGGGCGAGTGAACGTCTGCGTCCGGTTGCCGCATTTGATTTTCCGCAAAGATGGCTCCCCCGCTCCTGGGCTAAGACGACGGCGACACATTCGCGTGGATGTGCTTTCTCTCAGGAGCAAAACTATGCAGAACAAAACTGCCAAATTCGCCGGCCTCGCCATTCTCGCAGGTCTTTTCGCCTTTCCCGCCCTTGCCGCCGAAATCGAAGTGAAGATGCTCAACAAGGGCAGCGACGGTCAGGCGATGGTCTTCGAGCCTGCAACCGTCAAGGCCGCGGTCGGCGACGTCATCACCTTCGTCCCGGTCGACAAGGGCCATGATGCGGCAGCCGTGAAGGACATGATCCCCGAGGGTGTCGCAGACTTCAAGGGCAAGATGAACGAGACGGTGAAGTTGACGGTCGAGAAGGAAGGCGCCTACGTCGTCAAATGCACACCGCATCTCGGCATGGGCATGATCGCGCTCGTTGTCGTCGGCGATGCCGCGCCGGCCAATCTCGACGCCGTCAAGAACGGCAAACTGCCGAAAAAGGCACGCGACCGGCTGAATGACGAGATCGCCAAGCTCGGCCTTTGAGGACATATCCCTTCGGTTCCGCGGCGGCTGTTGCTCCACAATCGGTGTGGAAAGCCATAATGGCCGGCGCGGACCGCAGGTTGAGAAAAGTTTCGCAATCATGTTGTATCCCGGTTGACCGGGACATATCTGGAAGACAGTAAATGACCGCGGTTTATAAGAAGCGCCGAAGGGCGCGGGCGGGCCGCGTGTTTTTCTTCCGGCGTCCAGCCCCACGGGCAGAGGAGACTATGACGACATGATCGACCGGATCACCGCTTTGATTCAGGCAGCCTTCAGCGCCATCGGCAGGGCCGCCGGTCTTCTCGTCGCCTGGCTTTTGTGGCCCTTCATGGCCGCCCATGGCTGGTACAGCGGCCGCAACTGGCTCATCAAGGGCCCGATCGCCCTCATCGTCATTTTTCTTGCCGGCTTCTACGGATATTTCATCTGGCAAACCCAGGTCTGGACGAATTTCGACCCGGATTACGTCGCGCGCTACAAGCTTGAAGAGCGCACCGTGCCTGCCGGGCAGGAATTGCCCGCCGCCGCCCCGGCGGGTGGCGCAACGGGTGCCGCCGCAAACACATCCGCGCCGGTCTG
Source organism: Agrobacterium sp. CNPSo 2736 (assembly GCF_004005385.1). NCBI lineage: Bacteria > Pseudomonadati > Pseudomonadota > Alphaproteobacteria > Hyphomicrobiales > Rhizobiaceae > Agrobacterium > Agrobacterium sp. CNPSo 2736. The sequence goes on along the minus strand of NZ_RZTX01000014.1, from coordinate 25,320 downwards.
CCAGCGTTCGGCCATCGTTGATGCGGCCGCCGATCTCACCGATTTCAACGTCAACCAGAACGCATGGATTTCCTCCATGCTGCTCTACCGTCTCGGCCTTTTCGGCATGGACTGGGACAGCACGCCATTTCTGGACAACAAGGCGTCTTTCCAGCGTGGCGTAAACCAGGCCGTGCGCCGCACCTCGGTGGAACTGGTGGATACGCTCGGCCGCGTGCGCGGAACCTCCGGCATCAACAACAATCTCCAGGAAGCACGCGGGAACATGCAGTTCAGCGAATATTCCTGGTATTTCGGTCTCGATCCCTTCGGCCCGAAGACCCCGACCCCCAGCTATTACCGCGCCGCCATCCGCAGCTTCCAGGCCTTCAACGGCGAGCTCGCCGCCTGCAAGGCCGTCTTCGATACCCGCGCCGACAACCTCATCCAGTTCATCGACCGTATCGCCGGCGATATCGGCTCCACGTCTGCAATTCTGCGCGAGCGTTCGGAAAACTATAATGGCGGCTGGTTCGATACGCGCGCCGACGACCGCTTCTGGTTCGCCTATGGCCAGCTCTACGGCTATTATGGCGTGCTTTCCGCCGCCGGATCGGACTTCGCGCAGGTCATCCGCGAGCGTAACCTGACCAACCTTTGGAACGACACGCTGTTGCAGACCCGCGCAGCCCTGCGCATTCAGCCGGCGATCATTTCCAATGGTGAGGAAAGCGGCTGGATCATGCCCTCGCACCTCGCCACCATGGGATTTTACGTTTTGCGGGTTCGCTCTAATCTTGTCGAGCTTCGCTCGGTTCTCGACCGGTAAGGCGAGGCCTGCCGGGAACGACAGGGTCGATCAGTCTATCAGGCCAAGGCGTATCGTCTTGGCCACCAGCTGGGTGCGGTTGACGCAGTCGAGCTTGCGGATGGCGTTGTTCATATAGGCATTGACGGTATGTTCCGAGATGGACAGAAGCTCGGCGATCTCCACGGAGGTCTTTCCCTGCGCCGTCCAGCGCACAACGTCTAGTTCCCGCTTCGTCAGCGGCGACGGACCTTTTGAGTTGGTGCGGCAAAGCCGGTCATAAACCTCCAGCGCATGCAGCACGATCATGCTCAGTTCGTTGAGCGCGGCTTGCGGCAGAATATCGCGATCGCCCGCGAAATTCATCAGATGCCGGTTGCCGTACATGCCGTGCACCGGCACCATCAGACCGGACGTAATGCCCATGCTGCTCAGCGAGTCCGCCGCATCCACCAGCGGTCCGCAGGCAATATCCGGATCCTGCAGCGACCAATATTGCGGCATCATCGATGACGCGCCACGCTTGATGACGGGACAGTCCCCAAGTGCGCCGTCCCTGGTCATCGCATTCACGACCCAGACGGGCAGGCTGCTTTCGACAACCGTTGGCAAGGCATAGGCATTCTGGCCGCCGGGTAACCGCAAAAGGGTCACATAGGCATAACCGAAGGCGCGCATCACTTCCCGCAGCGCCTCCAGCCATTGGGATTTGTCGGCCGCAGCCGACAGATCGTCGCAAAGTCTGGCCTGACGTTCCGTCTTCACCATTCACACACCCTCGACACGCCGGGACGCAGCGCCCGGAGCGAGAAACATGCGGCGTGGCCAGAACGGGGTTGCGACCTTCATATCGGCTGGACCATCCTGATCAAAGCACCGGCTTTTCGGATTTGTCTTTCGGCTTGGCCATCAGTTTTTCCAGAAAACCGAGCATGACCGCCGAGACGACAAAAGCCAGATGGATGATGGTGAACCACATCAGCTTGCTGTCCGAATATTGACTGGCGTTGAGAAAGATTTGCAGCAGGTGGATTGACGAGATCGCCACGATCGACGACGCGACCTTGATTTTCAGGCTGCCGGAATCGAGCTTGCCCAGAAAGGAAACCTCGGCATCGGCATCGTCGAAGCGGCTGACGAAATTCTCGTAACCGGAAATCATCACCATGACGATCAGGCTGGCGACCAGCGCCGCATCGATCAGACCCAGCATGGCGAGGATCATGTCCGCTTCGTCGTAGGTGAAAACGTTCTTCGCAACTTTCAGAAACTTGAGCGCGAAGGAAAACGCATAAACCGCCAGTGCCGCGACGAGCCCGAGATAAAAAACGACGAGCAGCCAGCGGCTGGAGAGGATGATCCGCTCAACGAGCAGTTCAAGAGACTTCATTTCCGTATCCGATTAATAATCTGTTTATTGTTGGGGCATGGTTTGTTTCGCCATGTAAACTGGCTGCGAATATCCTAGCAAGCGGCAATGTCGGGACTTTGACCGTACCGTGGCGTTTTCACACCCCATTCGCCAGTCAGGTTCGAGAGCGGATAAGCGTCATATTTTTGCAACATACTGTTATGCTTTAAAACATGATGCGAAAAGTCATATATAATAATGTTGACAGTTATAATCATGTTTTTTAGTCCTCGCTTATCGGCTCGCCCGTAACAATCAAAACAGTTTCAGCCGCGGCGGCAAGCGCGGCGTGCCTTCGCACGCCGTGACCCGTTCGCGCGCCTACCTGGGGGTACTTAATGTCCATTTCGCGCACGCATTCCGCGCTGCTTCTGTGCACTGCCATCTCTCTTCTGCCGCTTGCCGGCCCCGCGCTGGCACAGGATGCCGCGTCGCAGGCGGACGGCGCCACCACGCTTGAAAGGATCGTCGTCAAGGGCAAGCGCGTCAAAAGCGCCAATGCCGCCGCCGACACGCCGCTGGCGAGCCAGACCACGGCGGAAGATATCCGCAAGAAGGACATCGGCAGCATCAAGGACCTCGGCAACAGCACGGAGCCGGGCGTCGATTACGTCGACGCCAAGCCCGGCCGGCCCGGCGGCCTGTTCATTCGCGGCCTCGGCGGCGCACGCGTCGTCACTTTGATCGACAATATTCCCGTTCCCTTCTTCGAAAACTTTGCCCGGCAGGGTCAGGCCACCACCACATTGAGCAATACGAATTCGAGCTTCGATTTTTCCTCACTCTCGACGGTCGATGTGGTGCGCGGCGCAGATTCCAGCCGTATCGGCTCCGGTGCTCTCGGCGGCGCGCTGGTACTGCGCACGCTCGAGCCGGAAGACCTGATCGGCGAAGGCAGGGACTGGGGCGGTGTCGCCAAGACCACCTATGACAGCGAAGACAGAAGCGTGGGCGGATCGCTCGCCGTCGCCAAGAAGATCGAGAATACCTCGGTCCTGTTCCAGGGCTCCTACAAGCGCGGCAACGAGACGGACAACAAGGGTACGGCCGATGTCTACGGAACGCGCCGCACCAAGCCCAATCCCGCCGACACCTATGAAAGCAACCTGATGTTCAAGATCCGTCAGGACCTTGAAGGCGGTCACCGCATCGGGCTGACGGCCGAGCGTTATTCGCTGAGAAACCGCAGCGACATGAAGACCCTGCAGGGCGTCAGCGTTTCGGGCTCGACCTACCGGATCGGCGACTACCGGGGCTACGAGGATACCGAGCGCGATCGCGTATCGCTCGATTACGAATACGAAGCGCCCTCGACCGACGGCTTCATCGACGCCGCCAATCTCTCGCTCTACTGGACGCGTCTTTCCAAGGAATCCGGCGCGGGTGACCGCCTGACCAACAATTCGCTCTATATTCGCGAAGACAGCATGCGCAACAGCGCATTCGGCATCGTCGGCGGCCTTGAATCCGGCTTCGAGCTTGGCGGCGTGCAGCACACGGTCCGTTTCGGCGGCAACGCCATGACGACCGATTTCAGCCAGGAGCTTTACGCCAACACGGCCGGCGTGACGTCTTCGTCCCAGTCCGACATGCCTGACGTGAGCGGCAAGAGCCTCGGCCTCTATCTCGATGACGAGATCGCCTTCGGCAACGGCTTCCGCCTGACACCCGGCCTGCGCTTCGATTCCTATGATTACGATCCGGACGGCTCGGTTTCCAGCAATGGCGGCTACAGAACCTTCGGCCTGCCGACCGGCAACAGCGGCTCGCGCTTCTCGCCGAAGCTTCTCGCGACCTATGACGTCACACCGGAACTGCAGCTCTTCGCGCAATGGTCGATGGCCTATCGCGCCCCGACGATCAACGAACTGTACCTGAACTTCTCCAACATCAGCTCCGGTTACGCGGTGGTCGGCAATTCCGCCCTCAACCCCGAGACCAGCAACGGTTTCGAAATCGGCGCGAACTACGCCTCCGGCGACCTCACGGGAAGCCTGACGCTGTTCCACAACAAGTACAAGAACTTCATCGAGCAGTACACGACCTCGACGACGCTCTTCCCCGGCTTCGGCGGCAGGGGCAACGGATCGCTCTTCACCTATCGCAACCGTAACAACGTCGAAATCTCCGGTGTCGAAGCCAAAGTCCGCAAGGACCTCGCAAACGGCTTCTTCGCCCATGCTTCGCTCGCTTACGCCTATGGCAAGGACACCGACACCAACGAATTCATTCGCACGGTCGCGCCCTTCAAGTCCGTTGTCGGCATCGGCTACGAGCAGGACGTCTGGGGCACGGAATTTACCGGTGTCTTCTCCTCCGGCATGCGTGACGACAGGGTGGCCAACACCTTCGACGCCCCCGGCTACGGCGTCTTCAACCTGACCGGCTGGTGGGAACCGGAACAGACCAAGGGCCTGCGCATCCAGGCCGGCATCTACAATCTGTTCGACAGGAAATACTGGAATGCCGTCGGCGTTCGCGACGTGAACCCGAATTCCGTCAGCACCGTCAACCAGCCGGTGGACTTCTATACGGAAGCCGGACGCACCTTCAAAATCTCTCTGACCCAGAAATTCTAAAACCGGGCAGAAACATCATCTCCAGTCGGGGCGGCCTTCGGGTCGCCCCTTTTTTATCAGCGGCAATAGAGATAGCGGCCCTTGCGCTCCAGCACGTCGAGATGCAGGTGATCCTGATGGGTGGCGTCGCTGCCGGGGGAAAGAACCGTGCGGAAGAACAGGCAGGCGGCGGCGGTAATCGTGCGCTGGAAAGCGCCTTCCGGCGTTCCGTCCTCACCCCGCGGCTTCATCACCAGCGGCTCGCCCTTATCGAAGGAGATCGTGGAAATATCGACGGCGTTGCCCTTGGCATGTTCGGAAATCTTGCCGTTTTCCGCGCTGTTGCGGTTGCGGCAGATATAGGTCGAAGCATTGGCGATGGCCGTCACCTTTTTCTCCGGCAGCGCAAGGGCCGCCGCCGGCACCATCATCTCCTTTGTCCAGCGGGAAAGCGCAAGCGCGGTTTCGCAGCGCATGGTGCCCGATGGTTCCAGCTTGATGCCGGGCAGAACCATGGAAAGCTCGACAGGCGCTTCGATGCCGCAGCCCTGCTCCGCATCGCGGATCGGCTCAAGCTGCTTGAACTCCGCGCCGATATCCTTCAACGCGCCAAGGCACGCCTGAAGCGCGGCCGGATCTTCCGGTTTCACCGGCTCGGGTGGCTTCTCCTCCGGTTTTGCGGCGTCACCATCCGGTTTCCGTTGTTCGCCCTCCTCCTTGCCTGCCCCTGCCTTGCCCTCGACGCCTTTCTTGCTGTCGTGGGATCCCTTGTCTGCCGGCGTCTTGTCGTCATCCGGTTTCCCCTCTTCCGGGACCTGCGGTTTCGGGGCCGGTTTCGGCGCTTCCACCGGGCTTTGCGGCGGCTCGTCCGATGGCTTTTCCGAGGGGGTGGAGGATTGCCCCTCGCCCGGCTTCGGTTGCGGCACCGGCACCTGCGCCGGCGGTTCAGAGGCGGAAATCAATGCGAGGCTTGTTACCAGAAGACACAGGCGATGAAGCATTTTTCGGGGCACTCCTGACCGTTTCGGCAGGAGTGCAACGCCGCGACGGCCCGTAAGGTTCATTCCCTCACCGAAATCCGCTTGCCAAGGCGGATCGTGCGCGCTAACAATTTTCCCATGAACATCGTGTCTAAGAACATTGCTAACTGGTGGTGGGGCAGCTTTTCGCGGCCTTGACCAGTCATGTCTTCAGACAAAGTCCAAGCCGCCCGAATTTTCAGGCGGCTTTTTTGTTATTATGCCGCCTGTCATCGGGCCTGAACAACGGGAAGTATGAGAGAAATGGTAACGATCATTCAGGATGACGGAGCGGAAACCTACGAGACGAAAGGCGGCATCAAGGTCAGCCGAAAGCGTCGGCCCGCCGATTACGCCAGCGCCATCGATAATTATATCGAAAAGCTCGATTCCCATCGCGGCGCGGTTTTTTCGTCCAACTACGAATATCCGGGCCGTTACACCCGCTGGGATACGGCCATCGTCGACCCGCCGCTCGGCATTTCCTGTTTCGGCCGCAAAATGTGGATCGAGGCCTATAATGGCCGCGGCGAAGTGCTGCTTTCCTTCATCACCGAGAAGCTGAAGGCGACGCCCGATCTCACGCTTGGCGCTTCCACCACGCGCCGTCTCGATCTGACTGTCAACGAACCGGACCGCGTTTTCACGGAAGAAGAACGCTCGAAAATCCCGACCGTCTTCACGGCGCTGCGCGCCATCGTCGACCTCTTTTATTCGAATGCGGATTCGGCCATCGGCCTGTTCGGCGCCTTCGGTTACGATCTCGCCTTCCAGTTCGACGCGATCAAGCTGTCGCTGGCGCGCCCGGAAGACCAGCGCGACATGGTGCTGTTTCTGCCCGACGAAATCCTCGTCGTTGACCACTATTCCGCCAAGGCCTGGATCGACCGCTACGATTTCGAAAAGGCCGGCGTGACGACGGACGGCAAATCCTCCGACATTACGCCCGATCCCTTCAAGACCACCGATACGATCCCGCCCAAGGGCGATCACCGTCCCGGCGAATATTCCGAACTGGTGGTGAAAGCCAAGGAAAGCTTCCGCCGCGGCGATCTGTTCGAGGTCGTTCCCGGCCAGAAATTCATGGAGCGTTGCGAGAGCAATCCGTCGGCGATCTCCCGCCGCCTGAAGGCGATCAATCCCTCGCCCTATTCCTTCTTCATCAATCTCGGCCATCAGGAATATCTGGTCGGCGCTTCGCCGGAAATGTTCGTGCGCGTCTCCGGCCGCCGCATCGAGACCTGCCCGATTTCCGGCACCATCAAGCGTGGCGACGATCCGATTGCCGACAGCGAGCAGATCCTGAAACTGCTCAATTCGAAGAAGGACGAATCCGAACTCACCATGTGCTCGGATGTGGACCGCAACGACAAGAGCCGCGTCTGCGAACCGGGTTCGGTAAAGGTCATCGGCCGCCGCCAGATCGAGATGTATTCGCGCCTCATCCACACGGTTGACCACATCGAAGGCCGCCTGCGCGATGACATGGACGCCTTTGACGGCTTCCTCAGCCACGCCTGGGCCGTCACCGTCACCGGTGCGCCGAAACTCTGGGCCATGCGCTTCATCGAAGGTCATGAAAAGAGCCCGCGCGCCTGGTATGGCGGCGCAATCGGCATGGTCGGTTTCAACGGCGACATGAATACCGGCCTGACGCTGCGCACCATCCGCATCAAGGACGGCATTGCCGAAGTGCGTGCGGGTGCGACGCTGCTTAACGATTCCAATCCGCAGGAAGAAGAAGCCGAAACCGAGCTGAAGGCATCCGCCATGATTGCCGCCATTCGCGATGCGAAAGCCACCAACGCCGCTTCCACCAAGCGCGACGCCGCCAAGGTAGGCACCGGTGTGAAGATCCTGCTCGTCGACCACGAAGACAGTTTCGTGCACACGCTGGCGAATTATTTCCGCCAGACGGGCGCGACCGTCTCCACCGTCAGAACGCCGGTTGCGGCAGAGGTGTTCGATCGCTTCCAGCCCGATCTCGTCGTGCTCTCTCCCGGACCGGGCAGCCCGACGGATTTCGACTGCAAGGCAACGATCAAGGCCGCCCGCGCCCGCGAATTGCCGATCTTCGGCGTCTGCCTCGGCCTTCAGGCACTGGCGGAAGCCTATGGCGGCGAACTTCGCCAGCTTGCGGTGCCGATGCACGGCAAGCCCTCACGCATCCGCGTGCTGGAGCCCGGTCTCGTCTTCTCCGGTCTCGGCAAGGAAGTAACCGTCGGCCGTTACCACTCGATCTTCGCCGACCCCTCCACCCTTCCGCGTGATTTCATCATCACGGCGGAAAGCGAGGACGGCACGATCATGGGCATCGAACATGCCAAGGAACCGGTGGCCGCCGTTCAGTTCCACCCGGAATCAATCATGACGCTCGGCCAGGACGCCGGCATGCGCATGATCGAAAACGTGGTGGTGCATCTGACCCGCAAGGCGAAGACGAAGGCGGCATGATGGCTGCTGCCGACACCATCAGCATCGAACCCATCCGGGCGGAGCACGTTGAAAGCTTTCACCGTGCTCTCGATGCGGTGTCGCGCGAGCGGAAATATCTGAGCTTCCTGGAGGCGCCGCCGCTCGATTCGGTCCGCGCCTTCGTTCTCGACATGATCGAAAACGACCATCCGCAATTCGTGGCGATTGCGGATGGCAAGGTGGTCGGCTGGTGCGATATTCGCCGCGAGAGCAGACCCACCCATGCCCATCGCGGCACGCTCGGCATGGGCATCCTGCCGGCCTATCGCGACAAGGGGCTGGGTGGACAGCTGATGCGGCAGACGCTCGATGCCGCCCGTCAATGCGGGCTGCACCGTGTGGAACTGAGCGTGCATGCGGACAATGCCCGGGCAATCGCGCTTTATGAAAAGATCGGTTTTGTGCATGAAGGCCGGGGCCGTGATGCCGTTCTGATCGACGGGCGTTACATCGACAGCCTGAACATGGCGATCATCTTCGGCAACTAACCCCTCGGCAGCGAGGCGGAAATGCACAGCGCGAATTTCTTCAGCAGCTGCATGTCGAAATGCCCCTCCCGCCGCAGCATCCAGGTCAGCGCATCATTCGCCGTCCACGGCTTCTTGTAGGGCCTGACCGAGGTGACGGCGTCATAGACGTCGCAAATCGCCGCGATACGCGCATAGAGGCTGATCTGGCTGCCCGCACGGCCGCTCGGATAACCGCCGCCATCCATCCGCTCATGATGATTGAAGCAGACATCGAGCACCATCTCCGGCATCTGCACATTGCGCGACAATATATCCCGGCCGAATGCGGGATGGAGATTAATGATTTCCCGCTCGCTGGCGCTCAACCCTTCCGCCTTGTTGAGGATCGATGAGGGGATTTCCACCTTGCCGATATCATGCAGCAACCCGCTGATGCCGAGCAGATTGACCGTTCCCCTGTCGAGCCCGAGATAATTGCCGAAGAGGATCATCAGCCCGCTGACGGAGACCGAGTGCACGAAGGTCGTTTCATCTTTCGATTTCAGGCGGGTGACGCCGATGAAAATCGCCGGGTTCGACTGTACGGCATCGGAAATCTTGCCCGCCGCCGCAGCCATGCCCTTCAGCGAAACACCACCGCCGGCTTCTGCGGAAGCAAAGGTCTCGGCAATCGCATCGGCGGCCGAGCGTACGGCGTGGGTAACCGCAGCGACGGTTTCCGGGCAATTGCCCGGTTGCGACGAAACCGCCACGGAACGCGCGCTGCCTTCGGTATCGTATCCCCTGGCCGTGTTGATGACGATGCTTTCGGCGCCGCTTGATTTCAATTGACGCATTAATTCCTCGTGCCGCAAAAGAAAGCGGTGCCGCTTTAAAAATCCCTGGTTCGAAAGCGTTCCTTCGACCGCTTCGATAAACATGCCAATCGTCAGTTGCTGGGTGGAAATTCGTTTGAGCATCAGATGCTTTTATTTTCCTTCCCGGGAATGATAACCTGAAACCGTAATTCGTAAAAATGTCGGCGCGCAACCGGCTAAACTATAAAGGTGAAGTCAAGTCTTCCCAACCCTGCCTAAACTTGCACCTCGGAAGATTAAATAACACAAATATGAAAATTTTTTACTCTGGATATATTTAAAACTCAAAGAATCAATCCGAATAGACCAAGAAACAACCACAGAATGTAAATAGTGAAAATTCTCGCATACGACGCAAATCAGGAGCCGAAGAAACCCGCATGAATTCCAGACTTGAAACGCGCATCGATCAGGGTACGGGCCGTGAACCGGCGGACATGGTTCTCAAGGGCGGGCGCTTCTTCGACCTCGTCACCGGAGAACTCGTCGCCTCGGATATCGCCATCTGTGGCGACACCATCGTCGGCACCTGCGAGAACTACAAGGGGCGACAGGAAATCGACATTTCCGGAAAGATCGTCGTTCCGGGTTTCATCGATACGCATCTCCATATCGAATCGTCGCTGGTGACGCCGCACGAATTCGACCGCTGCGTTTTACCCTATGGCGTTACCACCGCCATTTGCGACCCGCACGAGATCGCCAATGTTCTCGGCGTGGAAGGGCTTCAGTTCTTCCTCGACAGCGCCATGGAAACCATCATGGATATCCGCGTGCAGCTCTCCTCCTGCGTGCCCGCCACCCATCTGGAAACCGCCGGCGCCGATCTGCCCATCGAAAAGCTGCTGCCGTTCCGGGGGCATCCGAAGGTCATCGGGCTTGCCGAATTCATGAATTTTCCGGGCGTCATCCACAAGGATCCGGTGTGCATGGCGAAGCTCGAGGCGTTCCAGGGCCAGCATATCGACGGGCATGCACCGCTTCTCTCCGGCACGGCGCTGAACGGCTATCTCGCCGCTGGCATCCGCACCGAACATGAATGCACGAGCGCGACTGAGGCGCTGGAGAAAATCCGGAAGGGCATGCATATTCTGGTGCGCGAAGGCTCGGTCTCGAAGGACCTGCACGCCCTGATGCCGATCATCACCGAACGCCTGTCGCCCTATCTGGCCCTCTGCACGGATGATCGCAACCCGCTCGACATCGCCGAACAGGGCCATCTCGACTATATGATCCGCACCGCAATCGCCAGCGGCGTGGAACCGCTCGCCATCTACCGCGCCGCCTCCATTTCCGCCGCAAAAGCCTTCGGCCTGCGCGACCGCGGCCTTGTCGCACCGGGCTGGCGCGCCGATCTCGTGGTGGTCGACAGCCTGCAGAACTGCAAGGCAAGCATGGTGCTTTCCGGCGGGCGGATCGTCGATGACGCCCTCTTCGCCACGCGCAAACCGGTCGCACCCGTCGGCCTCGACAGCGTCAAGGCAAGACCCGTGCTCGCCTCGCATTTCGGCGTGCCGGTCACGGAGGGCGAAAGCCCCGTCATGGGCGTGCTTCCCGGCAAGATCATTACCGAGCATCGCCGTTACAGGCTGCCGGCGGATGGCAACCAGACCACCGTCGATCTTGAGAACGACATCATCAAGGTCGCCGTCATCGAACGCCACGGCAAGAACGGCAACCATGCCAACGGTTTCGTTCAGGGCTTCGGCCTGAAAAAGGGCGCCATCGCCTCCACCGTCGGCCATGACAGCCACAATATCTGCGTCGTCGGCGTCAATGAAGACGACATGGCGCTGGCCGCCAACCGTCTCGGCGAAATCAAGGGCGGCTTCGTGGTGGTGGAAGACGGCAGGGTGACGGGCGAGATCGCTTTGCCGGTCGCCGGGCTGATGAGCCTCGAACCCTATGAGACCGTTCGAGACACGCTGCACACGCTTAGAAAAGCGGCCTATGCGCTCGGCACGACACTGGAAGAACCCTTCCTGCAGGTGGCCTTCCTGCCGCTGCCCGTCATCCCGCATCTGAAGATTTCCGATATGGGCATGGTGGATGTGGACCGGTTTGCGCTGATCTGACCGTGGCTTGCCGACCGGAGGCAGCGGAAAACGCTCAATCCGCATTTTGAGGCCGCGAGAGCGGCCTCATGCTTTCGTCTCCGAAGGCCAGGTGACGTAATAATATTTGCCCGCGACCCTGCCAAAATAGGCGTGTTTTCCCGTCGCATTGTCGACATAGCTACCGCTTCCATCCCTGGAAAGCGCACCGTCTTCGCTGCGCTTCAGCTGCGTGTTGAGGAAATCCACCCAGTTGGTCTTGGCAATGTCAGTGGCTGTCGTCGGCTTGGCGTTTTTCTGGTTCGGATCCCACGCATTGATCGTTTTGCCCTGGGTGGGGTTCGAAACCTGCAGGGCCCCACGCTCGAGAGCGCTCATCATCGACCGGGCGCGCAGATATTGCGCCGGATCGTCCCCCGCCAGGGAAAGCTTGGCCCTCAGATTCCGCATGAAGTCGGGCGATGCGATATAGTCGGCTGACGAGGTTTTGGGGGCTGGTTTCGGTGTTGATGCGCGGGCTGCCGATTGTCCGGAAAGGAAGACCTCTCGGATGGATGGAGGGGCGGCCTTAGCTTTGGCGCGCGGCGAGGTGGAATTCGCGGTATTGGGCTGATTGAAATTCTTGATTGAAACGGACATGACAATCCCTGCTTCACTTTATGGGTGGAGACCGAAAATCTGTAGGTTTCAATGATTAATACTGGAAGCTTGCCCAAGGCTCGCCAACAGCGAAGTAAATGTAAAAAAATTACTGCGTAACCATTATAAAAATGAATATATTTAATCTCCAATCATGAATTAATCCAATTTGAAAATGTTATAAATTTCATCAATACTTAAATAGTACTATTCATCACCCAAGACGCGATCATGGCGACGCATGTGATCGCCGGAAGGCGCCCGCGAAAACTGACATCATCCGCTGACTGAACAACGCCGGGAGGTTATGAACCCAGAGGCAGAGACTTGCGAAAATAAACCACCCGCTGCGTTTCCTCAAATCCCAGCGCCGCATGCATGCGGTGTGAATCGACATTGGAAATATCGGCATCGGAAGCAAGCTCGCTCACACCCTTGCTGGTCGCCCAACGGGTTACTTCGGCAATCAAAGCAGCCGCAACGCCCTGTTTGCGAAATGCCTCCTCCACATAAACGCCTTCGAGAAACGCCACGGGCGAGGTGTCGCATCCGTTGACGTAATCGTGCCGCAGGCTGGCTTCGGCAAAACCGATGGCCATGCCCGCCGGATCATAGGCAATAAATCCAATCTCATTGTCGGAAACGTTCTGCAATTCCGCCCTGTGTTCGGCGGGTGAAGCATCCGGCCACAAGCGGTGCCGCAGAAGCGACCACTCATCGAGCGATGCTTCGCCAGCCGTTTCGATGACAAATTGCCCGTTCATGCAACGACCCCGCAAAACACATCCAGCCCCTCGAGCTTCACGATACCCGCATCGAATAGCGGTGCGAAACCCGGCAGCGGCAATATATCGGTGACCCGCATGGCCTTCGGTATCGGGAATTCCACCGGTTCGCGGGTGAGGTTGAAAACGAAGAGCAGTTTTTCATCGCCCTTCTGGCGCGTGAAGGCCAGCACATCGAGATTGGTCTTGATGAAGTGCATATCACCGTCGCGCAGCGCGCCGTGACCTTTTCGGAAGGACAAAACCGCGCGGTAATGGTTCAGAACCGAATCCGGCTTGCGCTCCTGCGCATCCACAGCCTGCATGGCATGAACATAGGGCACCGGCAGCCAGGGCTTTTCAGCGCTTGAAAAACCGGCATTCGGCTTGCCGGTCTCCCACGCCATCGGCGTGCGGCATCCGTCCCGCCCCTTGAAGGCGGGCCAGAAGCGGATGCCGTAGGGATCGCGCAGATCCTCAAAGGCGAGTTCCGCCTCGGTCAAACCCAGTTCTTCGCCCTGATAGAGACATATGGAACCGCGCAGGCTGGCGAGAACGCAGATGGCAAGCTTCGCCACCCGCATCTGCTCCTCCGCGCTTTCGGAAAAACGGCTGAGGTGGCGCACCACATCGTGGTTGGAAAAGGCCCAGCACACCCAGCCATCCGTCACCACCTTGCCGAAGGTCTCGACCGAGGCGCGCAGATGCTTCGCGCTGAAATCCGGACCCAGCAGGTCGAACGTATAACACATGTTGAGCTTGTCATTACCGGACGTATAGGCCGCCACCGTCTTCAGCGACCGCGCCCCGTCTCCCACCTCGCCCACCGTGGCGCGGCCGTCATATTCATCGAGCAGCCCGCGAAAACGCTTCAGGAAAGCCACGTTTTCCGGCCGCGTCTTGTCGTAGAGATGGTCCTGCATACCGTAGGGATTGACGTCGGAAGCATCGAGACCGAAACTTTCCTCATCGAAAAGCGGCGGGTTGTCGCGCAAAAGCTTGTCATGGAAATAATGGTTGACGGTATCGAGCCGGAAACCGTCCACCCCGCGATCCAGCCAGAAACGCACGGTTTCGAGGAGCGCATCCTGAACCTCGCGATTGTGGAAATTGAGATCCGGCTGTGAGGCGAGGAAGCTGTGCATGTAATATTGCTTGCGCACGCCGTCCCATTCCCATGCCGGGCCGCCGAACACGGAAAGCCAGTTGGTGGGTGCCGTGCCATCCGGCTTGGGATTGGCCCAGACATACCAGTCGGCCTTGCTGTTGGTCCGGCTCGCCCGGCTGTCCACGAACCATGGATGCTGGTCCGACGTGTGCGAGATGACCTGATCGATGATGACCTTCAGCCCCAGCCGGTGCGCCTCTGCCATCAGCGCGTCGAAATCGGCAAGCGTGCCGAACATCGGATCGACATTGCAATAATCGGAAACGTCATACCCCATATCGGCCATGGGCGAGGTGAAGAAGGGCGAGAGCCAGATGCCGTCGACACCGAGCGAGGCGATATAGGGCAGGCGTTTCGTCACCCCGGCAAGATCGCCGAAACCGTCGCCGGTCGTATCCTGAAACGAACGCGGATAGACCTGATAGATCACCGCTCCCTTCCACCAGTCCGATTGCGCTTGGGGTTTGTGGACCGGGGCATGGGTTAGCGGCATGGGCGATCTCCTGATGGTTTAAGCGGAGAATATAAAGCTGTCGCCGCCGCGTAAACCGGAACTTCGCAGATGCACAATCGGCCAGAACCGCCCTTGTCAGCGGCGCGCACTCGTCGTAAGCCGCATGGCTGGAAAAAACGGGAGGATGACGGCGTGGGCGGACGGTTTCTGTCGATTGGCGAATGCATGGTGGAACTGTCGCAGGCCGGCAACGGGCTGCTGCGCAAGGGTTTTGCCGGCGATACGTTCAATACCGCCTGGTATGCCCGGGCCTGCCTGCCAGGCGACTGGTCGGTCGATTATTTCACCGCACTCGGCGACGATCCTCTCTCTGAAGACATGCTGACCTTCATTGCCGAAGCCGGCATCGGCACGGAGAAAATCCGCCGCATCAAGGGCGGCACGCCCGGCCTTTACCTCATCAACCTGAAGGACGGCGAGCGCACCTTCAGCTACTGGCGCAACGCCGCCGCCGCAAGGCAGCTCGCCGCCGATGCGGACCACCTGCGCAGGACGGTGGAAAGCGCCGATGTGGTCTATTTCTCCGGCATCACGCTCGCCATTCTCGCCTCCGCCCATGATGTCGATACGTTCCTCGCCGAACTGCGCCGCGCCAGGGCGGCGGGCAAGCTGGTGGTCTTCGACCCCAACATCCGTCCGCGCCTGTGGGCCGACAGAGATACGATGCTCGAGACCATCTCCAACGGTGCTCGCGCCGCAACGCTTGTCATGCCGAGCTTCGATGACGAGGCGAGCCATTTCGGCGATGTCTCCGTGGAAGCGACCATCGACCGCTACCGTTCGCTTGGCGTCGAAAACATCGTCGTGAAGGACGGCGCCAAGGGCGCGACGCTCGATTTCGGCGGCAGCCGCAGTCACGCCCCGGCGGTGAAAGCCGTGGACGTGGTGGATACGACAAGCGCCGGCGACAGCTTCAACGGCGCTTTCCTCGCCCGTTATGTGACCGGCAGTTCGCCGGAGGAAGCGGCCACCTTCGCGGCAAGGGCGGCGGCAACCGTCATCGGTCACCACGGCGCGCTGATCAGCCCCGAGCTGCTGCCGCTGGTGGGATAAGGCTCCGCCGCACCGGGGGAGCGCCGTGGACAACCGCAAACTTCTGCGCGCAAACCACGCTTCCCCGCCGTCACACACCCTGACATGATCCTGTAACACGCACGCCGCATATACGGGCAGAAGCCGGGCAATGGGGATTCGCCCGCGCGCAGATGAGCAGGATCAGTGTTTCATGACGAGAATCACGATTGTCACAGATGCCTGGCACCCGCAGGTCAACGGCGTGGTTCGCTCCATAGAAAACACCAATACCGAACTCGCGCGGCTCGGCGTCGATGTACGCATGGTCACGCCGCAGAGTTTTTACAGCATCCCCTGCCCCACCTATCCGGAAATCCGCCTTTCGGTTGCCGGTTATCACCGTGTGGCGGCGGAGATCGAAAAAAGCCAGCCTTCCTTCGTGCATATTGCGACGGAAGGGCCGCTGGGTTTCATGGCGCGACGCTGGTGCGTGAAGAACCGCATGCGTTTTTCCACCAGCTATCACACCCGCTTTCCCGAATATGTGGCGGCGCGCTTCCCCGTGCCGGAAAGCTGGCTTTACGCCTTCGTGCGCTGGTTCCACAATGGCGGCAACACCTGCATGGTGGCGACGCCGAGCCTTGAGACCGAACTGGAAGCGCGCGGCGTGCGCAATCTGAAGCGCTGGAGCCGCGGCATCGACGCCGAGCTTTTCCATCCCCGCCCGAAAGCAAAGCTGCCTTTCGACCTGCCGCGCCCGATCTTCATGACGGTGGGACGTGTGGCGGTGGAGAAGAACCTGCCGGAATTTCTGGAACTGGACCTGCCGGGTTCGAAGGTGGTCATCGGCGACGGCCCTGCCCGCCAAGAATTGCAGGAGAAATATCCGGACGTTTTGTTCACCGGCGTCAAGACCGGTGAGGAGCTGGCCGACGCCTATGCGCAGGCCGATGTCTTCGTTTTCCCCTCGAAGACCGATACGTTCGGCAACACCATTCTGGAAGCGCTGGCAAGCGGCGTGCCCGTGGCCGCCTTCCCCGTCACCGGACCGATCGATATTCTCGGCGGCAACCCGGCAGCCGGTGCGCTGGACGACAATCTTCGCGATGCCTGTCTCGCGGCGCTTCATTGTTCGCCGCAGGAGGCGCTGACGCTTTCCAGAAGCTACAGCTGGGAAAAAGCCTCGCGGCAATTCCTCGACAACGTCATCCACGCCGCCGGAAAATCCCTGCCGCTGCTATCCCGTTCTCAACCTGCATGAGGGCGATCCCCGAGATTCTGTTCGGGAACGGTGGACGAAACGAAGCGGGAATGTCACAAGGCAATCAGGACGCGACTGCCGTTATCTTTAGAACGGGGTCGGGCTGCTGATTGACGTCAGGCGGCTGCCGCGAGAACACGCTGGCCGTCCTCTGTTTCCGGATGATACCGCCATTTTCAGATGCTGCTTCAGGATAAGGGAAGAAGCTCTTTCTGCTGGGCTGCGCACCAGTGATTGATCTTCTCCATGATGTCCTTTGCAGCAATCGGCAGGGCGCTGTTGGGTATGACGGCCACCGTCCCGTGGAAAACCAGCACCAGACTGTCCGGCGGCGTGAGTGCGAGATGATAGCGCGCCCAGCTCAACTGCACGGTGTCCAGTCTTGTGACCTGCTTGTAGCCCTCGGGTCCTATCTCGACCTCCGTGTGAGGCGAATACATCCGATCATTGGCAATATTCCAATGTGCCAGGACCTCGTAGTAGGATTTCATCTCCCGTCTGGCGCCTTGCCAGATAATGTACCAGATGGTGAGGGCCACAAACGGTGCGGGTGCAAACACCCAATAACCGACAACCGGCCAGACGCCCGGAAACCACGGCAGGCTTATGGAATAGATGAAACCGGCAGCCACTCCCGCAAATATCGACAGCTTCACTCTCGCCGAGGCAAAATGGCGAGCCCAGGCCTTGTCGAAAATCATGCTGTAATTTTCATAGGCCTGATGTTGATAGCCGTGGACATAGTCGGGCACATGTTTCGGATCGGGCGTGAAGCTTATTGAAATGGTGTCATCGGCCATAGGAACACGTCAATCCCGTCGCTGTTGAAGCCCAGTCTGCGTAGCAACATTGCCCTTATAAATCAAAAGACCTTTTGCTGACAAAACCTTCGGGATCGACGCCCTGCGGCTTAACCTGCCTTCACCATGCTCCGGTGAGCATCTGGCCGGAAAGCGGCACGGTTCGCGCCTTGCCGTCGCGATCCGTTACCGAAAGCGATGCGGCCATCTGTTTCGGTGACTTGCGGAACCAGTTGGCGGCAACGCTCGCCATATCGCCGATCATCGCCTGTTTGTGCCAGTCGGCAAAGCGCTTGGCCGTGGCTTCAGGCTCGGAGCGGTAAAAGAAATCGCCGGATTGTCCGAGATCGTTGATGGATGCCGCCATGGCGACAAGCGGCCGCTGGAACATTTTCGCCGGCACGGAAAGCCCATCGGCGCCTTCCGAAAATGCCGGGGCCATGAAATCGATCGCCCAGCCATCCGCCTCCACCCAGCAGTGGAAGTTCTCGCCCGCGCCCGTCACATAACCGTCTTCGCGGTGATCGGCGAACAGCAGCACGGTTCCACCGAGATTATAGGCCGCAAGCCCGCCCTTCGGCACCGCCTTCACCTTGTAATGCTGCTGCAGGATGAAGGCGCCGAAGGTGCTGAAATACATGGAGGCCGAGGCGGGATCGGCATTCTGGCTGATGAGCAGGCTGTTGATGACGCGGTAAATCCGGTGATAGTCGGTCTGCTTGATCAGCATGGTCTTTTACTCTTCAAAACCGTGAAATTGGGACGAGCGGGCGCCCCTTGTTTCTTCTCCCCGAGGGGGAGAAGTCCGCGGCAGCGGGATGAGGGGGCGAGGCCAGCAGCATACGGAGAGGTTACCCCCTCATCCGGCCCTTCGGGCCACCCTTCTCCCCGATGGGGAGAAGAAAAAGGCCCCGACGCCCGCGTCAGATCATCGCCTCTTCTTCGCCTTGCTCTCGAACGGATTGTCAGACCCACGATAATGCACACGGATCGGCACGCCCGGCATGTCGAAATCCTTGCGCAGACCGTTCACCAGATAACGCGTATAGCTTTCCGGGATAGCTTCCGGCCGCGTGCAGGAAATCATGAAGGCCGGCGGGCGGGCCTTTACCTGCGTCATATATTTCAGCTTCAGGCGACGGCCGGAAACGGCCGGCGGCGGATGCTGGGTCGTCTGCGAATCCAGCCAGCGGTTGAGGCGGGCGGTGGAGATGCGGCGGTTCCAGACCTTGTCGGTATCGATGATATTCTGCATCAGCCGGTCGAGACCATAACCCGTCTGGCCGGAAATCGGCACGGCACGAATGCCGCGCGCCTGCGGCAGAAGCCGCTCGGTTTTCTCCCGCAGATCGGCCAGATAGGCCTGCGGGTCTTCCACCAGGTCCCATTTGTTGAAGGCCAGCACGGCGGCGCGGCCTTCGCGGATGACGAGATCGACCAGCTGCAAATCCTGCTTTTCGAATGGGATGGTGCTGTCGAACACGATCACCACGGTTTCGGCAAAACGGATGGAGCGCAGCGAATCCGCCACCGAAAGCTTTTCCAGCTTCTCCGTCACCTTGGCCTTGCGGCGCATGCCGGCCGTGTCAAACATCTTGATGGTGCGGCCGCGCCAGTCCCATTCGACCGAAATACTGTCGCGGGTAATGCCGGCTTCGGGGCCGGTCAACAAACGGTCTTCACCGAGGAAGCGGTTGATCAGCGTCGACTTGCCCGCATTCGGCCGGCCGATGATGGCGACGCGCAGCGGCTTGGTCTCATCGTAAACCGGCTCTTCGTCTTCCTCGTCCTCGCTGCCCGGCTCGCTGCGCGGCAGAACGATATCCGTTTCCGCCTCATCCACCTCAGGCGGGAAAGCGACGTCTTCGCCGATTGCCTCGACAATGGCGTCGCGCAGGTCGATCATGCCCTGACCGTGTTCGGCCGAGATCGGGCAGGGATCACCGAGGCCGAGCGTGAAGGCGTCGTAGAAACCGGCGTCCGAGCCGCGCGCTTCGGACTTGTTGGCCACCAGCACCACCGGCTTGCCGCGACGGCGCAGCATCTCCGCCAGCGTCTCGTCGGCCGGCGTCAGGCCCGCCTTGGCGTCCACGACAAACAGCGTCACATCGGCATCGTCAATCGCCGCTTCCGTCTGCGCCCACATACGGCCCTGAAGCGTTTCTGGCCCGGATTGCTCCAGACCGGCGGTATCGATGATGGTGAAACGCAGGTCGACAAGCTTCGCCTCGCCGGGGCGGCGGTCGCGGGTCACACCCGGCGTATCGTCCACCAGCGCCAGCTTCTTTCCGACGAGACGGTTGAAAAGCGTGGACTTGCCGACATTGGGGCGCCCGACTATGGCGACGGTGAAGCTCATTGATCCTAGTTCCTTAAAGCACGTCTGCCCAAAACGTTACCTGTTTTGGGCAAAGGACATGCGTAAAAATAATGAGTTGGATCGCTTTGGCAATGCACAGAATGCCGGCGCGATCCTGCGTGGCGCAGCGGCGTTAGGCAGCCTTGCCGGAAGCGGTGATATTGTCGAGCATGATCTGCGCGCGGTTCGTCACGTTGCGCGGCGCCTGCGTGTCGCTGACGATCTGCTCGAACCATTGTTTCGCCTTGGCGAAATCGCCGGCCTTGTAGGCGGCGAGACCCAGAGCTTCGCGGGCGGAGGCGCGCATGGTCTGGCCCTCGGCGCTGAGCGGCTCCGCCAGCGCCACGACCTGATCGTAGGTGCCGTTATCCACCAGCAGCCAGGCTGCGCGCACCTTGGCGGTATCGCGGAAGACCTGCGGCGCGGATGTATCGTTGCCGATGGCGGTGAAGGCGGCGATGGCGCCGGCCGCATCGCCCTTCTGCGACAGCAGCGTGGCCGAGCGGAACTTCGCCAGAACCGGATAATTGCCATGACCGGAGGTTTCGAGATCGGCGAAGGCCTTCAACGCCTCATCCGTCTTGTTGTCCGAAGCGAGCTTCAGCGCCGCAAGGAACTGGTCGCCGGAATTGGAAGCGCGGCTGGTGTTCCAGTATTCGTAGATACCGGCGCCGGCGGCGCCGAGAACCACGAGAACGGCCGCACCCACGACCACGATACCGTAACGGCCCCAGAAGCGCGACAGCTGCTCGGAACGGATCTGCTCGTTCACTTCGCGGATAAAGGTATCATTTTCGTTTGCCATCAAATTCTCCGTTACCCGCGCGGAGATCGTCGCCGATCCATCCGTTCGCGGACATACCAAGCCGCTTACCCGGGTCAGCAAAAGCAAGACCGACCGGGTCATGGTCGGCCTTCTAGCCTATTTTGCCTGATATGTAAGGGGGAAACGTTGATTTCCTACAGGACGATGGGCTGAACGCCGATCAACCATTCGTGCAGTTTCAGGATGAAAGCACCCCAGAGAACGATGCCGCCGACGATGGCCACCAGATCGTAGCGGCCTGAAACGAAGTCCCGGACCACTTTTTCGCCCGCTCTTTCCCGGCGCTTCAGCGAAATCCGCATCACCACGCCCCAGGCGAGGAACGATGCGAAAAGAAGGATGGAAGACGTCTCGCCATTGGCCAGAAGATGCGCGAGCGCCCAGATCTTGACCGAGAGGATGAGCGGATGTTTCGTCTTCACCGCGATGTAGCCAGCCGGGATGAGGCTGGCGACAAGACAGATCATCGCCGGCAGCATCAGGGTCACCGCGAGATGGCTCGTCCAGACCGGCGGATACCACACCATTCCGGTTTCCTGCCGCGCTTCGCCAAAGGCATAGATGACGAGGCCGAGCGTGATGAGGCTGACGAGCGAATAGACGCCCTTGAAAGGCCCCTCTCCCATCGACGCGATCATCCGCGCGCGAAATTGCGGTGCGACCACCTTCAAAAGATGCGTCAGCAGAAACAAGGCAAGACAGAGTGCGAGAAAAAGCATGAAACACGGTCCCCCGGTGGAACGAAGCGGCCCTATCACCGCAAGCTGCAACAGGAATTAGGCCGAAAGTCATGAAAACGCCAGACTATTCAAAGCTTCGCCTTATTCCACCCGCAAAAGGCCACGGTGTTTCATATGACGGATAACTGATGTTTCGCCCATTTGCCACCTTTGCCCTGTCGCTTCTCGCCGCCCTTCCCGCCTTTGCCGAAGAGGCTGAGAAGCCGAAGCAGCTCGTCATCGTGTCCTTCGACGGTGCGGGCGACAATTCGCTGTGGGAAAGAAGCCGTGCGACGGGCAGGCAAGTCGGCGCGCATTTCACCTATTTCCTGGCCTGCACGCTGGTGATGGACAGGAAGACCAGCGCCAAGACCTATCAGGGACCCGGCCAGAAGGCGGGTCGCTCCAATGTGGGTTTCGGCCAGTCGCCGGAAGAGGTGGAGGCAAGGCTCAGAAACATCTGGGCCGCCTATCGCGAGGGTCACGAAATCGGCAACCACACCTGCGGCCATTTCGATGGCGGGCAATGGACCGCCGAACAATGGGACGGCGAATTCACCACCTTCACCAGCACGCTGGAAAACGCCTGGCAGATGATCGGCAAGAAGGGCGAGGAGCCCGAAGGCTGGCGCGAGATGGTGAAAAAGATCAATGGTTTCCGCGCGCCCTATCTCTCGCAGGGGCCGGCGCTGACCGAAGCGCAAAAAAAGCACCGTTTCGTCTATGACGCCACCAGCATCACCAAGGGACCGGAATGGCCGGTCGAGCGCGACGGCATAGAGCATTTCGGCCTGCCGCTCATTCCCGAAGGTCCGGGCAACCGCCCGATCATTGCCATGGACTACAATCTCTTCATCCGCCACTCCATCGGCGTCGAGACGCCGGATCGTTCGAAAGAATTCGAGGACCGCGCCTATACGGCCTTCCGCAATGCATTCGACAGGCAATATAATGGCGAGCGCATTCCGCTGCAGATGGGCTTTCACTTCGTGAAGATGAATGGCGGCGCCTATTGGAACGCCTATGAGCGGCTGCTGCGCGAAGTCTGCGGCAGGCAGGATGTCGCCTGTGTGAGCTATGCCGAGGCGATGCCGATGATCGAGGCGCGGAAGAAACAGAAGACCGAGGGGTGAAGCCTCTCGATTCATGAAAAAGGCGGCCGTCTGGCCGCCTTTTTGTTTGCTCAGGGGCGGTTCGCCGCCAGTTCGCCGTCCTCGGCCTCGCGTCGCAGATAGCGCTCATCAATATCCGGCAGCGGCTTGTCACCGATCGCGGCTTCGAAGGCCACAAGACGTTTGTGGATGGAAAGCAGTTCGATGATCGTCGACCAGTAATTCACCAGATACTGGAAGGAATTGCTGACCTCACCGAAGGCCGTGGCGATCTGCTGCCAGATGCCCATGGTGATCCGCCCGGCAACGAATGTCGGGATCAGGATGAAGTTCAGGAAGATCGCATCGAGCTGGCCGTAGGAATAACGTGCCACGTTGAAATAGAGATAGTGCCAGTACATGCGGAAATAGTTTCTGCGCACATTAGCGAACAGCTCCCGCACCGTTACGGGATCGGCCCGGTCGGCATGGTCCTCGCCATAAACCAGCTCCTTGCGATAGGCCGCCTCCACACGCTGGTTGCGGAAGTTAAGCCCCGGCAGCTTGATACCGGCAAGCGCAAGCAGCGCGGTGCCGAAGATCGACCAGACGATCGCCAGCCAGAAAAGCGCGTGCGGAATGGCGCCAATCACCGGCAGGTCGCCCACATGTTCGGACATGCGGAACAGGAGCGGCAGGAACACCACCAGCGTCATCACGGAATTGATGAGCGTGACGCCCAGCCCTTCGAGAATATTGGCGAACCGCATCGTATCTTCCTGGATACGCTGGGATGCACCCTCGATATGGCGCAGCTTGTCCCATTTCGACATGTAGTAGTCGTTCATGGCCGTACGCCAGCGGAACACATAATGGTTGGTGAAGAAGGCGGTCACCACATTCATCACCACGCCGACAGCGCCGATCTCAAGGAACTTGAGCTGATAATCGTAAAACTGCGCGGCCGTCACGTCGCCTTGCTTGGCGAGCGCATTTTGCAGAAGATCGAAGAACGGGCCGCGCCAGTTGTTCAGCGCCACGGAAACCTGCACCGCAAAATAGGCGATGAAAATGATGAAAGCCGATCCCCAGATGGACCATGCGGTCCATGGGTGATCCTTCGCGACCAGCTGCCATGTAATGCCGAATATGGCGACGAAGATCGTGAAATAGAGATAGAACCAAAGATTGTCGGGCGAGAAGAAATAGGCGAGCCCGATGGGCGCGGTCTGTCCGGGCGCCAATGGCGGCAGGCCGATGGCCGCGCCGATCTGCGGGCCGACACTGTACCAGACAACGATGCACACGATTGTCCACAGCGCGGCCGACGTGAAGAAGATTTTCGGTTTGGGAAAGAAGGAATGAAACACGTTTCGAACTCACGCGCGTTTGAAATCAGCCATTATTGGCGAAGCACTTATTGGCCCGAACCTAGGGCAGAAATTTGTGCACAGCAATGAAGAAGCGCTGACCTTAACAAGATGTAAGGCGCAGATGGCGGGCGATGCCCGCCGGAAACACCGAATTAGAGACAGGAAAAGACGGCCCGCAGCCTAGCGCCGCCGCTCCGTGGCGAGCACCGGCAACATCAGCAGAATGCTGACGACGAGCACAGCGGAAGCAAGAATGCTGGGCGCGGTAAAACTTCCCGTCGCCTCGGCAATCCAGCCGGCGGCCAGCGGCCCGACAATCTGGCCCGTGCCGAAAGCGGCCGTCATCAGCGCAAAGGCGCGACGCGGGCTCGGCCCGGCAAATTCCCGGCCGAGCTGCAGGCCATAGGCGGTGATGACCATGAAGGTCAGCCCGAGAAGCAGGCCTCCGACGAGAACACCCGGCACCGGCGGCAGCATGACGGAAGCGAAGACGCCGGCGGCTTCCATGGCAAGAACGATGACGAAGGCGCGTTTCAGCCCCTGCGATTTCAAGACCGGTTTCCAGAGGAAAAGCGAAATGGCGGCGGCGCAGCCGGTGATGAACCAGGCCAGAAACTCCACGAAAGCGCCGGCAGCGGCCATTCGGGCAATCGCCACGATGAAGGTGGCGGTGATGACGTAACCGAAACCGAAAAGCCCATAGGCCAGCGTTGTCAGGAAGAGCGGCCGCGTCCAGTTGAGCGGCGGCTCCGCCACCGAGGATGCATGTCGCGGCGGGCCTGCGGGCAGCACCCGCCAGACGAGAATGAATGTGATGAAGGAAAAGACAGCGCCTGCGATCCACTCCTCTCGCCATGAGGAGCCGCCACCGTCAAAAACAACGCCGATCAGATAGACCGCAAGCGAGGAGATCGCGATGCCGGCGCCGACGCCGCCATAATGCAGCGCCTGAATGCTGTCCCTGCCCGCCTTGACGGCATGGCCGATAACGATCTGCGAGGTGAAGATCATGGTCAGCGCGCTGGCGACGCCGGCCAGAAACCGGATGACGGTGAAGGCCGCAACGGAGTTGAAAGCGGCCATGGCAAGTAACAATGCCCCGGTGGAAAACAGGCCGCAAAGCGCCACCAGCCGTTCCCGCCCCGAACCCCACGAATAGGC